>CAWFRW010000008.1:0-40702 GCA_963818295.1 uncultured Bacteroidales bacterium
CCGATCCAGCGATATCGTCGGCGACGCCAGCGCCATGCGCCTGTCCTCCCGCATCACGGTACAGTAATCGGTAAGGTTTTGCTGTGCCTGCATGAAACTGTCTGTATCATTTACATATAGCGGGTAATGAAGCATTGTGTACTCATTATTCAATCTTTTAAGAGCCAGGTTCATGGATTCATAATATTGGCAATTTGTAAATCCCGTTCCGACAAGCTGAAATATTTTACGCAGAAAGTTCATAATGATCCTGGTTTAAAGTATAAATGACAACTGGAAACAGATAATTTATGGTCAGGCAAGTTATTAACAGATAAGTATGTTAAATGATTATTATTTAATTTGGACCGGACTGATGGTCCTGAAGATATATTCTGCTATTAAAATCTTTCAGCAATAGCAGCAAAGTAAATTCGGATGCAAATTTAAGAAATTCAAAGGATTATCCAAAATGAAATCGGTAACCAGGTAATTATATGGCCTGAGTATCACAGGTGGGGGAGAAAATAATCCGGGGCCAGGATAGTTTAATACATATCTGTCCCCGGATTAAATGTTGGATAACTCCGATATATAAAGTTAAATCATGTAATTGGTGGCACAGAACTCTGTTTATTGTACTGCCCGCGATATTACTTTGTAAGATTTAAATCAAGTTCAACTGAAAGTACTTCAAGAGTCTCATCCCCATTCAGGTCCTCAGTTGTTGTTTCCTGAGCATGAAGATGCAATTTGGATGAGGTGAGTTCAAGAACGTCAAATGTCATTGGTCCTTCAGTAGTTGAAGTTATTGTCAGTTCCGACCTGTCAGAATTCAGGCTCCATGTTCCTGAATCGGGAGTATCATCCAGATTTGACGTGTAAGTATGATCTGATTTTACAGTGATAGTTCCTGTAAAGGCTTGTTTGAGCGCCTCGTCAAAAAGATCGGCGTATGCCTGTGCGTCTTCAGCTCGAAAATCCCAAATCCAGAAAGTACTGGTTAATGTCTTGGAATCCACCGTAACAGTAACTGTTGATGTTCCTGTTGTCCATGTTCCTACAATGGCATCAGTTTTTTCGTCATCCTTGCTGCATGATGAAAATACAATTCCTGTAATTAATACAAGAATTAAATTCCTGATAAATTCCTGGTTTCATTTTCATAGTCGTTTTTTTTAGTGGTTAAATTCACTTGTTAATCTGACTTCTCTTTCTTATGAATCTGAAAAATTGTATTTGATATTAAAAGTTCAGAATTTGGCATAATGACTCCCGCCTATAAGGTTAATTGACAAATGGTTACAACTCAAAATCATTGTTCTGGTCAGTGATTAATGGTTCAATAAATGAAACAATCTGATCATGCAGTTTTGTTTAATGAATAGGTGCTTTTAAGGGATCATTCCGATGAACAGGGAGATTCTATAAAGGGAGCCTCCGCAAGACAGCGGAGGCAAATAAAATGCCTACGTTACAGATCTGATTTTAGTGACTCAGGTGAAAGATATGAACCTGTTCTGGATTAAAGGTCTTTCTTGATATATTCTGAATTTTTTGATAACATTTCCGCCTATTCTTTCGCATTCAGCCCTCATTCTGACATTGTTTTCAAGTACAAGATGAAGGTCGATCCACTCCATATCATGTTCTTCACACGACTGCAGCATCTTTATTGCCATCAGTACATCGAGTCCTTTTCCCCTGTACTCCTTTTTGACGCCGCCCAGCAGCATAAGCAGTTTTTTTGATCTCTTTGATTCCCTGAGGATCTTGAAAATGCCGAAAGGAAGAAGTCTGCCTCCTGCTCTTTTTATTCCTTCGCTTATATCACGGATTCCGCCTGCAAAACCAATGAGGCCATCATTGTTCTCAACAACTTTTATGAATTTCGGATCGAGGATCATCATATAGCGGGCAACAAATTCCTTCTTTTCCTGGTCGTTAAGCGGGACAAAACCATAAATCTCAAGAAATGTCTCATTCATTAAATCGAGAATGGGAAACAGATATGGCTTTAGTTCCTTCTTTGTTTTGAATTCAACGACTCTGTATTCTTTATTTTCAGAAACCCGTGACAAAATATTTTTATAGGCAAGGGGCAGTTCATCAGGAATTCTGGCCAGGTAGTTTACAAGATCGATATTTTTCTCATAGCCTTCTCCGCAATCATTTCAGGTAAATATCTGTCGTTGGTCGGACATACAATAAATTTCGGATATTCGAATCCTTCAATCTGAAAACCCTGCGGATCCTTATCGGAAAAGGCTAATGGCCCTACAAGCTTTAACATGCCTTTCTCCCGTGCCCAATTCTCTACTTTGCTGATTAATGCATGAACTACTTCCCTGTCTTCATAACATTCCATGAAGCAAAAGCGGCCATGCTCTTCATTATGAATTTCATTATATCTTTTATTAATAATGCCCATAATGCGTCCCACCACCTTGTTATCCCTGTAGGCAAGGTAAAGAACAGTATCGGAATACTGGAATGACTTATTTTTTTTCTCATCAAATAACTCCCATTCATCCAGATAGATAGGAGGCAGCCAGTTTGGGTTGGATTTATGAACTTTTGAAGGAAGGTAAATAAATTTCCTTTTATCCTGCCGGGTTTTCACCTCTTTGATTAAGATCTCTCCCATCCTGTGCTTTTAGATTGTATTTGGAATTGTGAAGACCATTTTTAGTCAGTTTTGGTGAAATATTTTTTCTAAAGATAATTTATTATCGATCAAATGCAGGATTTTTACAATTGAAGAATCTGCTAATATTTGTAATAACATTCTTCAAACAGGGGAATGACACATCCCTAAATGTGATTATTTTTAGTCACACCCGCAATAACTTTCCACCCCGGTGTTCTGTTCGGGATGGATCTGGCTGATAAAATCCGGAACCGGGTAGTGCAGGCTACATAGCAGAAATAACTATAATGGCTCCAATAACGGCGACAAATCCAAGGACAATACTTGCAATTGCCAACCCTCTTCCTTTAAATCTGCCAGGATACTTCTTCATTTTATTAAGGCTTACAGCTCCAAAGATCACACCTAAGGTTCCAAGTGGAATTCCAGCTATGAACAGCCCGACAAGACCCGAAACAAAACCTGCAATTGCTAATCCCTCTGTTTTTGCAGGGGCATATTACAGGTAGCTGATGTGGTGAATAACAGAAGGATTTCCCGTCAGGAACAGGCTTATCTGAGGCAATACTGTCAGAGTGCCATTCGAGTACTTTATAATTGTGATATCTGATTTTAAGATCGAGATGACAGGTCCGTTCAGATTATTACATTTCCTGTACCGGACCTCTGTTTGTCCGATCTCTTCTACCTTTCCCGGTAAGTACAGACCCGGACTTTAATACTATTGTATCGCATACCGATGACTGGGCAACAATATCTGTAAATTGTTCAGACATATCGGTATTATTTTCAGGAATCGGACTATAATAAGTTCTGAAGGATGGAATAATACTGATTATCAAGAGAAGCCAGAAGCTCCATCATTAAATTCAGTTTTAGCTAATACCGGTTTCATTCCGCTGCATCTGCAGATGCATTGATTTTCCCGTGACAGTTGAATTTTTATATGTCAGAAGATATTCCCCATTATTTTTCACTGCCGAGTTGTTTATGACGCCTATGATTTTGTAACCCGATTGTCAGCAGTCAAAATTTTTATTCTTATGACCTGTCATTGATGAACATCCGACCTGTTTGTCGGGTATCTTGAAAAATCCGGACATGCGAGGGCAGTTTTCCCGGGAGTGCTGCAGGAAAACAGTGCAAGAGTAAAACGAGGATGATTCCGGATAGTACGAAAAGAGGTTTTCTTGTTTTCATATAAGGTAGGTATAGATTAAGGTATAGTATCAGTTGGTAACGGCTTTCGTGATTTTTCAGGATTTATTGTTTGACTATATTGCACTACTAAGATAATAATTCGGGAAATATAAAATCCAAAAAGCGGCAGGGGATCTTGAAATTTAATATTTCTTTGCTTAAAATTGTCTGTTTGGAATGAGTATTTTTATGCAGGACGTAAACAGGAATAATTATAACATCCGGATAATGAATTGACGGAATAAATGAATAGAAATAATTAAGTAAGTCAGTAATAAAAATGGAGATTATAAATGAAAAAAATACTCGTAGCGGCAGTTATTATTATTACTGGTTTATATGCATTTACAACAGCAGATCAGCATCATGGCTTTTTTTTCGAAAATTTCAGTAATTCTTCTTCCGGTTTTTTTACAGCTCATACTACAGGTAACGGGGCTGATTTTATATGGAAATTCGGAGTAGATTCACCGACTGAGCCAAATACCAAGATTCTCTCTTTCAGGATAGATCCGGAGGATGCTCCGGGTGCAGGCAAGGGGCCTGAAATTATCTCAAACGAATTTACCCATTTCGGGACCTATGCATCGCGTTTGAAAATTCCTGATGTCAAAAAAATTCAGCCCAATGTGGGTGCGGTAGTAGGCTATTTTACATATCAGGTAGATAGCATACCCGGACTCAGCGAGATAGATTTTGAGTGGCTTATTGCAGATCCGGAAATCATCTATATAGGAACCTGGACAGGTCCGCATGGAGATCTTAAACGAATCGGGAGGACCATAAATATGGCGACTGGAACTATTTTAAACACTATTTACAAAGAGCGTCTGAGCGGTCTGGTAAGACCATTGACCGGTGCGCAGAATCAGCCTGAAACAATACCTGCGATTAAAGGTTACAATGCTTCATCGCAGTTTTACACCTACGGCTTTGACTGGTATCCCGGATCGTATCAGATGGTGGATTGTTAATCCGTCAAATGCAGATACCTTGACATTGTGGGATTATCAGGGCTCCCTGGAAGGGATACCCCAGAACCATACACGTTACAGGATGAATTTCTGGCATACAAACAGCTGGCCCGTGGAGACCAATCCTAATTCAATCGAAAAGCCCCTTCATCCTTATGAAGTTGAAATTGACTGGATGTCATACGAACCTCTGAAAAAGTAAAGGAGTTGCTGAGCCTTTACAATAAACCTGATATTAAGTAAGAAATCGTGAAATCGATGATTAAGCATATTGGAATTGTTGCCTGCAGTTATGAAGGTGCTGCCCTCTGTTATAGAACTATCTGCAATGAAGGTGCAAATTTCCTCGGTGAACATGCCCATCCGGAAATAAGCCTTCATAATATTCCGCTCAGTGAATATATGAAATACATCTCTGCAGGAAACTGGGAGGGTGTGGCAGATCTGATGTTATTGTCTTCTGAAAAATTATTTAAAATCGGGGCTGATTTTCTAATTACTCCGGATAATACAATCCATCAGTCATTTTCATCCGTAATAAAAAGATCACCGCTTCCCTGGTTGCATATTGGGGAAGAGGTGGCAAAAGAGGCAGAGAGGAATGGCTTTGGAAAAGCCGGAATTCTTGGGACCAGGTTTTTAATGGAAGGGCCGGTTTATCCTGAGATCTTCAGTGAAAGAAACATCAGTTATTGCATTCCTGATAATGCTCAGAGGGTTAAGGTGAATGATATTATTTTTAATGAACTTGTCTATGGAATTATAAATGAAGCATCAAGGAGATATTTCCTGGATATTATAGATGAATTCAGATCAGATGGATGCGACTCAGTTGTTCTGGGTTGTACCGAGATTCCCCTGATAGTTCTTCCTGACGATTCATCGCTGCCGGTACTGGATTCTACCCGGATCCTTGCAAGAGCCGCATTAATGTATTCAATCGGAGAGGATTCCGGAGATCAACATAGAGAAATGAAATTTAACTGCATAAAGCCGGCTTAAGGGGTTAAAAAAATTGTTTAATTTCTGATAAAAGTTTAAATTTGGTTTCAGGGTGTATCAGGTGGGATGAAAATTTGTAATCAGCCAGAAAAGCACAAATAGATATGTTTAACTGATTGTTTATATCAGGTAATCATTTTGCCGGTAGCAGAATTGTTATTCGATTATATCATGTTGCCGGGGCGAAGATATTTTATAGTGGAGACCAGCAATCACTTAAAAAAACGGGGCGAAACCGAAAAGCCAGACTGGTAGGAAAATTTAGAAATCAGAACTAATGAAAAAAGTAAGAAAGATTTTGCTTTGGTTAGTTGGTATAGTAGTAGTATGCATGGCAGGGACTACTGTTATACGTTAAAATTGGTTTACCAAATGTAGGAGCTCCGCCTTCGATGACAGTGGAGTCCTCTCCTGAAAGGATTGCCGCGGGAGAATATCTCGCCAATCACGTTACAGTTTGTATTGATTGCCACTCGAAACGCGACTGGACAAGATTTTCTGGTCCTCCTACTGAAGGCACGCTTGGGATGGGAGGAGATAGCTTCGATCAGAGATTTGGCTTTCCGGGGAAATATTATGCTAAAAATATTACTCCGGAAGGGTATCAGGCCACTATACTGACGGAGAACTTTTTCGTGCGATTACTACAGGAGTCAGTAAGGATGGGGAAGCGCTCTTTCCGATGATGCCATACCTTTCTTACGGCCAGATGGATGAAGAGGATATCAAATCGATAATTGCATATATCCGGACTCTGAAGCCTGTTAAAAATGATGTTCCCGGGTCTGTTTCAGATTTCCCGATGAATTTTATCATAAATCTGATTCCCAAAAAAGCTCAATTCACAACAAAGCCGGAAAAGAGTGATCTTAGTAAATTATGGGAAATATCTTGTTAACTCTGCGGGTTGTATTGAGTGTCACACCCAGGCCAATAAAGGTAAATTGATTGCCGGAACGGAATATGGCGGAGGAAGGGAATTCCCTTTGCCTGATGGTTCACTCGTGCGTTCAAGCAATATCACTCCCGATACAGCTACAGGTATAGGTTCATGGAACAGTGAAACATTTGTCTATTATTTTCATTCACTTGCCGATTCATTAACGCTGAATACAAAGCTCAGCCCGGGGGATTTCAATTCCGTAATGCCATGGACAATGTACGGGAACATGACTGACGAGGATCTTACAGCCATATCTGCATATTTGAAAACTATCAAACCTATTCAAAACAAAGTAGAAAAATTCACTGCGGTCAGCAAAATAGAGATAATTCCATAATTGATTTTGAATCAATGACCAGGATGTTGCTTATTTCCCTCGTCAAACGGGGAGCATGATGCGATATCCCGGTGACCTTGTTTTGCATCTCTGATTCAATTGACATCATTTGTTTTGACCTGTATCGTTGTTTTCCCGGGTTGCTACAATAGGAAAGGGGTAGGGCAGAAACAGTTCTTTCTACATTGCAATAAACATTCTTAACGAGAAATAAATAAAGAATAGACCGAAAAGACAGAGCATGACTCCCAGACTTTTAATAAAACCCGATATGATCTTTATATTGATACGTTGACGGAACCGGATAATTATGACTGAAAGGAGATAAAGCCAGATAATGCTTCCGAGCGAAAGGAAGAATGCATAGCAAGTGCTGATAATAAAATGGAAATAGTGAGGATAGACCAATTGTTCCTGCTTACGATCTGTCCTTTTCAGATTTTGCAGATTGTCAAATTGCTTGATTGAAAGAACATTTGAAGTGTCAATTCTTCTGCCTTCAATATTATTTATTTCGTTTAGATTCTGGTTCATTTTCCCTGCCAGCCCTCCGGTATGAAATCCAAGGGATGCTATTAGTGAGATCACAAAAAAGGAGGAGGTAAGAACTCCGATAAACAGTGTGGGATTCAGGAAATTAATCATAAATCCGGTTAAAAAAGCTCCTTTCCCTTTTTTTTGGATCTTTTCGGTAAGATGGGTTCTGTCTTCAAGATTTTCAATATCTATTTTTGTTCTTTATTATCTTGTAGCCCAGATAGATAAAATAAACTGAGCCGATTGCAAAAATATATGGTATGGCAGGCTTATAGAATGAATAAAGTTTTGTCAGGCCAAAAACTGCTATAAAGACATAGGCAAAGTCGGCGATTGAGGCACCGGTCCCGACCAAAACACAGTAACGCAGTCTGCCTTTTAGAGCATTGGAAGTAACAAGTATGCTTATAGGTCCTGCTATTGGCATTGAGAGAATAAACCCTGCCAGGAGTCCGGTGACTGATATTGTGATTATGCTTTCAAGCATAGTATGGTGTTCAATGGTAGCAATTTTAACCTGCTTCTCCAGTATTAAACAAATTAACAAAAGTGGCAGGATTTATGCAAATCTCTTGTCAGCAATTAATAAGCATTCTTTGTTTAAAGCCGCTCCCGGGTCATACTTACAAGGCCCAGGAATAAAAATTATATAAGTTTTTCTCAAAATTATGTAATCTTTTTCCGGGGTCAGGGTTTATCTTTATCTCGAGGCTGCTTTTAATTTTAGCGGATTGTAGGATACTCACATCAGGAAATAAAGTAATGTTTTTCACGGTTCAGGCAACTTTAATTTAAGCAGTTGATTACTTTTTTTTGTGTGGTGGCAGATTTTTATAAAGAGCCTCTGAAAACCGGGGGCTCTTTTTGTAATTCCCTGTTCCTGACAAGCCAGGTGATAATTATGTAAATAATTGAAAATATTTTATAACGTTAACCGGAAGCAGAGGCCCTACCTTTGTTAAGTGCAATATCGATGTAAAACAGCATTGACATTCATCGGATTGCGAAAAGGAATTGACATTAAAAATTATCATTATGACAAACTTTGTGATAAAACAGGCCACCCAGGGTGAGTATTATTTTGATTTGATAGAGGACAATCCGCTGGTTATTTTAACAAGTCAGCTATATTCTTCAAAATCATCCTGTTTTCATGGGCATAGACCTGGTAAGGAACAGCAGTTATTCTGACGGATTTGAACGCAAACAGACAGTCAACAATAACTTTTATTTTGTGCTGAAGACATCAGACGGACAGATAATTGGCAATAGTGGTCTTTATGCTTCCCAGACAGGAATGGAGAATGGCATTGAATCTATAAAAAAGGGTATTGATAAAATTAAAGTTGTAGAGGAAGAACCCCTTCCTCCACAGCACAAAACAAACAGATAAAACTCTACGGCGACACTTATCTATTTCCTGCCCATCAGGATAGTATTGCAGACTTTGACTGACACATCAAAATCATATAAGTGTCGCCTTCTTTCTTTTCTTATTAACAGTTAACGACTAAACCGGTTATCAGATATCCTTATTTTATCGCTATAGCTGCACTTGAAGGTCCTGTCAAAGGCAAGAATGGAGGTTTCCTTAAACCCGGCTTCCTTTGTCCATTCGGTAAAATCTGCCAGTGTAAAATCGAATCCTTCAGCAGTTTCTATAAGCATATTAAGCGACATCATTAAGCCAAATGCATTTTCACGTCTTTCGTCATCAATAATATTTTCAATTACAATGAAGGCACCTCCTTTTGGCAATGCATCAAAAGCCTTACTGATAAGTCTTTTCTTATCCTTTAGTCCCCAGTCATGAAGTATATTGCCCATTGTAATTATATCTGCCTTTGGAAAAGGATCGGTGAAGAAATCGCCTGCTTTAATATTGATTTTTGAGGCCAATCCCATCTTGCTTATATTTTCAAGGGCGATAGGGCATACGGGAGGAAGATCAAAGGATGTGCATTTCATATGCGGATTATGTGTTACAACCTGGGCAGAAAGCATGGCCCCTGCACCACCGATGTCACAGAGTGTATTGTAACCTGAAAAATCAAATTTCGTTGCAAAAGCCACGAAATTTCCAATCTGTATGCCGCTCATGGCATTTATGAATTCACGTGTCTTGTCAATATTTGAATAGATTTCTTCAAAAAGCGTCGATCTTCCCGATCTGATTTCGTTTTGGGGCGTACCGGTCCTTAAACCCTCCTCAAGAAAACTCCAGAATGGATATAATCTGTTATTGGCCATCTCAAGCATTCCTCCGACATACGAAAGTTTGTTTTTGTCAAGAAACAGATCACTGTCAGGTGAATTGGAATAGACGGCAGAACTTTTATTACCGGTTTTCTGCAAAAATCCCAGTGCAACCAATGAATCTAAAAAATCATATAACCCTCTCTCATTCAGGCATATTTCATATTTGATCTCTTTTGCCGATAACGGTCTGACAGCCAAACGAGTAAAAAGTTCAAGCTTTACTGCCGTCAGTAAAGTCTTTGAGGCCCAGAACCCCATTCCAATCTGCATGATATGTGAAGGATCGACCTTCTGTGCTTCCTGTACCTTAATGTCTGTTTGAGTTTTCATAGTTATTTGTTTTAAGTTAAATGTGATAAGTTTAAACTTCTTGAATCAGGATCTCTGTTTTACATTGAACAAAAGGGGGAAGCTGAACCAGTGTAATTTAGAATAATTCTAAATAAACAATTTGTTTCATCAATAGTTCACGAGATTTTTTCAGATCCGGGTTCTTCTTAATCCAAGTCCATCTATAACCTTAAAACCCTTCCCTAACCCCTTTAAGGACCAAGGGAAGGGGCAAAAGACGTTACTATTGGATTGTTGCTCTATAGGCGGTGTTGAAAAAGTCGAAGATTTACCTTTACTTCCCGGTGACTCTGCGCATTCTCTGTGAATCTCTGTGTAACAAGGTTTTAAGACTTACACAAGGGCCGAGCGTAAAATTTGCCCGGAAGGCAAATTTAGCGAAGGACCACATGCGGGCGCAGCGACAGAGACTGCACAGAGTTACACAGAGGACTTTTTCAACAGCCCCCAGGGAGGGGTTTATGGGACAGGTCACGACCATTTACTACTCATGCCTGATCGATTCTATTGGTTTAAGATCAGCTGCTCTTCTGGCAGGAAGATAGCCAAAGGTGATTCCGACAATTACTGAAAAGCCGAAGGCTATAAAGATTGAATAGAAGGTCAGAAAGGTTTTGACCTCGGTAGCTAATCCGATGCCAAGCGACAGGAAAATTCCAAGAAATACTCCTATCAGTCCTCCGGTGATGCTCATAGCCATTGCCTCAGTGACAAACTGTCCCATTATATCGGATCTTTTTCCGCCGACAGCCCGCCTGATACCAATCTCCTGTGTCCTTTCCATGACAGTGGCAAGCATAATGTTCATGATGCCAATTCCTCCAACCAAGCAGAGATATTGCTGCTATTGAAGCCAGCAGAAGGTTATAAATACGGCTTTCACGTTTCTCCTGTTCCATCAGCTCATATGGAATAATTATGCTGAAATCGTCATTGTTGAAATGGCGTCGTGAAATAATACTTCTCATAACAGCCGCAGATTCTATCAACATATCTGAAGTTTTCAAGTTTAACAGTTACCTGTTTGAGTTCACTTGTAAGAATATTTGATTTAGGAATCCTGTTGCCGAATGTTGACAGGGGGATATAAACATCATTATTCAGGTCACGGGCTGCCAGTTCTCCGACTGTTTCTGTGAAACAGGGCCTTTGTCTGGAGCACCCCGGCCACCTCGAACCACTGGTCTCCAAGTTTTATATTTTTGCCGAGTGGATCCTCGAAGGCGAAAAGCTCCCGGGCAATATTTGCTCCAAGCACACATACCCTGAGCTGTCTGTTGAAATGATCCTGATCGATGAAAATTCCCTTATCCACCCTGAAGTTCAGGATATTTGTCACTTCCGGAGTAACACCAATAACTGTGGCTTTTGATGATTTATCACCATACATTGCTTCCAGTTTAGCTTCTGATTGGGGTGCAACTCCCTTTATTCCCGGGAACTATTTCAGTTATTGCTTTCGTATCACTGATAGAGAGACCCTGAGAGAATTTTATCCTTACCTGTTCAAGTTCGGGATCTGTCAGATCTTTATCGCGGATAATGATATTGCTTACACCGAGATCCTGGTATTTGGCCATAGCCTGCTTTTTAGCCCCTTCGCCGATCGATATCATTGTGATTACAGAAGCTGTGCCGAAAATTATCCCGAGCATTGTCAGAAATGATCTGAATTTATGGTCGCGCAGTCCGTTAAGTGCAACCCTTATGTTCTCTTTTGTCTGCATAATCAGGCCAATTACCTGGTTAAAATATTTTCCGGAAGTTCCAGAGCCTGACCGGGAGTAAGATCACCTGAAACAATCGTAAACATATTATTCGAGGGCCCGGTCTTTATTTCGGTCTTTCTCAGCTTCCCCCGCTTCCTGACAAAAAGATAGAAATGCTTATTTTCCTCGAGGATACAATTGTTTGGAACATAGATCTCATCCTCCCCCTCATAGGTGATATATTCGCAGCTGACTGTCATCCCTGGTTTCAGTCTCAGGTCAGATTCTGAGATTACAACCTCCGCCGGGAATATTTTTTTATCATCCCGTTCTATACATACTCTTCCAACTTCGCTTATTATTCCATTAAAGGGTACGGAAGGAAGGGCATCGAGCCTTACAATTGTTTTCAGGCCGGGTTTAATTTTGCTTAAATCATTTTCCATTACAAAGCCCTTTACCATCATCGACCGGATATCTGGGATCCTCGCGACGGGTGACCCAAGGTAAACCTCATCACCCACCCTGATCATCTGTCCTGTTGCTCCAGTTTTCTTCCACTACGAAAATTCCGTCGAGAGGACTTTTAACAGCCAGTTTGGCCAGGTCCTCCTCGGCAGCTTTCAGCTCATTCTCCTTCTGGATGACCCTGATCTGCTGGATCTGCAGATCGAGACTGTCGAGTTTTGGTTTCAGTTCAAGATTCCTCTCTATTTTTTTGAGCTTTATTTCAGCCTGGACGGAATTCAAGTTCAATTACCCTTCTGATGCTGACAGCTTCAAAGCCTGATCTTTCCACTCCCAGTTTTTTTATATCGTATGAGGCTTTCTCATTTTTGTATTGCGATCTCAGATCCTGAAGATTATTTGTGATCTGTGCCCTGAGCTTGTTTGCCGCGGCAATTTCATTCTCAAGTGATGTACTCTTTTCAATTATAAATTTCTGAACTGATGAGGGATCTACAATTATTACCTGGTCGCCTTTATGAACCAATTTTCCATGTTCAGCCAGACCTATTATCTTGAAACTATATCCGTATATATAGTTGATCCTTGGCATCATAAGAAAAGAGGCATTTACTGCCTGCAGTTCACCTGTCTCAATAACCGATTGTCTGAAGTGTCCTTTCATAACCGAGTACCTGCTTTCCGGGTTCGGTTACAGGAGAGTGGTAAAAAGTAACAGAACAACCGTGAGCAAATAGTGTACGAATTGTCTGTTCATTGCTTTAAAGTATAAAGATCTCCTGTTCATTTTCTGTTTATCTGTTGTGATTCCCTCTATCTGGGACCATTTGTCTTTTTGTTTCCGTTCACGTTCTTTTCCTTTACCTCCTCCCTGTGTAAGGAACGGATCGGAAAGAGCAATCAGATCATTCTCATCAAGACCTTCAGTTATTATTGCAAAATCTGTATTTATTGCTCCTGTTTTGATATCATGGCGTTTGAATCCTGAACCTGATTTTAAATAGACATACTCATTTCCCTGATCCCTGAAAAGTGATTCAAGAGGAATATAAAGTACCCCTGGTACTTCGCTTACGATTATTTTACAACTGACTGTAAGACCGGGAAGCAATTTCTTACTTTGCCCCGTGATGCTGATCTGAACAGGGAAGATCTTTATTTTGGATTTATAATCCTTATTCTGGGCAAGGTTAGCTACCGATTCGACCTTTGCAGCATAGACAGAATCTGAATAGGCATCTGGACGTATTTCAACTCTCTGACCTGGCATAATCTTTGAAATATCCACCTCATTAATTTTAACTTCAGCCCTCATCGCCGAAAGATCAGGCAGTTCAATGATATTCGATCCTGAATAAGGCTGGTCGCCGATTGCCCATTTCTGGTCTAGTCATCCAGTTCAATTCCTTGATTATGATTCCTTTAGCAGGACTTACGACAAAAAGATTGTTCATTGACTTGTTAGCATCTGCAAGGGTGGATGTCAGTTGCTTGATAATCAGTGATTTTTGAATCAGATCCTCCTTATGGATTATCTTCTTGTTTTCAATCTGTTCCTTAGCCCTGTTAAGTGCAATTGTGGCGGATTCGAGCTTAAGTTTTATCTCTTTTTTGGTGGCCTCCGGTTCATACACTGATGTTTCGAAATTGATCTTTGATATCTCCTGTGAGATACGGGCAAGCTCAAGATCCGCCTCAAGGTCCTCAATTTCAGATTGCTGTGTCGATTTAAGCTTTTCAAACTCAGCCCTGGCTATTTCAAGCTGCTGTTCTGCCTGAACTATAGATCTTTTGATCTCTGACGGATCGAATATCATTATTGTATCACCTTTCTCAACCTCATCTCCGTCTTCTACTATTTTGGCTATTTTGAGGGCTCCATACCGGTAGGAGATAGTAGGGGCGGAAACAGTAATTGAATTTACAGCTTTAACTGTACCCTGATCTGTGATCTCTTCCAGAAAGGTTCCCTTTTTTACCTTTGTCACCTGGATGTCAGATGACTCCTTTCCCTTGCAGGATGCCAGGATAATGAGCAGAAATAAAAAAATTCTTCTTGTCATATGTCAGGGATTTATTTGGAATTTCGGTTTTTAGTTGTATCGGAACTTATCTTTTTTGTCTGCTTCAGTCTCAATCAGACTGTTTGGCGGTTCAGATAAGGCAATGATTTCATCGCCATTCAGACCTCCGGAAATTATTGTATAAGAATTGCCTGAGAAGCCGGTCTGTACCTTTACGGGAAAAAGCTTTCTTTTCTCTTCACAAAAACCACCTTCGCGCTGTCTCTTTCAAAAATGGCAAGTGTCGGTACAAAAAGTGTATCCTTTGCCTCTGCCAGGGTAATCTCACATGAAGCGCTCAATCCCGGTTTCATCTTGGTGTGGCAACTGTCGACATCGATAATAACCTCGTAAAACTTTACATTTGAATCCGAGTACCTCTGCGCATTACGACCGATAAGGTTTTTCCGGTTTACCCTGCCTGTTGTTGTAAGCTTTTCAGCCGCATCGACAGTAATAACAACATGCTGATCCTTTTCGACCTTTTTAAAGTCAGCTTCAGCCACCTCGGCAGAAATCTGCATTGCAGAAAGATCAGGAAACTGGAGTACAGGATTATCCATAAAAAGAACACTGCCTTCCTTTACTGGTCCACCTATCGTTCCGTTGCCCTGAGGTCCCATTATTGAGAATATGGGGGATTCGGTTCGCATTATAATTCCGTCGCGCTGGGCTATTATAGTCAAAGAGTTAACCTGATCTGCCATTGATTGTACCCTTGACTTCTCCTGGATGATCCTGGCATTTATCTGCTTTATATCATTTTCTCCTATCATTTTAGTGGCAGCCAGCTTCTTTTCAGTCTTTTCCTTTTCGATCAGAGCTTTTTTCATCTCAAGTTCAAGCAGTTTGCGCTGGATCTCTGTGGCATACTTCATCCGGAGTGAATCAAGGGAGGATATTTTCAACTGAGCTTCACTTGTTGCGAGCTGAGCTTCAAGAAGGGCAATATTCAGCTGGTTATCGGCCTTTGTTTTCTTCAGATCCTGCCTCAAGTGAATCAAGGGAATTCCTGGCTTGCTGATACACCGATTCCAGTTCAGGTGCAGAGAGAACACAAATTGTATCTCCTTTTTTCACAAATGCACCCGTCGGCGGCAAGCCGCAGAACTGTCATCTGTCCGTACATCATCGCCGGAGGTGTGACAGGATAATTGACTACAGCCTGAACAGTACCGCTGACACATTGATCTTCTCAATATAATCTGCTTTGGCCAGCCGGAAGGTTATTACCTTGCTGGCTTTTTTGCCGGTGCAGGAGAAAAGCAAAATCGGGAACAGAAGAGAAGGAAATTATGAGTCTCATGAGACATTATCATAATAATCTAACTTGTTTATTCAGTCAGACATAAATATACTTAGCCCAGCCTTTAACCTTCACATTCGAATCTAAGTTAGGAATATTCGGGAAATGAGGGCTGTGTCGGGAAAGATTTTTTTGAACAACAACGGATCTACATCATTATTAATGTGCCTGGGCTTTCTATCGGGATAGCCTGCAGTTGAAACCCTGAATCAGGCAATGACTTGTCAAAACAGCATGGCAGGATCATACAGTTTATTTTAGGTGTGAAGCAAATAATTGACGTTACTTTGTTAGATTTGGCGTTACTCTGGTAATGATAAAGAAAACACTTTGTCACAGGTGGCAATGTTATAAATGGGTAAACAAACAAATGAGTTCGTAATGATAAAAGCAGTGATATTTGATCTTGACGGGGTATTAATAGACAGTGAACCATTACATTGCATGGCAGACAATCAGCTGTTGAAAGATCTGGGAGTAGATGTGTCCTTAAAATATTTCGACAGGTTTACAGGCTGGACAGATTCAGCCATGTGGGCAGCAATTAAAGAGGATTATCGGATAAATGAAACATTGATGAGCTGAAGGCGATGCAGGTGCCAATAAAATTAAAATTATTAAGGGAGAGCAGAGCTGAAAGCTATACAAGGTACAGTTGAATTACTTGAAGAGATAAAAAAGAATCATATTCCAATCGCAATAGCGTCATCATCACCAAGACTATTTATTGAAGCCGTAGTAGAAAAAATTGGAATAGGGCAATACATTGAAATTATTGTTAGTGGTGAAGAGGTTGAACGAAGCAAGCCTGAACCGGATATCTTTTTGAAAGCTGCACGCATTATTAAATGTACATCCATCCGAATGCCTGGTGGTGGAAGATTCAAAAAGCGGTACTATTGCTGCAAAAAAGGCAGGGATGACATGCATTGGATACCGGAATGTTAATTCCGGAGATCAGGATTTGTCACAGGCTGATTTTATTGTCAGCGATATAAAAGAGATAGATATCAGGAAAATAATTTGACAATCAGGTAGGTTAATCTTAAAAGATGTAAGTTATTCCGAATTTACCGCCTGAAAATGCATTACTGCCTCCTAATTCAAGATTCAATCCGAAATTATTTTTGAAAAAATATCTGCCTCCGATCTGAGCGCCGAGCCCGACACCTGAGGAGGCATTACCCGGGTAATCAGAACTGATGGCCCAGAAGTAGTAACCGATGATTCAATCCGGCATAAAGATCCCAGTCCTTTGGAATTTCGAGAACGGTATTAAAGTGATAATTACCGTTGAACGATAACCCGAAATATTGAGCTATTATATTTTGCAGCTTGATAATTTTCATTATAAGATCTGATTGAACCTTCGATATCCTAACGAAATGTCCTGGTGAACTCCGAAATCCAGTCCAACGTATACAGGAATGCCCCAGCCCGAAAAACCAATGCCGGCATTTAGTTGCTGGTTTCCTTTTCCAAGCGGGCTTTGAGAATTGGCTGCCAGCAACAGAAATGTAATGATAAGCAGAGAATTATTGATTTCGTATTTTTTCATGTCTGGTTTAGCGAGTTATAAAAAGTTATTTATCAAAGTTGCGGGCTTTAACTAAGGTAGTTGTTACACAACTTTTAAAATTATTTATATCATTCACTAATTAAGACGGCATTAATTCTATTGCAAAACTCATCCGGAAGGAATAAAACTGATCTCACAATAATAAGATCATACCGGAAATTAAATCTGAGCAGGTTTTGGCCATATCGCCGATAGTCACGATTATTTCTTAAAGCTACGCCTTTCAATTCCGGCTGGATGTTATTAGGCTCATTGCTGTAGCAAAAGTCCACAGAAACAGTATTTTTGTCGAAATTGCAGGTTATGGTTTCGGTATGCGGACTTTCAATATATCGCAATACCAGTTCAACTGTATTATTATCCTTCCAGCCGAAGCTCCCGGCAACCTTTGAAGGAGGGAGGCCTGAAAAATGCGCTTTTGCCGGCAATAGTAAATTAGGTCCGTGAAGTGTTGTTTCACCCGTGAATCCATTGTCCGTGCTCCAAAGTTAAACTGATAAGATGAAGTATCAATCATCATGGAAACCTTGCAGATATTGTCAGCAATCCTGGAAATTCATTGAATTAATCTGTTTATCATTTTGATTGAATACAAAAGTTTTGCCTGAAATCAGGGAAGTATTTGAAGAACCATTTCCCGGATCAGGTAAAGGAAGTGCCAGGGAGGCTAATTTTTCCTTCAGCCTTGTATATGCTGTATTGTTTTCAGGCAGGATCGCCAGGTTTGATTGCAGGCAGCAGATATTTCCATATAAGGTTTATTTCGTTCTGCATATCAGGGCTTTCAGCTGTAACTGCTATTACTGCATCCTGGTCGGGTAACACGATGATATACTGGCCATAGGCTCCGTCAGCCCTGAATGCATTGTGACGGCAACGCCACATCTGGTAGCAGTAGCCCTGCATCCAGTCGCTTGAATCCTTTACGGATTGAGGAGCATCGGGAGCCTGATCGATCTTTTTTGATGTATGCTTCCTCAATCCATTCAGCCGGAAGAACCTGTTTCCCGTTCCATTTGCCTTTTTGCAGAAAAAGCTGTCCGAATCGGGCCATATCTTCTGTTTTCAGCCTCAGTCCCCAGCCACCGACATTAATCCCACGGGGATCAACTTCCCAGTCCATTCCCTCAATCGAAAGCGGGTCAAACAAACGAGGTTTAAGAAAGTCAATTACCTTTTCTCCTGTTGCTTTTTGAACAATGGCAGATAACATATATGTAGCGAGTGTATTATACAGAAATTTCGTGCCCGGTTCATGTACAACAGGTACCGAAAGAAACGACTTTACCCAGTTGCTGTCGTTAACTACCGTTTTAAAAGTTGGATCGGGATCCTGTCCTGCAGACATTGTCAGCAGGTCTTTAACGTCATTGCGGCTAAAAACGGACTCACGCGTATCCGGCAAGCAGATCGGGAAAAAATGAAATAACTTTATCATTTACCGAAAGCTTGTTTTTCACTTACTGCAAAGCCGACTGCTGTTGCAGTAAAGCTTTTGCTTGTTGAATAGAGTGTATGCCTGAGTTCGGGTTTGTATGGATTCCACCATCCTTCGGCAATTACTTTTCCATGGCGCAAAAACATAAAACTATGGAATTCATGCCGGCTCTTTTCCGCTGCATCGAGGAAATCAATTATTCCCTGGGAAGAGACTCCTTCCTTTTCCGGGATGCTCCTTGGCAATGTTGTTGTTGATAGTTCTGTTCTGCATCCGAACAGTAGAAAGAGAAGTGCCAGAAGAGGATAGACAGAGTTGCTCCGTGTAAATTTCATAGTAGATTGAATTAATTGATTCCATAGGGTATACTCATGTATAAATATACTCTCTTTTATAATGTTCAGGCGTGCTTCTGCTATAACAGTTTTAAAAAAAGAGTGTAAATTTGCTTATAAGGAAAATGAGATCTTAATATTCGAATGAACAATTACTGTTTTTCTCAGTTTGTGTTTTTATATAAATCCTTAAACAACAACATTATGAAAATGTCTTTTCCACACCTCATTTGTATAATTGCTCTTCACTGTTTTATCGATTTATCAATGCGGCATCGCAGAATAAACTCAGCCAGTCGCTTGCCTCAATCAAGGAGAAGGTACAGGATGTGCAACTTGACAAGACCACTTTTAAGCAATCAATCGAAATTCTGGACGAGAGTAAGGGAAAGCTTAGTTTTGTTTCGGTTCAGGTTGACGAAAAAGGGAAAACCTCAAATGAAAGATTTGAATTCTATGTGTCTGATATTGATAAAAATACAATTATCCGTAAGACATCCGGGAAAAAGCTTTTTATAAGCCTTACAATCAATAATGATCAGAAATTTATTAAGCACTTCCGTGAAGATAAGCTTGACAGCTATACAAATAATCTTGAAATTTTGTTATCCGGTACTGATGCAGCCCAGGAACTGATAGATCTTTTTAAAGAATGCAATTCCGCTTGTTACCACCGGGGAAAAAGGGTGGAACACAAATGCAGATGCACTGAACTGGCTTAAAGAACAACATTACATAAAATAAATTCAGGTTCGGGTACCTTTGAACAGTCATTCTCTTTTGGGGAACGGAAGGATTATCTGGCAGGTTTTACGGTGAAAAAGACCGATCACGAAAGGTGCTATCCACGGAAGAAAAATATGAATTCAGTATACTGGATATCAATGTAAAAAATTTAAGCGTAAGGGTCAGCGGGCCGCAGCTTTCAGTTCTGGTTGAAACCAAAGCCAAGGATTCCTATATTAAATATACAAAAAACAATGAACAGCAAAACTTTGTCAATGATTTTGAGATCATTGCAGAGGATATTGATCAGGCCCGCAATATAATTGCAGCTTTTTCATCCGCTATTGAAAAAAGCAAATCGGTGATGCCTGATTTTGGAACTCTGCAAAAGTCGCTTGAATTTATTGTGAAAAACACTAACTGAGCTGACAATTGATAAAAAGAACCGTGAACCAAAAGATCAGTTTTCTGACAGGGTGATGGAACAAAATCGACATTTATTTATACCGAGCCGGATTCAAAAGGGAAACCTGTGGAGGAGAAGTATGAGTTTTATCTGAGTGACTTTGATGCAAACAGCTTAAACTTTAAGGTAAGCGGAAAAAAGATAACAATTTTACCTTCTGTAAAGAACAAAGCAAAGTATATCAAGTATTTTAAAGACAATGTACTGCAGGATTTTCAGTATGAGATTGGGATTATAGACAATGATATAGAGACAGCGCGTGAATTGGTGGAAGCTTTAAGAGCAGCCATCAAAGGCTCTGAAACCAAACCTGCATCATGGAAGAATAATGCTGAGGCGATGACTTATTTAACAAGTACTATTAAGGGTGAAACAATTGGCCCCGACATTTATAAGCTGAATTTCAGCTCAATTTCAGCCGATCCGTTGAATATCAGATATTGGTTGGGAAAACCGATGCAAAAGGTATGGTTACCGAACAGACATTTGAGTTTTATCCATATATGCTCGATCCGGGCATGATAAAGATAGCATCATCGGGCAAGTTTCTGAATGTTGAAGTCTCGGTCGCAAGCAAAAAATTATTCGTGAAAGTATTTAAAGATGGCAAGCAGCAATCATTTGATGACGGGATAAAAATAATGGCTTTTGATGCCAGACAGGCACAGGATATTGCCGAAGCAATCAGGTTTCTGGCCGGCAACAGCAAGCCAAAGGATAAGGTCTGGGGAGATAAGCAATCGGTCGTAAGGTTTATCACTGAAAATGTTGGAGATATTAAAGGAGAAGGGACTGAGTTAAAGCAGAAGCTGGAAATAATCAATAATGATCCCTGCAGAATTTCATTAACTGAACTGCAACTACTGACGACAAAGGCAAAACAACAGATGAGATCTTTGAATTTACTCTTTCAGATATGAATAAGATCCTTGTTGATTTAAAGGTTAGCGGTAAAAATGTGGCAGTGACAATTCCCTGCAAAAATAAGCAAAAGCTTGTGAAAGCATATAAAAATGGTGTGCAGCAAGCCTGGGGAAGTGAGGTTGAGATTGCGGCAGGAGATATAGA
Source organism: uncultured Bacteroidales bacterium (assembly GCA_963818295.1). Classification (GTDB taxonomy): domain Bacteria; phylum Bacteroidota; class Bacteroidia; order Bacteroidales; family VadinHA17; genus LD21. Next base: position 21,391 of record CAWFRW010000008.1, read on the forward strand.
AACAGCCAAGAATGTTGCAGAAGCTTTCAGGAGTGCAATTACCCAGTGTGAAAAATAGGTTTCTGCTGTGGTGATGTAAATTATAAGAATCCTCGGCCGAGGCTGTTGATGTCAGAGACCTTCAGGTAAAAAAGAAATCCGTTCACGGGTGTGTTCAGTAACCGGATCAAAATACAAGCCCTGTCAGCCAGCCCCAGATCACATAGCGTAGAAATTTACCGGCAAGCATTGCAACTGAAGTGATAAGGATATTGGCTCGTAAAAGCCCCAGTCCGACAGCAAAAATATCTCCTACTGCAGGCACCCAGCACAGAAAGGCAAAGATTGCACCTCTTTTATACAGCCGGTTATGCCACTTTTCGATGGTTTCACGTTTTATCCTGAGGTACTTTTCAATCCATTCCCATTTTCCAAGGTAACCAATAGCAAAGCTGCTCATTCCGCCAAGCCAGTTTCCGGCTGTTGCAACAAGAACTGCAGTATAGGGATCTGTTCCGTTAATGATCAGGAAAGAAAGTATTGCTTCAGAACTGAAAGGCACAACAGTAGCAGCCAGGAAACTGGCAAGGAATAATCCCCAGAGGCTGTAATCAAATAGTCCTTCCAATAGTTTTAAATGTCAACCAGCTGCGAACTTAAACAAAATTAGTGATTGAAAGCGGCTGAAAAGGTGACTTTTTCAACAGGCTCCCTCTGGTTTTTATATTCACGAACATATTCGATTTCAAATTGTTAAAATAGCCGGAGACCGGAAACCAATAAAAAACGGGGTGAAACCGACCGACCTGATTGGTTGGAAAATTTAAATCAATTAGCATGAAAAAGTATCTGATCAAGGCATCTTACAATGCCAACGGGGTTAAAGGTTTAATGGAGGATGGTGGTACACAGAGAAAAGCAGTTGTTAAGAAAATGATGGAAGGCAATGGGAGGCAAGCTTGAATCATTCTATTATGCATTCGGTGAGCATGATGCTTATATTACAGTTGAGCTTCCGGATGATGTTTCAGCAGCAGCAGCGGGATTAAGAGTTAATTCAACAGGGGTGGTGTCAATGACGACAACAGTTCTGCTTTCACCTGAGGATATTGATGCAGCGTCTAAAAAATCTGTCACTTATCGTGCTCCCGGGGCAAAGTAATCAGAAAAAAACTAAAAGTGTTGAGCGCATTCTGAACAGATCCTGATCAGGGACAGAGGCTTTTGCTTTCACTTAAGACGCACGCTGTCAATAAATTTATTTATCAAGTTCTTCCAATAAGTGAGAAACAACCGAAGTCATTTGTGAAGTGAAAGCCTTTCTGTCAGTTATTTCAAAAACATGTATTTTGTTGGTTTTTCTGGCACTATCCGGCCATACCATTCCACTCGGATCGGAATAGACATACTGATCCTTAAAAGTAAAAGGCACCACTATCTGACCTTTTTTAATTTTATCGCTTTTTCTCCCTGTGCTCAGTTCATCTTTCTCCTGAATGTAATCCCTGTTGAGCAATAAAAGGGAAAACATGGCTGCACCAGAGATTTCTTACTCCCGCTTCCTGATTATATGTAATTGTCTTTATCTCTTCAGCATCTTCCGGTCCTTCCAAAGCATCAATATACAGAGCTGTCACTCTTTGCCAAAAGACAGAATCTGAAATAATTCATCAAGCGGGGTGATATTGAAGAAAAGAGTTTCTCTCTTGCTGATATAATATATGACGAACGGCCGTTATTTTTTCCTGCTCCGCCGTCAAAACATGGTATCCAGTAAATTTCTAATCCGGAATTTATAATCCTGGCAAAGGCAAAAGTATCCAGGTCAACATTATACTCTCTGAATACTCCGGGATTCCTTATGGTTGCGTCTCCTGCAAAAACAAAAATCCTGCTTATCTGCTTTTTGCAGAGTTCAGGATTTGCATTTATTGCAGCTGCAACATCCCTAAGACTTCCGACAGTGATCACAGTCACGGGTTTCACACTTTCATTCAGGGTATTCAATATGAGCTGCACACCCTGACGGAACTCTTTCTGAGATGATCCATCATCATCCGGACTTTTCAGGCCAGCTTTTAGCCCTACTGCATATGGGACGGTTCTGCCGGAGATTTTTTCAATCTGTCGGATTGGAATAATACCCGGATTAACAGGTACTTTTGCTGCGTTATCAATAATTATTGCTTTTACATCAAACTCTTTTATTGCAAACAGACAAGCAAGGTCAAAATTATCATCAGGGTCCATAGCGGGATGATAAAGATCTGTGGAATAGATTACCGGCACACTGATATCCGGTTTAATCTCAGAGCAGCCCAGGGTCATAATAATAAGGGATGCATAAATAACAATATTTCTCATCTGGCTATGGTTATAAAATATGGGTCGTTGGTTCTATATATTTCCCGAGAATGAATGTATGAAGGAATACCTGAATGAGAATTGAATCTTAGTAGCGGAAGTTTTCCAGTTATCGTTGTAATTTTCCCTGTTGATCCATATCAATTCCAAGCCAACCATAATGTTTGGATCCGGATAATAGAGCAGATTAGTGCTTGCATATTTTCCCATGTGAAAAGCGTCAGCATTTTGACCGTCAGAGTTTTGAATAGTGATAGCGGAATATCCCACGGAGCTGGTTAATTTTTCATTCCATCGATGATTTAAGTACGTTGAGAAGGTGAAAAGGGGCAGGGCTACACCTTTAACTGGCGAATTAAGATTATCAAAATCATTCTGAATCCCTATATCGGTTGGGGCATCATTCATGTAATTCTGAATGCCGCTTCCATAAATTGTCTGGCCAATAAATAGATCTTTTTCACTCAATTTAAGGTTTGTACTCAGGTTTAATCCCCATCCGATGGCTTTCCCGCTTAAATCAAATTGTTCGTTACCCTGATCCACCCATTCAATTTTTCTCACCAATCCGGCTAATTCAGCATATCCCCAGCTCCTTGTTATGCGAAATTCCCCTGATAAATCTGGTAGGGAGAACTTTGGTTTTACATCAGAGAGTTCAATTCTGTCACGATAAACCCCTTCGTCGGCACTTGCTCCCGGACGTTCAAGGGCAAAAGCCAATCGGTTTTTACCCTGAACAGGTATGAAACGGATCTGGACATTTTTGCATAGTGACATGCCGACAGGTCCCCAGTATTCAACAATATTCGGAAATCCGTCAAAATCGCAGAATAAGCTCCAGGTATGGCCAACACCAATCATTCCTAATTCAGCATAAGCATATAGCATATGAAATGCAGTTCTGCCGGCATCTGCTCCAACACCGTATAAATCAAAAGTAAAGCGGGTCATTAATTCACCATACCGGGTTTGTGTAAAACTCTTAAAGCCAAGCATTGATTGTCGTACACCAAAATAAACATTCCCGTCTGTCCCGTATTCATCCCTGTATGCAGGCAGCTGGGTTGGTCTCATGACATCGAAGTAATCGGGATTTATCTGGTTGAAATTGTATCCCGCGTCAGTCATTATCTGTCCTGAGATTTCAAAGACAGTATTCTTTTCCTTCTGGGCAAAGGCGCAAAAAAATATCACTCCGCAGATTAATGTTAAAATGAGTTTTTTCATCCAAAGATGATTAGATAATTTTATTAACACCTCTGCGGATATATAGTGATAACCCGATACTCTCTTAATATTTCCCACAAATTGATCCAAACAGGTTATCCCTGATAATTCTGAAGCGATTCCGGATCTTTAATGTTGGAATGATTTAGCTCTTTTTAGGTTCTTCTTTTTTCTTGTCGTCCTTCTTCTTCTCCTCTTTCTTTTCATCTCCCTTTAACTTACTTTCCTTTGTAAGCCCTTCCTTCACCTGAATGTTAATCCCATCGGACAATCCTGTTTTTATATATTTTTTCTCAAACTCCTGAGGTGTTGAGGTTTCAATTTCAACATAGGCTGAATCATGATCAAATTTCAAAAGTGACTCCTCGATGCTCAGAACACTGTCTGCCCTTTCAAGAACTATGTCGGCATTGGCGCTGTAGTTTGCCCTGATAAACATACTGTCCTTCAATGATACGGCAGCTCTTATCTCAAACTGGATCGCACCATTTTCCTCTTTTCCCTTGGGAGCTATATATTCGAGCTTTGCATCAAATTTTGCACTGTCGATAGCACCAATCGATAGAACAAGCGGCATCCCTGCTTTCAGTTTTCCAACTTCAGTTTCATCCACTTTTCCTTTAAAGATCATCTCTCCCATATCGGCCACGCTTGCGACTGTGGTCCCTTCATTGAAGTTATTTGATTCGATTACCGAGTTCCCTACTTCTACCGGCACATCGAGTACCATGCCCTTTATAGTGGAGCGGATAAGAGTATTGGTCACAGTTCCTGACTTCTTTGATACGCCCTCCCTGATGAGCTGGAGATTGTTTTCAGCAGATTCCAGTTCCTCAACGGCATTGTTATAACTCAGACGGTTTTGCAGGAATTCAGATTCCGCTATTACTCCTTGTTCATAGATCTTCTTCTGACGATCGTAAACCATTTTGGCATCTTCGAGGTTGATCTGGGCTCTTTTGAGGCGTGATTCGGCATTATTCAGGTTCACCATATCGGGGATAATGCGGATCTTGGCAATGAGATCTCCTTTATTCACGCTATTGCCGGCTTCAATGAAGATCTCTTCTATAATTCCTGAGACCTGGGGCTTGATGAGGATTTCTTTCCGTGGCACTACGGAACCGGTTGCAACTGTTTTCTTTATTATATTATTTACTGTCGGACTTTTCAGTTCATATACAACAGTTTTTTTGCGTGACTTGTTATAGAGATACCCGAAGGTGGCTAGAATAGCAGCAAGGAAAATTACAAGGAGGCTGATCCGAAAAAACTTTTTCATTTCTAAATGTTTCTTAAATTATTTTGACACATGGATTTTCATTCGTATCTGAGGGCTTCAACTGGTTTCATGCTCACGGCTTTCCGGGCAGGAATAAGACCTGCCACAACACCGGATATAATAAGAACTATTAAGGCTGTCAACGCCACCTGGATATCAACCTCAGGATTCTTCAGCACCTGACTCTGTTCAGCTGAGGCTGCGAGCATATTGTTTATGACTTCAAGCAGAAATACTCCCAGTACAAGGCCAAAACTGCCAGCCACCGCAGTAAGTGTTACAGATTCCGTGATTACCTGAGAAATTATTCTCCACGGTGTGGCTCCGATGGCACGCTGTATTCCTATTTCCCTGGTCCTTTCCTTAATAATGATAAGCATTATATTGCTTACTCCGATCACTCCTGCAAGCAGTGTACCGGTTCCAACTATCCAGATCAGGATCCGTATCCCAAGGAACAAGCCGTTCATTTTTTTAAACTCTTTCTCCAGATTGAAGTGCCCGAACGCCTGTTCATCCTCAGGTGCCACGTGATTGCGATCTGCCAGAAGCTTCATGCTTTTCTCTTCCACCACCGAAGCAGATTTATTGGGTTTGGCCGTGACAAGAAAATAGTGAACATCATCGCCCAGATTGTAACTTACCTGCATTGTTGTAAATGGAATAAAGATCGACTTATCCTTTTCACCTCCGAAATTGATATTTTTATTTTTTGGCTCAAACACACCCACCACCTGGTAGTACACGCCATTTATCCTGATGTACTCGCCTATGATGGCCTCGCCGTTCTTGAAGAGCTCATCGCGCACGCGGTTTCCTATCACTGCAACCTTCCTTTTGTTCTGCAGATCGATTTCATTAATGAAACGGCCATTCAGTATACGTACAGGATCAATCTTATTTATCGCAGGGTAATCTCCCGTGATATTATATGCTCCGGTTTTTATCCCATGCACAACATTGTTTCCCCCGTTTCCTCCCCAGGGTTGAAGCCTTGGCGCCAACTGGTCTATCTCCGGAATATTCTTCAGGAGCGCTTCCATATCAGATGTATGGAATAGCCATTGTCTTCCTCTTGGGAAATCCCTTGTATGGAATTGTAGTCTGGCGGGTGAACATGATGGCGCTGTTTGTAGCGAAATCACCCATCCCGTCATATACGGCATTACGAAGGCCATTGCCCGAACCCATCATTATTATAAGCATAAAAATTCCCCAGAACACTCCAAATGCGGTAAAGAATGTCCGCAGCTTGTTGCTTTTCAGCGAACTATATATTTCCTGCCATTTATCCCTGTCGAACATGCTGATTTATTTCTATTATTCGTCACGTAAAGCAATAACCGGCCTTATCCTGGCAGCCTTGATAGCCGGGAACAAACCTGCCAGCATTCCTGAGAAGAACCAAAACTAGAGTAGCGGAGACTGCAATTGTAAAATCCACTTCCGGGTTCCTGAAAAAATCACTCGCAGGCATAAATTTATTCACAAGCTCAAGCAATCCTATTCCGCTGACAAGACCTATATAACCTGCAAATGCCGTTATTATCACTGATTCAAAAATGATGAGAAAAATTACTGACCAGGGAGTCGCCCCGATGGCTTTGCGGATACCTATTTCCTTGGTTCGTTCATTTACGACAATAATCATTATATTACTTACTCCGACCACCCCTGCAATAATTGTAAAAAGTCCGATTACAGTCACGAATAGTTTAATACCCATAAACATATTCTGGAATTGCTTAAACTCTTTGAGGGTATTATTTATATACAGAGCAGATTTATCTTCACTGTTGAAACGGTGACGCTTAGCCAGTTTGGTACGGAGTGTTTGTTCAAGGATTTCACTCTGTGCAGCTGAAAGATTGGTTGTAAGAGTAAGATTATGAATGTTGTTTCCTCCGTTGAATATCATTTGTGCAGTTGAGATCGGGAGATAAAGTCTTTGCTGGTCGCGGTCACTGCGGTCTGTAAAAACACCGACAACCTTGAAGGGTACGCCATTCACCCTGATATATTCCCCAAGGGATTTTCGCCGTTTTTAAACAAAGCCTCTTTGACAGGAACTCCGATAATGACAACCTTCCTGTGCATCTGCTGGTCAATCTGGTTCAGCAGTCCTGCCCTGGTCAACGATGATCTTCTCAATCAGCTGCATATCGGGGTGAACACAGATGAGATCAAAAGAGCCAAATTGTTTCTTATATGAGATGATGCGGTTTTCCCAGAAAAAATATCTGGCTGATATTTCTTCGACACCGGGAATATATTCCTTAACAAAATTATAATCCTCGTTTGTGAAATTAACCTGCCTTCCGGGTTTCATTCCCTGAAAGGCCATTGTAGTGGATCCGGGGAAGAGCCATAAGGTATTGGTGGCATCAGACTTAAACTGGTATTCTATTCCATTCTGAAGGCCATTTCCTGACGCCAAGCAGCACGATCAGCATGAAAATTCCCCATGCAACACTGAATCCGGTGAGGAAGGTACGAAGTTTATTTTTCCTGATTGTAGCAAAAATCTCCTGCCATTTATCGAGATCAAACATAGACTTTTTATTGAATGGCTAATTCCGGTTCATCTTTTCTACAATGATATTATCCCCGATCACGCCATCCCTGATATGGATGATCCTGTCGGTCAGATTTGAAATGTCGTGTTCATGGGTAACTATGAGCACAGTCATCCCGGTCAGATTCACCTCACGGAGCAATTGCATCACTTCGAATGATGTCTGGGAATCAAGGGCGCCGGTTGGTTCGTCAGCAAGAATAACCTTGGGCTGGGCAATTAAGGCACGGGCAATGGCCACACGCTGTTTCTGCCCTCCTGACATTTCACTGGGAAGATGGTTAGCCCAATCGCGCAGGCCTACCTTATCAAGGTATTCCATTGCCATAATATTCCGTTTCCTGCGGGTTATTCCCTGGTAATATAGGGGAAGGGCAACATTTTCAAGGGCATTTTTAAATGCAATCAGGTTAAAACTCTGGAATACAAAACCAAGGGTCTTATTTCTGAGTTTTGCAGCCTGGGTTTCATTCAGATCCCTGATCAGTTTACCATCAAGGATAAAACTCACCTTCATCATAATTGTCGAGAATGCCGATAACATTAAGCAGAGTTGACTTGCCGGAACCGGATGAACCCATAATGGATATCATCTCGCCTTTTTCAATATTCATATCAACACCCTTTAAGCACATGGAGGCTGTTCTGACCGATATAATATGTTTTATGTATGTTGTTAAGTCTGATCATCGGGGAAAATTAACGTATTAGAGTGCATCAATAAAAGTGCCAGAATTCTAAATTTTATCTTTTCACATCAATTTATTTAAGGGTACTAAATTATTTAAAATTATATGAATTTCGATAATCAGATATAAGAAACCGTAAATAGCCTGAAAAACATACAAATACCTCAGACCCTTGGGGACGGGGAATGAGGCTTTTCCCCGGGGGATGAGGCTTTTATTGCTGGTTCTGATTTTAGCGACGCGTTGAGTAGTTCTTTTCTGACCAATTACTGATTCTTTTGTAGTCCAAAAGTGAATCGAAACCAAATATGGAATGAATAGGTTAATTTTGTGCCATGGAAATACTTATTTTAGGATTATTGATCTTACTTAACGGATTTTTTGCACTTTCTGAAATTGCACTTGTCTCAAGTAAAAAATCAAGACTGGAGCAGATGATGAATGAAGGAATAAGGGGATCAAAAACTGCATTAAAATTACTTGAAAATTCAGAAAATTTTCTTTCGGCAGTTCAGGTCGGAATAACTCTGATAGGTATTGTCATTGGTGTTTATGGCGGACTTAATATAGCTGAACATACTTGTCCCCTTCTTTCAAACGATAAAAATCCTTGAATCTTCTGCTGTTGAAATTGCTCTTGCAGTCACAATTGTTATAATAACTTATTTTTCAATAGTAATAGGTGAACTTGGTACCCAAAACAATCGCACTAAGCAATCCAGAGAAAATTGCTGTTAGGATTGCCCCTGTTAATCTATTATTTCAGTAAATTATTTTACCCGTTTGTAAAACTTCTTTCTGTTTCAACCAGTTTGCTGAACAGCCTGATTGGCATAGAAAAAAGGTCAGAACAGTTTACTGAAACAGAATTAAAGCAAATGCTGAAAACAGCTTCTTATGAAGGAGTAATCGGTAAAGAGCAAAATCTGATTCATGAAAAAGTCTTTTACTTCGCCGATAAGAAGGCAAAACATATAATGACTCATCGGATTGATGTGGAATGGATAGATCTGGAAGATGCAGAAGAGAATGTAAAATCAGCTATATTAAAATCCAGACATAGTAAGATTATCTGCTGTAATGACGGCCTCGATAATTTCAGCGGAGTACTCTTTGTTAAGGATTATCTGCTTGCATTCAACTCAGGGAGTGCGGTAAATATTGATGATTTGCTGATTCAGCCGTTAATAGTACCTGAGAATGTCGATGCCCGGAAAGTTTTACAGCTTTTCAGGCAGAAACAAACCTATTTTTGCATTGTGGTAAACGAATATGGGAGCTTCGAGGGAATAATTACCCTGCATGATATCGTTGAAAATATAATAGGGGATATGCCTGAAGAAGGGGAATCAAATGAACCTGATATTTATGTCCGCGATGATAAATCTGTTCTTGTCAGCGGAGATGCCCCTGTGGAAATTCTTGACGGAATTATTGAAGGATTTATAATTGACTTTGAAGAGATCGACTATTCCACGGTGGCAGGTTTTGTCTTGAGTAACATTAATAAGGTACCTCAGATCGGGGATAAGTTTGATTATAAGCATTACATAATTTGAAATTGTTGATATTGACGGAAACAGGATTGACAAAGTATTAATTAGAAGAGATAAATAGCTGTTGCCTTATCGCGAAACAGGATGAGACCAATCTGTAAATTCTGAAAAATATTCTGACCTAAAAAAAAGTGAAATGAGTATTAAAAATATTGTCCTTACCGGATTTATTATGATAATATTCTGGTCATGCGGTAACACTAACTCAGGACTAACAGTTGTTTTTCCTGTTGTGAGCGAGCCTGTACAGATCACAAATAATGAAAAAGAGCATTTCTTTGCCAGTTATTATGGTATTAACTCATGGAGCAGTGATCAAAAATTTGTTACAGTGCTTCAGACGGACATAAAATATAAGTTACCCGATGAAAATGATCCGGCTACACTGGGTCTTGTTGATCTGCAAACAAAGAATTTTATTCCTCTTACTCAAACTCATGCATGGAATTTTCAGGAGGGCTGCATGGCTCATTGGCTTGGTACATCACCGGATTCACTTATTATTTTCAATGATTTAAGGGAGGGTAAATTCCTGTCAGTTATTCTTAATGTCTACACAAAAAAAGAGATTAAGACTATACCCTACCCTGTAAGTGCAGTTTCACCTGACGGCAGGGAAGCAATCAGTCTGAACTTTTCACGGCTGAGGATAACACGTACCGATTATGGTTACGGTGGAGATGGTCAGGATTCGAAAGCTGATATACAATTTCCTGAAGATGATGGTCTGTTTTTGATAAATCTTGAAACGGGAGAAGGAAAATTGATTGTTTCACTGGCCCGGATAAGGGAAATGGTTCCTGCAATCAGCAAAGAAGGCATCGAATATTTTGCCCATACACGCTTCAGCCGTGAAGGATCAAAAATATTCTGGCTGGCGCGGGCAATTCCTGATAGAAACACGACAGCCTTTACTGTAAACAGGGATGGGACAGATCTTCAGCGATGCTTTCCGGATAATTGGGCAGGGTCTCATTTTGACTGGTTAAACGACAGTGAACTGATGATTACTGCAAGTTTTGAAGGGAAACAATATGCTCATGTTTTGTTTACACCAGGGCAGCACAACTATAAAAGACTGGGGAATGGATTACTTGATTATGATGGTCATGGCACATTCTCACCCGATGGGAAGTGGATGGTAACTGATACTTATCCGTCTGATGGAACAAGGGAGCAGAAATTGTATCTTATGGATATGGAAACTCAGGCTGTTTTGCCATTGGGCCGCTACAGGGAGCCTGAAGAATATACGGCAGGTTCAGGATATTGGCGCTGCGATCTTCATTGCCGCTGGAGCCCGCGGGGAGACATGATTGGATTTAATTCAACATTCTCGGGCAGCCGGCAGGCATACATTCTCACTCTGAAACATTAATGGTTTAGTTCGGCTTCGAATGCTGTTAATATATAAGCGGTGTTATTCTTTGGATTCTGATTATAAAAAATAAATTTGTGAAACTTTAAATTCCAGTCATGATGAAAAACCTTGCAGTTATTAATTTTACTATTTTTTATACTCAGTTCAGTCAACTACAGCATTTGCTCAGACTATTTCAAAAGAAGAACTGATATTTTTAACATCGGAGTGGAAGGGAGAACGTTTTCCGGATGGTCGTCCTAAAATCTCTGATGATCTGATCATGCGTGCAAGGAAGCTAAGTATAGAAGATGCATGGCAGATTTTAAACAATGAAGGATATACAAACCAGTTTGAAGGCAACTGGAAAATGGTTCGTGATGATGTGCCCGTAATTGGACGTGCAGTTACTGCCACGTTTATGCCAAGCCGTCCGGATATCGAAAAGAATATTAAGGAGAGAGGCTGGAAAAATGGATTTGCGGGAAATACAAACTCCTGGCCGATTTCAGTCCTTCAGAAAGGAGATGTTTATGTTGCTGACTGTTTCGGTAAGATAAAAGGCGGTACAATGATGGGTGATATGCTTGCAACTTCCATCTATGCCAAAACAGGACACGGAGTGATATTCGATGCAGCTGCACGTGATTTAACGGGGATCTCTGCAATTGAAGGATTCAACGCGTATGTACGTGACTTCCATCCTTCATTTCTGACAGAGGTTGTCCTCACAGGGTTGAATACCCCAACCCGGATAGGCGGGGCAATTGTATTGCCGGGAGATCTTGTTATCACGGATAGGGAAGGAGTCCTTTTTATTCCTGCACATATGGCTGAAAAGGTTATCGCTACAGCAGAATTTATGAGTTCCCGTGCCAATTTCAGCCGGGCAATGCTCAGGGAAGGACGTTACAGTTCAGGTCAGATGGATTCCCAGTGGACCGATGAAATAAAAGATCATTTTATTAAATGGCTTCAGCAGACTCCGGGTGAAATTAAGATGACAAGAGCACAGCTTGATGAATTTATGTCAAAAAGAACCTGGTAAGAAGTTCCGGATTCCCATATCTCAGACCCTGTTGCCAAGCTTTGATAAATCACATGTTCAGCAGCTTCTGCGTGGCTTTACCGGAGCAGTAGTGGTTGCGGTTAAATGACTGATTACCTAGTAAATAAAGCATCCCAGGTCTAAAATAAATTTGCAGGGACAGAAATAATTAACTATTTTTGGAATCAGTTGCCACCTTGCCGGAATAAATCTTAAACAGGATACAGTACATGTCCGGGAATCATGCAAATAACCAGGAATTTTTAAATTCACTGGTTGACTTAATTCTGGCTGACATCGGCAATCAAAACTTTGGCGCCAGAGAACTTGCTGATGCTGCAGGCATGAAGCAGCGCAGATTAAGTCAGAAACTGAGGTCTGTTAAAGGAATTTCTGTCTCCCGGTTTATATGTGAAACACGACTTAAAAAGGCACTGGAGCTTCTGCAGACAGAAAATCTGACCGTCTCGGAAGTCGGATATAAAGTAGGATTTGGCAGCCCTACATATTTCAATAAGTGTTTTCATGAATTCTTCGGCTATCCGCCGGGAAAAATCAGAAAAGATGAGGCTGATGATCCCGGGAAGTTAATTACAGACAGGAAGTGGTCAGAATACCTGACAGGTAAAACTTTTAGCCAGAAGGTCATTCGTATGATAGCAGGGTTACTTGCTCTTGCAGGTTTTTTTCTGATGATAAACTCCGTTTATTTTAAAAAATCCTCAAACAATGATTCAGCCATAGGATCAAAAAAGCATGAAATATCACTGGCTGTGCTGCCATTTAAGAATTTAAGCGATAGTACCGCAAACCAGTATTTCATTGATGGAGTTATGGATGAAATACTTATAAATTTAAGCAGAATTCATGATCTTCGGGTGGTCTCACTTTCATCAGTTGAACAATTTCGTGAGAGCAAAATGACAACATCCGAGATTGGCAAAAGACTGAATGTCGAATATCTTGTAGAGGCCAGCTGCCAGAAATATGGCAATACCTTTCGTCTCAGGGTACAATTACTTTATGCATCATCGGATACACAAGTCTGGGCCCGATCATTTGAACAGGAAATCATTGAGGTTCAGGATATTTTCAAAATACAAAGTCAGATCGCTCAAAGTATTGCTGCGGCACTAAAAGCATCTATAACCACTGAGGAGGGACAGATAATTGAGAAAATACCTACGTCTAACCTGACAGCATATGACTTTTATCAGAGAGGGAAAGATGAACTGGGAAAGTATCAGTGGCCTGAGTTTAATCTTGAGGCAGTCAGAAGAGCAGAAATTCTTTTTCATAATGCCCTGGAGTATGATTCCACATTTGCCCGGGCTTATGCAGGTCTTGCTGAAGTGCTTTGGATTAAGTTGGACAGAGACTTAACAATTACAAATAGTAATATATTAAATAATTATCTTGACTCTATGCTGATACTGTCAAATATAGCTCTGAAATATGATATTCAACTGGCGGAAGCCTATTTTGTAAGAGGTGGCTATTATGATAATAAGGGCTTAACAGGTAAAGCATTAGGGGAATGGGATAAAGCTATAAAATACAACTCAAATTACTATCAGGCTTATGTTGCAAAAGGATCAAGAGATGAAGATGTGGATATTTGCAAATCACTTGAAGACTTTAATAAAGCAGCTTCCCTGAATCGCGGCAGCGAATTGCCCATGATACTGACAAGAATCGGACACAACTATTATATGGCCGGATTCCCTGAAAAAGGCAAGTATTATATCCATCTGGCATTAAAACTTGATGGAGACTCAGTAAAATATTTTAAGAATATAAATGATCACGAAACTGAAACAGGAGGGGAATTTTTAAAGGGGATTGAATACTATAATAAAAGATATCTCTCTGATTCTGCAAATCCATCATTATTAATTCGTTTAGGGTATTTATAATTCTCTGATTGGGGATCTCAGGTCATCACTGAAATATTATAAAAAATATCTTTCAGTTTTAGAGCAAAATCCAAATTATAATAACTGGGCAAAAATGATGATGGAATATTTAATTGGATATGCTTTTCAGGAAAATGGATACAGAAAAGAGTCAGATTACTACTTCACCATTTCAATTGAGAGGTATAAAAAAAAGATCAATACTGATAATCCCGGCGGTGAGCGATATTATTTATATCGTCTCGCAGGCATATATGCCTACCGCGGAGAAAAGCGCAAAGCATATGAATACCTGAACAGGTACAGTCAGGCGCCAATTTTCTATTCAGAGGAAGTACAACTGATAAAATGTGACCCTTTGTTTAATAGCTTAAGGGATGAACCTGAGTTTCAGAAGATCGTGCAAATCATTAAAAAGAAATACCAGGCGGAACATGAGAGGGTGGGAAAATGGTATTGATTTTTGAGTGTCCGCCGGATTCAGGTTCAGTTTGCTTATTTGAGCTCACCGGGCCTGAAAAATGCATATCCGGGTAATGTATTAATTATGTAAATATTTTAAAAAATAATGTAACTGGGCAGGAAGTATATGCAATTAATTTTGATCGATTATTAATTATTAATAAATCGCTATTAGTATGAAAAAAAATATACTGTTGGGGTTTGTAGTAATATTTTTATTAAATACATCAGTATTTGCAGGGTTGAGTGATCCTAAAAAGGAATCTGAAAAACGAGCGATTAATGATGCGAAAGAAAACAGATTATCTGATGAGGAAATCAGCCGTTTGAGCAAACGTGCTGAAACCGGTAATCTCAACAATCCAAATCTTTCGGGAGAAGATAAAAATGATTCAAAGAATAATCTTAAACCACCAGCTCAGGAGAATCATCATACTCGTTTCTATGTTGGCGCTGGTGTGCTTATTATGATAATTATTCTTTTACTTGTTCTGGTTTAATAAGTTATCAGGAATTCTATCCTGTCTTTCAGAAGAGCCGGGCACATAGTCTCTGATTGGGTGAGGCTTCGCCTTTACCCGGCGAGAGGTTATCGAATTTTTAAGATGATCCATCATCTCTTGTGACCTGATGGATTGTATTATCAGGCTGGCCTGATATGGTGTTGCGAAAATAAATCTGGAATAAAGGCTATATTTGTGTTAGTGTTCAGATTTTTGGTTCGTAATAAAAGGTCAACCCCATGAAAAATTCCGTATTAAAACATCATTTTATAGTTTTACGATTATTCAGCCTAATGTGCATCACATTATTACGAGCTAATCAGGCATCAGGGCAGACAGAGATTACAAAATGGCAGTATGGGAAAAACGGAGCTGTTTCAATAACTTATGATGACGGATCGATAAATCAGTTTGTAAAGGCTGTGCCAATCATGAACCAGTTAAATATGCCTGCTACCTTCTTTATTATCACAGGTAAGATACCCGGGTCAAAATACCAGGCCAGATTCATTGGTCGTCCGGTGAAGGAGATTATTGCTGAATCAGTAACAGTACAGACAAATAAGGATAATTTTTACGAGAGAGCATCTGCAGCAAGATTCCTGGGATACAAAGGCACCGCAGAGTACTTTAACCAAGCGGGTGCGCTGATTGATGAAGGTTCATACAATGAGGCTTATAAAATTATGGATGAGCTTTACATGAAGGTAAATAATGCAGATCTCAAGGCCGATACTGAAACAGTAAGATCAGGTGCCAGTGAAAATATCCTGACCTGGGATATGATCAAAACATATGCTGCACGTGGATATGAATTCGCAAGTCATATGGTCGATCATCCCTACCTGGGAGCTCTGGATAAGCCTAATATGCTTTATGAGCTTGAGAAAAGCCGTGAAGATATACTTGACAAACTTGGACCGGAACATACATTTTCAGCAGAAACCCCATATTGTTCGCAGGACGAAAGGGTATTGGAATGTGCAAAGAAAATATACCCGGCGGTAAGGAGCATACTGACAGATGAATATTTTCAGCAAATACGGTTTTCAAGTAAAAACACACCGGTCAATAATACCACTGAATATGTACAATGGCAACGAGGGACATATACAAAAACACCTTTATCTGAAATGACTGCATGGGTTGATACCACTGCGGAACAGAAAAATATCTGGCTTATTCTTATAATCCATGGTTTGGATGGTATAGGATGGGAACCGGTGAAGAGCCAGGATATGGATGTATACTTTCGTTATATCAAATCAAAAGAGACTGATCTTTGGATTGCAACATATCGTGATGTAACCAGATACATTCGCGAAAGGCTGAAGGCAGAAGTAAAATCCTCAGAGACAAAAAGAAAAATAACAGTAACATTTACACATTCTCTTGATAAATCAATATATGATCTTCCACTGACACTCAGGACCGTTGTAAAGCCTGGATCGAAGGAAGTGAAAGTCAAACAGGGCAGCAGTATAAAGAAGATCAAAACACAGATGAACGGGAATGAGACATATGTTCTTTACCAGGCATTGCCTAATGCCGGCATTATTGAGATAACTCTATAATTTAACATATCAGGCAGTCCGGAAAGTTTCTGTGAAATTATTAACATAATGTTTTTTTAAAAGAAAATATTCAATACTTTTGATTAAAATGCTATAAGCAGATATCATTTATGAATTTCAGCAAAACAACATCATATTCCCTCAGGATATTAAGCTATATGGCAATCAATGAAGGTGAAAATATGTCTGCAAAATATCTTCATGAGAAGCTTTCAATTCCCTATCCTTACCTTAGACAGGTGCTTACAAATCTTTCCCATAATGGTTTCATTCAAAGCAAAAGAGGCAGAAGCGGTGGATTTACTTTCAGTAAGCCCAGGGAAGATATC
The DNA here is from genome assembly GCA_963818295.1 of uncultured Bacteroidales bacterium. Taxonomy (GTDB): domain Bacteria; phylum Bacteroidota; class Bacteroidia; order Bacteroidales; family VadinHA17; genus LD21. The sequence continues at coordinate 38,258 of CAWFRW010000008.1, forward strand.
TTTATTGCTGATATAATTGATGCAACAGATGGATTGGAAAGTCTTAACAAGTTGTATTCTTGGTTTTAATAAATGTCCCTTTGATAAACAGTGTTCAATGCATGGTATATGGGAAAAGACCCGTAGTAACATACTTAAAGTACTGAAAGAAACATCTTTGGCTGATATAGCAAGAAAGCAAGGTTAAATTTTTTATATTAAATGATATAAGCGCATATCAAAATAAATCAATTATTAATTTTTAAAATGCAGGTTTTATGGTTGACTCAAAAGTTGTTTTAACAGGACAGACCCTGGCCTATACATTTTATTGTATAGTCATCATTCTGCTGGTTGCCTGGTTCGCAATCAAAGTTACGGGGAAAGGTAAAGGCCTTGCCGTAAAACCGGCAATTTTCTACACGTTTGTCGGCTTTCTTACAGTTCTTGGTGTATCACTTCATCTGATTACCTTCAACACAATCCCCTGGGCAGAGATGGATCTTAACAGGTCAGGATTACAAACCTGACAAGACGTTTGTAATTAAGGTAAAGGATCATCAGTTCATTATGCCTTCAGAAAAACTGGTAATAAATGTAAATGACAAAGTCCTGTTTGATGTTCAGTCAGAGGACCTTACCTATGGCTTTGGCCTTTTCAGAAACGATAACAGTATGATGTTCCAGATGCAGGTAGTCCCGGGTCACAGAAATGATCTTTTATGGCAATTCGACCGTGAAGGAGTTTATACAATACGTTCAACAGAATATTCAGGACCAAAAGGCGTATTCATGATTTTGAAAGATGCCGTTCATGTACTGCCTCTGAATACAACAAACTAATATCTGAATATTTACAAATCTTTAAATTAAAATATATGAGTTTCTACAAGACTTTTATGAATGGAGAGGAAGGACTTTTCAAGTCTGAAACGCTTACTCCAATACAAAAACTGACACTCCGGTTTGTTGTTGTTGGTCTTATCTATTTTGGATTCGTTGTTATAGAAGGAATGCTGATGAGGTTATATGAAGTCAAGCCTCTTCCTTTTGTAACTGAATCACAGTTCTTTGCAATTCTTACTGCACATCCGCTTGTTGGGATCTTCGGCTCAACATATTCAATTGTTTTCGGAGCATTTCTTTTTCTTGTTCCATTCCTGATGAAAAAACCATTATGGAGTATAAAGCTTGGAAACTGGACTTTTATTCTTATTGCCGTTGGAACATTTATTTTCTGGTTTGCCGGTTTCGTGAGTCATTATGCCCCGTTATACACTCTTTACTGGCCTCTGCCTGCTGACTTCACTCAGTTCAGTGTATGGGGCGGAACATTTTTTATTGTCGGGATAGCCCTGGTTATGGTTGGAAGTGCATTTTTTGTAATAAATATTTTTAAGACAATAACTTATACACCAGATGGATGGGAAAAGCAACCTTCAAAAGCACTACTGGCATCGGCACTCGGAATAACTGGATTTAGAAACCTCTTCACAAAGAATAAAGAAGAGCATCTTGTTCCATTGCCTGTCGCAGCTGTTGCAAGAGGAAGTGTTGATGTTGCATTGAATACAGCAATTATTCTTTTTACAGGAGTTCTGATACTGGTTTTTATGGTTGCAGCCATTTTAGGTTTTGATCTTAAATCGACTGCTATTGATGCACTGTTATACAAGAACTGGTTCTGGTGGGGACTTGATCTGATTGCTGACGGATTGGTATTGATTTTTGTGGCAGGCACATGGTATCTGCTGGCCATGATGATAAGCGGCAAGCCGCTCTTCATGCAAAATATTGCCCGCGCTGCATTGCTTGTTGAACTTGTGGTATCATGGACGGTATGGTCGCATCATCTTCTTTCAGATCAGGCACAGCCTGCAATGCTAAAAGTTGTATCGGGAGAAATGGTTACTGCATTCGAATTGATCACTCAGGGCCTTGCCTTTTTCATTACCCTGGCCACACTCTGGAGTGCCAGACCTTTGAAAATGACAAATCCACTGAAGTTCCTGCTCGGAGGGTTACTTGGATTTGCACTTGCTGTACCGGCAGGTATAATGCAGGCTGATGTTGGTTTGAACAGGATCCTTCACAATACTCAGTGGGTTGTCGGACCTCATGTACATGTGGCTATCCTTGTTGGATTGACGATGACGCTCTATTCGGCGATTTATCTTCTTTTCCCGATTCTTACAAACGGGGCAAAAGTGTACAGCCAGAAACTGGTGAATGTTCATTTCTGGTGCCATCTGATCGGCGGTATAGGAATGGGTGCATTTATGGGAATGGCAGGATTGAAAGGAATGTTAAGACGTTCGCTTTACCTTAACGGGGAGTTCAATTTATTGATGATACTGGCTGCACTTTGCGGGACACTCTTGTTAATCGGATTTATTGCATTCTTCTATAATATCGTAATGAGCGTAGGGTTAAAAGGCGTAATCGGAATCTTTACTCCTGCAAAAA
>CAWFRW010000009.1:0-194239 GCA_963818295.1 uncultured Bacteroidales bacterium
ATGTTTATGTATTGTTTCTTGGTTAGAGTACGTATTTGTACCATGAATACCGGGTTTCCCGGAGGATGTCCTACTTCGAGCTTAAATGCCGAAGCAATGAATTCACCACAATCCCACAGACTTGCAGTTGGTTCAATTGTCATCAGGTATGTAAAGGAGGCAATTAAAAATACTGTCCAACCTGAAATGTTGTTTATCAGCTTATAATTCTTCATTCTAAAATCTTTTATTAAACAGAACATCCGAAAAAGATCCGACGACGAAATTAGAACTTTTTTTGATATTTCTGCTACATGGTTAATACACACTATTTTTGTTAATTTTGAGCAATAAAAAATCCGATGAGATCCCGGTGGCTTGTTATATATATAATACTCATATTTATTTGCCGGAATGCGTACTCTCAATATTATGAAACGGGTCAGGATCCAGCCTCTCTGAAATGGGTCCAGATAAAGACAGACCGGTTTAAGGTTATATATCCCGAGAGTTACGGCCAGGGAGGCCTCGATTTCGCAAAATCCCTTGATGATGCATACTCAGGACTCAGGTCGCTTTTTCCGCAAAAGAAATTCAGGATCCCTGTAGTAATTCATAATTATACAACAAATTCGAATGGCTATGTTGCATGGGCTCCAAGGAGGATGGAGATCTATCCGACACCTGAACAGAATACAATACCCCTTGATCCTGTAAAACAGCTCGCAATACATGAACTCACGCATGTAATGCAGATGGAATCACTGAACAAGGGTTTCTCGAAAGGCTTGTCTCTTTTGTTTGGTGAACAGATCTATGGTGCTGTGGCATTCCTGCTGCCTCTCTGGTATCTTGAAGGTGATGCCGTTTTTGCTGAATCGGTACTAACAGAATCCGGCAGGGGACGGAGCCCTTCGTTCCAGAAACAGCTGAAAGCCATATCGGTTGAAAAGAAGAAGCTGTACAGATATGATCAGATCGTAAGCGGATCGTTCAGGGAATATATACCCGACCATTATCAGTCGGGGTACCAGATTGTAACCTGGGCTATGGCAAAATATGATCCCCAGGTCTGGAATAAAATGCTAAACACAACCGCAAAATTCCCGTTTACAGTTAATCCTGTCAATATAAGTCTATTAAAAAGCACAGGGCTAAGAAAGAAAAACCTGTACGCTGAGACTTTCGACACGCTTAAAACAATCTGGACGGAGGATGTGGAAGAGAACAAATCAGTGTCGTATCCGCAGATCAACCCTGCGAAGGATGGCAACTATATAAATTATTATTCGCCGGTAGCAGCCGGCAGCGACAGCATTATTGCTGTTAAGACAAGCCTGTCATACCCGCCTGCATTCGTGCTTATAAGACCTCTGGCCGGGACAGAAGAGACAGTTCATATTCCGGGTCAGATCTATCCGTGGTACATCTCCTGTGCCGGAAATACTCTTGTATGGGTTGAAACCAGGAATGATCCAAGGTGGGCAAACAGGGAGTATTCACAAATAAAGCTGATGGATCTGAAAAGCAGAAAGATCCGCACACTCTCACGAAAATCAAGATACCTTTCGGTAGCAATCTCTCCCGATGGCAGGAAATTAGCTGCCAGCCAAAATACTATCGACAACAAAAACAGCCTTGTAATTATTGATGTCCGGTCAGGAGATATCCTGACAGAAGCAGCCGCTCCCGGAAATGCCTATCTGCAACGTCCACAGTGGTCTGAGGAGGGTGAAAAAGTAACTGTGATTTCCCTCACGGGTGAGGGAGAAGGAATCCTCTCATACAAAACTTCAGGTCAGGAATGGGAACAGCTCATAAAAGATGGGAACAATGATCTTCAATCTTCATTTCTCCGTAATGATTCGCTTTTCTTTGTCAGTTCGCTGTCAGGTACTGACAATATTTATCTCCGTACTCCGGACAATAAGATAGCTTCAATAACCAATTCAAAATTCGGAGCCGCTGATCTCTTCCTGAAAGAGGGCAGGATCATCTTCAGCGATTATACATCCTCGGGAAATAATATCTGCACCACACGGCTGCCTGTAGTTCTGGCGGTGCCCGACACAGTATCAGGCGCCTCATCATTTCTTATAAATCGCTTTGATATTAAACCAGCGGAGGCTTCATACCAATATTGAATATAAACCTGAACCGTACAAAAAGTGGCAGCATCTTTTCAAATTTCACAGCTGGATGCCGTTCTATGCGGACCTTCAGGAGATCAGATCTGATCCGGCCTCCATCAGGCCGGGGATAACTCTTCTCACACAGAATCATCTGAGTACACTTATTTCAACCCTGGGATATGAATATACGGAAGACAAAAAAAATGTATTCCATACCAGGCTTACCTGGCAGGGATGGTACCCGGTCCTTGAATCACAGCTTGATTATGGTTTTGATCCGGCGATAGCAAAACTAGGCGAAGATGTTGAAAATCCGTCTTCAATTCAGCCTGGTATCAGCTTAACAAATACTGTCTCAGTGCCTCTGGGTTATTCATCAGGACGGTTCTATCAGTATCTCCGTCCGTCAATCACATCAAATTATCACAACAACAATATTTATATAAAGGAGGATGGCAGTTATGACACAAGGCAGAATTTAATTTCCGGAAGGCTGTATTTCACAAACTATCACAGGCTGGCTTATCGTGATATATCCCCCAGATGGGCCCAGACAATAGATTTAAATTACACCTTCGCACCCTTCGACAGGAACATCTATGGATCAGAATTTTCGTTACGGAGTGTATTCTATTTCCCCGGCTTTCTTCCAAATAACGGAATCAGGCTGAGGTTCGATAAGGAGATCCAGAATCCTGAAAAATATATGCTTAACAGCAAGATCTCACTTCCCCGCGGGTATGAGAACATCATTTCGAGGGATCTCAATTTTCTCTCGATCGATTATATTGCCCCGCTTGTTTATCCTGATTTTAATATTGCCAGTTTTCTTTATATCAAAAGGATCCGCACCTCCATTTTCTATGATTATGCGCATGGTACCGGGAATACTTATTATGAGAATACACCTGAGGGTTTAAAACCAGTTGTATTTCACGATTACAGTGAGACTTTCAGCTCTTCAGGCTTCGAGCTTATGGCGGATTTTCATCTTTTCAGGATCCCTTATATGATATCGTGCGGCGTACAAAGCGCCTGGACACGAGGTGAGAGTATCCCGGTATTTAAATTTCTGATAAATATCGACCTGTTTGGATTTGCTGTTTCGGGCGCCCGGATGTAGTTTCTCAGGGTTGCAGGGAGCGGGCACTCTCTTTTATTCTGGCCCATGCTTTTTCAACATGGTCGAGTGTAACATTTGTCTGGGCAGTCACCATCCTCAGGGTGTATTTGCCATTAAGAACTGTATGGCTCAGATAGATTTTACCTGAATCGTTAAGCTGGTGGTTTAGCTTTTCATTCAGAAAATTTATCTGCTTCTCATCATATCCGGCAGGTTTATACCTGAAACACACAACACATATTGTAACCGGGGCAAGTATTTCGAAATCTGCTTCTCCCGCTATCATTCCTGCAAGTGCTGAAGCAATCTCTGATATGATATCTCAGCTTTTTCCGAAGCTCTTCAAGTCCGTACGACCTTATCACGCTCCAGAGTTTCAGGGCCCTGAATCTTCTTCCGAGAGGAACACCCCAGTCCCTGTAATCATTAACCTTGCCTCTTGTTCTTGTTTTGAGGTATTCGGGAAGAATTTCAAATGTTTTGATAAGGGATGCAGCATCTCTTACGAAGTATGCCGAACAGTCAAAGTTTGTGAAGATCCATTTATGAGGATTGAAAACAAAACTGTCGATATATTCTTTCCCTTCAAGCATCCACTGAAATTCAGGCAGAATAAGTGCTGTTCCGGCCATTGCGGCATCAACATGAAGCCATATCCCATTTTCTCTGCAGATCTCTCCTATTGCTTCAACAGGGTCAACAGCAGTGGTTCCTGTTGTTCCTATTGTAGCAACCACACAACATGGGAGATAACCCATTCTGCTTATCCTGTCAAAACAGCTTCCCTCAGCTTTTCAGGATCCATTGAAAAGTCACTTCCTGACAGGGATCTTAACAAGGTTTTTTCTTCCTATACCGCTTATTTTAACAGCTTTTTCAACTGATGAATGAGTCTGTTCCGAACAATAGACCCTGCAGATTCCTGCACCGGCCATTCCCTCGTCATTAATAACAAAGCCTGATATTTTTTCCCTTGCTGTAAGTATTGCTGCAAGAGTGGCTGTTGAGGCAGAATCCTGAATAACTCCTTCAAATTCAGCCGGTAATCCGATCATGCTCCTGAGCCAGATCATCATTTTTTCTTCAAGCTCGGCGGCTGCAGGAGATGTTTCCCAGATCATGCACTGTGCTCCGAGAGAGGCAATAAGCATTTCTGCCAGTACTGAAGGAGGGCTTGTATTGGCTGGAAAATATGCAAAAAAATTCGGGTTCTGCCAGTGGGTAATCCCCGGCATGATTATCTCCTCAAAATCGCGCATCAGATCGCTGAATGGCTCTGGTTTCAAAGGCGGATTATCAGGGATCTTCCCTGAGATTTCACCCGGTGATCACTGAGGATTTTACCGGGTAATTTTCAACATTTTCCATGTAGCCTGCCATCCAATCGACAAGCTCATGGGCATGTTTGCGAAATTCATCGGGTCTCATCTGACAATTTTTATCTCACGCTATCAGCCAGAAGGATTATTTTGTTGGCTTTTACTTCAATCACTCCTCCGCTGATCTCATAAATTGTCTCTTTTCCCTCAGGGCTGACAATAATAACAGGACCGCTTTCAAGAGTTGAAATAATGGGGGCGTGGTCTTTAAGAACCTGGAAGGATCCCTTTTTTCCCGGGACCCTTACAGACTTAATATCTCCTTCAAAAATCTTTTTGTCAGGTGTGATAATTTCTATTTTCATTCCCGTTATTATTTTGATTGGGCAAGGATCTTTTCACCCTTTTCAATAGCATCTTCAATGGTTCCGACAAGCATGAATGCAGATTCAGGATACTGATCAACCTTGCCATCCATTATCATATTGAATCCCTTGATTGTATCTTCAATTGAAACAAGTGCTCCCTTTATTCCTGTAAACTGTTCTGCAACCTGGAATGGCTGTGAAAGGAATCTCTGTACTCTTCTGGCACGGTGAACAACAAGTTTGTCTTCTTCAGAAAGTTCATCCATCCCAAGGATTGCAATAATATCCTGAAGTTCATTATATCTCTGAAGCAGTTCTTTTACTCTCTGAGCGCAGTTATAGTGTGCTTCTCCAACTATTTCTGCAGTCAGAATCCTTGATGTTGAGTCAAGCGGATCAACAGCAGGGTAAATTCCAAGCTCTGAAATTTTCCTGCTTAATACTGTAGTAGCATCGAGATGTGCAAAGGTTGTAGCCGGAGCCGGGTCGGTAAGGTCATCGGCAGGTACATAAACAGCCTGAACTGAAGTAATTGATCCGTGTCTTGTTGATGTGATCCTTTCCTGCATCATTCCCATTTCTGTTGCCAGTGTAGGCTGATATCCAACAGCTGAAGGCATCCTTCCGAGAAGTGCTGATACTTCTGAACCAGCCTGTGTGAAACGGAAAATATTATCCATAAAGAAAAGAATATCCCTTCCTCCGCTTTTCCCGTCTCCGTCTCTGAAATGTTCAGCAACAGAAAGGCCTGAAAGAGCTACTCTTGCCCTTGCTCCCGGAGGTTCATTCATCTGTCCGAATACCAGTGCAAGCTTTGATTCCTTAAGTGCATCCATATCAACTGTTGAAAGATCCCATCCTCCTTTTTTCATATTCTCAAGAAAATCATTGCCATAGTTAATAACGCCTGCTTCAAGCATTTCACGAAGAAGGTCATTTCCTTCCCTTGTTCTTTCACCAACTCCTGCAAATACTGAAAGTCCTGAATATGCTTTTGCAATATTGTTTATGAGTTCGAGGATAACAACTGTTTTCCCAACACCTGCACCACCGAAAAGACCAATTTTTCCACCCTTTGAATAGGGTTCAATAAGGTCAATAACCTTAATTCCGGTAAATAATATCTCCTTTTCAGTTGAAAGATCATCATATTTGGGAGGTTTTCTGTGAATAGGATAACCTCCTTTTTTATCAAGGGGTCCGATACCGTCAATAGCTTCTCCTGTCACATTCATGAGCCGGCCTTTTATCTGTTCGCCGATTGGCATTGTAATTGGCAATCCGGTTGCAACAACATCCATTCCTCTGCGCAGACCATCTGTTGAATCCATTGCAATGGTCCTGACTGTTTTTTCACCGATATGCTGCTGGCATTCAACAACAAGCGTTGTTCCGTCATCCCTTTTGATCTCAAGTGCATCATAAATATCAGGCATTTCAAGACCCTGTTTTTCGAAAGTAACGTCAACCACGGGTCCGATGATCTGGCTGATTTTTCCGGTATTCTGTGACATATAACTTATTTATTTTTGTTTTTAAGTAGATACAAATTTAATATTTTTTAGAATCCTTACTGACTCTGCTCGGGCATTAATTCTGAATTATAAACTTTCTGACCCGTTTATTCAGGGGAATTATACCTGCTTTCTTCCTTCATATTGCACAAATTCCCTAAAATACTGACATCTCAAATTATTTATCTCTGCCAATCAGGGAGATTGCAATCAATGTTAATTTCTTCTTTTCTCTCCTTCTTCACACCCACCATCTCGAGTGTGCTGAATGCAGTAGTTTATATATTCATTTGCAAGGTTTTCGGTAATCGATTTGATATTGAGCTGATCGTAGATTTCGATTACTTCCCGGACTTTTGTTTCAGGTTCAATATTGTCATGGCTGAAGAGTTCATGTAATTTTTTCAGTTGTTCCGGAGAGGCTATTTCAAGGGCTTTAACAAGCAGAAAGGTTTTCTTATTTGCAATAATATCGCCTCCTGAAATTTTCCCGAATACCTTGAAGTCGCCGTATATATCAAGCAGATCATCCTGTATCTGGAATGCGAGACCAAGGTTTCTTCCAAATTCATAGAGCAGATTCAGCATCTTTATCTCCGGCACCTCCGATAATAGCTCCGATCCTGGCTGAAGCGGCAAGAAGCACGGCTGTTTTCAGCTCAATCATCCGAAGATATTCTTCCTCTGAGATAATTGCTGCTTTTTCAAAATCTATATCCAGTTGCTGACCAACGCAGACCTCAATAGCTGCTTTATTAAAAACCCTGAAGACTTTTGCAAGATATTCCGGAGGGGTCTGAAGGAAACATTCATTTGCAATAAATGCCATTACATCGCCTGACAGAACTGCCTGGTTTATATTCCATTTTTTATGAACTGTCGGCAAGCTTCTTCTTACCGGAGCCTGATCCATAATATCATCATGCACAAGTGTAAAATTATGAAATACCTCAATCCCGGTTGCAGGCATTATTCCATCCTCAATATGATCTGTAAAAAGATTCAGGCACATAAGGGAAAGGACCGGTCTCAGCCGTTTTCCTCCTATTGAAAGAATATATCTGACGGGATCAATAAGTTTCTCAGCTTCCGTATTGTACGAAAGGTTTACAATAGCCTTTTCGACAATTTTTTTTAGCTCAGACTGATTGTACATTATATTCTCTTTCGATCCTGAATATCTAAAATCCTCAACCTCTAAGTGCTTCAGCTCCACTCACAACCTCAAGAATCTGGTTTGTGATTGTAGCCTGGCGTGCTTTGTTGTACTGAAGGGTAAGATCCCTTATCATTCCGGTTGCATTGTCGGTTGCCTTGTGCATTGATGTCATCCTCGCTCCATGTTCGGCAACAAAAGAATCGAGCACTGCCTTGTAAAACTGTATCTTAAGTGATTTCGGGATCAGCTCCTGCACAATCTCTTCCTGGGTAGGTTCATAAATATAATCGACCGGAACAATCTTCGTCCTTACCTGCAGGAACAGACTGGACAGGGAGAAATACCTCATAAGTCAGATTCTGCACTGCAGCATTCTTGAACTGGTTATAAATCAGTTCAACTCTGTCAAATTCACCGGATGTGAAGCTGTTCATTATCTCCTCAGCAACCTTACTCACATTATCAAAGGTAAGATCATTCAGCAGGCTGTTCTGTTCAGGGCAGCATTTTTACAGGCTGCTTCCTGAAAAAGTCATAACCCTTTTTCCCTATTGTAAGCAGTTTCAGATTGCCGCTTTTTAACTGGTCGGAATATTTTTCGGCTGCTATTCTCCTTGCCTCCTTGATCACATTTGTATTGAATGCACCGCAGAGGCCCCTGTTTGAGGTTATAACCACCAAAAGCACCTTATCGGGAGGAGAGATCCTGCCATAAACATTTTCGACTTCAGAATCTGAAAGGCTTTGTGACAGACCGACCAGGATCTCATACAGCTTGTTGGCATAGGGCCTCAGTCGTACTATCTTATCCTGGGCCCTGCGTAATTTGGCAGCTGAGACCATCTTCATTGCCGAAGTGATTTGCCTGGTCGATTTAACAGAGGCTATTCTTATTCTTATTGCCTTTAAATTAGCCATTTAGAATTAATTTAATCAGATTATCCGGACTATTGCGGAATGAATTTAATAACTAACTCAGAAGCAACTTTCTCAAGAACGCCGGTAATTTCAGCGTGTTATCTGTCCATCGCGGATTTTGTCAAGGATATCCCTGTGACGCAGTTCAAGCAATTCAAGATATTCAGTTTCAAAACTCCTTAACTTTCTGGATAGGAATATCTTTCAGAAGACCTGTTGTGCCGCAATAGATTATTGCAACCTGTTTTTCGACAGGTACCGGGTTATATTGTCCCTGTTTCAGAATTTCAACGTTTTTGGCACCTTTATTAAGGATTGCAAGTGTTGAAGCATCAAGGTCGGAACCAAATTTTGAGAATGCTTCAAGTTCGCGATACTGAGCCTGGTCCACTTTCAGTGTTCCGGCAATTTTCTTCATCGATTTGATCTGTGCATTTCCTCCAACCCTCGATACTGAAATACCGACGTTGATTGCAGGTCTGACACCGGAGTTGAAAAGACTGGATTCCAGGAAGATCTGGCCATCAGTAATTGAGATCACGTTTGTTGGAATATATGCTGAAACGTCACCGGCCTGGGTTTCGATTATCGGAAGGGCTGTAAGTGAACCGCCTCCTTTAACAAGATGTCTTATTGACTCCGGAAGGTCGTTCATTTTCTGTGCGACCTCATCTGATTCAATGATCTTTGCAGCTCTTTCAAGGAGTCTTGAGTGCAGATAGAATACATCACCCGGATAAGCTTCGCGTCCTGGTGGACGGCGGAGCAGGAGTGACACTTCGCGGTAAGAAACAGCCTGTTTGGAGAGATCGTCATAAATAATCAGAGCATCGCGGCCCGTATCGCGGAAGAATTCGCCGATTGCAGCTCCGGCAAAAGGTGCATAGAACTGGGCAGCAGCAGGGTCGGAAGCAGTGGCAAGAACTATTACGGTATATTGAAGCGCACCATGTTCTTCAAGAGTTGCTGCAATATTTGCAACTGTTGAACCTTTTTGCCCGATAGCAACATAGATACAGAAAACAGGTTTCCCTTTCTCAAAATTGCTTTTCTGGGCAATTATTGTATCGATTGCAATAGCTGTTTTTCCTGTCTGCCTGTCACCGATGATCAGTTCCCTCTGACCGCGTCCGATGGGTATCATGGCATCAATGGCCTTGATTCCTGTCTGAAGTGGTTGTTTTACAGGCTGTCTGAAAATTACTCCGGGAGCTTTTCTCTCAAATGGAAGAGTGAAGAGTTCTCCTGTTACCGGACCTTTTCCATCCAACGGCTGGCCGGTAGGTGAAATTACTCTTCCAAGCAAGCCCTCTCCAACGGCGATAGAGGCAATTCTTCCTGTTCTCTTTACAATATCACCTTCATTAATCTCTTCGGTCGGACCGAGCAATACTGCTCCAATATTGTCTTCTTCGAGGTTGAGAACGATTGCTTCAATACCATTCTCAAATTCAATCAATTCATTTGATTGTGCATTTGACAGGCCATAGATACGGGCTATTCCGTCACCAACCTGTAGCACTGTTCCTACCTCTTCCAGTTCAACACCGGTCTGAATGCCTTCCAGTTGTTCCCTGAGGATTTTTGAAACTTCTGCTGGTTTAATATTAGTCATATTATCGATTTACTTAAAATTCCTTGTTTATGAAATTACTCTGTTATGAAGGTATTGCACTTTTCCTGAGCTCTTTTTTTATCTTATTCAACTTATTCCTTACGCTGGCATCTATATAATTGTCGTCAACCCGCAGGATAAAGCCTCCAATTATATCAGGGTCAATAACCTCTTCAAGTTCGGCATTTGTATTGAAAACCTTTGAAATCATTCCTGTTATCTCTTTTTTTACCTTCGCATCAACTGCAACTGCAGTTGTCAGCACTGATTTTGTTATTCCCTTATGTCTGAGGGTCTCATGTATGAAAACCCTTGCAATTGCAGGAAGAAAGCTCTCACGTCCATTTTTTACAACCAGGTCGATAAGCGAAAGGGTAATCTCTTCCACATGGCCGTCCGAAGATCTTATGAAATATTTCGATCTTTTTTGACGGAACAATAATGGGACTGCTAAGGAATTCTTTCGTTTCGGGCGCTTTACAGATTTCTGCAATCAGAATCATATCCTGATTTACCTCGTCGAGGATCTTTTTTTCGAGGGCAGACTGGAATAATGCTCTTGAATACCTGACTGAAATTTTGCTGTCGTTCATTACAGTATTACTCTCTAATTCTTATTGAAATCAATTTCTTTCAGGTAATTATCGATCAGTTTATCCTGTTCGCCTGATCTGTTTGAGTTTTTCACCAACGATTTTTGATGCTATCTCAACTGATAAAGTTGTCACCTGCTCGCGAATCTCTGAAAGAGCTTTTCTTTTTTCACTTTCAATTCCGACTCTTGCCTTTTCGATAAGCTTTTCTGCCTCTTCGGTGGCTTTGCCTTTTGCTTCTGAAATTAATTTGTCACGCACTTCCCTGGCTTCCTTGAGGATGCCTTCGCGTTCCTCTCTTGCTTTGCGAAGTATTGCTTCGTTATCGCTCTGCAGCTTTAACATTTCTTCCTTTGCTCTCTCGGCTGATTCAAGGGAACCCTTGATCATCTCATCCCTTGCCCTGACAGCATTAAGGATTGGTTTCCATGCGAATTTGGCGAGGATCAGAAAAAACAATCCAAAAATCAGTGTGGTCCAGAAGATTGTACCGATTGCCGGGGTGGTCAGGCTATTTGCTAATAAGACCATAACGTATATTTTTTACAAATGAATTTTTAATTGAAGTGCTGCAACCAACCGTTGCAGCGCTTCATGTTTCTTTACTTTGCAATAAGAGCAACTACTATAGCAAACAATGCTGCACCTTCAATAAGCGCTGCTGCTATGATCATGGCTGTCTGAATCTTGTTTGTTGCTTCCGGCTGACGTGCAATTGCGTCCATAGCCGATCCGCCGATTCTACCGATGCCAAGTCCTGCTCCTATTACTGCAAGACCTGCTCCAACTGCTGCCATTGTACCTGTCATAATAACTTGGTTTTAATAATTAAACAATAAAAATTAATGATGATCCTGAACTGCCAGGCTTATAAACAATGCTGACAGTAATGTGAATACATATGCCTGAAGGAATGCCACAAGCAATTCGAGGCAATCCATGAAAATTACGAATAAGATTGAAACCGGGGCAACCCCGAGAGATTTGAAGATGAAGATAAGGCATACAAGGCTGAGCACAATGATATGACCTGCCGTGATGTTGGCAAAGAGACGGATCATAAGTGCGAATGGCTTTGAAAATAATCCTATCAGCTCAACCGGTATCATTACCGGCAAAAGCCACCAGGGTACTCCGGGAGTTGCAAAAGTGTGCGCCAGTAGTTCTTGTTTCCGCTGAACTGTGTAATCAGAAATGTAAATAATGCAAGTACGAAGGTCACTGCTATATTCCCTGTTACATTTGCTCCGAAAGGCGGAGGAAACGGTATAAGACCCATGAGGTTGTTTATAAGGATAAAAAAGAATACTGTAAGAAGATAGGGCATATATTTTTCATACTTATGCTCTCCTATATTTGAGATTGCAATATCATCGCGAACAAACAAGAATAATGGGTTCAAGAAAACTCTGTATCCCTTTTGGATGGCTTATACCTGTTTTTTTATAGGATCTGGCGAGGGAAAGAAAGAGCAGAAGACCAATAGTTGCAGCGCTAAACAATCCCACAACTGTTTTTGTTATTGAAAAATCCAGAGGCATATTCTCCTCATCAACATGGCCTTCTGCATTTACAGATACAATTTTGCCTTTCAGGTCACCCTCTTCTTCTTCAATCTTGTACCCGTTGTAAATATTTCCATGAGCGAGCTTTCTTGGAAGAGAATATATCGATTCCCTTTTCCTTTGAATAAAGAATAACAGGGAGGTAGATAGCAACGCTCTCTCCATTCTTTTTTGTAAGTAAATGCCATTCATGTGAATCAGCGATATGCTCCATTATAAATGTACTGGCATCAAATGCTTCTTCTGATTCACCTTTTTCTTTATCCTTGTTCTCTTCCCCGGCTTCACTTCCCAAAGCTGAAATAGTTGTTCCTGCAAGCAGAAGAAAAAAGACAAGACTAATAAGATCCTTTGTTTTCAAAGCAGTTTAAATTTTATAAAGATCTGTTTTTCAATATCTTTAGTATAACAAATGTTGTAAATAAAGTGAATGTTAAATATATAACAAAAAATAGAAAAACATATGTAAGGGAATTTTTTTTGCTAATAAAAAACCATAGCGAGGGCTAGTATCATATCAAGCAGGAACTTAAGGCTGACAGCGACAAGTGTATGCATTGTGCCTGGAGTCAGGCTCTCTTGTATTGCCTCTGAGAAAAATAATCAGTGTAACAATGGCTATTAGGGAAAAGAAAAATGAAAGAATTATAACATCTTTCAGTAAATATTGTAGACTGGCAGAAGGATATGATTATAAAAGCGGAAGCTGCCAGCAGGATATTGATCAGTACAATTTAAAGGAGATATCTGTAAGAATTTGTCTCATAGGCACAATTACCTTATGAAATCCTTGACAGCAGTATAAATTGCAGCAAAAACACCAAGAAGTGAAAGAATTATTGTGAAGACCGGGGTATTGAAATTTTGCAAGCTTATCCAGTTCTATTCCTCCCCAGGTTGTAATAAGGATTATGGCAATCATCTGGAATGCCATTCCTGAATACCTGGCAAAATCATTGAGTCCTTTATTTTCCGGGCTTTTCCGATTCTTTTTCTTTAATGGCTGCTGTTGTTCCGTCATTTTCGCCCTCGCTCATTTTACAATACCCGGTAAAGAGTGCTCCGGGTTCAATTGAGAGTTTTGCTGTTGCAATATCTCCAAGTATTTTTGATGATGCTTTCAGATTAAGCAGCTGACCAACAATTATTTTCCCTTCAATAATTCCGGAAACTTCAGAGTTTTTACAAAAAACCTCACCGCTTACTTTGCCTGTGGGACCAATAACCACTTTGCCCTTGGTATTGAGATTTCCCTTGAGCGTACCGTCAATGCGAATATCTCCGTTTGATTTGATATCGCCGGTAATATCAGTTCCGTTACTTATAAGATTTATTGTATTATTATCGGTCTCGTTATACTTTGCCATTGGTTTAAAAAGTTTTGAGATTTATATGTAATAACTCACAAATATAAAAACTATTGCAGATAAAAATTAAAATGGGAAAATTAAAACGGGAGGCATGGCAGATAAAGAAAAGCGCTATTCCGGATCGTAAGCCCATTTAAGGTAGATTGATCCCCATGTAAAACCTCCTCCGAATGCAGCAAGAATCAGGATATCTCCCTTTTTCAGTTTTTTCTCATACTCCCACATACACAGAGGAATTGTAGCACAGGTTGTATTTCCGTAATTTTGAATATTGATCATCACCTTTTCAGGATCCAGTCCCATTCTTCTGCCGGTAGCATCAATAATCCTGAGATTTGCCTGATGTGGTACCAGCCATGCAATATCATCGGGTTTAAGATTATTGCGTTCCATGATCTCAGCTGACACATCGGCCATGTTTGAAACAGCGAATTTAAATACGGTCTGTCCTTCCTGGTATATATAATGTTCTTTTGCATCAACAGTTTCATGGCTGGCAGGTTTAACGGATCCGCCTGCTTTCAGATGCAGGTATTTCTTTCCTGAACCGTCGGTACGGAAAATATAGTCCATAATTCCTATCTCCTCATTTGTTGGTTCAAGGAGAACGGCACCGGATGCATCTCCGAAGAGAGGGCATGTTGTACGGTCGGTATAATCTGTTATGGATGACATTTTATCTGCTCCCACCACAACCACTTTTTTATATCTGCCTGTTTCAACATATGCTGCTCCGGTCTGAAGTGCAAATATAAATCCTGAACAGGCGGCATTCAGGTCAAAGCTGAAAGCATTCTTAATCCCGCATTTATCTGATATGATATTTGCAGTTGCCGGGAACATCATATCGGGAGTTACAGTACAACAAATCAGCAGATCAACATCTTCCGGATTTGTATTTGTTTTAAGAAGCAGTCCCTTCACAGCCTGTTCACCCATATCGGATGAACCAAGCCCTTCACCCTTAAGAATTCTTCTCTCTTTTATTCCGACTCTCTGCATTATCCACTCGTCGGAAGTATCAACCATTTTAGAGAGCTCGTGGTTTGTCAGCCTGTATTCCGGGACCCATGCATTGATCCCTGTAATAGCTGCACGTATTTTTTCCATAATTAAATTGCTTCTTTGATCTTTTGAGCCAGATTTGCATTCACCACTGCTCTGGTTGAAAGAATCATGTTCATGATGGCTTTTCTTTTTGAAATTCCATGTCCGATGACAACATTCGCATTTATTCCCACGATTGGTGTGCCTCCGTAATTTTCAAAATCAAGCCTGTCAAAATATTCATCTTTGAGATTCCTGCTTTTATAGATATGATGGAATGCTTCACCCTGTTTCAGAATTACATTCCCGACAAATCCGTCACATACAACAACATCAGTCATTGTTTCCCTGAAGAGATGGTTGCCTTCAATATTACCGGCAAAATTAATTCCGGGATATTCCTTCATCAGCTCATATGCGGCTTTGATTGCAGGAGTGCCTTTTGTCTCTTCCTCTCCAAGGTTTATCAGCCCGACAGATGGATTTTCAGTTCCGAGAACATATTTTGCATAGATGCTTCCGAGAATTGCATATTGAAAAAGCACTTCCGGTTTGCAGTCGGGATTTAATCCGACATCAAGTATTACAGAATCCCTGTTATCTATACATGGCAGAATTGTTGCAAGGGCAGGTCTCAGCACACCCGGTATAAGTTTAACCGTATAGGTTGCTCCAACAAGCATTGCTCCGGTGTTTCCTGCACTGCAGAAACCATCAAGGTCACCATTATTCAAGCATACTGTAACCAACGGCAATGCTTGAATCCTGCTTCTGTGAAAATGCTTTTGCAGGATGATCTGCCATCTCAATAACCTGCGTAGTATGCACAATATGAAACCTGGATAGATCTGTCTGCATTTCATTCAGCTTCCTGTAAATGGAGCTTTCATCACCGATAAGAAATAGTTTCTCGTTATCTGATAAATGCCGGAGGGAATCAACTGCGCCCTCAATGATTGCATCGGGTGCAAAATCACCACCCATGACATCAAGGCCAATTTTCATATGTTAACGTTTAAGTTAAGGAAAATCAGGCTGTTACCTTCTTTTCTATAGCAAGCTTGCCCCTGTAATATCCGCATTCAGGACATACCCTGTGATACAGAACAGATGATCCGCAGTTTGAACAGCTTGACACCTGTGGAGCAGTAGCTTTGTAATGTGTTCTGCGCTTATCTCTTCTGGTCTTCGAATGTTTGTGTTTAGGATGTGCCATTTTAAATCTATTTAATTATCGTTCATCAATTTTTTCAGTTCATCCCATCTGGGATCATTTTCATTTTCCTCATCAACAATAAGTTCATTCAGCTTTTTCAGCATAACCGGATCACAGGTGCTGTTTCCATTTTCGTCATCCGGATGAACTCTTTTGATCGGCAGGGCAAGATGAATATATTCATAAAAATGCTGCTGCAGATCCAGTTCATGATCGTCGGTTGTCAAAGAAATTATGTCAGGATCACTATCTTCAATCTTCTTTCCTAACTTAACAAGCAGCCTGTTCTCACATTCCAGAGGATAAAAAAACATCTCAAGACACCTGTCACAGCTTACTTTTACCTTGCCTGATATCCTTATATACAGATCAATATGAGTAGATCTTTTTTCAAGCTCAATATTAGCAATAAGGCTTCCTTCCTTAATTTCCGACTCTTCAAATCTTTCAAAAAACTTATTATCAATCTCAAAATCAATCGTGTGGCGTCCTTCCTTCAATCCACTTATTCCTATGGTATACGAATCGGACATCTCTTCAAATTTTGGTTTGCAAAAATATGAATCCTTCTTCAATTAAAAAAATTATCAACAAAAAAGTAACATTTATTGTCCGAAATGACAAATACCGGTTGAAAAATGCCATTCACCGATTTTCTCTTACAGCTCGGTTTCAGTATATTATTTTTGATCAAAGATTAAAAATTTAAACCATGAGACACAGAGATTACAATCATCCACGAAACCGGGAACATCACCCGCAGCTGGGTATCGGTTTGTTCTTCATCCTGCTTGGAGTAGCACTTCTTGTTGCAACAAATGATCTTCTTCACCTGGGAAGCGTAAGCAGTTATTTTACCTGGGAAACAGCATTGATATTCATTGGATTGCTGTTATTGCTTAACCTTCATTTCACAGGAGGCCTGCTGATGATTGCCGGAGGAATATGGTTCCTGCTTGACGACATTTTCATTGTTACTCCTGAAATTGTTAAAACTCTCTACTGGCCGGCCGTAATTGTGCTGATCGGCATCTCATTTATTATTTCTTCGATTTTTAAACTGAAAAATTAAGACAATTAATTCAGAAACAAATAAATTTACAGCTATGGAAACAAATAATGACTATCGGGATGATAAGCCTTCTCACAGGCACGAACATCATCACCTTACAAACAACAGGGCAATTATCGGAGTAATACTTGTTCTTGTCGGGTCTTTTCCTTGTACTGAGAAATACCGGATTTTTCCCCGACTTTATTGATCATATTATTTTCAGCTGGCCTATGCTCCTTATTACAATAGGACTTGTAATAACAATCGGCTCATCAGGAGCAAAGACTTCAGGAATAATTGTTATGGCAGTTGGAGCATTTTTCCTTATTCCTCACATTTTCAGGGAAACATTTGATGTCAATATGTTCTGGCCATCAATTTTCATAATAATTGGTGTAATTTTTATCTTCTCAAGGCGAAAAGGATGGAATTCGGTCATCAACAGCTCCACAGATTGGTGATGATTATATTGATTATGTACATGTATTCAGCGGCGGAGAACGCCAGATTGTATCGGATAATTTCAGGGGAGGAAAAGTTACTGCAGTATTCGGCGGAAGTGAAATTGATCTTACAAAGGCGAAACTTGCTCCCGGAGTTTCAGAGCTTGAACTTGCATGTGTATTTGGTGGTATCTACAATTATTGTTCCCGACGACTGGAATGTTAAAATTGAAGTTGTTCCCGTTCTCGGAGGCTTTGGTGACTCACGAAAACTTAATCCCGGAAGAACAATTGATACTACAAGGCAGCTTGTGATAAAAGGTGCAGTTGTATTTGGCGGCGGTGAAGTAAAAAGTTATTAATATACCGAATGAAACATCCTGTACTTGCAAACAGAGTACGTCTTATAGTATGGTGGCTGGTCTGGCTCTTCCTTGCGCTGGGCCAGTCCTGCTTTTTTATTATGCCTATGGAAAATTCAACTATCTCATCATTGTCGACAGCCTTGTTTCACTGATTGATTTATTCAGGAATTGCTCTTTCACTATGGTATCCTTTCAGCTTTTTCAACACAGGCGAGAGCACGTCCGGCAACTCTTATTTCAAATCTTGTCTCAAGCGGAGCTATTTCAATCACCTATGGGTACTAATTACCAAATACCTTGTACTGCTTATACTGCCTGAGGAGAACGATTATCTGGCTTACTGGGATGCAACATTTCCTTACAGGATAGGAACAGGCGTTTTTATTTACGGACTTATCATTCTCTCCTATTTTCTTTTTATAAGCCTCTCAAATCTTTCAGAAAAAAATGCAAAGGAGGCAAGGCTTGAAAGCCTTGTTAAAGAGACTGAACTGAAAATGCTCAGGTCACAGATCAATCCTCATTTTCTCTTCAACAGCCTGAATTCAATCAGCTCACTTACAATTACAGATCCTGAAAAAGCCAGGGACATGGTTATTAAGCTTTCTGATTTTATGAGATATGCTCTTTCAAGAAAAGACGAACAACCTGTCTCTCTGCAAAGTGAACTTGAAAACCTGCGTTTATATCTTGATATTGAAAAGGTAAGATTCGGCGATAAGCTGACAACTGAGGAGAATATTGATCATGACTGCCTCGATTTCAAAATCCCTGTAATGCTTCTGCAGCCACTTTATGAAAATGCAGTTAAACATGGTGTTTATGAAAGTACCGAAAGTGTCAGGATCATGACAAAGGCAAGGTTTATTGACGGATTCTTCGAAATTATTATAAGCAATAATTATGACCCGGCTCCTTCATTGAAGAAGGGAACAGGAACAGGTCTGCTGAATGTCACAAGAAGGACTTGAATTATTCTATGGCAACAAGGGATCTATGAAAACTTCGAAGGAAAATGGAATTTATACTGTAACACTTTACATACCGAGCAGATGTCATTTCAAAAATCGTAAATTTTAAAACATATTTAGCTTTAAGAGCTTTAACGTTCTGATAATTTACTTCATAGAGGGAGACTTCAAATATCTTCAGAGAAACACACCTAAGATAGCAGTTTGGAATATGTAACGATGGAAAATATCAGAATATTAATAATTGATGATGAAGCTCCTGCACGGGATATTATTAAACATTATCTTAACCGAGGTGGAATCGGTTGAAGTGATTGCTGAATGTTCTGATGGTTTTTCCGGTTTGAAAACAATTTCAACAATGAAACCTGATCTGGTTTTTCTTGATATCCAGATGCCAAGGCTTACAGGAATTGAATTGCTTGAGGTTCTTACCGAAAAACCCGAAATTATTTTTACAACAGCATATGATCAGTTTGCATTAAGGGCTTTTGAGCTTAATGCAGTCGATTATCTTTTAAAACCTTTTCCAAAAAGACGTTTTCTTGAAGCTGTAAAAAAAGCTATCGACAAAGATCAGGTCAGGAGCAGGGAATAAAGAACCTGCCAGTCAGCTCCTGGCAAAAAAGCCTGAACCATTCTGCTCCTGTCAACAGGATTGTTGTACAGAAAAGGAAATGCAATAAATCTTATTCCTGTTGAGGAGATCAGATATGTTGAGGCACAGGATGATTATGTAATGATCTATCATTCAGCGGGAAAAGCTCTTGAAACAGCAGACAATGAAATTTTATGAGGATAATCTTCCCAAGGCTGATTTTGTAAGAATTCACCGTTCATATATTGTTAAAGATCGGAGAGATTAAACGTATTGAACCATACGGAAAGGATAATCATGTTGCCATACTTCATTCAGGAGATAAACTTCCTGTAAGCCGGGCAGGATACAAACATCTGAAAGAGGAGCTGAATTTCTGAAATCTACCTCTGTGTCCTGTGCCGTAACCATAGCTTGACAGTGGCGTCTGCAGGAACTCATTTTACCTCTTCAACCTGTTTTCCTTTTCCGTCTGCAAATAATGATGAAAACGGCTGGTATCGCCGGAAACGGAAGAGAGGAACAGGATCATAACCATGAGTACCTCCGGGCCTGCATCTGAAAATCCTTCCGGTCCCCATAATCAAACCTGTAAATGGACCATGAATCTTCAGGGCATCAAGCATATATTGTGAACAGGAAGGAACATGACGGCATGATGGTCTCAGAAACGGAGAGATTGAATACCTGTAGAAATAGTACAGGAAGTGACAGCAAAAATGATAAAACTCTTTTAATTAGATTCATTGCATCGCAAAGATAATAATTGCAGCTGCAAAAAATATTTTTGAATCTGTTAACAGTACTTCATTCATGTTTCATGACAAAATGACCATTCATGATTTAATTACAGAAGGTTTGGCAGACCTTTTGTAGTTAAATAAAAAAAATTAAGGAGGAAATAATTATGAATATCTGGATAATCTTTATTGGCTTTATGATCCTGAGCTGGATCGTAAGCATGGTATTGAAATCAAAATTCAAAAAATATTCAAAAATACCTGTTGACAATGGAATGTCAGGCCGGGATGTGGCAGAAAAAATGCTGCGGGACTTCGGGATTTCGAATGTAAGAGTTCAGAGTGTTCCGGGTCAGCTTACTGATCATTATAATCCTGCTGACAAAACAATTAATCTCAGCCAGGATGTATATAATGGACGGAGTATTTCTTCAGCTGCAGTTGCTGCACATGAATGCGGACATGCTGTACAGCATGCCAAAGCTTATGCATGGCTTGGATTCAGATCGAAGCTTGTACCGGTTGTAAGTTTTTCATCAAAATGGGTACAGTGGATTCTGCTGGCCGGGGTATTGCTGATTCAGACCTTTCCGGCACTTTTGCTTGCAGGTATAATTCTTTTTGCCTTTACAACAATTTTCAGTTTTATAACATTGCCGGTTGAGATCGATGCCAGCCGCAGGGCTCTTGCATGGCTTTCAAATGCAGGAATAACATCATATAAGAATCATGATAAGGCACAGGATGCACTCAAATGGGCAGCATATACATATGTGGTTGCTGCACTCGGATCACTTGCAACCTGTTGTATTATATAATGATTTTTACAGGATCGAGGAGATAAGCTGATCTCTTTCATACAGACCAACGGCCTTTCTCCCCCCTGGGGAGATGCCGCAAAGCGGCAGAGGAGGTAAATTACCTTCCCGCAACTTCAAGCCATTTGGTCTGCTTGTGAATGGTTCTGACAACAATCCAGATCACAAATGCTGAAGCACATGAGATAAATCCACATTGGTGTAAGATAGATCCTTTCCGAAAGGAAATAGTTTCTGAAAAGATCAAGCAGATGTAAATATCACAAAAATATTTACAAAGCTGTTATACTCTCTTTTCAGAACATTCCTGACCGAAAAAGGAAGGTTTGGCCGGATGAATTTAAGGGAATAGGGAATAAATGAGCTTACATTTTCTGACCATTTGTCATATATCTCGCCGAATTTCCTTCTCAGAAATTGTTCTTCTGCAAACATTATCCGTTCATAATAGAGCCAGTACAGGAGTCCGAAAATAACTGTAAACGATAATGATCGCAGAAATAATACAGGACCCAGCCACATGAAAAAATTCCCCAGATAAAGCGGATGACGCAGCAGGGAATAGATTCCTGTTACATTCAGTTCATCGGCAATCTGCCCGTTAACTGTGTTTCTGTCCGGAGGTGTTTTTCGGGGTAAATCCAACTGTAAGGATCCTGATAATCTGACCGAAAAGACTTACTCCCAGAAAGATAAGCTCATCGCGCATATCAAAGAGTATTGCCTGCCTGTTGCCAAGGTACATAACAATAATGCCTGCAACAACCATAAAAACGGGTAGCCAGCTTCTTCTTCTGAAGAGCCAGTTTCCGGAATTTTCAAATTCATGTACCAGAGCCATTTTTTAATTTTTTTTGTGCAAAAGTATGAAAATTCTAGAAACTGATTTTAACCCTCAGAAATCCCATGTTGATTTTCTCAGCTGCAGATGCTGTTTTCTGATCGAAATGCTGCCAGTAAAGTGAAAAATCAACATTCTCAGCAAGTGAATAATCAAATGAAGGTCCTGCATAATAGCCATTCAGATCAGGAAACCACATTGCAGACAGAGATGCATTAAAAAGAGGAGTTACAGGCCAGGTAAACTGACCGAAGGCAGTAAATTTTGAAAAAGCAAGCTCTTTTGCGGAAAGAGTTCCGAAATAAAATTCACTGAAACTTGCCGGATCAACCGGATTATTGCAAAACATCAGCTGTACCTGAGCCATGCTGTTATTTTTAAATGTTTTATCAAATCCGAATGTAAATATTCCTGTCCCGGCTGCATCCCTGAAATTCTCATATGGCTGAAACCAGGCTGCCTCTCCTCTGAATGAGACGGATCCAAATGCGCCTGACCATCCTGCACCTGCCATAAGATCTTCAGATTCAACATATCCTGCAAGAAACTGTATATCATATCCCCATTTATTGAACCTGTAAAGTGCAGCTGCAGTAATATTGTCATTATAATCGGCTTTTATTGCAAATTCAAGCGCTGAGGAATATCCCGGATAATATTGAAGCCTTATTGCATCACTTCCGGGTCTTTCAATATAATCAAAATCGAAAAAGGAATATGCATTGAATATATCGTTCGGATTCCAGACAAGTGTCTGTCCCCAGTTTATTCTCTGTCTTCCAACCCTGGCCTGGAATTTTCCATAATTGAAATCAACCCATAGACGGTCTATTGTTGTATTCAGAAAGAAATGACTGTTCATTCAGAATATTCCACGACATATCGACCCAGCCCTGATCACTTGCAATCATATCCGCATATGATGGTACTGACCTTACCATATCGCCGGTAAAAAGCCTGTTCCGGAATTCGGCTGCAAAAGTTATATTCTCATTCACATATCCTTTAAAGTTCAATCTGTTATGAATAAGATTATCATTGATAAAAGGTCCGGAAAGAGAATCAAACATCACACTTTGCATTGTTGAAATATATCCGTTTAAGGTGAGAAACTGGGGCTTTTCCTGTGAGAATACCCGGACCACATGACTAAAATCAGAATGAGTCAAAAAGATTATTAGCTTTCTCATCAGAAATACCAGTGAAGAATTATTCCCTTACATCATCAGAAATTACTCTTCCATCTTCAAGAGTAATAACCCGGTGTGCCATTTTAACAACTCTCGCATCATGTGTTGAAAAGATGAATGTGATTTTCTCTTCATGATTAAGCTTTTCCATTATCTCCAGAAGAGTGGCTGCAGATTTTGAATCGAGATTTGCTGTAGGTTCATCTGCAAGTACAAATTTTGGTCTGGAAGCAAGAGCTCTTGCAACGGCAACTCTTTGCTGCTGTCCTCCTGACATTTTTGATGGTCTGCTGTTTATCCTGTCGCCCAGACCGACAGCGTTAAGCAATTCCAGGGTTCTTTCATCACGTTCTTTTCTGGGCCATTTCTGAAGCGACATTATAAATTCCACATTCTCTTTGGCAGTAAGTACAGGAATCAGGTTATATGCCTGAAAAACAAAACCTATATTCCTCATCCTGAAGTCAATAAGCTGTGATGATTTAAGCTTTGAAAGATTGGTCCCGTCAATTATAATTTCACCTGAGGTTGGCATATCAAGACCTCCGATCAGATTAAGAAGTGTGGTTTTACCGGATCCTGAAGGACCAACAATTGCAACAAATTCTGCTTCCTGCAAAATCGAGTGTTACATCATTAACAGCATGGACTGGAACTTCGGAGCCGTCATATATTTTATTGACATTTTTTAATTCAAGCACTTTCATCACTTTCAGTTTATATTGTTCAATTGATTATTCTGTTCTTATTGCTTCAGCCGGATCCAGCTTCAGTGCTTTCCTGGCCGGCCATACTGAAGAGATTATTGCAGTTACAATTACCATTACTGTGATAATCAGGAAAAAGAACGGGGTAATAACAGGATAAACTCTTGCAGCAAAACCTATTGCTTCAAATCCTTCTCCCCAGCTTGAAAAATGGATTCCTGTTTTGCCAAGGGAGTCTACAATTATCCATCCTGCCAAGCATTCCTGCAGCAGCTCCGACAATTGTCAGAAATATTGTTTCAAGCATTATCATGCTGAAAATCCTGCGTCTGTTCATCCCTATTGCCATAAGCATTCCCAGCTCTTTTGTCCTTTCCAGGATTGTCATCATCATTGTATTTATGATCCCGAAAGCAAGGGCAAACATTACTATTCCAATGAAAATGAAATAATACATAATCATGAAATCATTCATCATTGCTGCATCAGGAGCAAGATCTTTCCAGGTGCTTACAGTGTTTAACCGGGATATTCCTGCCAGTTTTTCCCTGACAGAATCAGCATTTTCAATATCATTTAGCAGGATAGCTATCTCATGAATAAGAATACTCTTTTCCATCATAAAGGCTGGCCAGTTCGCCGGCATTCACAAAAACAGTAGCCTGATCAAAGCCTGAATTTGTTGTTTTATATATTCCGCATACCCTGAATGTTCCCTGAACAGGAGTCCCGTTCTCATCTGAGATGGTTATCTGAATTTTATTCCTGATCCTGTAATCCAGCGCAGAATCCATCACCTGACGGCCATAGTTATCAAGCTCCTTCTTGTTAAGAACGACTTTCAGTGCTTCCCTGAAATCTTTTGGCGAGCGGAATCTTTCATCCTTTATGCTGCTCGAGCTTTGACAAGTATCATTTCAGGCACTTTCCCTGCACTGAGCTTCTCAACTACTTCTGCGGTAAGGCAATATTGTTTAAGCTTAAGTATTTCAGCTGTTTTATCGCTTATGAGAATATTCCCTGGTTTATTCTTGTCAAGATATTCTCCGGCTCCGGGAACCATTTTTTTATAAATCTCCGATACCTGTTTCTCCCTTTCAGGATCAATACCATAAATAAAGACTCCGGTATTTGCCCATGGAGTATTTGCCATTGCAATCATTTTGGTCCTTGCAGCCCATCCTTTAGTTCCGGCAGATTGTTTATTGCTGCAGCCAGTTCTGAAGTATCCTGTACAGTCAGATGTATCTCCTCATTTTTCAGGTATTCGGTATTATGAATCTGAATATGTGACACTTCATTGTATATCGCATCATGAAGCCGTTGTTCAACCCAGCCCTCCATAATTCCAACTACCAGAACACCCGAGATAATACCAAGAGTGGCAGCAACAATTACAACCAGGCTTCGGATTTTGTTACGCCAGACATTTTTCCATGAAATTGACAATATCATAGTCATAAATTTTTATTAACTCCTGAGTGCCTCTATCTCTTTCAGCTTAGAAATTTTTCTTAGCGGATATAGTGTTGCAGTCAGAACCATAATAAGCACCACAATTGCCTGCCAGTAAAAATATGGTCCGAACCATGCTGTTGGCATTACTGCATCCCATCCGATATCCTCCATCATCTTACCAATATCTCCTTTCAGAAGGATAGGGTTAAAATAGAAATACATAATAACCGGAGCGCTTGCCATCATTCCTGCAATAAGTCCGAGGATTCCCAGCAGGATCATTTCAATTGTGATTATTCTTTTAAGCCTCCTTTTCTGCATTCCAATTGCAACAAGAACACCAAATTCCCTTGTTCTTTCGGCGATCATCATCAGGACAGTTCCGAATATTCCGAAAAAAATTATGAAATAAAGCATTGCCAGGGTAGCTATTCCTGTCTGACTATCGCCCTGTATCTGCTGAACAAGTACCGGATTCAGATCCTCCCAGGTTTTGAGAGTTGTGCTTTTATCTGTAAGAAGAAGACTGATTTTCTTCTGAGCGCCGCTCATAATGCGGTTGAGATTTGCCGGTAAGATTTACCGAAAGCGAGGTAATTCTGCCTTTTACATCAAAAAAGTCCTGTGCTGCCGGGATTGTCATTATGATCAGTTTGCTGTCAATCTCAGCGACCGGCATTTTTATTATTCCCCTTACAGGGAAGATCCCTGCGGCAGAAGCTCCATGGTATCCCTGACCCATAAGGATTACTGTATCTCCAATTGCCACTTTCAGATAACCTGCCAGTCTGTCTGAGACAAGAACTCCTTCATCGTCTTTGATCAAGAAATCCGTTTGGAACCGAACATGACTTAGTGATCTCATCCATATAGAGATTGATCTCATCAGAAGAGAGTCCAAGTTCAAGTTCAAGCCTTGCCCGTGAGGAATAGGATGAACCCGCAATCTTTTCAATTCTTTCAAATACTGGCTGCAGGGATTGTTGGATGACTTCTTCAAGCTGGCAATTGCCTCAGCTGAAATTCTGTATTTTACAAGCTTATTTTCAGGATTTGAAAATCTTCTTTCCTTTTCAGGATCAATTGCAAGAACTGCCACACCCTTTGTCTGGGTTCCGCTTGAAGCCAGAACAAATGACTCAATATGAGGTGCCACAGAAACAACATCTTCAACTCCGGAGATATTCTTTTCGAGTGAATCGCTGAATTCAAAGGAATAATCTATCGACGGGTTATCCTGGTATTTAACATGCTGTACCTGCAGATAGCCGGAGTAGGATTCTATGAAATTCATTATCATGCGGTCATAGCTTCCAAGCTGAACTGATCTCATAATAACTGCAAAAAATACAGCGAAAAAAACAGATGCAGATGTAATTATTGTTCGGCGCTTGTTTCTCCAGAGGTTTCGCCATGCTATTTTAAAGTCATCAGATTTCATTTCGATAAATTTCTTGTAACATAAACTGTCCGAAGTCAGACAGTCCGAAGCTTTCTATGAGCAGTTTTCTTCGCTTCCGACTTCTGCCTTCTGCCTTCCGCCTACTTACTTACCTTACTCTTTTCATATTCTGCTGCGAAAAGAAACTATCCTCAATAGGAACATTAAATTTTATTTCCTTTATCCTGACAATTGTTTTATTCCCTTTTTCATCAGAAGGAATAAGTTCAAGCACTGTCGGAATATCTCGTCCATCCATAGTCTTTATTTCAGAACCCAGTTTCAGTACGGACCAGATATCCGTCTTCGTCGTACAGTTCAGTCTTCAGAACAAGAAGATCTTTTTTATCGATCCATCTGAACTGATGACCCCATACAACTGAAGCATCTTGCTTTCGCAACCATTTTTATCTTGTAGCAAAGTCTGTCGCCAATCATCTCTTCTCCTGCAATTTCATGAGTATAATCATTTACAACTGAGGATTCCTTAAGTATATCATCATTTGTATAATCTGATCCCATCCATCCCTGCGACATCATTGACGGAGGCAGTTTGATAAGTCTGTTTATTGAAGGGTTCCAGTTCCACATTTCCTGACCTCGTTTGAGAAATGTCTGACCCTCATCCTTTGCCGGAGCTGTAATTAATGTAAGTGAATTCTCACGACCCATGGTCCAGCTTTTAAATTCAACTGTCCGTTCCCATGTCGGTCTGACAATTGTCATCACCATTATGCTTATTCCTGATTTTTCTCCGTTGAATTTTTCATCTGCTTTCCTTACAATATCTGTGGCTGATAGTGTCTGGGCAGAAGATTGAAAATGATACTTCCAGATAATACCGTATTAAGGTAATTTTAAACGCATAACCAGTTATAATATCATGAATTTCATTTCTGATATTGTAATTATTTATAAGATCAGCTTCGAATTAGACATGTACAATAGCTTTATTTCAGTCGACTTCATTGACCGGATAGAGATTTGGTGACATGATAATGGTGATAAACGGTCAGTTTATAATAAAATCATAAACAACCGTTTTTTGACTGAACGGTTAGTCAAAGTTAACAACTTCTGAAATAATTTGCAAAATTTATTAAACCCATTCACCTTGAATACTAACTGTCAGCTCTCCATCTCATGCTCAAACCCCTAAAACAAATATTTGAATATAGGTTACTGATTATTCTCGAAAGATTTTTATCTTTAACAGTTGTACAAAAACCAATTTTGCAATGGCAAGTCTCAAGCTTTTACTGGGATTGATCCCTTCGACTTCTAAAATTGAGCAAGCTGAAAAGGCCTTGGTAACTGAATTTGAGAAACTCCATGTCTTTGCAGCATCTGATCAGCTTGCAAGATATAAGGAGTTGGACGGATTGGTTAATTCTTCTGAATTTATTCAGAAAAGAAAAGAAATTGAATCCCTTAAATATAAAACCTCTGAAGAATTTGCAAAGGAGAAAGAGTTTTTCTCACTTCAGAAAGCAAAGGATATTGTTCTGTATTTCAGAACTATAGGGAGGACATGAACTAAAACGGTTTCAGGATCTGGACGGATCGGATAAAATAATTTCATTTGAAAAACTCGAAAACTTCATAAAATCGACGGAGTTCAGGGAAAAACAGAAGATGAAGCCTTTTACATTCAGGGATACTGACGAATACAGTAAATTTCTTGAATATAAATCTCTTAAAAAAGATCCTGAAGTAAAGGGTTACTACAAGGCGAAGAAAAAGGGAGATGCCGTAAAAACAAAAATCATAAACCAGTTTGAAGAGCTTGAAGCATTTATCAGATCTTCCGCTTTCCTGGCAAAAAAGAATATGAAGCCAATTACCTTCAAGGATTCGGAAGAGTATAAAAAGCTTCTTGAATACAAGAGGCTAAAGGCAAGCCCTGAAATAAAGGAATTCTACAGATTCGGGGAATCAAAGGAGTATGCCAATTATCTGAATACCCATGATTCAAAACGTCTTGAAAGATATAATGAGCTCAGAGAGTATACTGCATCAACAGGAGTTCAGGGAAAGAAAAAATTATCTGCTCGACAAAAAAAGATTTGAGAAGACAGAGATGTTCAGGCAGGTTCAGGAATATGATAAATTAAAAAAGAATCCTGATATTATCTGGTATTTCAAAATTAAGGATTCTGATAAATTCGACATCCTGAAACAGAGGGAACTGGCATTCAGCGATGAGTTTAACGGAGATAAGCTTGATACTGCCAAATGGATTACAAATTATTACTGGGGAGAAAAACTTCTTAAAGACAGATATTCAGTTGAATCTGATCTGCATGCATTTACCGAGAAGGATAATTTTGAGCTCAGGAACAGCATTCTGAAGATCAATACCAGACCACAGAGAGTTACCGGAAAAGTCTGGACTGCCGATAAAGGTTTCACTACAAAGGAGTTCGGCTATACTTCAGGCATTATAAATTCAGGAAACAGCTTCAGACAGAAGTATGGTATTTTCTCAGCCAAGATCAAGCTTGGTAATCCTGAAGCAAGAAGTGCATTCTGGATGCTTGCTGACAAAATCACTCCTCATATTGACATCTGCCGTACATCGAAAGGAAAAGTATGGGCTGATCTTTTCACAAATAGTTCAAATCACTCGAAAACGTCTATCGGATCAAGATATGCAAATGACTTTTTCATTTATACCCTTGAATGGACGCCCAAAAGTCTTACATGGCTGATAAATAATACAGAGGTACTTGTACAGACTACAGATGTGCCCCAGGAGCCGATGTATGTTCTGCTCTCCGGAGGCCTTGATAAACCAATTAACGGAATGACTTCGATGGAGATCGACTGGGTCAGGGTGTACAGATCGAAATAAAATCCTATTTGTTTCAACACGATAGCAGAGGTTGTTGCAAAGTCCCTTACGTCATCATCCACTGCAAACGTCCTTGCATGCAGCATCCTGCGAATTTTGTATATTACTCTGATACTGAAAATTTTTTCGGTATCCTGTAACTTTCTGAAATTTCATCCGTCTTTGCATTGTATCCATCTTATGACAGTAAAAGAATACAACAGGGCTGTGGAAGAGTATGCCGATTCGGTTTACCGCTTTATCCGTGGGAATCTTAAGGATGAAGACCGGTCAAACGATATCGTACAGGACAGTTATGAAAAGCTATGGCGCCATGTGGCAGAAATTGACTACAAAGTTGTCAGGTCGTGGCTGTTCAGAACTGCATATAACAATATGATCGACATAATCAGGAAAGAAAAGAGGATGACCTCTCTTGAACCGGATCATGAAGATGAATTAATTTATGAATCTCAATACACCGATCTGAATGATATCCTGAATGAGGCATTACAAAGGCTTTCCGAACAACAGAGAATCTCGGTAATGCTCAGGGATTATGAAGGTTACAGCTATAAAGAGATCAGTGATATAACAGGACTGAGTGAAGCCAATGTAAAAATTAACATCTACAGGGGCCGGATTGCATTGAAGAATTTTATTGGTAAAATTGAAACAGTGCTTTAGCCATGCAAATCGACAGATCAAATTATGAAATATGGATTATTGACTGGCTTGATGGCAATCTGAACAGCTCTCAGGTCGGACAGTTAAATCTTTTCCTGGATCAGAACCAGGACCTCAGGGAAGAATTTAATGATTTGACTTCAGTCGAAGCTTGTATCACCCGGTATCTCATTCCAGAACAAAGAAAATTTAAAAAAATCACCTTCCGATATTACTCAGGCTCAGTTCGAATACCTGTGTGCAGCATACCTTGAAAATGATCTTACTCAAAGCCAGAAGAAAGAAATTGAGGAGATTATTAAGAATAGTCCTGACAGGAAAAAGACATTTGATCTGATACAAAAGACCAGACTCGTTCCGGAAAGAATTAGCTATAAACACAAAAACCTCCTCCGAAAACAAACTACATTTCAAAAAGTTATATGGTTATCGGTAAAAGGCTTAAGCATAGCTGCAGCAATTTCTCTTATAATAATTGTATATTCAGTTATACCTTCAACCACCTCTTCGAAGATAAACAAATCAGCCCATAATCTTGTTGTCTGACAGCTTGATCCAGAGGCCATCTCTGAAATTTTAAAAGACAACCAGATATTACAAGAAACAGAGCAGCGTCTTCTGAAAAGAAAAGTGTGAACAGCTCCCGGGTCAATGACAGGAAGAATAATATTACAGCCAAACATGACAACACAATTGCCGGTTCAGATGATCCATATATCAGAAAAACCGATAATCATGAGATACCAGTTGATAAAATTCCTGTTCATTCAAAAGTTGATCTTAATAAAGCAATTGTCAGCCAATCCGTTATTCCATCCGTTCCGAAATCTGATTTACCAGCTACAGGTGATGAAAATAAACATGCCGGAAGATTTATTTCAAAGACTTTCAGGGAAAAGATCCTTAAAGAAAAAACACCCGCCTGACACTCCTCTTAAAGGATATGAGATTGCTGAGGCAGGGGTTTCCGGACTCAATAAATTACTCGGATGGCAAATGGCTCTTGATATGAAGAAGGACGAGAATGGACAGCCCAAATCAGTTAGTTTCAGCTCAGGAATCCTGAAAATTCAGGCTCCGGTAAAAAAAAGAGAACCTCAGCCGTAACTTTTCGCTGACTACTCTCCGTCCCAGCACTGAAAACAAATTACAAATTTAATTTTACGCCATGAAAAAATTTATATGCATCTCGATTGCAGCTCTGCTTGCATTGCCCGCTTTCTGCCAGGAGGAAAAATTAAAAGAACTTGAAACCCTTGAGAATACATACCGGGATTAAAACTGATACGCCTGAACAAATCAGAACAGAAAACTGATTCGGAGAACTCTGCCAAAAGTGAAACTACAATTAAAAAGGATACGGTTGTAGTTGAAGTAGGTGATGAGATTTTCTCTGTTAAAGAGATGGGAGATGAGACCAGGGTAAAGATCGGGAAAAAGGAATTCAGAGTCGTTGAAAACAATGATGGAGTTGTTGTATTTAAAAGCTTCGGCAAAGAATCACATAAAAAAGACAATGAAAGGTTCAAGGGTCATCTTGGCGGGTTTGAACTCGGCTTAAACTCATATCTCTCTGACTTTTGGAGCACTACTTTAAATCCTGAGGATAACTATTTAAACCTTAATACTGCAAAGTCATATACATGGAATTTTTCTCTCCCCTGCGTTAGTATAGGATTTACAAGACACTTTGGCATTGCAGCAACACTTGGAATAAATTTTAACAAATATCGTTTTGACGGAAATAATTCAATAGTGGAAGATGCGAACGGTGTAATTGGTCCCTTATACCCTGAGACAGGCATCACATATTCCAAATCCAAGCTTGTAACTACTTATGCCACTCTGCCTGTTATACTTGAAGCGCAGATACCTACTTTCGAACAGCAAACGAACAATTAATATCGGAGCAGGAGTCATCGGTGCTGCAAAACTTGGTTCGCACACAAAAGTTACTTACTACACAGGTGGCAAGGAGAAAGAAAAACATAAAGATGATTTCAGTCTGAATACATTTCGCTGGGGAGCCACCGGAAGAATAGGCTATGAGTTTTTCCAGCTTTATGGTACGTGCTATTTCACACAAATGTTCGAAAAAGACAAAGGTCCGGAGCTCTATCCTTTTGAAGTCGGAATAGCTTTTACATTTAACAACTGATACATAAATACATTTGTAGGGACGTTGCATGCAACGTCCCTATATACCCCCCGTACAGTAAAAACTTGAATATCAACGAATCCCCTGCCAGGGGATTTTTTATTAAATATGGCATCGGGACATTTTAGACAGTCTCTTCTTCTTGTTCACTGTTTGTTCCTATATTTGTGTGAAACTGAAACTTATCAGTTATGGCAAATGAAATACTAACTCCCAGAGAGGTACGCAGGTACTCGAAGCAGATCATGATCCCTGAGATAGGTATACATGGTCAGGAGAAACTGAAAAATTCAAGAGTCCTTGTTATCGGCGCAGGTGGTCTGGGATGCTCTGTACTTCAATATCTTACTGTCGCAGGCATAGGAAAGATCGGCATAGCTGAATTTGATATGGTTGACGAATCAAATCTTCAGCGGCAGGTACTTGTACGGTACAAATGATGTAGGCAAGCTAAAATCAATTATTGCAAAAAACAGGCTTGAGCATCTCAATTCACTCGTTTCATTTGAAGTATTCAACCTTCGGATTGAAAATTCCAACTCCCTGAAAATCTTTGGGGATTTTGATATTATTGTTGATGCCACCGACAATTTCGAAGCCAGATATACTATAAACGATTCATGTGTAATACTGGATAAACCGATGGTCCATGGCTCAATATTCAAATATGAGGGACTTGTTTCAGTATTCAACTATAAGGGAGGTCCGACATACAGATGCTATAATCCACCTGAATACAGGGAAAATTTACAAAAATCCTGCACCTTCTGAAGTTGGTTTGTTTGGCGTTTTACCCGGGATAACCGGAACCCTGATGGCAAATGAAGTGATCAAGATAGTGACCGGAACAGGGGAAATCCTGAGCGGAAAGGTCTTAATATTTAACACCCGGAACAATACATTCACTACTTTTCACGTAGATAACATTCGGGAGAATCATGAAATTAAAAACCTCAGAGGCTCTCAGTAGAGCAAATTTAAAATATACCTGATCGAAAATGCGCTTATTACTCATCAGCAATTCAACTAATCCCGGGGAACAATATCTTGGCTACCCTTCGAAATATATCAAAGGAGTTTCTCGGGAAGAATCCGGTAAAGGCATTGTTCATACCATATGCAGCTGTTACCTTTTCTTATGATGAATATGAAGAAAAAGTTTCAAAAAGATTCATTGAATCGGGCCATGAAATTATTTCAATTCACCGGTCAGTCGATCCTGTGGCAGCAATAAGAATGGCACAGGCAATCGTTGTCGGGGGAGGGAATACATGGAAGCTTCTCAAAATGATAAGGGATAATAATCTTATAGATATTGTGAGGCAAAAAGTACAGGAGGGCACACCATATATTGGCTGGAGTGCCGGAACAAATGTAGCCTGCCCGACAATTAAGACAACAAATGATATGCCGGTTGTTGAACCTGATTCTTTCGGTGCCTTCTCACTTATACCATTTCAGATAAATCCTCATTACACCGATCATAATCCCCCTGGCCATGCCGGAGAGACAAGGGAACAGAGAATCGAGGAATTCATTGAGGAAAATCCGGATACATATGTGGCAGGATTGCGCGAAGGCACAGTTGCTGTTGCGGGAAGATGAGACTCTCAGGCTATATGGAACAAGAAATCTCAGACTATTTAAAAAAGGTATCCCGCCTGCAGAGTTCGGAGCAATCAGACGACTTGTCCTTTCTGTTCAAAGGATAAAAAGGTGTAAAGGCTAGAAATGAGAATTGTATTCAAAATATTCAAGGTGACAGCGATACTGTTATTAACTGTAACTATTATTCTGTTTGGTGCTGCGAGAATGATGCAGGATAAAGTGGCAGATATAATTCTAAAATCGCTCAATCAGTAATATATCAACAAAAATGCAGGTTGGGGGTTTCAGACTCTCTTTCCTGAACAAGTTTCCCAGAGCCTCGCTGGAGCTAAGAAATGTGCTTGTGCATTCATCGCCTGATTTTAATTCAGGAGCGTTCACCGGTCTCAGTACAGATACATTACTGGCAGCCAGGATTGTATCAATCGAATTTAAAATTACTGATATCATCAGGGGAAATTACACACTTGAAAGGATCAGGGCAAAATCAGGGATAATGAACTTCTATACTGATTCTGAAGGGAGAGTTAATTATGATGTATCTTCAGGCAGTAAATCACCAGGTAATAAAGAATTTACGATGGATCTTGAAAAGATCTACCTTGCCGATATCAGGTCATACTATAACAATCTTGCCACAAAGCTTATTTTATACGGCGTAGTAAAGAAAGGAACCCTGAAAAGCAGGATACAGGGAGAAAATATTGTCTTCAGCGCAGAAGGGGAAGTGAATCTGGACAGTCTTCAGCTCTACAGCACGAAAATCACCAAAAAGATAATAACTGAGGTAGATATAGATCTCCAAAAGACAAAAAAGGGAATCAGCTTCAAAAAGGGTAGCATGCTTATTGATAATTGTGATTTCAGACTCGACGGATTTATTTCAGCTGATAACATTTATGATCTGAAAATAACCGGTCACAATATTGATCTTTCAAAAATCAGGAACTACCTGCCCGATAAATACATTCGAGATGCTCTCTGATTATGATCTCAGAGGTATTCTCGTGATGGACAGCAGAATAAAAGGGCTGATGACACGCACAAGGAATCCCCATACCGAGGTAACATTCGGGTTGAATAAAGGGCAGGTAACTTATCAGAAAAGTGATCTGGCAGTAAACAATATTTCGTTTGACGGATTCTATACAAACGGATCGAAAAACAGTCCCGAAACCAGTTCGGTAAGAACTCAGGGATATCAGGTCCCGCCTCGGTTCCGCAGAATATCTTGGATCATTGGCAATCTCGGGGTTTAATGATCCGATGGCTGAGCTTTCACTTAAAGGAAAGGTTCTCCCTGCAGAGCTGAGGGAGTTCTTTGACATTAAAAATATTTCAGAAGCAGGGGGCTCGGCAGATGCAGATCTTACATTTTCAGGCAGGGTTGACTTTAAAAAGAAATTCGGATTCGCGGAGCTCATTGATCTCAAAACGGAAGGAAATATTAATTTCAATTCATTCACGATCGGCCTCAATGACAACAAGATACTTCTGAAAGATGTGAAAGGAAGTCTTACTTGATAAGCAATAACATTCTTGCCAGGGATCTTAAATTCCTGTATAAAGGACAAAGGATTTCTGTAAACGGGGAATTCAGAAACTTACTGCAATGGCTTGATGGCAGGCATGTTCAGCTGACGGCAAAAGCTGATGTGACCTTCAACAGGTTAATTCCGGAAGTATTTTTAAGTGCTTCAGGTTATTCAGCGACAGCCGGTGCAAAAAAATCTTCTTTTACGCTCCCTGACGATCTGATTCTGGATATCAATTTCAGGATTGACAGCCTGACCTATAAGACATTCTCCTCTTCGGCCATTTCAGGAATCGCTCAATTACAAACCAAAGCTTCTTACTTTCAAGTCATTCAATATGAAAGCCTTAAAAGGCTCTATCTCGGGTAATGGTTTCATTCTTCAGAACTATAATAAATCGGTCCTTTCCAAGGGAATATTCAATGTTGCAAATGCTGATGTAAACATGGCTTTCAAATCATTTCAGAATTTCGGACAGAATTTTCTGAAGGCGGAAAATATCGCCGGTTCACTTTCAGGTTCCTTTTCACTTCTGCTTCCACTTGATT
Source organism: uncultured Bacteroidales bacterium (assembly GCA_963818295.1). Classification (GTDB taxonomy): domain Bacteria; phylum Bacteroidota; class Bacteroidia; order Bacteroidales; family VadinHA17; genus LD21. Next base: position 35,914 of record CAWFRW010000009.1, read on the forward strand.
CTCTGCTAAATCCGCAGGTCAGTTCGCTGACTGCCGAGGGCAAGTACATGCTTGTCAACGGGGCGCTTATAAATTTTGATCCTGTAAAGGAGCTATCCTCCTTTATCGAGCTGTCCGAACTTGAGAACATTCACTTCGAAAAAATGGAAAATGATTTTTTTATCCGCAGCAACTATGTCTATATACCACAGATGGAGGTAAGATCTTCAGCCGTGGATCTTTCAGTCAACGGGAAGCACAGCTTCGACAATGATTATGAATACCATGTAAAAGTACTCCTGTCGGAGATTCTGAGCAGACAGAGAAAGAAAAACAAAACCAATGTTACTGAATTTGGCGAAGTTCAGGATGATGGTCTTGGACGCACCTCCATGCTGCTGAAGATAGTCTATAAAGGAGAGGATGTGAAGGTAAGCTATGATATGAAAGCTGCTGCCAGTGAGGTGAAAAACAGCATCAAGTCTGAAAGGAAGACTCTTAAGACAATACTTAACCAGGAATACGGCTGGTATAAAAATGATTCTGCCAATACTGAGAAACCGGCTGAAAAGAAAACCCGTTTCAAAGTACAGTGGGATGATAAATAGAAAATAACAGTCAAATTGATACTCTACAGCAAAAAATCGCTCGGGAAGCTCTTGCTGCTCCTTTTTGCCGTCTTCATCGGGATGGGCTCTCTCATCTATACTGATTTCCTTGTGACAAAACTCAAGGTTGAAGAGAGGGAAAATGTAAGGATGTGGGCTCAGGCCACAGCGCTTATCTCCGTGGCCGATACAAACCAGGATATTGATTTCCTGTCGTCAGTAATTGATAACAATAATACAGTCCCTGTCATTCTTAACCGACGAAGCTGACAGTGTGATTGACGCCAGAAATTTCGATACTGAAAAGATGAATGATCCAAAGTATCTTAAAAGGATTCTCAGAAAGATAAAAGAGGAGAATAATCCTATAGTGATAAATCTTGAAAACAATCATTTCAATCTTATTTATTACAAAGACAGCACGATACTGACAATGCTGATGTATTATCCATATATTCAGCTTGGAATTATTGTTCTTTTCATACTTGTCTCATACCTGGCATTCAGATCCTCAAGAAAAGCTGAACAGAACCAGGTCTGGGTAGGGATGTCAAAGGAGACTGCACATCAGCTTGGAACTCCGACCTCTTCGCTGGCCGGCTGGATAGAGGTGCTTCAGGAACGTCATCCGGAAGTCTCAGTTACAAAAGAACTTGCCCTTGATGTTGAAAGGCTTGAAAAAGTGACTGAAAGATTTTCAAGGATAGGATCAAAGCCTCGCTGTCGGATGAAAATATAGTCCCGGTAATTTTACAGACAATTGATTATCTTAAGTCCAGGACATCATCGAAGGTAAAATTCACAACAGATTTTGATCACGTGATAAAGTAATAATTGTACCATTAAATACCGCTCTGTTTGAATGGGTGATAGAGAATGTCTGTAAGAATGCAATTGATTCGATGGAAGGAAACGGAGAGCTGAATATAAAGATCACGGAATCAGAAAAAAATGCAATAATTGACATCACTGATACAGGCAAAGGGATCCCGAAAACAGCTTTTAAAAAGATCTTCGATCCGGGTTTCACAACAAAGCAAAGAGGCTGGGGTTTAGGACTTTCGCTTGCCAAACGTATAATCGCAGAATATCACAGAGGCCGTATCTTTGTAAGAAATTCCGAGCTTGAAAAGGGTTCATGCATGAGGATCATAATGAATAAGGGTCGGCACTAATCGTTATATTTGCACCCCTGATGCAAAGGAAAGATATTGAAATAATGGCCCCGGCGGGTTCGTATGAATCACTCATCGCTGCTATCCAGGGAGGTGCAGACTCTGTTTATTTCGGAGCCGAACAACTCAACATGAGAGCTGCATCCTCAAACAATTTTACTCTTGATGATCTTCGTGAGATAGTCTCAATATGCAAAAAGAACGGGATAAAGAGCTATATAACAGTCAATGTGGTTGTTTATGACCATGAGATTGAACAGATGCACAGGATAATCGATGCAGCAGTTGAAAACGGGATATCCGCGGTTATAGCATCTGATCTTTCAGTGATAAATTATGCCTTCTCAAAGGGAATTGAGGTTCACCTTTCCACGCAGCTGAATATCACAAACATTGAAGCGCTGAAATTTTATTCGCAGTGGGCCGATGTGGCAGTGCTGGCACAGGGAGCTGAACCTTGATCAGGTAAAATATATATACAATACAATCAGCGAGCAGGATATCAGGGGACCAAAAGGTGACCTCATAAGAATTGAGATGTTTGCCCATGGTGCATTATGCATGGCTGTTTCAGGGAAAGTGTTACCTCAGCCTGCATGAAAATAACAAATCAGCAAACCGTGGAGAGTGCTACCAGACCTGCCGTAAATCGTATATTGCCACCAACAGGGAATCAGGTTATGAGATCGGGATCGACAATCAGTATCTGATGTCTCCAAAGGATCTTTGCACAATTGGATTTCTTGATAAGATGATTGATTCCGGCGTACAGGGTTCTCAAGATTGAGGGGAGGGCCCGTTCGGCTGAATATGTACGGGAGGTGACATCGTGTTACAATGAAGCCGCTACAGCGCTTGCAGAAGGGACATTCAGCGCTGCCGGAACGGAGGTGTGGAGGGAGAGGCTTGCCACAGTGTTCAACAGGGGATTCTGGGATGGCTATTATCTTGGTCAGAAGCTTGGAGAATGGAATACAAACTATGGTTCAAGTGCAACAAAAAGAAAACTTTATATAGGCAAGGTCACCAACTATTTCAAGAAATTGAATGTAGCTGAGATTAAGCTCGAAAATGGCGATCTGTGCAAAGGCGATACAATACTTGTTACAGGGCCTACAACAGGAGCTATTTATTACGAGGTGGATGAGATCAGGGTTGACCTTGAAGTGACTGAAAAAGCTCTTAAAGGGGAACTCTGCTCAATTAAATCGGAGGATTATCTGCGAAGATCCGACAAGGTTTATAAATGGGTTGATGCAAGTGAGATCAAAAAACAATAAATGATCAGTTCACCAGATTATCCCGGCAGCAGCATCAACAACTTTCCCTGCATTGATTTCAATATCGTCAGTGTCGGTTTCGACAAAAATCAGATTTTTACTACTTTTCTTTTTAAGCCCATACTGATAAGCTTTGTCGTAATATCTGAGTGTAATTTCAATCGCCTTTGAATAATCTCCCTGCTCAATAGCTTCAATCGCATCCCTGGTATTGTCGCCACCCAGGCGTTTGCTGATCTTTAATACTGATGCCTTAAGGGATTCCCTGGGAAATGTTGAGTATTCCTTTATCAGTCTTGGCAGTCTCAGCTTTGCCTCCATCATCAGAATAATAATCGGGGAATCCTGCATTCTTTCATAGAAACAGTCAGGGATGAAAACAGTGCCTATATTCCGGCTTTCATCTTCCACCCAGAAAGGCAGTTCCGGCATCAGTTCACTTTCCATTTATCAAAAAGCATATTTGCAAAGTGTTCTGTTGAAGGCTGGGGCAGTTCGCCCAGGGCTCCGAATGCAGACCCCTTGTGATTTGCAAGTCCTTCAAGGTCAATTATCTGCTGACCAGTTGATTCAAGATGCCTGAGAATATGTGTTTTACTGCTTCCTGTCAGGCCTCCGAGGACTATCATTTTTCTTTTTTCCGAGAGTCTGCCAAGAATATAATTTCTGTATGATTTATAACCTCCTTCAAGGATCTCAGTATGAATACCTCCCAGAGAAAAGAGCCAGGCCATCGCTTCCGATCTCATGCCTCCCCGCCAGCAGTGCACAAGCAGTTTCCCATCCCTGCAGGCTGAGATAGCCTGTGACAGTTTTTCCGACATCATCGGGACCTGATAGCTTCAGCCCTTCAAGAATTGCTGGTAATCGTCCCTCCTTTTTATATCTGATCCCAACAGCCTCACGCTCGGAATCATTAAAAAGAGGGATATTTATTGCTCCCGGTATATGTCCGGAATTATATTCAGAAGGTGACCTGACATCGCATACCGGAATGCTTTCAGCAAGTTCAAGAAATCTTTCTGCAGATATTTTTTCCGGAATCATTCTTTTTATAGCTGTTGTTAAAAGTCCCTGGTGAATTCCACCGAGCCCTTCGGTTTAGTTTTAAATCAATTTCTACTTTCTGAAATAGGTTGCAATAAGCCTTTTCAGCTCATCAATCCTGACAGGTTTTGATATAAAGTCCCTGATGCCTGAGAGTTCAGCCTTTCTTTTGGATTCAGGCATATTATCTGCAGTGAAGGCAACTATTAATGCTGTTTTGTCATATTCGAGTATTTTTCTGGCGGATTCGAAACCATCCATCTCAGGCATAATAAGGTCCATGAAGATAAGGTCATATTTCCTTGTTTTTGCCTGCAGATAACCTGCATAACCATCACCTGCCAGATCAAAGGAATAGCCCAGGCTTTTCAGCATGGTTCCGATAACCTTTTGATTCATTATATTATCCTCAACTATCAAAATCCTGATATCATGTCTTACTTCTTCAATATCAACGGATTTTGACATATCCTCAATAAACGGGAAGCTGCTTTTTATAATATCAAGCATATCGCTTATTGCAAATGGCTTTATCAGGTAATAATCGATACCCATTGTAATACACTTCTTGTAATTTCCCTTTTTGTCATTTGAGCTTATCAGGAACATAATAAACTTATCCGAAAGGGAATTCTCCCAGATCTCCTGAGCTGCCTTAAAGCCATCAAATTCCTCATCGTCAAATATTACAACCAGCCTGAATCTGTCGTCAGTATGGTTCATATTTGTTTTGATCTGGTTTACAGTTGTCTTCTGGAATGTTGTGATTGAAACTGAAAGCCCGAGTTTGTGAAGATGTCCAAGGACCTCTTCATCCCTGTTCTGATTCCCTGTAATTACAAGTGTTTTGACTTTATCATAACTCCTTATCTTCTCAAATGAGAGATTCTTTATCTGCCTGTCGTTTGAATATGTAACTATTGTAAACGATACTTTTGTGCCCCTGTCACCGGAAAGACCTGAAGGGCTTTCAGCCTGCAGCTCGTCCACCCATCATTTCGATCAGCTGCCTTGACAGGATTGTACCGAAACCTGATCCTTCATTCCTGGTAGCAGACTTTGATTCAATATTTATATAATCCCCAAAGATTTTTTTCAGGTTTACCTTATCGAAAGCTCAGACCGGTATCTGACAATTCAAAACCAAGAGTAACCATTCCGCTGATATTCTGCTTTACAAAACATCTCAGACGGATTTCACCCTTTTCAGTATTTCTTAGTGAGTGTGCCAGCAGATTTGTAAGTACCTGTCTGAGCCTGTAAGGATCACCAATTATGCTTTCCGGGACATTCTCATCAACAGTTGTAGATCAGATTTGGCTCATTATCTGCTATATAGGTCTTTGTGAGATCTGTGCAATATGTTATCTCCTCCCTCAGATTAAAAGGAATCTCATCGAGAATCATCTTGCCTGATTCAATTCTTGAAAAATCAAGTATATCGTTTATTATGTTCAGAAGCACTTCAGTCGAACGTCGCAGCAGGCGGATTATTTCCTGGACTTCCCTTGAATGTTCAAACTTATTCAGAACATCTGTCATTCCGATAATTCCGTTCAGAGGAGTTCTGATTTCATAGCTCATTCTTGTAAGGAACTCTGATTTGGCTGTATTGGCCTTGACTTCCTGTTTCCTTGCCGATTCAAGGAGTGTAATGTCAATCAGTATTTCCATTGTAGCTTCTTCTCCCATGAAGACAACAGGAATTGTGTTCCTGAATAGAACAATTTCGCCTATCTCCTTTTTGATTACCACAAACTGATCGGGATTAAAAGAGCCGCCAAGGTTTTTGATAAAATAATCATGATCGTGCGGGAGTGAACTCTCAGGAAAGATCTTATCCTTCATTTCTGCCTCATCAGCAAATGAATAGAGACCTGCTGCAACTTTATTTGCCTTTATTATTTCCCTGTTCCTGTTATGAATAATCACTCCCACAGGCATCTCTTCAATGAGCTTTACAAGCATTTTTTCAGAGGTCTCAAATCTTTTCATTTCTGTTCTTCTGAGATTTAAAATATCGCCAGAAAATGAAGATTATAAACTGAATCAGAAGGAGTGTACCCAGAACAATAAACAGCGAATTTCTTATAATATATTTCTGGAAAAAATCGGTAGGTGCTGAAAAGACAAGCCCAAGGTCTCTCTGAAGCAGCTGGGTTGAATAAAATGATGAGATTATCTGCCTGCTTTTTCCGTTTATTGTTGCCTTATGAATAATGTTTTCTACAGAACCGGTTGACAGGCTTTTTGATATTGCATCAAGCCGAGAGTATTCTATCTTGTTTGCATTGTTGTCATAAATAATCTGTCCGGAATCGCTTACAACCCATTGCCACTGGTAATCCTTGAGATTGAATTCCGCGAATATTTCGGTAAAGTATCGCTTGAAATCGATTGTGGCTACAATATTTCCGACAGGAGTGCTGCCCTTTAATAAGTGGCAAGATGTAGTAATACTTGTTATTATTCTGAATCAGTTCCTCTTGAGTGAAATCTCTGCCTGCTCGCGAAGAATATAAGAGCTCTCCAGCCACTCTCCCGATCCGCTTTCAGGATCATTTTTTTTCAGTGTAAATTCGTGTTTGTTATTGTCATAAATTTTTAACGCGGTTATAAATTCCTGGTATTTTGTAAAGAACAATTTCATCTTCTCCTTTGTCCTGTACTGGTCTTCATTACCCGAAAAAAAGCTGTCAAGATCTTCATCGAGACAGTATCTGGTTCAGATCGCTTGAAAAAGTGTTGTTTATATTATCCACGGAAAGACCGACTATCTGTACCTGTCTGTCGAGCAATTCGGTTATATAGCTTATCTGTTTATTATACAGGTTTTTATAATAGAAATAATTCAGAAGCATTATCATAAGAAATGCAGAATAAACTAATAAGAGTATTTTTCTCATCGAAAATATTATTTGTAAATCAGAATATATAAAGATAGTTTTAAAACTATAAAAGACAACTCACCTGTACTTGCTGTCATCTCCCTCGACTATATTCAGATAGCTTCTGTATCTCAGAAAATCAATTTCTCCTTTTTCAACTGCTGTCCTGACTGCACATCCAGGTTCATCAAGATGAAGACAGTTATTGAATCTGCAATTCTTTGAAACACTGAAATATTTCACGGAAGAAATGGTATATCTCATTTCTCTCCATATCTACAACGCCAAACCCCTTCATTCCGGGAGTATCAATAACAAATCCGCCGAAAGGCATCTGATGCATTTCAGGAAATGTTGTAATATGTTTCCCCTGTTTGTGATAATCGGAAATTTCACCTGTTTTAAGATTCAAAGCCGGATTAAAGTTATTTAGACAGGGTGGTTTTCCGACTCCCGAATTACCCGAAACAAGAGTAATTTTATCCTTCATCAGTGACTTAAGGGTATCAAGACCGGTATTTCTCCTTAACGGAAATCTCAATGCAATTGTAGCCAATTTTACTGTACATGGATTCAAGATATTTCATTTTTTCAATCTCCTGGTCACCATAGAGATCTGTCTTGTTTATAACTATTGTGGCCGGGATCCTGTAAGCTTCGGCAGTAATCAGGAATCTGTCAATAAATTCAACTGGTGTTTCGGGAAGGATTATTGTTATCATCAGAAATACCTGGTCGATATTTGCAGCAACAATCTGTGCCTGTTTTGAGAGATTTGATGCTTTTCTGAGAATATAATTGGTCCGGTCGATAACTTCTGTTAATGATTCCTGAGCCTGATTTCTCATCAAAGTCATAAAGTACCTTATCTCCTACTGCAACAGGATTGGTAGTTCGCACTTCCTTAATCCTCAGTTTGCCTCTTATGGAACATTCAATGATATTCCCATCCTCGCTGAGAATTCTGTATCTGCTTCCGGTTGATTTTAAAACTATTCCCTTTTCCAATCTTGAAAGATGTTTGGAACAAAAGTAAAGAAAATTATATCAAGTACTCTCTTGATTGCGGCAGTGCGGATTTATGATTGCGGATTTCCTTTCGACACCGGCTTTCGGCTTGCCGGTCATTATGCTTAGCTGTCATTAGTAAGAGCCTCTTTTTTACAATTCAACCCTTAGGTTGACGGCTATGCCCCTGCCCCCTCTTTGCGAGAGCAGAGAGGGGGATAAAGGGGGTGAGTTCGTGCGAGTTACAAAGGGCAGGGGGTGAATTCAAAACAAAAGAGGCTATCCTTTTAAGTCAGCCTCTTCTTTATAGCGATTAAAATTACAGTATTGTTTAACTATCTGAAGCCATAAGCAGGAATGGTTTCATTTCAAAACTGTGATAGTAAGGTCTCAGCCGTTCAGTATTATAATCAGCAAGTCTCACTACTTTTTTAGATGCGGTAACCACATCAATAGGCAGATTATCATATCTTCCGTTTTTCAGTACGACAATTCTGTCCATGTACCCCTTTCAGAATCAAGGTCAAGGGCAAGGTTTCCATATGCCATCGGTACAATTGAATCGAGTGCATCCGGATCTCCTCCGCGAACCATATATCCGAGCTTCTGGTAAATGACATTAATAACTTTACCATTATTAAATTTTGGAGACAATTCTTTTAGCTTTACGGATACCATATCGCCGATACCACCAAGTTTTGCATGGCCATAAGCATCTTTTTCGCTGTCGGCAAATATCATCTGCCCTCCTTTGAACATTGCTCCTTCAGAAACAAGGACTACAGAATATTTACTTGGATTATGATTCCTGTCATCAACAAGAAGTTCTGCAAGCTTTTCAATATCAAATTCATATTCAGGTATTACACATCTGTTTGCAGCACCTGCCAGAGTAGGCAGCATTGCAGTAAAACCTGCATATCTCCCGAATACTTCAAGAACCAGAAGTCTTTCATGTGATCCGGCGGATGTCCGAAGACTGTTTGTCATCTGAATGGTTCTTGAAATGCATGTGCTGAAGCCGATACAATAATCAGTTCCCGGCACATCGTTATCCATTGTTTTCGGTATTGCTACAACATTCACTCCTTTTTTGTAAAGATGAACACCATAGCTGAGGGTATCATCTCCGCCAATCGGAATCAGATAGTCAACTGCCAAGCCATTCAAGATTCTTTATTATCTCCGGAGTAAGATCATTTACCTCAGCATTATATGTACCCTGCAGATGTTCAGGAACACTTGACTTTGACATATGGCTCGGCCTGGTCCTTGAAGTATGCAGGAAAGTTCCCCCTGTGCGGCCTGCCTTATTTACTATATCGTCGGTAAGCACCTGGAAATTGTTGCTGTTGTCTGCCTTGGGATCCCTTATAAGTTCTGTTATTCCAGCCCATCCCCTGCGCAGTCCGATAACCTTATAACCTTCACGGTTTGCACGGATCGTTACTGCGCGTATAGCAGGGTTCAGACCGGGCACATCTCCTCCTCCGGTAAGAATAGCAATAATACCTTTATTCTTTTGAGTTGCCATAGTCTTTATTTTTAGATTGAATAAATCTTAACCGACACTAAAATTACTCTAATCCGGTGATATAAACAATTTATCAATCTATATAAAGAATCCTGGCAATACCCCTCAGTTCATCAGTCAGCTCTTTTCAGGCTCCATGCATCCTTCATCCCATTCAAGGATTTTAAAGAAATCATACTCTTCAGGATTCTCCACAAATTTCTTGGCTCCCTTATAATCAGCCTTTGTTATGTAATGAAGATTATTTCTGTAGATCAGCTGCACGTTCTCGCTCTCAACATTAACAAGACGTGGTTTTACTTTTCCATTTTCATCTTCAACATCCTTCAGGAATAACGGAGATATACCGCCTGTTCTGTCAACAGTAACCATGCAGCCTGTTTTTCCTTCCTTGAAAAGTTTGAAAACACCGAGTCCAAGTCTGGTTGCATAGCTTAGATCATAAGCAATAGGACGGCAGCATCTTAATTCATAACCCATCTCTTCAGGACGTGATTTCACATTTATTCTCAGTCCCTTAAGAGCCTGTTGTGTAAGCATGTTAAAGATGTGCGATTTGCTCACATTGCCAAGTTCAGGATGACCATGATCATCATAGGTGAAATTAATTCCGGTATCAATTATTTCCTTTTCACTCATGAAATGGAATACTCCTTCCGAGATAATTGCAACACCATAATCAATTCCAAGCAGCCTTCTCTTCACCATAGATGAAATTACAAGCTTTGTAATTTTATCAAAGGTGATCTTTGTCTTGTTGAATATCTCCGGGATAATTATCATCGGGTAGTGGCACGCTGTACCGATTCCGAATGCCAGGTGACCGGCTTCCCTGCCCATTGCTGAAACCACAAACCAGTTACCGCTTGTACGGGCATCCTCATAAATTGTAGTGGCCAGTCTGACTCCCTCCTCTTTTGCAGAGTGATATCCGAAGGTTGGGGTTCCTTCAGGAAGAGGCAGGTCATTATCGATTGTCTTCGGGACATGAATGTTCTTCACATCCATCTGTTTTTCGCTCAGGAATTTTGTAAGACGGTTGGCAGATGAGGCAGTATCGTCACCTCCGATAGTTACAAGAAGCTTTACATTATTCTTCTTAAAGAAGTCCACTTTAAACTCATCATCCTTGGGTTTGTGCCTGCTCATCTTGAGAGCTGAGCCACCGCGGCTGTATATCTGATCAGCAAATTCGAAATCGAGAAAATCATATGAAGGTTCAGCAGCAAAAAGTGACTTGTATCCGCCATTAATTCCAAGTACTGAATACCCGTTCTGCAAAAATATCTTGGTAACTGTACTTACCACTGTATTAATTCCGGGAGCAGGACCTCCTGCACATAAAATAGCAACTGAATCTTTCATAGCTTCTTTTTTCATTATAGATTATACAATTGATGATTAATAGATTTTTTTGATTTCTGAAGATAAAATTATTTCAAGGTCACAAATATGAAAATATCTTTCCAATAATCCTTCGGGAATAGCTCTATTTTTCAGCCATATTTCATTTTCACTGTCAGGCTGAATCACCAGACTAACGAAAGTATAAATTATATGGATTATCTTGCAGGGTTCAGATATCCGGTGAAAAGACGGATTTTTTATCTCTCCTGAAATTGGATATAAAATTGTTTGTTTTAACATATTAGCTTCCCATAATTATTCCTTATGTCTGAATATCAAAGAAATGAAACATAATAAAAGCGTTCCGTCGGTTTTGATTACGGGAGGAAGCGGTACTGATTGGAAGATATCTTACTTCAGTATTACTGGCTGAAGGTTATAAAGTTTCACATCTTTCAAGGCAGGACAAACAGTTTCGGCAAAGTAAGGGTTTTCAGATGGGATCCCGGAGAAAGGGTATCTGAATCCTGAAGCATTTGAAGGGATAGATTACCTTGTGCATCTCTCCGGTGCAAATATTGGTGAAAAACGGTGGACAAGCAGAAGGAAGGAAGAGATTTTAAACAGCCGTGTAAAATCGACCGGACTGCTTTTCAGAACAGTTGACCGAGAACAGAATCAATCTCAAAGCCTTTATTGCGGCATCTGCAGCAGGTTACTATGGATCTGTCACTTCCGACAGAATTTTTTCTGAGGATGATGCACCCGGAAGGGATTTCCTGGGATCGGTATGCAGGTTATGGGAGGAGGGCGCGGATCAATTTGCAGAATTGGGAATCCGGACTGTGAAGATAAGGACAGCAGTAGTCCTGGAGAAAGCATGACAGCGCTCTTAGCAGGCTCATGAAGCCTGCAAGATTAGGGCTTGTGACAAGGCTTGGCAATGGGAAGCAGTATTTTCCATGGATCCACATAAATGATCTCTGCAATATTTATCTGAAAGCAATTGCCGATGATAATATGCATGGAGCCTATAATGCAGTGGCTCCACAGCATGTTAATCACAATGATTTTGTAAGGACGATGGCAGCAGTAATGAAGAGGCCTGTTTTTCTTCCTCCGGTCCCTTCCTCGATATTAAGAGCTTGCTACTGGGTGAAATGTCTGATATTGTGTTGAAAGGAAGCCGGATCTCAAGTGATAAGATAGTAGGAGCCGGATATAATTTCCGCTTTGGTAGCCTTGAGGAAGCTCTTGAGAAATGTTATTACGGGCTAGCCTCTTTTTGAAATGATCTCGAGCTTGTTGAGGTCGACAACTTCAATTGTTTTTCCAAAGACCCTGATTATGCCCTCCTTTTTGAAATCTGACAATGTCCTTATAACATTTGCAGTACTCATTCCGATATAATCAGCTATCTCTTTCCTTGATACCGGAAGGTCAAAAACCCTTGAATTATAAATATCATTTGTAAAATAAAGCAGAACGAATGCTACCCTGCCAATAAGGTTTTTTTGCCTTATGTCGAGGGTCTGACTGATAATCTTATCATTTATCATTGAAATTTTCGAAAGAAGTCCCATTGCAAATCCACCGTTTTTCATGAAAAGATCCTTGATAAAATCGAGCTTTACCAGACAGACAACTGAATCTTCAAGAGCAGAAACCGAATACTGGTATCTCTCCTCGGAAAAGATGCTCATATTGCTTACAAACTCGAAAGGTCTGGTTATTGTAATAACCTGCTCCTCACCTGTCGAGGTTCTCCTGTAGAGCTTTACAAGGCCGCTTTTAAGATATTTGAAATTGGTTATCTTTTCTCCCTCATGATTTATAACCTCACCTTTGCGAAATGATTGCTCTTCTTTGTTATTGCATAATTCCTCTATTGTCGCATCATCAAGGTATGAGAATACTACATCCCGGAATTCACAATTTTCGCAGATGCAGGGTTTTTTCTTTTCACTCACTTTGTTAAGTTTTTAGCAAATTTACCAAATTCCTGATCATAATATCAAATTCCGATTTGTTTTATTGGCAAATTTGGGCCTATTTTGGGGGTTGAATTGATCAAATTTGCACTTTTTTCAGGAAATGATATATAAAACTGATTACCATATGCATTCCTCTTTCAGTGACGGTCGTGCCGCACCTGAGGATTACATAGCTCCGGCCCTTGTTGCCGGGCTGAGTGAAATAGGATTCTCGGAGCATCTTACCCTTTTCAAGGAGCTCGAGGATTGGAATATGGATCCGGCAAACATTAATTCATATATAAGCCATCTCGAATCGCTCCGCAGGAATACGAATCATCTCAAAATCAGGACCGGTCTTGAAGTTGATTTCATTGATGGCAAAGAGGAAGCTGATCCGCGATTTCCTTGCACCTTTGCCGCTCGACTATGTAATCGGTTCAGTCCACTACCTTGGTGAAAAGACAGTTGACTTTGGTCCGGAGTTTTATGAAGGAAAAAATATTGACAGGTTATTCGAATCATACTTCGATTCTGTTTGTGTTGCTGTTGCATCTGAATTATTTGATATAATAGGCCATTGCGATCTGATCAGGATCTATGGCTATAAACCATATACCGATCCTGAACCCCACTACAGAAGGCTGGCCCAGACAATGAAGAAGCACGATGTGACCTTTGAAGTTAATACAAACGGCAGAAACAGGCCACTTGCAGATTTTTACCCTGACAGGAGGTTCCTTAACATATTCCATGAAGAGAATGTTCCTGTATGTGTCAATTCAGATGCCCATATGCCTGCAAGGGTGGGACAATATTTCGATGAAGCCTATGAGCTTCTGAGATATACAGGCTTTACTGAAATGGCTGTTTTCGAGAAGAGAGTGAGAAAAATGATCCCTTTTTGATTTTAACTCTTACTCATGGTTATTAAAACTACTAGTGTCTGAAAACTTTACGAAGACGAGAGCACAGAGAAGTCATATGATGTGGCACAGAGCTTTGATTTTCCACCGAGTCTAGGACGCCAGTATATGCTCAAGGAAGATCTTGATTCCAATCGCAATCAGAATAAGTCCTCCGATGATTTCAACCTTGTTGCCCAGCCTTTCACCTGCTGATTTTCCTATCCTTATTGCAGTCATTGAGGCCATGAAAGTCACCATTCCTATCAGTATTCCTGCTTTCCAGATCTGAACGGCAAGTATTGCAAAGCTTATCCCCACTGCAAATGCATCGATGCTTGTCCCGAGGGCAATTGTAAGAAGGACAAGCCTGCTGTTGAAATCCCTTGCAGGAGTTTCATTCCCTGATTTTTCTTTTCCCTTCAATTATCATTTTAACTCCAAGAAAAGAAAGAAGCAATAATGCCACCCAGTGATCGGTTGCCTTGAGGGCTTCTGAAATAATTGATCCGAGAAAATAGCCCAGTATAGTGAGTCCTCCCTGAAAGAGGGCAAGAAGTGTTGCAACCTCAACAGCCTGCCAGAAAAGGATTTTATTCCTTACAACGCCCAGTGACAATGAAACGGCAAAGGTATCAAACGATAAACCGAGGGCTATTGCAAGAATTGTGAAATTGTCCATTCATTAAAATTGAATTGGGCAAATATAATATAATTCATCTCTTAAATGTTTTTGAATCCGATTGTATATATTTGAATATCATTAAAACTGCAATGAGAGCTGTAATACAACGTGTAACAAGGGCTTCGGTAACAATAGGAAACAGGATAAAATCGGAAATCGGTAACGGATTGCTTGTTCTTGTGGGTATTGAGGAGGCTGATAATGGAGCAGATGTTGAATGGCTTTGCAACAAGATCGTACAGCTCCGGATTTTTAATGACAGCAATGAAGTTATGAATCTCTCCGTTCTGGAGACCGGGGGAAGCATACTTGCGATAAGCCAGTTTACACTTCATGCAAAAACCAGGAAAGGGAACCGTCCCTCTTATATAAAAGCTGCACGACCGGAGACTGCCATTCCCCTGTATAACAGCTTTGTGCACACTCTGTCAAGGTTGCTGGGAAGGGAGATCGGCACAGGCGAATTCGGCGCAATGATGCAGATTGAACTTGATTAATGACGGGCCGGTCACAATAATTATCGATACAAAAGAAAAGGAATAGAGAATGCATTCCGCGGAAGGATAAAAAATGACAGACAGAAGCGTGATGCCCGGAGAAATTGTTTCAAAGAAATCTGTCCTGCTGGTTTCTACATTTGCAGCATTTCTGACCCCATTTCTCGGATCTGCCGTGAATCTTGCCCTCCCTTCGATTGGCAAAGAGCTCAATGCAAATGCTATCCAGCTCGGATGGGTTATAAGCAGCTTCATTCTGTCATCAGCCATCTTTCTTCTGCCATTCGGAAGATTTGCCGACATAATCGGCAGGAAGAAAATCTTTTCACTTGGAATATTTCTTTTCACAATTTCAACATCTCTCATTGTTTTCTCATACAGTATTACATCCCTGATAATTTTACGGGTATTTCAGGGTATTTCAAGTGCGATGATCTTCGGCACCAGCCTTGCAATACTTACCTCCGTCTTTGAACCCGGGGAACGCGGAAGGGCAATGGGAATCAATATTACTGCCGTTTACCTCGGATTATCATGCGGACCTGTAATAGGAGGATTGCTCACACAATACTTCGGATGGAGAAGTATTTTTGCATTTCTGGTTCCATTTGGCATCATTTCACTTATTCTGATAAGGCTAAAAATAAAAACAGAATGGGCTGATGCATCGGGCGACAGGTTTGACTGGAGAGGAGCAGCTATCTATGGCATTGCTCTTTCATCATTCATGTATGGATTTTCAAGACTCCCTTCCACCACAGGCTGGATATTAATAGCTGCAGGACTTGTTCTGGCAATTTTCTTCATTTTTGCAGAGAAAAAGACTGAAAATCCTGTTTTTGATATCAACCTGATCCTGCATAACAGGGTATTTGCCTTTTCAGGGATGGCAGCCCTGATCCATTACTCTGCAACCAGCGCTACCGGATTCTTCATCAGCCTTTACCTCCAGTATCTTAAAGGGCTTGATGCCAGAACAGCCGGGCTGATAATGATATCCCAGCCAATTGCAATGACTCTTCTGTCACCTGTTGCCGGGAAGCTGTCTGACCGGAAAAATCCGGGTGTTATTGCCTCAGCAGGAATGGCCATGACTGCCGCAGGACTTATCCTGCTCTGCTTCATTAAAGAAACCACTCCCGATTACCTGATAGTAATGCTGCTTACTACTGATGGGAATCGGATTTGGATTATTCTCCTCTCCAAATTCAAATGCTATAATGAGCTCTGTTGAGAAACGGCATCTTGGTGTTGCCTCAGGGGTTGTCGGAACAATGAGAATGGTCGGACAGATGATGAGTATGGGAATTGCAATGATGCTCATATCACTGTATATAGGAAAACAGACAATTAATCCGTCAACCTATCCGGGTCTGATTGCAGCAATGAGAACAGGTTTCCTTGTATTTTCAACACTGTCAGTTTTTGGGATATTTGCCTCCCTCGCCAGAAATGAGAAGCTCGGAGACAGCATGAAGGTCAGGTAATCCCTCGGTCCCGGTATCAAGTACAAATTTCCAGCTGCCATCAGCTTGCTTTTGCCAGATTGTTATATAAGTTCCCTTTGTAACCTTGCCGGTTGCCTTGTCAAGGTTTGAGTGAAGGCCATATGTATATCCCAGTTCCCCTGAAGCTGAAATTTTCTCATACAACGGTTCCCAGCTGAGGACAAATGATGTATCGCTTTTGCCGGAAAACCTTTCTCTGAGGGCTTGTTTTCCTTTTGAAGGGAATGAGTTATCCCGAAGAATGACTCCGTCTTCAGCCATGTAGAACAGAAATGCACTGAACATCCCCTCCTTTGACTGACATTTCCGAAAAATCACTGTCTGTCTTTAATAATATCCCTGAAGAATTATCTTTACCTGCTTTTGTACAACTTAAATTGAAAATTAAATTAGATATGATAACAAAAAGCATTATATTGAACCCGTTCTTTTTTTTCATACAGGAGTTATTATGATTTAACATAACAGATTAGATATGACAAAACTATATCAAAAACTGATAAAATTGTGTCCGTCAGAAGCAGAAATCAACAAAGGTCTTAAAAAAGTATTTTCGGCCACCCCTTCTGTACCGGATAAACATCTGTTGATGAGCATTTTAAACATGATTGATCTCACCAGTCTCAACACTACAGACAATAAAAGCCAGATTATTCATTTTACAGGCAGGGTGAATAGTTTTTCAGGACGATATTCGAACATTCCGAATATCGCAGCAATATGTGTCTATCCTAATTTTGTCGCTGTTGTCAAGGAAAAATTATCTGCAAAAAATATAAAAATAGCTGCTGTTGCGGGTGCATTTCCATCCTCGCAGACTTTCCGGAGCATAAAGGTTACTGAATGCAAGATGTCGGTTGAGGCAGGAGCTGATGAGATTGATATAGTAATTCCTGTCGGTTCATTTCTTGGTAATGATTTTGCAGCTGTTGCCGATGAAATAAGGGAGATAAAGAGTGCTATCGGGGACAGACAGCTTAAGGTGATCGTTGAGTCGGGACTTCTTGGGAGCTATGAACAGATATTCAAGGCATCGATGATCGCCATGGATGCGGGAGCTGACTTTATTAAAGACATCCACAGGGAAAACAGCTGTTTCAGCCACACCCGAGGCTGCATATGTAATGTGCATGGCAATTTCGGATTTCTATTCTGAAACAGGCATAAGGGTTGGGTTCAAGGCTGCCGGTGGAATCTCAGAAGTAGCTGATGCAGTTAAGTATTATCATATTGTAAACCATTGTCTCGGTGAAGGGTGGCTGAATAATTCACTTTTCAGAATAGGAGCCAGCAGGCTTGCCAATAATATCCTTTCAGAGATATCAGGCTGTATGGTTGAACATTTCTGATTAAAAGTCTTTTTCCGGCTTATTTAGGTAGTAGAGCATTTATAATTACTTTTGTGGTTTGAATCTTAAATGATGATGCCACACACTTTGCCGGAAGCCCGGCAGGATACGATCCCGGTTAAAAATATATCACTCTGCGGGATTCGGTTAGTCTGAAATCAGACACTGCATCACTATTTACTCCAGTTCAGCCAAAGGATACAGTTCACCACAGGGTAATAAAACCGTTTCCAGTTATCATTTCCCGAGATAACCGATACAATATCTGTCTGCAGCAGGAACAGCATCCGCGACGTTACCTTTTACGATTCAGTAAATTTAGTCACCTCTATTGAACCAATCCATAC
Source organism: uncultured Bacteroidales bacterium (assembly GCA_963818295.1). Taxonomy (GTDB): domain Bacteria; phylum Bacteroidota; class Bacteroidia; order Bacteroidales; family VadinHA17; genus LD21. The sequence goes on from CAWFRW010000009.1 coordinate 54,044, forward strand.
CGATAAATTTCCTTTTCTTTTTACAGCGAAAGGAAAACTTATCAGGGAGGAGGCGAGAACCTCACTTGTGAAACAACTCAGGCCCGGTGAAGAAATCCCATACAGGCCACTCCATGAGGACTGGATAATCCTGATAATGCTTTGTGCGGCATATCTGTTTGCCATAATAAGAAAATCATCCGGCAATATACTCCATGGTGCTGAAAGATTTTTTCTTTTCAGGGGAATCAATGAGGCATCATCAAGAGATATAGGAGGACTTTTCACCTGGGAATCAACAATTAAAAATCTTACTGCATTCTTGATTCTGGGTCTTTTCGGATATTCCGTAGCTGCATATCATAATCTTCTTCCCTCATCGATTTCCGGAATGCTGTTATGGCTGATTTTTGTAATCATTGTAATTACTGCAATTACACTGAGGCATATTATATGTCTTGTTACCGGTGCAGTAAGCGATGAGAGAGATGTATTTATGGAATATCTTCTCAGTATTTACCAGTTTTACCGTTTCAGTGCAATTTTTCATTTTTGTTGTAACATTACTTATGGCTTATACAACAATATTTCAGGTTGAATCTTATATAACCATCGGGAGTTATTGTCCTTGCAACTCTTTATCTGATAAGGGTTATGCGACTATTTATAATTTTTATAAACAAGAATATTTCATTATTCTATTTGATTTTATACCTTTGTGCGCTGGAAATTCTGCCTGTTGTGATATCTGTGAAATATATTTCAGGCCTAGCTTAATATTGGCGAGTGTTACTTTGTGAGTGAAAACTAAACTGTAAAGAGTTGAAAATAAGGAAGATTTTAGTATCGCAGCCAGAGCCAAACAACCCGAAATCTCCATATTTCGAACTGGCGAGAAAATACAATCTGAAAATTGATTTTAAACCTTTTGTTCAGATTGAAGGTATTTCATCAAAGGATTTCAGACAGCAAAAAATCAATATTCTTGACTTTTCTGCTGTCATTTTCACGAGCAAAACGGGAATTGATCATTTTTTCAGAATTTGTTCAGAACTGAGGACTGTCGTTCCCGACACGATGAAGTATTTCTGCATCACTGAAAATGTTGCATTTTATCTGCAGAAGTATATCGTTTACAGGAAACGAAAGATTTTCCATGGAAAAGCCAAATTCCAGGATCTCATTGATGTAATTGTCAAGCACAAGGATGATAATTTCTTTGTTCCGCTCTCTGAGCCGCACAATGCTGAGATACCTGATTTGCTTGACAAGAATCAGATCCGTTTTTCTATCGGAACGCTTTATAAAACAATAAGCACTGATTTTTCAAATGTAAATGATTTCGATTATGATATTCTTGTTTTTTACAGCCCTTCAGGAATAAAGTCACTAAAGGAAAATTTTCCCGGGCTTCATTCAGGGAGACATAAAAATTGCCGCTTTCGGACCAACAACTGCCTGTGCTGTCGAAAATGAAGGACTCAGACTCGATATCAATGCTCCAAACCCGAAAGCTCCTTCAATGACTATGGCCCTTGATGACTTTCTAAAAGAGCACAACAGGAATATCAGATAAGATATCCAGCCATACTGACCTGCCCTGAAGCCCGGAAAGATTGTTTCTTTACCGCTGTCAGGGCAGGTTTTTTAATATGAAGACCAGACGGGAGACATTTGAAAAGTCGGAAAGACTCTGCAGCACCAAAATCATATCCGGACTGTTTGAAAATGGAGTTATTTTCCATAACCAGCTATTTAAGGTTGTCTGGAGTATCAGTCCCGTTCAGATCCCTCATCCTGCCCAGATTGCATTCAGCGTTTCGAAAAGAGGCTTCAGGCTTGCAGTTACAAGAAACCTGATTAAAAGAAGAATGAGGGAAGCGTACAGGAAAAACAAACATCCGCTCTACGAATTCCTTACCTCACAAAACAAGCAGGTTGTGTTAATTGTTATAATGAAGGGAACTGCAGTTCCGGATTACCCTGCAATTGAAAAATCAATAAAGGATATATTGAACCGGCTGATTCTTCAGATAAAGGAGAATGATGAAATAATCAGGGTTTTGTAATAGATAGCCGGAATTATCGTTGTAGATAATGTTATGATTGTAAGTTTAATATAAAGAGCCGGACAGGTTATTGAAAGTTTTATACCGCACTGAAATAGTTTTTAATTGTTTATCAATCAAATTCATTAACGAATTTTCTTATTAATTTCGTCACTTTAATTTTAGACTCAGCAGAAATGAAAAGGATACATAAAGGCAAGATTATTATAGTGTTGACCCTCCTGCTCGCAGCAGGTATGAGTACCGGATTCCTTGTGGTCCAGGAGACCAGGGATTTCCGTATCGCCAAGAATCTCGACATCTTTTTTTCACTCTTCAGGGAACTTAATACATTTTATGTGGATGAGATCGATCCTGATAAATTGATAAAGTCAGGACTTGATAACATGCTGAAGACTCTCGATCCATACACTGTCTATTATCCTGAATCGGAAAAAGATGACTTTACATTTATGACAACCGGCAAGTATGGTGGAATTGGCTCGCTTGTCAGAAATAACGGTGATTTTACAATAATCAGTGAAGTCTATAAAGATTGTCCTGCCGACAAGGCCGGCATAAAAGCCGGCGATCTGCTTAAAACAGTTGATGGGGTTTCGCTTAAAGGACTTAACAACTGACAAGGTAAGCGACAAACTAAAGGGCAAACCCGGAACAGATATAAATATAACTGTAGAAAGAAACGGTAAGGAGATTGACTATCAGCTGAAAAGGGAAAAAATAAGCATGCCTCCGGTTCCATATTACGGAATGATTGATTCAAAAACAGGTTATATACGTTTTACGAATTTCACTCAAAACTGTATTGCCGATGTAAAAAGTGCAATGATCAGCCTTAAGGAGAAGAATGTTCAGCAGATTATCCTTGACCTCAGGGGAAATCCTGGCGGCCTGCTTACCGAAGCAGTTGAAATTGTAAATCTCTTTGTTCCCCAGGGCAGCGAAATTGTATCCACAAAGGGCAAAGTCAAACAGTTTGATGAAGATTTCAAAACTACAAAGGAGGCTGTTGATGATAAAATACCTCTTGCAGTTATAATTAACAGAGGTTCTGCTTCAGCATCTGAGATAGTTGCCGGTGCTATTCAGGATCTTGACAGGGGAGTAATTGTGGGTCAGCGTTCATATGGCAAAGGGACTTGTGCAGGTTACCCGTCCTCTTAGTTATAATACCCAGCTTAAAGTTACAACTGCCAAATATTATATACCCAGCGGAAGATGCATACAGGCACGCGATTTCTCACATCCCAATGAAGACGGGAGCGTGGGGATGATCCCTGATTCACTTATCTCGGAGTTTAAGACCAAAAACGGAAGGACAGTAAAAGATGGCGGAGGTATTGCACCCGATGTTGAAATAATTCCCGAACCGCTGAGCCAGATATCCACAGAGCTTTACATCAGAAATTTCATTTTCGATTTTGCAACGGAATATTACTGGTCGCATCCTGATGTTAAAGTCAATTGATCAGTTCACATTCTCGGATAAAGACTATGCTGACTTTAAAGCATTTCTGGATAAGCGTAAATTCAGCTATAAAACAGTCACGGAGGAATCATTCAATGATCTCATAACCAGTGCAAAACGAGAAAAATACTATGATATTCACAAGGATCTTTTCAATTCTCTTGAGAAAGATCTTGAGCACGATCTTGATCAGGATCTCACATTATTCAAAGATGAAATAACCGAAATGATTGAGGATGAAATCATAAGCAGGTATTTCTATGAAGGTGGCGCTATATCATGGACAATAAAGAAGGATGAACAGGTTTTGAAAGCCCTTGAAATACTGAATAACAGAACCAGGTATGACTCAATCCTCAATGGAAAAGACAGGTTCATCACTTATGACAAGGGAAAATGAGGAAATAAAACCAGCCAGCCTGTACCCGAAAAAAACCTGTATATGTGGAGCCGGTTTAACATGGTATTCAGATCATTTCCAGGTATGTGAGTCATCAGCATAGATCTCTTTCTTCCAGACCGGCAGTCTTTCCTTTATCAGCTCAACTGTCTTGCTGCATGCCTCTATTGCCTGTTTTCTGTGGCCGGCAGAGACCGCTAACAAGCAAAGAGATTTCGCCTGCATTAACAATGCCGGTGGAATGGATTATATCAATTGATTTTACGTCATCGAATTCTTCCATAACCGAGTTCTTGATCTTATCTGCCTCAGCCTTCACCATTGCCCTCATATGCTGAGTATTCGATTGCTTTTACAATCTTCCCTTCAATTGCATCCGCCCTCACCTGACCAAGGAAGAAAGTATGTCCGCCGGCATCGGACCGTTTACTCATAAGGTCCATTAGCAGACCTGACAATCTCATTCGAAACCGGTCCATTAACAAGATAATCAATATTCATTGTCTCAATCTCTTATTCATTGATACATGTCAGCCTCCTGCGAAAGGAGGCAAAAAGAGCGACCTCATCATTATCCTTCAGCATCCCGTCACCGGCGATTATAGCATTATTCAGGGAGATCCTGTATTTATAATTTTCAATTTCAGGATACTCATCAAGGATCCTTATTTTCAGATCGTTTATCGAACTAACATCGCTATAATGCCTGTAATCGGTACCTGCTACCTCAGACAATACTCCGAAAAACAAAACTTTGACTTGCATCTGTTAAATTTTAAAATTGGAACCTCTATTTTAGCCTTATATACTAATCCTTCTCCCTTTTATGCTCCTTTACTCCCACGAACTCACCCCCTTTTATCCCCCTCTCTGCAGCCACGACATCACTCGATTATCCACTTTTTTATCCACGAACTCAACCCGTTTTATGCTCCTTTACTCCCACGAACTCACCCCCTTTTATCCCCCTCTCTGCTGACGCAAAGAGGGGGAGGTGCCTGCCACAATCTTTTCTTCTTCCCCCTCTTTGCGTCAGCAGAGAGCGGGCCAGGGGGGTGAGTTCGTGGTTATCAAAGAGCGGGCAGGGGGGTGAGTTCGTGTGGATAAGTAACCTCAATGTGCCTCAAACCAGCTGTTGCCTGTTCCCCAGTCGACTTTCAAAGGAACATCAAGCTCTGCAGCATTTGACATTTCGAACAAAACCATCTCTTTAAGCTTTTCGAATTCCGCCATTTCCACCTCAAAAATTAAGTTCGTCATGTACCTGAAGAATCATTTTGGATTTGTATTTCTCCGCCAGCATCTTTTCATGGATCCTGACCATAGCTATTTTTATGATATCGGCAGCACTTCCCTGGATAGGCGCATTGATTGCATTTCTTTCAGCATTACCCCTTACCACCTGGTTTCGCGAATGGATATCAGGCAGGTATCTCCGGCGTCCGAACATTGTTGTAACATATCCTGTTTCCCTTGCCTTATTAATACTTTCATCCATATAAAGCTTTACACCCGGGTAGGAATTGAAATAGCCGTCAATGAGCTCTTTCGCCTCTTTTCTTCCGATAGTAAGCCTCTCCGATAGACCATACGATGAGATCCCGTATATTATTCCAAAATTTGCAGTCTTTGCCCTGCCGCGCATTTCCCTTGTAACATCTTTTATCTCAACACCAAAAATTTTTGCAGCGGTGGCAGCATGAATATCATTGCCTGAAAGAAAATCATCTGTCATGCTTTTATCCTTGCTCAGATGAGCCATCAGCCTCAGCTCTATCTGGGAATAGTCGGCAGAGAAGAAAATATGACCCTCTTCAGGAACGAATGCCTTTCTTATCTCCCTGCCTCTCTCATCCCTGACAGGGATATTCTGCAGGTTGGGATTTATTGAACTAAGTCTTCCCGTTGCGGCTACAGCCTGGTTGTATGAAGTATGGATCCTTCCCGTCTTTTTATCCACAAGGAGCGGCAGTGCCTCAACATATGTTGAAAGTAACTTCTTCAGTCCCCTGTATTCCAATACTTTATTTATAATAGGATGCTTGCTTGCAAGTCTCTGAAGTATCTCTTCATTTGTAACGAACTGTTTTGTTTTTGTTACTCTCGCATTATCATCAAGCTTCATTCTTATAAAGAGAATATCACCAAGCTGTTTGGGAGATGATATGTTAAATTCAGTGCCCGCCATATCATAGATCTCTTTTTCCAGAGAAATAATATCCTCCCTGAGATTGACAGCTATTCCCTTAAGATCCTCATGGTTCAGTTTGACGCCATTTCTTTCCATGGCTGCCAGAACGCTTATAAGAGGCATTTCGATGTTTTCGGAGAGGAATTCGAGTCCTTCCTTTTTAATGCGTGGCTCGAATACGTTTTTCAGCTGAAATGTCACATCTGCATCTTCAACGGCATATTCCATGAGCTTATCAAGAGGAACTGAACGCATATTCTTCTGGCTGCTTCCCTTCTCCCCGATGAGTGATTCAATATGTACCGGATCATATGAAAGATATGACTCCGAGAGCAGGTTCATGTTATGCCTCATATCAGGCTCGAGCAGGTAATGGGCAATCATTGTATCGAAAAATGGCCCCTTTACCTCGATACCATAATTTGCCAGGACCTGAATATCGTATTTCAGATTCTGACCTATTTTGAGTATTTCCCTGTTCTCAAAAACCGGTTTAATGACTTCAAGCAAAGCTGATGTCTCTTCACGTGATTCGGGAAAGTAAATCAGGTAACCTGTTCCTTTCTCCCATGAAAAGGCAAGTGATACGAGATCGGCTTCAAGTGGATTGATGCTTGTTGTCTCGGTATCAAAGCAGACCTCTTTGAGCTTGCTGATTTTTTTGATGAGCTCTTTGAGTTCAGCCCCGTTATCGACAACGATATAATTATGTTCAACGGTTTCTATTGATGCTCTCTGATTGACAGCTGTAACCTGGCTGTCTCCGAAAAGATTGCCCTGTGCAGGATCGCCGCCTGAAGAAAACATTGTCTGCTGAGTCACAGGCTTTTCAGCTTTTTCAATATCCGAAAGGATCTTCGCTGCAATTGTTCTGAACTCAAGCTCATCGAATAATGCTTTTAGTTTTTCTACATCAGGGACTTCAACTATCAAAGCATTCTCATCAAGCTCTACAGGCACATTTTGTTCTATTGTGGCAAGTTTCTTTGAGAGTTCAATCTGTTCCCTGTTATTTTCAATGATCTCCTTTAGCTTACCTTTCAGATTGTCAGTATGTTTAAAGAGTTCCTCGATGCTTCCGTATTCCGAAACCAGCTTCATGGCTGTTTTAGGGCCCACTCCGGGAGCTCCGGGGATATTATCGGCTGAATCGCCCATTAAGGCAAGGACATCAATTACCTGTTCCGGATTTTCTACAGAGAATTCCTGCTTTATGTCATCTACACCCCAGAGCAGTGATTCATTCCCGCTCCTCGATGGTTTCAGCATAAATACATTATCTGAAACAAGCTGGGCATAATCTTTATCGGGAGTCACCATGTAATGTTGTAAAACCTTTTTCGGATGCCTTTCTTGCAAGTGTGCCAATAACATCATCAGCTTCAAATCCCGGATAATCAATGACAGGGATCTTATACGCCTCGATAAGCCTTTTTATATACGGGACAGCTTTTTTGATATCCTCCGGGGTCTCATCACGGTGAGCCTTGTACTCCTTATACATCTCATGCCTGAATGTAGGAGTCGGAGTATCAAACACCACTGCGATATGAGTTGGCTTTCGCTTCTGAAGCACTTCTTCGAGGGCCAGCAGGAATCCGAAAACAGCCGAAGTATTCAACCCTTTGGAGGTTACCCTCGGGTTTTTTATGAAAGCATAGTAGGCACGGAAAATCAGTGCGTATGCATCGAGAAGAAAGAGTTTCTTTGGTGGTATTATCTGTCATAGAAGTAAAAGTTACGATTGACCAGAGTGACTAGAGTTATTTACCAATATTTGATTTGGTATTTTTAAACTTAAAGTAGTTCATTTCCGAGCTCACTATCAGTCACTCAATTCATTATCATGCAGCATACCATTCAGCATATGAGGTGGCTGTTTCATAAAGCTTCAGACTGTGAAGCCTTGTTCCATCGCGGAAGCAGCTTTGCTATCCGTCCGGCAAAATCTGAAACAAGATTCTCACAGGTAGGCTGGTAATCAACAAGAACAGTATTTCCGAACAGAGCCGACATCATTTCAGTTCTTTCCCTGTCAAACTTTCTGCTTACAACAACGGCATGATCAAATACATCCACAATCTCATTCTTCACGATCCTTTTAAGGTCACTGAAATCTATTACCATTCCGTTTTTTGGATTATCCTGTTCTTCAAGCGGTTTACCCCAGAGTGTCACAAACAGACGGTATGAATGACCATGTACATTACGGCATGGTCCGTCATAATTCCAAAGTGCATGTGCCATTTCAAAAGAAAATTCCTTTGTTACCCTTATTATTGAAGCCATAATATATCGATTGAAAGTAATTCACAAAAATAACCATAACAACTGATAATGAAGGTATGTTTCTGACTGCTTTTGTATCAATTAAAGTAATATATATCAATGAAAAGGCATTAATCTTCCAATTATTTCGTAACTTTGCATTTTATTATTCGCTATTATAATTAGGGGATCATGGGAGAAATCATGACAAGGTTAACTTTCCCTTCGATGTTCGGTGAAACATTAAGAAAGTATGCTAAATGCGGAGCTTATGCATTCGTTGGAGAAGAACCAAAGAGCTATGAATCAGCCAATAAGGAAATAAATTCTCTGATGGCCATGCTTGAGAGAAATCGGGATCTGCCCGGGCGACAAGGTGGCAATTCTGAGTTCAAACATGCCAAACTGGGGCATTGCCTATTTCAGCATTACTTTTATGGGTGCGATTGTAGTGCCTGTTCTGCCTGATTTTTCGCCAACTGAGGTAAGGAACGTACTTGAACACTCAGGAGCCAAAGCTATTTTTATATCAACATCACTTCTTGCAAGGATTGAAGGATTTAAATCTGAGGATCTTAAGACAGCTATTCTTATTGAGGATTATTCACTGATTTTTTCGGAAAAAGGTGCTGTCAATTACGATTCTTCCGCACTGCCTCAGCAGAATTATGAAGTTGAGGAAGAAGATATTGCATCAATTATCTACACTTCCGGTACAACGGGCCGTTCCAAAGGTGTCATGCTGACTCATAAAAATATTGTCTTCAATGCTCAAAAGGGAATGGTTATCCAGCCAATTGATGAGAAAGACAGGTTTCTGTCGGTCCTGCCTCTGTCACATACATATGAGAACACACTTGGACTTATATTGCCGATGCTGGCAGGTTCATGCGTTTATTATCTCAGAAAACCACCCACCCCTTCTGTTCTTCTGCCTGCCCTTGCTGAGGTGAAGCCTTCGATGATGCTCACGGTGCCGCTTATAATGGAAAAAATATATTTCAACAAGATCCTGCCTGCCTTCAGGGATAAGCATGATTCTCAAACTTCTGTATAAGATCCGTTTTTTCAGGAAAAAACTGAATGCTGCAGCCGGGAAGAAGCTTTATAAAACATTTGGCGGCAATCTTAAATTTTATGGAATCGGCGGAGCCAAACTCAATAAAACAGTTGAGAAATTCCTTATTGAAGCCAGGTTCCCGTATGCAATTGGCTACGGACTCACTGAAACAGCACCTCTTCTTGCAGGAGCCAATCCAAAAAAATCAGTATTTGAATCCACCGGACCAGCAATTGAAGATATCGAACTCATAATTCACAATCCTGACAGAAAAACAGGCGAAGGAGAAATATGGGCAAAAGGTCCGAATGTGATGAAGGGCTATTACAAGGAACCGGAAATGACAAGAGAGGTACTCACTCCCGACGGATGGTTCAAAACGGGAGATCTTGGAACCCTTGATGAAAACAATAATCTTTATATCAAAGGGCGTCTGAAAAATATGATTGTTGGCGCAAGCGGAGAAAATATATATCCTGAAGAGATTGAATCAGTTATAAACAACTTCCGTTTTGTTGTTGAATCACTTGTAATTCAGCAAAAAGGGAAACTTGTTGCATATGTCCACCTGAACATGGAAGAGCTTGAAAAGAAATATCATCTTATGAAAGAGGATATGAGCAGACAGTTCGAAGACAAGAAGGAGGAATTACTTGCTGAACTGCAGGAGTATGTTAATTCAAATGTCAATAAATTCAGCCAGATCAATAAGGTGGTTCTTCAGCCTGTTCCGTTTCAGAAGACGGCAACACTTAAGATAAAGAGGTTTCTGTATACATAACACCGCACGTGAATTTCAGAGCTATCTTCTGAATGCTCTTTGAAACTGCAAAGATTCCAAAGGACGAAAAATTCCGTTGATGTCTGAATTCCATGGAACTATTGGCATTTTTTTACACACTGTGGATCAAAAGATGTATTAAGCTTTCAGGCTGCAGCATATCTTTTATTCACCTCATCCCAGTTGACTACATTCCAGAAAGCATCAATGTAATCAGCCCTTTTATTCTGATATTTAAGATAATATGCATGTTCCCAGACATCCAGTGTCAGGAGAGGAGTTCCCTTTACATCGTTGAAATATCCATAAGAGGATTATCCTGGTTTGGAGTGCTTCCTACTGCAAGGCTTTTATCGCTGTTAAGATATAACCAGGCCCAGCCGCTTCCAAAGCGTGTTTTGCCGGCAGTTACTGAAAGTCTCCTTGAATTTTTCAAATGAACCGAAGGTTTTTGCAAGTGCTGCAGATAATTCGGCAGATGGGCCTGCTGGATTTTGCAGCAAGGTTATTCCAGAAGAATATATGGTTATAATAACCGCCTCCATTATTCCTTACAGCATCAGACTGTTTTGAAATTGATGCAAATACTTCAGTTACAGCCATTCCTTCAAGCGGAGTTCCTTTAACAGCATTTACATAGTTTGTAAAATATGCCCTGTGGTGCTTGTCATAATGAATTTCCATTGTCCTGGCATCAATATATGGTTCAAGTGCATCGTATGCATAAGGCAGAGCAGGAAATTCAAGTGCCGGGGCACTGTCATTACCGGAAGAACTAACTGTAACCTGGTTATTACCCAATTACTTTTGGACTGACATAAGCAGCTGCAGTCACCAACCCAATTGACTTAACAAATTTTCTTCGTTCCATGATTTAACATTTTTTATCTTTAACATTCAGATCATGTCTTTGTTCATACCCAATTTACGAAAAATTCCTGAACTATTATGTTTTTTGACATATATAGACTGAGTCAGAAAAAATTTCATACTTTTATAAGAGCTAATTTTACCTCAACCACTTAACATTAAATTTATTGAAAATGTATAAACAGAAGTTATCCGCAGGATTAATTCTCTTTGTTTATATTCTGATCACAGTGTCTTGCGGTGATAATGGGAAGAAAGTTGTCAGAGCTGATCAGAATCAGAAAGCGGCAGCTTATGGAAGTCAGCATCGGAGGCATGACGTGCACCGGATGTGAGGAGACTATTCAGAGCAATGTCGGAAAACTGGAGGGAATAAAGTCAGTGAAAGCCTCCTTTAAAACCGGAGAAGCTGTAATTGAATACCTGCCGGGAGTTGTCGATACCGCAAAGATCAGGGAGGCAATAACCGCTTCAGGTTATACGGTTAAAAAATTCAATCTTGCTGTACAGGAAGAGGGTGAAAAATAGATATTCCGGTATTTAGATTTGATCTGTCATCTGAAATGAATAAAATATGAAAAATATTACAACTATCGGAAGAATTCTCTTCGCAGTTCCATTTGCGCTTTTCGGAATCAACCATTTCCTGATGACTGATTATTATCTTGGAATGCTTACCTCATTTATTCCTCTGGGGGCATATACAATAATACTTACGGGAATAATGCTTATTGCAGCCAGCATAAGTATTATTACAAAAAAATTTGTGAAATTTTCAACAATAATGCTGGCAATTCTGCTCTTTATTTTTATTATTACAATTCATATTCCTCATCTGTTTACCGACACTGATAAAACAATTACTATTATTGCACTATTAAAAGATATTTCACTGATGGGCGGATCATTGATGATTGCAGGAATCTATACAGAGGAAGGATAGATCAAAAATGGAGCCAGATAGAAATTCCGGACTGTCAGAAATAAGCTCTGATTTTTAATTTCAGAAAGAAAAATTTTATCTTTATAATTACAATATACTTACGTTTCAATAATGAAGCAACTCAGACTGATTTTCATATTGATTATCTGCCTTAAAAGCTTATGATCTGCAGGCTCAGACATACTCTGTTTGAACAGCAGATGCAGGTCGGATTTGATGAAAAGCAGGGTCAGTATGCCGATCTCAGCATTAAGCTTGTAAATGAGAATGGCGATACTGTTCTTCTGAAGGATGTAATAAACAAACCAACAATTCTGAATCTTGTTTATTTCAGATGTCCGGGAACATGCAGTCCGCTGATGTGGGGAATTTCCAAATTCATTGATCTTGTCGATCTGAAGCTTGGTATTGACTATGATGTAATCACAATCAGCTTCGATCCTGAAGAAAGGATTGATCTAGGGATAAAGAAGAAAGCGAGTTATCTGAATACAATGAAGAAGAAGGAGGAGGCAAAAAACTGGAAGTTTTTTGTTTCTGACAGTGCTGACATAGCTAAGTTAACCAATTCAGTCGGTTTCAGATATCATTATGTAAATAACCAGTATGTACATCCCACTGGGCTGATGGCCCTTGCACCGGATGGAAAGATTGTCAGGTATCTCCGGGGAATTGATTTTCTTCCGTTTGATATCAAGATCACAATGGTTGAAGCCGGCGAAGGCAAAATTGGTCCCAGCATCAACCGGCTTCTTGCAGTCTGCTATTCATATGATGAGAAAGGCAATCAGTTCGTTTTCAATGTTACAAGGGTTTCAGCAGTTGTTATCACATTCATCGGATTATTGATATTTTTATCTCTTGCCCTGTCACGGATTAAACTTAAAAGGAAGGCTAATAAATGAGTAATGAGAGAACCATTGAGGAATCCAGCTATCTTGAGCATATAGGAAAATACAAAGGCATATTTTCCTGGATATTCTCAACTGACCACAAAAGGATAGGCATTTTATATCTTTATTCTATCCTGGCATTCTTTGCCATCGGAGCTACACTTGGATTATTAATGAAGTTTGAGCTTCTTGCACCGGGAAAGACAATAATGGATGCTCAGACCTATAATGCTTTCTTTACGCTCCATGGTATTGTGATGATTTTTGCAGTTGTCATTCCCGGACTTGCCTGCTGTTTTTGGCAATTTCATGCTGCCCATCATGATCGGAGCAAAGGATGTGGCATTTCCAAGGCTTAATCTGATGTCATGGTATCTTTATGTCATCGGGGTATCACTTGTTTTGATATCACAATTTGCAGGCCAGGGTCCGCCCGATACAGGCTGGACATTTTATGCTCCTTACAGCTTCAGGACTGCCGGGAATATGCTTCCGGCAGTATTCGGGGCATTTGTACTCGGATTTTCATCAATTCTCACCGGGTTGAACTTTCTTGTTACAATACACAGGATGCGGGCTCCGGGAATGACCTGGCTGAAAATGCCTCTCTTCCCCTGGACTCTTTATGCCACAGGCTGGGTTCAGCTGCTTGCCACTCCGATAGTCGGAATTACACTTCTGATGGTTGTGGCTGAAAGGACCCTGCATATCGGGTTTTTCGATCCGACACTTGGAGGTGATCCTATTCTTTATCAGCACCTGTTCTGGACTTACAGTCATCCGGCTGTATATATTATGATCCTTCCCGCAATGGGTGCAATTTCAGAGATAATTACAACCTTTTCCCATAAAACTATCTTCGGTTACAGGTTCATGGTGGCTTCAACGCTCGCAATTGCCTTTGTCGGCTATTTTGTCTGGGGACATCATATGTTCACCTCAGGGATGAGCGGAACTGCACTCTATACATTTTCGCTTCTTACATTTCTTGTTGCCATACCAAGCGCTATCAAGGTATTTAACTGGATCTCAACAATGCATGAAGGGTCGATTGATCTTCAAACCCCTTTTTACTGGGCTATGGCTTTCATCTTTGTATTCATGGTAGGAGGCTTTTCAGGACTTATTCTTGGTTCGCTTGCAGCCAATGTACATCTTCATAACACACATTTTGTTGTAGCCCATTTCCATTTTATTGTCTTCGGAGGAACCGGATTTGCCTTTTTCGGAGCAATGCATTACTGGTTTCCGAAAATGACCGGCAGGATGTATGATAAACGCTGGGCAAATATTGGCCTTGTATCTTGTTTTTTATTGGCTTCGTTACACTTTATGGCCCAATGTTCTATCTGGGAATAAAAGGTATGCCAAGAAGATATTTTGACTATGATGAGGTCTTTCATGCAGGAAATATTATTTCAAGCATGGGAGCATGGGTTCTTTATTCAGGATTGATCATAATTGTTGTTAATTTATTCTATTCATTAAAAAGCGGTTCAAAAGCTCCCGCCGATCCATGGGGCGGTAAGACCCTTGAGTGGACAGTTCCCTCTCCTCCTCCAGTTGAAAATTTTGATGAAACCCCAGTGATTACAAAAGAAGTATACGACTACAGATGAGTACGACTATTCAAACACATCGCGACGATCTGGCATCAAAAACCGGAATGTGGCTGTTTCTCTTTACTGAGATGCTGCTGTTCGGCGGTCTATTTGTGGTATATTCTGTATACCGCTACAGGAATCCCGCTGCATTTCATCTTGCTGCGGAAGAATTAAGCGTCTTTATCGGCACGGTGAATACAATCATTCTTCTTGTAAGCAGTACAACAATTGCAATGTCGATCACAGCGATCCAGCTGAAAAACAAAAAACTTTCACTCTGCTTCTCGGCATAACAGTTATTCTGGGCCTTGCTTTTCTTGTAAATAAGTACTTTGAATGGGGTGAACATATCAGGGAACATATTTATCCGGGTTCAGCCGTCCTTGCCCTGCGCGGCCAGGGAGATGTTCTTTTCTACGGGCTATACTTTTTTATGACCGGACTTCATGCTCTGCATATAATTATCGGGTTGGTTTTTATATGTGTTATCGCAAGTATGATTATAAAGGATAAAATCACCCACGACAATTTTGTACTGCTTGAAAACAGCGGATTATACTGGCATCTGGTAGACCTTATCTGGATTTTCCTTTTTCCCCTGTTTTATCTCATTACATAAAAAAACAAAGAATCAATGGAAACTGGAAAAAACCATATAATACCCTACAGTACATTTCTGTACGTGCTCGCATTCTTAATTGTATGCACGCTTAATGTCGGTATTCCTTACTCAGATTTCACTTGGCGCCCTTACCGTTGCAATTGCCCTTCTGATTGCAGCAATTAAATCTACTTTCGTTCTGCGTATCTTTATGCACCTGAAGTTTGAGAGCAGAATGCTGTCCGGAATGGTAATAGCTGTTATCCTGATCATAGGCTCTGTAATATTCATAACACTTTTGGACTACCTATATAGATAATCAATATGTATTCAACCACAGGAACCGAAGCATCAAATTTTGTAAATTCATACAATATTGCATTTTACAGTATTGCCGGAGTCTCATTGCTGCTCCTGGTATTTCTGACTGTACTGATGCTCTATTTTGTTTTCAGGTATAACAATAAAAAGAATAAAACAGCTGTACAGAACGACGGCAATACAAAGCTTGAAATCATATGGACAGTTACTCCGGTTCTTCTGGTTCTTGTTATGTTCTACTATGGCTGGGCGGGATGGGAACCAATGTCAAAAGCTCCCAAAGATTCACTGAATGTCACAAGTGTTGCAAGGATGTGGAGCTTCTCCTTTGTATATGAAAACGGTAAACAGAGCAAAGATCTTGTAATTCCGGTGAATACTCCGGTTAAAATAAAACTTACTTCCCTTGGATGTTATTCACAGTCTTTTTATTCCTGCTTTCAGGGTAAAATCTGATATGATACCGGGAAGGGAAAAAATGATGTGGTTCCGCCCTCAGGAGGTAGGGGAATTTGATCTGTATTGTGCCGAATATTGCGGATTACGACACTCATATATGAATTCAAATGTAAAAGTCCTCTCACTTGAAGATTACAACAAATGGTATGCTGATTCAGTACCTGCTGCAGCACTACAGCTGAAACAGCTGCTCCGGGATCAGCCGGATCTTAAAATACTGGCCGACCAGGGCTGTAATGCATGCCACACAACCGACGGTACAAGATTGGTCGGGCCAAGCTATAAAAATCTGTTCGGTGAAAAGCAGACTGTAATAAGGGAAGGAAAAGAGGTAGTTGTCACCGTTGATGAAGCATATATTAAGAAAGCTATTCTGGAACCTAATGTCCGAAATTGTAAAAGGATATCCGAGGGATCTGATGCAGAGCTATAAAGATGTTCTGACTGATGATGACATTGCCAAAATTATTGAATACATGAAATCGCTTCATGAAAAATAATTCAGGAAATACTCTAAAATATTACCTGGAACTCAGCAAGCTAAAAATTATGATACCGGTAAGTCTGACAGGATTCACCGGTTATTTTATTTATCACCCTCGATCTTACAACTGATCTGTTACTTGTGAGTACCGGGATCCTTTTCATGGCAATATCTGCTTCGGTTCTTAACCAGATCCAGGAAGCCGATCTCGACAGGAAGAATGGCCAGAACTCAAAATCGTCCCATTCCTGCAAAGAATATCAGAATTCCACAGGCAACAGCCTTCTTCCTTGCCTGCCTGACAGCGGGTATCGCTCTTATTTACTCGTCCGGGGGACTTAAAGCGGCGGTCATCGGGACTAATTACTCTTTTCTGGTACAACGGGATCTACACATATTCAAAAAGGATCACTGCCTTTGCAGTTGTTCCCGGCGCAGTTACCGGTGCTTTGCCTCCGCTTATCGGATGGGTGGCAGCAGGAGGTGGCATTACTGACAAGCCAATCATATTTCTTGAATTTCTCTTTTTTATAGGGCAGATCCCGCACTTCTGGCTTCTTATTCTGAAATACGGAGAGGAGTACAGGAATGCCGGCATCCCAAGCCTGACGGAGATCCTGAGCGAGGCACAGATCAACAGGCTTACCTTTACATGGGTTGTTTCCTCTGTAACAGCTGCACTCTTCCTCTGTTTCTTTGAAATTATCGGGAGCAGAATAATCGTGGGAATTCTCCTTATTGCATCTTTCTATATCATCCTGGAAATTTTCGGACCTTTTAAAAATCCAGGTTACACCAGCAAATCCGGGGAAATATTCAATCCTTCTTGACTCATATTTCCTCCTGGTGCTTATTCTTTTGATCTCAGACAGCATAATAACCTGATAGCATCCCCAGAGTACCCCTGAAGCTGATCTTGTGCTTAAAAGCGATCCTGTTGCTAAAATCGATGCTCCAGGCTCTCTTCCAGATAGGGATGATTAGATGGTATAAGCTTTGCCTTGCTCAGGGCCAGTTGCCACTGTAAAGGCAAATAAACCTGCAAATCCAAGGAAGAGTCCGGCTTCCATCCATCCGAACCTCAGTAAGCCTGTGGTTCCCGGGATGACCTGTACAAATATGTCGATATACTGGCCAATTATAAGGCAAATGATCACACCAACTATAAGGGTCGGATTTCTGCTGGCTTTCACAGGCAGAAGAACAAGGAAGGGAACAGCCCAGTTGAGTATGATCTCAAGGAAAAACATCACTTTCCATCCTCCCTGCCATCTCACAAAATAGTAGCTCGTTTCCTCCGGAATATTGCCGTACCATATAATCATAAACTGCGCGAACCAGAAATATCCCCAGATAATTGAAAACATGAAGATATATCGTGCAAAATCGTGTATGTGAAATTTATTCAGAAACGGGAAAGTATCCTCTTCTGTGAAGGATAAATACTATCAGAGTCAGTATGGAAACTCCGTGCAAGAAAAGCGGAAGCAATATTTTTAAATGCAAATATAGTACTGAACCAGTGGGCATCTATCGACA
Source organism: uncultured Bacteroidales bacterium (assembly GCA_963818295.1). Classification (GTDB taxonomy): domain Bacteria; phylum Bacteroidota; class Bacteroidia; order Bacteroidales; family VadinHA17; genus LD21. The sequence goes on from CAWFRW010000009.1 coordinate 71,974, forward strand.
TTATCCAGTCAAATGCTGCAAGGGAAACAGTAATTGCAAGGATAAAGATGAATATTTTTGAAAAGAGCTCACTCTTATTGAAGAGTGCCAGAATACCATTCATATCCGATGGTTCAGCCAGATCTCCGCTGAGCGATATACTTCTCAGTTTACGGACAAAAAGCACCCACAGCACAAAGTAGATGATCAGTCTTGCCATGAAAAAAGGAACATTCAGGAATACAGCTTTATGCTGCAAAACAGGATCAAGCGCCACTGCTTCTTTATCTGACCAGTGATAGATATCATTAACTCCAAACCAGAGCAGCAGAAAAAATATGCCTGCAAAAGGAATGTACGACATCATTGCCTCGGAAACACGCTGGAACGCCGATGCCCAGCCAGACTGTGATATACTTTGCAGAACAAAAAAGAAGACACCGCCCATAGCAAGCGATAAAAAATAGTAGTTTACAACAAGGTAGTTGGCCCAGGTTAACTTAGGATCTGAAAGAAGCCCAAAGATGAAGGTAATGACTCCAATCGCCATCAATACAAGGGTTACTATCCTGAAATTCCTTGAAACGATTACTTGCTCCTTCATTATACTTGATTTTTGGGTATCAATTTTTAATATCTTACGTGGAAATCTCTCCCATCTCCAGCTAAGTCTCCACCAATATTACTTATTTGCCCCTTCACCGGCACTTTTTGTTTTTTGCGATTCTTCCTGCAGATTCCTGATATATAATACAAGCTTCCACCTGTCATCAGGTTTTATCTGTGAACCATGAGCCCCCATGGAACCAAATCCGAGCGTTATTGAATGAAATATTTCTCCATCTTTCAATCCGATGGCACTCGCTGCCATCAGAGACCGTGGTTTTACCGGATATAATCCGCTTGTATACAGATTCCCGTCACCTTCACCCTTGCATACCATGGCATCCGATACAAAAAGTAGTATAGACCTCTTTGCCCCTGGCAAGCGCTTCGGCACCGGGCACAATCGGATTAACGAGCTCCTTCCCTGCCCTGATCCGTGATTCCGCATCAATTGTGTAGTTAAAGGGTATGAAATCCCCTCGGCACAGTTCCTGCAACAGGCAATCTCATTGTCATTCCGTTCTCAAAGTTCGGATTCTCTGAGAAAGTTTCATACGCAGTAGAATAGAACATATCCGGGAAATAATCCCAGCCCGGATTATTCCTGGTTCTGTTGCACCCGGCAAGGAGCAAAGAGAGAAGGACAAGAAGAATTCCTTTGATGTTAGTTCCCGACATATAGATCTTTTTCATTCATTAACGCTTCCAAATTCTTTATCAATAACTTCAAGTGCACCCAGCTGTTTCATTATATTACCTGCAGTATCACTACCGGTTGGTTCAGCTACTTCGGCGTCGACAACAATAATAAATTTGTCATCTGTTGCCCTTATATCAAAGACTGTATTATCGCGGCCAGGAAAAAGCTTTGACCTGGCTGAAAAGAGAGCAAGACTCAGTACAGTAACTGTGAATATTGTAACAACAATTGTAACTACAATAAAGGAAGGGAAGGAGTTGAAAGGCTTACCCCCGTATACAATCGGCCAGTCGACCACTGATGTATAGTAAAGAAATCCGAGTGTTGGAATTATGCCGAAACAGGCCGAAGAAATAGGCAGCCGTAGGAAGTTTTGACTTGCGCTTCAGCAGATGAAAAACTTCATGAACCGGATATGGAGTAAAGACATCATGGATCGAAAGATTCTGTTCCTGCAATGATTTGATGGAGGAAATGAATTTCTCCTCATCATCAAAAATTCCTATTTTAAAAGTTTTAGTCATAGCTAAACCCTGTTAATCCTCTTTTTTACTGCCGATATTTACAACACTTTTCAATTCACTGATTGCCATCATTGGAATATAGCGCATAAAGAGCAATACTCCGCAGCCAAATAATCCTATTGTTCCAAGCAAACACGCCTATGTCATAAATTGTCGGAGTATATGAGACCCAGTTGGAGGGCAGAAAATCCTTGCTCAGTGAAGTGATCACAATATTATACCGTTCAAGCCACATTCCGATATTTATTGAAAGGGAGATCGCCAGGAGCCAGACCCAGTTCCTGCGGATCTTTTTGAACCAGAACAGCTGAGGTATCAATGCATTACAAACAATCATTCCCCAGAACTGATATTTATAATCACCGGTGATCCTGTTTCCGAAAAATGTAAACATCTCATATTCATTGGCTGAATACCATGCAATAAACACCTCAGTCAGATATGCAAGTCCCATTATCAGAGATATGAAGATCAGTATCCTTGCAATGGCATCCATGTGGTTATCAGTAATATAGTTTGTGAGCTTATAAATTTTCCGTGATCAGAACCATTAGTGTCATTACCATTGCAAAACCTGAAAAGATAGCACCTACAACGAAGAAAGGAGGAAATATTGTTGTATGCCAGCCCGGCTCAACGCCAACGGCAAAATCGGTTGAAACGATAGAATGCACTGAAACCACAAGCACGGCTGCTATACCTCCAAGAATAAAGCTGAGCGATTCATATCTTATCCAGTGGCGGCTCGATCCTGTCCAGCCGAGACTGAAAAATCCATATACGGCTTTTCTGATCTTCGAAGCTGTTCTGTCGCGGACTGTAGCAAGATCAGGCAGCATTCCAAGATACCAGAATGAAGCTGAAATAAGCAGATAAGCTGTGATAGCAGTAAAATCCCAGAATAGAGGTGAGTTAAAATTCACCCAGAGCGGACCTCGTGTGTTGGGATACGGGAAAATATAGAAAGCAAGCCAGATCCGGCCCATATGCAATGCCGGAAAGAGCGCTGCCGACATAACTGCGAAAACTGTCATTGCTTCTGCTGCCCTGTTTATTGAAGTTCTCCACTTTTGCCTGAGTATCAGGAGGAATATTGAAAAAGCAGTACCTGCATGTCCGATCCCGATCCACCAGACGAAATTGACTATCTCCCAGCCCCATCCAACCGAGTTATTTACTCCCCACAATCCAATTCCTTTATAAACAGTCATATAAATGGCATATCCGCCAAAAAGCGCTGCCGCTGACGAAATCCCGAATGCAATGAACCACCACAGACCGGGAGTGACATCCATAGGCAGGATTACATCCCTTGTAATCTCACCAAGAGTCTTATTTCCTTCAACCAGCGGACCTCTGATTTTTTTGTTATACATCGATTGGCTTCTGATTATTTATGAATTCAATTTTTCATCATTCCGCACTTTTGTCAGGTACCCTGTTGACGGAAGAGTATGCAACTCTTCAAGCAGATGATATCGTCTCGGATCTTCAAATAATTTCGAGACCTTGCTGTTCTTATCGTTCAGGTTACCAAATACGATTGCTCCGGCAGGACAAGCCTGCATACAGGCCGGCTTAATCTCATTATCGCTGAAGCGTTCTGTTTTCAAGCTTCGCCTGCAATTTTTTCTCCTGTATCCGCTGAACACAGAATGAGCATTTCTCAACAACTCCTCTTTCCCTGACAGTTACATCAGGATTAAGAACCATTTTACCCAGATCGGATGCAGTGTTAAAATCAAATTCCTTGTTATTTGTATACCTGAACCAGTTAAATCTCCTCACTTTATACGGACAGTTGTTTATGCAGTATTTTGTTCCGACACAACGGTTATATGTCATCTGGTTCAATCCCTCGCTGCTGTGGTTTGTTGCCGAAACCGGACAAACATTTTCACAGGGTGCATTATCACAATGCTGGCAGGCAAGAGGCTGGAAGTAAACTTTCGGATCATCAGGCGAATCTGAATAATACCTGTCTATCTTGATCCAGTGCATTATCCTTCTTTTTATCACCTCACTTTTCCCGACAACAGGTATATTGTTTTCAGCCTGACAGGCTATAACACATGAATTGCAACCGATGCAGGCATTCAGATCAATTGCCATACCCCAGTGAAAACCATCATATTTTACTTCAGGATAGAGAGTTTTGTGTGATTTCTCATACTCTTCATGAAGCTCGTTTCCGGAGGCTGGATTTTTCAGATATTCGGAGAGCCCTGTTTCCCTTACAATTGGTCTTCCCTCCATCAGGAAGTGAACCTGTGTAAGGGCCAGCTCAATGATTTTATGCGTGTTTTCCGGTTTCTCTGCTAAAAATCCGTATACCCGGTTTCCTTCTGTCATTTTAACGAACGGATATAAATTGACTCCGATATTAGTGCATACCGGTCCGGCATTTGTATGTCCATAACCCAGAGCAACCGAAATAGTCCCGTCAGCCTGGCCCGGCTGAATAAATGCCGGCAGTGATCAAATTATCTGCAATCCTGATAATCGTACCTGTTACAATACCAAGCTTCCCGGCATCGGCAGGTGAAATAGCAGCAACGTTTTCCCAGCACTGCTTTGAAACAGGATCAGGCAACTCCATAAGCCACGGGTTATTTGCATGCATGCCTGTTCCGATTGATATGCTTTCGAAATAATAACTTCAAAACCGGTGTCGCTGGCAGCAGCAGCGGACTTCATTACCCTGGATAGTTCTTCTTTCCTGAATATCAATCTGTTTATCAGCAGTAACAGTATAATTGAATACTCCGTTGCCAAGCGACTGATTCCAGAAAGCCGTAAAATCTGAATTACCTGAAGCGTGGAAATAGCTCTTTTCCCAGTTCGCCGTCAGATAGTCGTGATAAAGCATTGTACTTCCCGACCATTTTAATAATGAATCCTGAAATGAACGTGTGTTGAACAGCGGATTAATACATGGCTGGCTCAGGCTGAGCTGACCTGGTACAGGTTCCGCATCATCCCATGATTCAAGATAATGATTAACCGGACATTCATATTTTGCTATACCGACAGTCTCATTCAGTATTCCGGCCATATTCACCGAAAGCTCAGTATTTTTTATTCCGGCCAATATTTTCTGGCCTCCGGGATAATCATATACAGGATTTACATTATACATCAGCAGGGCTTTGACTTTGCCGTTATTTAAATCGTTGACAAAATTCTCCGTCTGACTGTCAATTCCTGATGCAATATTCAGATTATGGCTGAGGTCAATACATTTCTCATAATTTCCCAGCAGTGAGTTTATTCCGTTTACAATGATCTGGATATCGACATTATTCGTCCCTGATACAACAATTGATCGTCCCGCTGGCATCAATCAGCTTATCTGCAAGTTCTGAAAGGTCTTCCCTGAAAGCAGGTGCAGGCAGAGAGCTCGTTTCCTGTCTTTTTTGCAATCTTATTGTAGAGATCCGCAAGAAGCAGCTTTTCTTCTGAAGGCTTTATCTTCTTCCTGATATCTGCATTTGCCCCGGTGAGGCTCATTCCTGACTCGAAATGGATATGTTTCAGCATGCTTTTCTCACCATTGTTCAGTTTTCTCCTCGATACAAATCCAGGTATGAAATGAACCGGCGAGAGCCAGGTTCCAAGAAAGTCGGCATTTACGGAGACCACTATATCCGCATTCCCGAAATGATAGTCGGGTATCACCGCTTTCCCAAAGCATATTGAGTTAGCCTCAAGTATTGAAGAATATGATACTGCATCATACTGAATCCATTTGAAATTTTTGAAACGGGATCCGAATTCACCAATCAGCTTAATTGTTGATGGCGAGATTATACTGGATGTGAGAAGAACTATATCTCCTCCTTTTGAATCAATATGCGGTAAGTCCGCTAATGATCCTTGCTGATCAACCTCTTCCCAGGAAGCCTGTTTGGCTATCTATCACTGGATTTTTAAGCCGTGCATCATCATACAGGCTTAATACGGATGCCTGCACCCTGGCTGTTGTACCTTCCCTGTTAAATAGAGAAAGATCATTGCCCTCTATCTTTATCGGTCTTCCGTCCCTTGTCTTAACAAGAATGCTGCAATATTCATGTCCATCATAAAAGCTTGTTGCATAGTAAAGGGATTTACCCGGGTGTAGTCTCAGGCGGCTGAATTACATATGGCAGAGCTTTCTGAACAGGTCTTTTACAGCTGGCCAGTACGGCTGCAGAGGCAAAGCTGAATCCAAGGACTTTCAGAAAATCACGTCTTGAAGTACCTTTACTGCCCGTGCCGCTCTCCAAAAATTCAAGCAGCTGGTCATTCTCATCAGCATTATTCACCCTGTTGCCGGTAGCCGGTTCATCAAGTCCATCCGGTTTTTTCCCGTATTTTTCCATCGCTTAGCCCCTTTTCTAAATTCTGTTATTAGTAATGGCATTTCATGCACTCTGTACCACCTACCATTTCAACTGTAACACTGTCGATCACGCCTCGCTTTTGATTTTATCTGACAGTCCGGTGTAATCAGAATAGAACTTGTTGTTCTGAAAATTGATCTTCTTGGTACGGTGACAATTTATGCACCATCCCATCGACAGGTCGCTGACCTGTCTGATTACATCCATTTCCTCTACCTTTCCATGGCATTCCTGGCATTCTACATTTCCGGCGGTGACATGCTGGGCATGGCTGAAGAAAACATGGTCCGGAAGATTGTGTACCTTAATCCAGCTGATTGGCTGAGCCTTCTCATAAGCGCTTATTACCTTAGCTATTTCAGCAGCCCCCGAGCGGGTTCCGTTTCTTACCATAAGATGACAATTCATACAAACATTCTCGGGAGGTATTCCCGCTGTTTTGCTTGATCCGGCGAAACTGTGACAGTATATGCAATCTGTTTTATTCTGACCTGCATGAACCTTATGTGAAAATTTTACAGGCTGCATTGGAGAATAATCATGAGAACGTCCTAAGGCAATTCCTTCAATAAACAATATGTACGAAAGGAAACCACCTGTGAAAGGAGAATTAAATAGTGGATCCACAGGCTTTTTATCTTTTTACTTATAATAAGGTCGACAGTTGAAAAGAGAAATAAGACCGAGGCTATTATGAACAGCAGGAGATTTGTAATTACCGGCTTGTTCTTGTTTAAGGCCTGTATGGCTATTTCATCCATATAGCCTTTTATCATAATGACATCTTCAGGGCTAAGATTAAATCCATTATGAACCTCGCTCATTTTTTTACCAGCGGGCTTGAGCAAAACAGTGTTCAGATCACCTGCACTTTTCTCCCTGTACATGCCGGCTATTTCAATGGCATCCGGATTCCAGTTCAGTGTGTCTGATTCACGCACATTATGACAACCGGCGCAATTTACCCCTTTACCTTCAAGGTATACCAGACCGAAGAAAAGACGTTCACCCCTGATCAGGTCTTCGGCGGTTAATTTTCTCTCTGCTGGCAAAGATTGAATCAGCATTCCTGAATTATATTCGGAACGGACCGGCAGGAAATATAACAGAGGTCAGGAAGATTACAATAAGCAAATATTTAACCTTGATGAGACTTGAAAAATTACCCATTTATAAAATTTCTATAAAATTTTTGAACTTAATTACCAGGACCGGATCAATACTTACTCTCAAAATTCCATAAAACCTTTTATACTAAAAATGGCTATGTAATTTATTCACAAGCCAATACCATATCCCCTCTGAATATTTTGCCTCATAAAGATAATTATTCCGTTTAATCTGCCTTCAATCTTAATACTCAATTTTTATTTTAGGCTGAAATTTTTTGTATCTGCTCTTTAGAAGGTTTCAGTGGGGCATAAGGTTTCTGTATGAATAATTAACTTATTATAATATGGTTATTAAATTCCGACTTTATATCTTTGTTACCATAATTAATTTATTAAAGAGCACTATTATTTATCTCCTGTAATTACCAGAAATAGTATGAAAAAATTGTTGCTTCTTACATTAATAATCTCGTTGCCTGTCGTTTATTTTACAAGCTGTAAAAAGGACAAAGGTGATCCTCCCATACTTCCTCCCTATGAATCGATGGTAATCGATTTCAGTAACTTCACTGCTCAGAAGCGGTCCGACGGAGTCTATCCTCTGACAGCAAAGGGCACCGAAAATTCCACATGGCAATTTGCTGCCGGCATTGCAGGTGTCTGGAGCGATCTTATTTCCCTAATATATTGAAATTCCGCTTGCTTCATACGAAGCAGCTTCAGGCAATAATCCGACATATGTGTCAGGACATCTGTGGCAATGGAGCTATGATTTCAGTGTTGACGGAGTTACATACAAAGCAAAGCTGAAAGGAGATATAACAACAAATTCTGTTTCATGGAAAATGTATATATACCAAGGATGTATCAGGCGGCTATACTGACTTCCTCTGGATAGAAGGTACATCCAAAACTGACGGATCGGGAGGGCAGTGGAACTTTCAGCAAAGTCCCCAGATCGGCTTCGCAGTTATTCAGGACAGACTGGACAAAAAGCGGAGACCAGGTAAGCAGTGTGAAGTATACTTACATGAAGAACGACACAAACAAGGACAGCTTTATAAATTATCATACAGTGTACAACAAGCAATTTCGATGTCGGCTATAACATCCATTTTTCAGATGGTTTATATTCTGACTCCGAAATTGAATGGAATATCACCACCCATGATGGAAGGCTGAAATGCATTGATTATCTTCAGGATGAAAACTGGTATTGCTGGGATAACAATAAGATAAATAAGGTGTGTGACTGATAAACAGGATGTTTTCCCGGTTAACGCATTTCTTCAATTCTTACCTGCCATTTTTTGAATTGCTTCTGACTCCAGGATCTCCAGTCCCTGATTTCCCGTTAATTGCATTACCATTGCCCTGGCTACTTTTCTGCCTTCTATACCCCTGTATTTTGCCAGTTTGCCAATGAGAAATATACGTGAAATCCTCATAAATATTTTTCCCATCTCTTCACCCATACGCTTTTCTGCTCTCTCACCAAGCAGAATGGATGGCCTCAGTATTACAAGTTGTCCTGAAATTCAGCTTCATCAGACCTTTCTCCATCTCCCCTTTAATTCTCAGGTAATAGTTGGATGATCTGCTATCGGCACCCAACTGAAGAGACAACTGCAAGCTTTTCAACTGAATTTGCTGAGGCAAGAGCGGCAATCTCCAGTGGAAGGTCCCTGTCAATTTCTTCCATCCTTGCCACAGTACCGGCTTTCTTTATTGTTGTTCCCAGACAGATGAACAAGTCATCACCTTTGATCAGGTCTGCATAATCCTTAAGATGGCTGAAGTCGATTATGTATTCCTTTACTTTCTCATTTGCCTGAAAAACCTGTTTCTCTTCTTGCAAAAATACTGATCATTCCATAACTGTCAGTATTACAGAGTTCACCGATAAGAGCAGTACCAACAAGACCGGTTGCCCCAAACACAATGGCTGTTCTTGTTTCCATAATCAGATGATTTAATAATGTGTGTAAGTTACTAAAACTAATTGTCCTGTGTAAGAATCCTTTTACAACCCTTCTGATTATCAATCATAAATATTTTTTGTATTTTGCGCCCCTTATTCATAACAATACCATTATGTCATTAGGTAAAAAATCCGTTTTCATTATTCTCCTGATACTGATCGCTGACCAGTTTTTAAAAATATGGGTAAAGACTCATATGGAGATCGGACAGGAGATTCATCTGTTTGGAAACTGGGGAATACTCCATTTTATTGAAAATAACGGAATGGCTTTTGGAATGGAAATGGGAGGAAAAGCCGGCAAGTTTATTTTAAGCATTTTCAGGATCGTTGCAATCTTTGGCATTGGCTGGTTCCTTAAATCGCTGATTGACAAGAAAGCCAATCTGGGTCTTATACTGGCTGTAAGCGCAATAATGGCAGGTGCAATAGGAAATATAATTGACAGTGCATTTTATGGCATGATTTTCAGTGAGAGTTTCAGTCAGCCTGCAATAATGTTTCCTCCGGGAGGAGGTTATTCAAGCTTTTTGCATGGCAGAGTTGTTGACATGTTCTATTTCCCGTAATAAACACCAACTGGCCGGCATGGTCACCATATAAACCAGGGGAATCGTTCATCTTTTTCAGACCGGTTTTCAATATTGCAGATTCTGCAATTACATGCGGTGTTCTTTCAATAGTTCTGTTCCAGAAGAAAATGTTCAGGGATCTTTCCTGAGTACTTGTATACAGGATCAATCAGGCACTTACTCCTGACAACAGGTACTTATACAGCTCAATATCATTCTCAGGTTCGGATGCTTCAGATAGTACCAGGTATTCTTTCCTTCCCTTTTTGAGGACAGAACACCACGGTCCCTCAGTATAACAAGATGATGTGAGGCTGTTGACTGTTCTATTCCAAGCAGATTATGTATTTCAGTTACTGTTCTTTTTTCTCCGTCCTCAAGGCATCCTACAATTGATATTCTTATCGGATGCGCTATTGCCTTAAGCATATTTGAAGCCATTTCGAGGTTTTCCGGCGTGAGATCTTTAAATTCCATACACCAACTTTTTGTCCCACAAAGATATACAAATATGATGAAATGGGAAAAACAGATTAGCAACTATCCGGCTCAGCAAGGAAACTCAATTACATCTGCCCTTCTTTGATCTTGATATCATGATTTTAGTATATTTGAAAGAAATAAATTGAAATGCCAGTCCTAACACAAATCCGACAACCAGTTGAGAAAGAAATGGCTGAATTTGAAGCCTACTTTGGCAGGACAATGCATAGCGATATTCCTCTGCTGAAGATAATTCTTAACTATATATTCCGCCGGAAGGGAAAGCAGATGAGACCATTGCTTGTATTTCTGACAGCCCGGCTGAATGGCGAAGATAACTGAGGCTACATTCGTTGCTGCAACCTTTATTGAACTTCTCCATACAGCTTCTACTTGTGCATGACGATGTCGTAGATGATGCAAGTGAAAGGCGTGGCGCTCTTTCGATAAATGCACTCTGGAATTCAAAAATAGCTGTCCTTGTAGGAGATTATTTACTATCCCAGGGAATGCTGATAAGCGTTGAAAAAAACCGCTTTGACATGCTTGCAATTGTTTCCGATGCAGTAAAATCGATGAGTGAGGGAGAGTTGCTTCAGTTACAGAAAGCAAGAAAGTTCAATCTAAAGGAAGAGGATTATTTTAAGATAATTCAGAGTAAAACGGCAGCATTGCTCTCTGCCTGTACTGCCTGCGGTGCAAAGTCAGTCTCCGAAGATGCCGAAACTATCCGGATGATGAAAGATTTTGGAGAAAACATAGGAATTGCTTTCCAGATAAGAGACGATCTTCTTGATTATGAAAGATCGGGACTTACAGGGAAAAAAGCAGGCAACGATATCAAGGAGAGAAAATTAACCCTTCCCTTAATTCATGCTCTTGAACAAACTTCCTACCTGAAGAAGAGACATATACTCGGAATTGTAAAAAACAGGAAAAAGAGCAGATCAGAAATCAATGAAGTGATCAGCTTTGTCTCTGAAAATGGCGGAATGGAATATGCAGAACTGAAAATGAATCATTACAGGGATAAAGCCCTTGCTATTCTTGATGCCTATCCCGATTCAGATGTCAGACAGTCGCTTAAGGAATTTGTATTCTATACAACCTCAAGAAAAAAATAGCTTTTTTCAGCCGGCATGCAATTCTATCCTGGGCACTTTCTCCAGATCTTCCAGGTAATGTCTTGATCCAAGCCAGAAAAGGACAGTTCCCGCAAGAAGTACCAAAGGAAGTATAGATAATGCAGTCTGGATATTTGTAAGATCATAAATTTTCCCCATTATAATAGGCGCTGTCGAAGCGCCAAGAAGATTCTGCACAACCACTGCAATTGCATATGATGTAGCTCTTAAACCCGGGTGTATAACATCCTGGGTAACAGCTGCAGCACCTGAAATAAATGAGAGAACAAGAATTCCGAATAATAAGCAGGACAACATACTGAATTGTTCCCTTTAAAAGCTGCCAGGGCAATAAAAAGAGTAATTGCTGATAATAAGCTTGAAAGTGCAGGGTATAACAACCGGGCATTCAGCCTTTTTTTACGCCACAGATCTGTCAGATGACCTCCCAGCGGAGCTCCGATTATGGCAAGCAACATAACAGAGCTTGCCATCTGTCCGGCCTTTTCCTGCGGAATATGACGCACTTTTTCAAAATATGTCGGAAGCCATGTAAGCATTGAGGTTGTAACAAATACAACACAGGCAATGCCAAAATAGGTGAAAAGCACTGATGGCTTGGATAGAAACTCTTTAATTATATCCTTTCGCTCCATCTTTACAAGTTTGCTGTTCCTGTCCAAAAATGAGAGATCGACAGTTTTGTAATCCTTCACGAAAAGAAAAAGGATTGAAACAATCAAGACCCGGAATTGCAACAATTCCAAAGGCATGTTTCCAGCCCAGCCTGACTGCAATAATACCTCCCAGAAGAACTCCTATTGCAGAACCAAGCGGAATGGATGCATTCCACAATCCCATCATCCTTGCCCTTTTATCAATCGGGTACAGTCCGGAGATCATGGCGCTTCCGCCGGGTGCATAACCTGCTTCCCCGACTCCGATAAAAAGACGGGCCATAAAGAGCTGAACATAATTCCCGGTAAGGGCACAGAGTGCAGTGGCAATACTCCACATAATTGCCATTATGCCTATTGTCTTTGTCCTGCTCCATCTGTCAACAAGTATTGATACAGGAAATGTCAGAAGCACAATTGCCCAGTATACAGCAGAAACCAGCAGACCACTCTGGGTATGGGTAATCCCCCAGTCACGCTCAATTGAGGTAAACATTGAAGTAACGACAGTCCTGTCAATATAATCAAACATATATAACAGGAACAAAAGAACGAAAACATAATTCGAGTAGCCTTTTGAAAAAAGGTAACCTGTACGGTCCTCTGGCTTTTTCATTATTGTTTAGCTTTTTGTTAAACCTTTATACCAAGTAAATAAAAATTAATGTCAGTTGGTATTTTTATTGTATTTTTAAGTCTTTATACTTACTTAACTATCAGGAATCAAATCATTATTTTTCATTTTCTAATTTAATACCGCTCACCGATCATGAATACCTTAAAACAAATCAACCAATTTCTTGATAACCAGCCAATTGCAATGGTAGGTGTTTCACGCAATCCTAAAAAGTTCGGCTATACTGCCTTTAAGGAACTTAAGGACAAGGGGATGAAAATTATTCCTGTTAACCCTGAAGCTGATGAAATAATGGGTGAAAAATCATACCGGAATGTGAGCTCACTTCCTGCTGATGTCAGGGGCATAATTGTAATGACAAAAAAGGATAAAACAGCCTCGATTGTAAAGGAGGCGCTTGAAAAAGGGATAAAGGAGATCTGGATACAACAGATGGCCGACAGCAAGGAGGCTCTGGTCCATCTTAAAGATTCCGATATAAATTACATCACCGGAGAGTGCATCCTCATGCATTATAAACCTCACAGCATCCATAAGTTTCACGGAAATCTGAAGAAGTTATTCAGGATGTATCCCAAATGAAAATCTGACTAATCTATGCTGATCCGCTAACAAATTACCGGGCAGCCTGTTTAGCAAATAGCCAAGAATTTTAAAATGAAAGAAAACGATTTCACTTTCAGCCTGGATTTTACCGTCAGGGATTATGAATGTGACCTTCAGGGTGTTGTCAACAATGCAAATTATCAGCATTATCTTGAACATGCCCGTCATGAGTTTCTCATTTCAAAAGGGGTCAGCTTTGCCACTCTTCATGATGAAGGTATTGACTTAATTGTATCGAAAGTTGAGATTGACTATAAATATCCACTCCGGAGCCGTGACAGGTTTGCAGTAAGGCTGAGAGTTGAAAGAGAAGGCAATGTGAGGCTGCTTTTTATTCAGGAGATCTGCAGGATTCCTGATGAAAAACTTGTTGTCCGTGCCAGGGTTACAGGCGTCGCAACCAGAAATGGCAGACCTGTTTCACCTTTGAATATTGTTGAACAGCTGGGATTGAAATAGAAGTCATAAATTAATTTATTATAATCCATCATATGGGTAAAGCAAAACTCACACGCAGGCAGTTCGTATCGACTATTACTGTTGGCGCCGGATCTGTATTATTAGCAAACTCCGCACTCGGATCACAAACACCCGCACCGGGTATATCCAGTGATTCGCTGAAGGTTGTCAGGCTGGGCAATTCAGGATTGAAGACCACCCTTCTGGGGATGGGAACAGGATTCAGCGGATATAACCGTTCATCGAACATTACAAGAGCAGGTGTGGCAGAATCTATTATAAAGCTGGCTTATGAAAAGGGCATTCGCTTCTTTGATTGTGCTGACAGCTACGGAACACATACTTACACTGCAGCAGCGCTGAAAAGCTTCCCGAGGGAAAGTTATACCCTCGGATCAAAGATCTGGGTCAGCCAGGGAGGTATTCCTGAACCGGAACGTCCCGGTGCCGACGTCGTTGTTGACCGGTTCAGAAAAGAACTGAATACTGATTATCTCGATCTTGTTCAGATTCATTGCATGACTGATGCCGGATGGACCGATAAGGAGAAAAAACAGATGGACATTCTTGAAAACCTGAAAGCAAAAAAGATAATCCGGGCCCATGGAGTATCTGTTCATTCACTTGAAGCAATGGAAGCCTGTGTCGGGAATCCCTGGGTGGATGTTGTTCATGTCCGCATCAATCCATTCGGTGAATCAATGGATAAAAATGATCCGGCAAAGGTTATTCCGGTTATTGAAAAACTGCACAGGGAAGGCAAGGGAATTATAGGAATGAAACTGATCGGAGCCGGAAAATTCAGGAATGATTCTGCAAAAATTGATGAATCGCTGAAATATGTTCTTGGACTCGGAACTGTCGATATTGTAATAGTCGGGTTTGAGTTGCCGGAACAGATCGATAATTTTATTGCAAGGGTACAAAACAGTGTTAAACCTGTATAGCAGAATGAGGTTAATATACCATAATACTCAATGATAAAATGATTAGAATAATATTTTTTTTGCTCGCAATTACCCCTGGCAGGTATCGGTTTCACCTCTCGGGTATTCTGATAAAGAACAGGATGTTATGGAATCCGGAGCAAAGCCCGAGAAACTCGCTGACGGGTTTTCATTCACTGAGGGGCCGACTTCAGATGCAGATGGAAATGTCTTCTTCACTGATCAGCCAAATGACAGGATAATGAAATGGAGCGTCAAAGGTGAATTGTCTGTATTCCTTCAGCCAAGCGGACGTTCGAACGGACTTTCATTTGACAGTAAGGGTGTTCTCTGGGCATGTGCAGATGAAAAAAATGAACTCTGGCAAATAGACAAAGCGAAAAAGATCTCTCCAGTGTCATTAAAATATCAATTCAGCCATTCTTAACGGCCCAATGATCTTTGGATTGCATCCGATGGCGGTATGTATTTCACCGATCCTTATTATCAGACGGCCCTGGTGGGCACATAAGTCAATGCCCCAGGATATTCAGGCAGTCTATTATCTTGCACCCGACCATAAAACCCTGACAAGAGTTGCCAGCTGATCTTGTTCAGCCAAACGGCATCGTCGGAACTCCTGACGGAAAAACGCTCTTTGTTGCCGATATAGGTGCAAATAAAACATGGTCATATTCGATAAATAAAGATCACACTCTGAGCAACAAAAAGCTGTTTTGCGAACTGGGTTCCGACGGTATGACAATCGACTCGGAAGGGAATATTTACCTTACCGGAAACGGGGTTACAATTTTTGACAAAAACGGAAAACAGACAGGGCATATTGATGTACCGGAGAGCTGGACTGCAAATGTCTGCTTCGGAGGTAGTGATATGAGAAGTCTTTTTATAACAGCCAGCAAAGGCCTCTACCGCATAAGAACAAAGATTGCCGGAACAAAAGGTTAGGAAATCTTTGAAATCTTATTTTTCATGCCTCACTGTTAACAAAAATTAATCGTTTACGTTGCGTAAGCTTATTTATTTTTTTATAACATTGTACAATAAAATTGTGAGATAGTTTCAGAAAATTGAAAATATAACCCGAGAATGATCAGAAATACAACAGAAATGGTAGGAACGAGAAGAGCGGATGTGAAGCCAGGGATAGATGTTATGGTTGAGCTGTCGGAGCACAAAAGGACTGGCAGGCTTACGGGAGGAAAGGTGAAAGAGGTACTTACTTCAGCGCCAAATCATCCCCATGGCATAAAAGTGATGCTCGAAAACGGTCTGGTTGGAAGAATCAAACAGATAATCTGACTCCGCTATATTTGACAATCACCAAAAAATATATTTAAATTTGGTTGATGTGAAGATTAGATTTTCTTCACTGCTGTTTATTTATATATATTCCTAATCTCAAATAGATGAAATCCGAGGATTTTTTAGTTCCCTCTCTAGGCAAGGGAGGAGTCATTTCTCCGCTGAAGAAATCTCAGGGGGAAGATAGTCCTGTTTACCAGTTTGTAGACGACAGCGAAAGGATCCTTTATGATGTTTCTCTTGAAAATTTCAACAGGTGCCGCGAGACCGGAGAAATTCCGGTTTCATTTGAAAAAGCCGGACCAAGGGAAAATCTCTTTTTTGAACCTGCAAAGACAAAAGTAGGAATTGTAACCTGCGGTGGTTTGTGCCCTGGTCTCAATAATGTTATACGCAGCCTTGTAAATGAACTCTACTACAGGTATGGCATCTCCCGGGTTCTTGGGTATAAAATACGGGTATGAAGGACTGATCTCCGATTATAATCATCCTGTTATAGAGCTTACTGCTCCAATGGTAAGGGACATTCATCTGACCGGAGGAACATTCCTGGGATCCTCGAGGGGAAATCAGGATGTTTCAAAAATGGTTGATACCCTTGAGATTATGAACATAAATGTTCTTTTCTGCCTTGGCGGAGACGGTACTTTAAGGGGAGCACATGCAATTCATGAGGAAATTGTAAAGCGTAACCTTAAGATATCGGTTGCAGGTATTCCGAAAACAATTGATAATGATATCGATCTGATTCAGAAATCTTTCGGATTTGAAACTGCCTTTTCGATTGCAAATGATATAATCAGAAATGCTCATAATGAGGCAGCCGGCGCATATAACGGCATAGCGCTTGTCAAACTCATGGGACGCGATTCGGGTTTTATTGCTGCGAGTGCAGCTCTCTCGATCTCGGAAGTCAACTTTGTCCTTGTCCCGGAGATAAATTTTGATCTTTACGGCCCAAAGGGATTCCTTAGGGTCCTGAGAAAAAGGCTCGAAGAAAGACACCATGCTGTTATCGTTGTTGCCGAAGGAGCAGGTCAGGAGTTTTTCGAACAGGCCGGAGAAGACAAAGATGCTTCAGGAAATATAAAACACAAGGATATCGGTGTTTACCTGAAGGATAAAATATCCGAAGAGTTCAGACATCAGGAATTTCCGTTTTCAATAAAATATATCGATCCCAGTTATATTATCCGCAGTGCACCTGCCAATCCCAATGACAGTAAATTCTGCAACCTCCTTGCCCAGAATGCGGTTCACGGAGCTCTTGCAGGAAAGACTGATTTTGTTGTCGGATTCTGGAATGATCAGTTCACCCTTCTTCCGATACAGATGGCTGTCGCAAAACGAAAGAAGATTGATATAAAAAGTGAATTATGGTGGAATGTCCTTGAAGCAACAGGACAACCAATCAGCATGAAGAATATCTGATATGATAAAAAATATAGTTTTTGATCTCGGAAATGTTTTGATAAGCTTCAGACCTTCAGTATTTTTCGACAAAAAACATTATCCTGAAGCTATCAAATCAAGAATCCTTTCTGACATTTTCGGAGGGAAGGAGTGGCTCATGCTTGACAATGGTGATATAAGCACTCAGGAGGCTATAGATGCAATAGCACTAAAATCATCGCTCAAAAGGGAAGAAATAGCCCATATTTTCAATTTAAGGACCGAGATCATGTATCCGCTCGACCAGAACGTCCGGCTTCTTCCAGAGCTAAAAAAACAGGGTTTTAAGCTATATTATCTTTCCAACTTCCCGATCGATATTTTCGAGGAGATAAAAACCGGATATTTCTTTTTCAGATATTTTGACGGAGGTGTTATTTCATCCGAGGTGAAATTTTCCAAGCCCGACAAAAGAATTTTTGAAATTCTCCTTGAAAACTATTCCCTTGTCCCGGAAGAAACTCTTTTCATTGATGATATTGAAACAAATGTGAGGGCAGCCGAAAAACTAGGGATAAAAGGATTTGTTACTTACGGCTCGGAAGAAATATCAAAAGAGCTGGGGGCGGTTTTGAGGGTGAGGAGTGAGGAGTGAGAGGTATGAGGAGTGAGGAGTGAGGTCAGTGAGGGTTCAAAGTTCGAAGTCGGTGGGGTGCAAGGTGCAGGGTTAACAGATGGTTCCCTCCCTGGAGGGGTTAGGGGCATAGCGGTAATCAAGAATTCAAGTACAAGTGTTCAAGGTTTAGGCGTCTCAAAGTTCAAAGTTCTTAACCGCGAAGAGCGCTAGATGTTCGAACGGTCGCGATGAGTTAAAACCAATGCATTAACTTCTTGAATGCTCCTGCGGTTAAAAAAGACTCTTTGAGACATCTCCGCAGGGAGGGGTCTAAAACTCACAGGGAAACATGTATCAAGCCTCTTTTTTACAATTCAACCTTAGGTTGACGTCCTGGGGTTAAAGGTGGGTTATTCCGAAATTAAAACAGTGCAACTCCGTGCAAACTCCGTGTTACTCCGTGGTTAAAAAGTACGGAAGTCAGAAGTCGGAAGTCAGAAGTAAATCCGAAATCAAAAATCCGAAATCCGAAATCCCTTCATTATTCCTTACCATTGGCCGGAAGAGTAAAAAATATTCAATTCTCGCTGAGTTAACAACTAAGATAATGGCATATAACATATTGATAATGAGATTATTAAAATCATATAGTTAATCAATATGTTCCACGTGGAAACTACGTTAGTTTTTGAGAAAATCTGACAAAACAGCCGTTTTTGAGGGTCCTATCACCTTTTCAAGTTCATCCGGTGGAGGCTGATTTAATCCTATCGACAGATCCGAAATGGTTGAGTAAAATTTCCTTTGTCTTTGGTCCTATTCCTTTTATTTCATCGAGACCTGACCTGAGCATATCAGTAGATCGTTTTTCACGATGAAAGTTTATTCCGAATCTGTGAGCTTCATTTCTGAGTTGCTGGATTATTTTCAGACTGACAGAGTTTTTATCAAGGTAGATTGGCACACTGTCACCAGGGAAATAGATCTCTTCAAGTTTTTTTGCAATACCTATAACTGTAATCTTTTCACGAAGGCCGAGCATGGTAATACTTTTCATTGCAGAGGAGAGCTGTCCCTTGCCACCGTCTATAATAACAAGCTGAGGCAGACCGGTTGACTCATCAAGGGCACGCCTGTATCTTCTGAACACGATCTCCTCCATTGATGAGAAATCATCAGGTCCGGTTACAGTTTTTATATTAAAATGGCGGTAATCCTTTTTGCTCGGTCTTCCATTCCTGAAAACGACACAGGCTGCAACAGGATTTGTTCCCATAATATTTGAATTGTCAAAGCACTCTATATGCACCGGGATATCCGACATATGAAGATCGTTTTTAAGTTTCTCCAGATTCTTTCCTGTCCGCTGTGCAGGTTTATGTTCCATCTTCTTTTTCTTCTGTTCAAGCTTGTAATAGATTGCATTTCTCTCTGCAAGTTCAAGCAGCTTTATCTTTTCTCCCATTTTGGGAACTGTATATTTAACATTTTCAAGGAGTATATCCGGCCGGAAAGGCACAATAATTTCAGGAGAATCGCTTGACAGTCTCTGTCTTATTTCAGTGATACCAAAGCCCAGAACAGACTCCTTCTCCTCATCGAGTCCTCATCTTCAGTTCAATTGTTAATGCCTGAATAATGGCTCCGTCAATAACTTTGAGGTAATTTATATAGGCGCTGTCGGCTTCCATTGTGATGCCAAATACATCAACATTTCTTATTGTATTGCTTACAACTGCTGACTTGCTCCGGAATCTTGACAGGATTTCAATTTTATCCTTTATAAGCTGTGCCTCTTCAAATTTCAGTCTCCCCGGAGTATCTGACCATCATTGATTTCAGATGATCAATTACCATAGCAATATTCCCTTTGAGAATATCCTTTATCTGAATCAGGTTCTCATTATAATCACTTTCAGTCTGATTGCCAACGCATGGACCCTTGCAGTTGCCAAGGTGATACTCAAGACAGACCTTGAATTTTCCGGCTGAGATATTTGTCCGGGTAAGCACGAGGGAGCATGTTCTGAGCGTGTAAAGCTGCCTTATAAGAGCAATAAGCGTTTTAACCATCAGGGCCGAGGTGTATGGTCCAAAATAGGAAGAACCATCCCTGATAACGTTCCTGTGTGCTGAAAACTCTGGGAAATGGCTCCTTTTTTATGCAGATCCAGGGAAATGTTTTATCATCTTTCAGAAGTATATTATACCTGGGCTGGTGCTTTTTAATAAGGTTATTCTCAAGCAGAAGTGCATCTGATTCATTTTCCACAACTATATGTCTGATATCCGCAGCTCGTTTTAAGCAGGAGCATCGTTTTTCCTGACTGATTCCCGGAGAAGTATGAAGTAACACGTTTCTTAAGGTTTTTAGCCTTTCCCACATAAAGAATATTGTCAAAACTGTCAATGAACTGGTAAACACCCGGCTTATCAGGCAGAAGGGAAAGTATTGATTTCGATTTTTCCACTACTGACATCACATCTGTAGTATTATTCGGGCTTTCCGGCTCAATGAATAATGAAACCGGCATGAATTGCCTCACATCAAACAA
Source organism: uncultured Bacteroidales bacterium (assembly GCA_963818295.1). Lineage (GTDB taxonomy): Bacteria > Bacteroidota > Bacteroidia > Bacteroidales > VadinHA17 > LD21. Next base: position 92,634 of record CAWFRW010000009.1, read on the forward strand.
TCCCCTGTCACCTATTTTTAGTTCCGGTATAACAAGCAGGGCCATAAATGACAAAGTCATGAATGGTGCTGCCATTGTACAACCCAGCGATCTGCAACCTTTCGTTAAGAATATTATATTCAACAGCAACCTCTTCACATGACCTTGTTGTCATAATTCCTCCGATATCCAGACAGAGAGAGCTTATTACTCCATCGGATGAAACAGCAAGGCCTCCCTTTAGCCTTATTATTTCATTTATTGCAGCAACAATATCCCTGTCATTTGTACCGACACAAACAATGTTATGACTGTCATGCGCTACTGAGCAGGCAAAAGCCCCGGCTTTCAGTCCAAAACCATTTATAAAGCCTGTTACAGGAGGAGCATCATGATAACGCTCCTTAACAACTATCTTCAGAATATCATTATCAGTATCTGAATTTACCTGAAGTCCGCCCGGTGCATTTATCCTTAATTCCCTTGTCATAAGCTCTCCTTCAATTGCTTCTATAACCCTTATTTCACCCCTCTTGTTAATGACTTTGATATCTTTCTCACTAATTTCTGTGCAGTTAAAATTATTTACTGGCTTCCCCGGAACATATGAAAAGTTCCTTTTACCATTGCCGAAGACCTTTTCACCATCGATCCAGGTTTCAATTATATCCATGGATTCAAGATTTCCTGCAATTATAAAATCAGCCCTGTCTCCTCTCCTCAAAAGACCTGAATCAAGATTATAATGCATTACCGGATTAATTGTTGCGCTTCTTACGACATCAAAGGCATTAAAACCTTCCTTTATCAACCGTCCGATCAGAACATTTATATGTCCTTTTACAAGCATTTCCGGATGCAGATCATCACTGCAAAGCATAAGCATCTCAGGAGCTGAATTGAAAAGATCCTTTAATGAATCAAGATTTCTTGCCGCACTACCCTCCCTGATCAGAATTTTCATCCCGAGCGAGATCTTTTCATTTGCCTCCTCCATGGTGCTGCATTCATGATCTGTTGATATACCTGCTGCAACATATTTCTCGAGATCTGTACCTGTTAATCCAGGAGCATGACCATCAATTGGCTTCCCAAGTTTTCTGGCAGAATCAATCTTTCCAATAACTTCTGTATCGCTATAAATAACTCCCGGAAAATTCATCATTTCAGAAAGATATTTAATTTCCGGACGATTCAGCAAATTCTCTACATCGGCAGATGTGAGAACTGCTCCACTTGTTTCAAACGCAGTGGCAGGAACACATGAAGGCGCGCCAAACCAGAATTTAACAGGAGATTTCAGAGAATCCTCTATCATATACAAAACCCCATCGGTCCCCAAGTACATTTGCTATTTCATGCGGATCAGAAACCACAGCAGCAGTTCCATGCCTTACTGCCTCAAATCCGAATGCTCCGGGAGTGACCATCGAACTTTCAATATGTATATGTGCATCTATAAGCCCTGGCAAAATAAAAACATCAGGGACTGCTTGCCACCCGATCTATACTTTGAATAATGCCATTGGAAAAAACAATTTCAGCCGGATAAATATCCCTTAAATGGATATCAAAAAGCTTTCCTGAAATTTTCATAATATAAATTTTAAAAATTATGTTCCACGTGGAACATAATTTTATCTTCCCAGATATAGTAGCAGAATATTCACATCTGATGGTGAAACACCGCTTATTCTTCCTGCCTGTCCAACAGTAACAGGTTTTATCCTTGTAAGCTTTTGTCTTCCTTCCGTAGATATTGACACCAGTTCTGTATAATTAATATCATCCGGTATCTTAAGAGATTCAAGTCTTTTAATCTTATCTGCTACCAATTTCTCCCTGTGGATATATCCTTCATATTTTATTCTTAATTTCAGCCGATTCTGCAATCTCGGCATATCTGTGAAGATTTAACAGCATTCAATTCTGATGAAGACTTTATCCACCCCAAAAGTCCTGCAATTTCTACCTGTGGTCGCACTGCCAATATTTACCGCCTTTAATTTTTGTGATAATGGGGTTTGTATTCAATGCCTCCAGCTGCGGATTAACTTCCTCAGGAGTAACACTATATTCATTCAGGAAATTTATCACTTCCTTCACAAGCTCTTCCTTTTCGTCAAGTAATTTTATCCTGTCAACACCTATTGTCCCAATATTGATATCCTTTTCTTGTGAGTCTTTCATCAGCATTATCCTGCCTCAGTAGAATCCTGTATTCAGCTCTTGCAGTAAACATTCTGTATGGCTCATCAACTCCTTTTGTTACCAGATCATCTATGAGAACACCAATATATGATTCTTCCCTTCCCAAGTATAAAACTTTCCTTCTCGCCAATTTTAAGAACAGCATTAATTCCTGCCATCAGACCCTGAGCTGCTGCTTCCTCATATCCGGTAGTACCATTAATCTGTCCGGCGAAATAAAGATTTGCAATTCTTTTTGTCTCAAGTGTATGCTTCAATTGCGTCGGCTGAAAAAAATCATATTCTATGGCATAACCAGGTCTGAAAATATTTACCTTTTCCAAACCCGGAATTTTTCTTAAAGCCTTAAGCTGTATCTCAAGCGGAAGACTGCTTGAAAAACCATTAATATAATATTCTACTGTATCCAATCCTTCCGGTTCAATAAATATCTGATGTGAATCCTTATCCTTAAATGTTACAATTTTGTCTTCAATACTTGGACAGTATCTTGGTCCTCTTCCCTTAATCCTTCCTGTGAAAAGAGGACTGAATTCAAGTCCTTTTCTTAATTCCTCATGAACATCTTCATTTGTATGAGTAATATAACAACTTCTCTGTTCAGACATTACAGTCTTCATCAGCTCCATATGAAAATTTTCTGTTCTCTGTCATCACCTTTCTGTTCAGTCATCTTTGAAAAATCTATTGATCTTCCATCAACCCTGGCACTTGTTCCGGTCTTCATTCTTTCAACAGTAAACCCAATTTCCTCCAGCTGTTCACTTAATCCGGTTGATGCCTGATCTCCTGACCTTCCTCCTTTAACCCTTGTAAAACCAACATGCATCAATCCGTTCAGAAATGTACCATTTGTAAGAATTACTGCATCTGCAAAAAATTTTGTTCCAAATGATGTTTCCACACCAACCACTTTCTCACCATCCAGCACCAGCTTTTTAGCCTGCTCCTGCCATATATACAGATTATCTGTCTGCTCAAGTACCTTTCTCCATTCAATTGTAAATCTCTGCCTGTCACATTGAGCTCTCGGACTCCACATTGCAGGACCCTTGCTTCTGTTAAGCATCCTGAATTGTATCATACTCCTGTCAGTTACAATTCCGCTCATCCCTCCGAGTGCATCAATTTCACGAACTATCTGTCCCTTTGCAATTCCTCCCATGGCCGGATTACATGACATCTGAGCAAGCTTTGTCATATCCATTGTAATAAGCAAAGTCTTTGCTCCCATAACTGCTGCAATATGAGCTGCTTCACATCCAGCATGTCCGCCACCAACAACAATTATATCGTATTTATAATTCATCTCACTTAATGTTAAATTTCTCAAGCCAAAAATCCTCCATCGACCTCATTACATTCTTCTCCTCCTCACTTTTATCATCATATCCCACAAGATGCAAGAACACCATGGATCATAACCCTCAAAACCTCACTATTTAAACTAACATTATAGTTAATTGAATTGACTTTTACTGTATCAATACTTATATAAATTTCTCCATTTACCTTTGAACCCGAATTATAGTTAAATGTAATAACATCTGTAAAGTAATCATGGTTTAAAAAACTCACATTTATTTTTCTTAATGATTCATCATCTGTAAAAATAAAATTAAGGTCACCCGAAATATGCTTTTCTTTCACGATGACCTCACCAATAATATTTTTTGCCCTGACTGATCCTTTCAGCCGGAAATCTGTATTATCATAGAATATCCTTATGCTCAAGATTTGATATTTTTGAAAAACATTGTCACAGCATTTCCTCTTTTACTGTATTTTATCTGATCTGCCAGCTTTGACATCAGAAATATTCCTCTTCCATTAAGCGCTTCAATATTCTGAGGAATTGTAGGATCAGGAACCTCTTCAGGAATAAATCCTTTCCCTTCATCCTTTATCTTAATCTTCAGCTTTTCATTTTTATATGAAATCTCAACATCTACAATTTTATCTTTTTCATATTTATTGCCATGCATAATTGCATTATTAACCGCCTCAAGAGTAGAAACCAGAATCTTTCCATAATTTTCCTGGGTAATTCCTATTTCAGTCACAACCTCATCAATAGCATTTTCAACAATCACTCAGATTACTGATACTTGATTCTATTCTTAATTTTTTATACATAACCATATCTAAACTTCCCCTTATACTGAATAAAAAGATATTTGTTACAAAATTTGCTCTAAATTTTAGATATCCAGATCTCCGGATCCAGATATTTCATATTAGTTCTCAAATATCATAAACTTTAAAACACAGTTATTCCCATTTCCCGGATCAAGATAAATATCTCCAATATCCTGCTTTGCCACAACCTTATCACCCGGTTTTACCTTCACATAAGAAATATTTGCATAAACAGAAAGATATTTTCCATGCCTAATAATTACAGTCATATTTGCTCCTGAAATTGCAAAAACTTTTGCCACTTCACCCTGAAATACACTTCTTGCACTCATTTTTCCAGAACTTGTAATTTCAATTCCAATATTATCTTCTGTAAGGTATTTAAATACCGGATGAGGGTGAACTCCAAAATGACTTGTTATAACTCCTTTCTCTACAGGCCATGGTAATCTTCCCATATTTTCAGCAAAACTTTCTCCAATCAGTTTTTGTTCAGGAGTAGCCGCTGATTTAACACTTTTCCTTCTCTCCTCCTCAACAAGCCTGTCAATTTCATTTCCTATTCTTTCTGGCAATTCTTTTCTTTTCTTCAAGTTCTTTCTGTAATTGTTTCTCTTTATTAGTCAAGGACTTAACCATATCCTGCTTCTTTTCCTGCTCATTTTCAAGAAGTTTCTTCTGCTGCTCCTCCCTTGTCTTTAAGATCAGACATACGATTCAGATCATTTTCAAGCCTTAGTTTTGAATTCTCAATCTGACTTTTAAGTTCAAGAATTATCTCTGCTTCTCTTCGTCTGAACTTTGTAACCTGCTGCAGGTATTTAAGTCTTTTGTAACCCTGGTTAAAATCCTTTGCTGACAAAATATATATAAGTTCCGGATTACGCTTCTGCGATTTATATGAATTAACAACAGCCCTTGCATAATCTGTTCTTAGCTTTACAAGATCATCTTCCATCATTCCAATAGCAAGATTATTCAGATCAATCCTTTCTGAAATCAATTCAATTTCCTCACGCATTCCTCTTATAACTGATTCTCTCAGATCCAGCTTTCTGCCAATAATCTTTACTGCATTCATCCCTTCGCTTTTCTCTTTTGCAGTAGTCTTCAAGAGGTTATCCACATAACTTATCTCCTCGAGTGTCTTCTTTCTTTTCTCTTCAAGTTCTGCTTTCGTCTGACCCGACAGAAAGCCATTCATCGTGCATACCAGAAAAACTACGATCAGCAGAAATCTCATAAAAGATGAATTTTTTCGTATTGTTTTCCGGGAATAAATTCAATTGTACCTTCCCAGGGTATAGTTATTTTTTGAATCCTTATCTCGATAACTGTATTATTTTGACTGTCAGAAATCATAATAACTCCCGGAGCATTAAGCTCATTAACTTTAAAAAATTCGCTATATCGTATCTCTATTCCATTATCATTAAAATCAGGTTCCGGAATTGCTTACAATACTTTTACCATTTTCACAATTAATCAGATATTTAATCCTAAGACTCTTTACGAGAGCATCTGTCACAAGTATACCATCGGTACATTTCAGATTGCTGCTGTCGAGTTTTAAATCATTTACATAATCTCCTAATATAACAGGCAAAACAGCAGTTGTAAATTCCATATTTGCTTTTCAGATATGAAGCAGACCCATAATATAACTTTTTATCAAAACGGTCATTTATCATATATTGAATCACCTGTAAGAAAAATTCTGGCAACTTCTATTCCCGCATGACTTTTAAGTGTTATAAGAAACTTGTCAGGCATCAGAAACTTAACGGTACCAAGCCCGTTTTTCTCTTCCTCTCCTGATTTTATGCTGAATTCTGCCCGCTCAATAAAAAAGCTTCTGGCTGTAAGATTCTGATTTAAAATATTATCATATAAACTAATTGTCCTGGTGGAATTTATGTTTTCCTTACCTCCTCTTTTCTGTTTCCGGGAAACTGAGCAGCTCCCTGACAAGAAAAGAATAACCAATATGTAAATTATTTTCCGCAATTATCTATCGCTTCCTGTAAATTTGATTTCTGTACTGTCGAGCTTCATTGCATAATTCCAGCTTTCAACAGCTTTATCACATTTATGCTGTCTTGAAAGGATAAATCCGTAATGCTCATACCATTCAGCATCAGGACCTTCACCGGAATTTATTATTTGCTTCCATAATCTTTGCCGCCTCCTTTAACTTACCTCTTTTATAGAGAACCCATGCATAGGTATCCAGATATGTATTATTTCCTTTTTCCTTCTCAATGACCCTCTTCGCCATCTCCTCTGCCTCTTTGAGATTCTTGATCCTGTTCTGCCAGGTAATATGCATAATTATTAATTACAGTAAGATCATCACCATTTACTTTTATGGCTGCTTCAAAAGTTTCAAAAGCCTTTATATAATCTTTCATCCTGTAATAAACATCCGCCCTCATTGTAAGAACCTGAGTCATAAATTCCTTATTATCACCTGCAAGAATTTCAGCTTTTCTGAGCTCTTCCAGAGCAATATCAAACTTCTTATTTTCCAAGAGCACCATTGGCATACAATATCTTTGCCAGGAAGGACCTGTTGAATCGTGTAGCGCATTCTTCACCGCTTTTCATCAGATTTATATAGTCCTTTTTCTGATTATAAACGAGCAGAAGCTTTTCCCATGCATAATAATTATCCGGATTTACTTTTACAATTTCTTCCAGTCTCTCTGCAGCATCATCAAGCTTACCCACTTTAACAAGAAATTCAGGTCTTAAAAGAGGTACTATATCATCATTTTTATAATTTGCTTCAAAAACCATAAGTGCAATCAGCAATTCATTGCTATTTTTGCTTATAAGATCCGGCAACTCAATTAATCTCGCAAACAATGATAATTTTATCTTCTCTTTTAACGTTATTGTTAAGAATAACATTGTTCATCAGCAGAAACAATTCTGAATAGTTCTTTGCATTTATAAGAAAATCACAAATAGCCAGCTGAATCTGCGGGTTATCCGGATTTCGTTCAAGCAGTTTGTCATATACTTCCTTTGCTTTTTCCATTTCGCCTTTACTGGCATATATTTCAGCCAGCAAGACCATTATACAGCACCTCATCCGGAAATTCTTTAATAAGCAATTCAGCTTTTACAAGAGCTTCATCATACTTTTCCTCGCTTACAAGAGTCCTGATCGCTGAAACCGTAGAATTTTCATTTACACCATATTTTCTGTCAAACGAATCAAAAATTGAAATTGCCTTATCATAATTCTTATTTTCAGAATAAAGATTTCCAAGAGTCAGCTGCAGATTTTCAACATCAGGGTAATATTTAACGGCTTGTTCATAGTAATAAATTGCACTGTCCACTATTTCTTTCCTGATAATAAAAACCACCCATCATCATCAGATACCATATGTTCTGATTATCTATTTCAATTGCCTTTTTCTAACAATCTTTTTCCATTACCAAGGTCTCCGTTTGCACTGACAATCTGTGCCATCTGGTAATAGGCAGCATCACTTTCCGGATTCAGTTTTACTGCATCCTCAAGCAATTTGAGAGCATCACCTCCATTGCCCATAAGCTTCTGCTTAACAGCTTCAACATACAGATAATTAAATTTTGCATTATCATAGCTCTTGTCCTCTGCTCCGATAATCTCAGAAGGAACAACCTTTTTACTGCATGAAACTGATGCAATTAATGCAACAACAATCAAAAATATCAGATATTTACTTTTCTTCATAATCCTATTTTTCCAGTTTCTTTGAACCCTCCTTACTTTGATCTTCTACAATGGGACTTTTAACGCTGATAAATTCAGCTTTCTTGTTGATAGCAACAACCTTCCGGCAAATCATATACTGCTCCCTTATAACAAAATTCTCATAATATAAATTAACAGGAATAATGCCAATTTCGCCATCTTATTCCGAATAAATTGCCATTGAATATCGAGGGATAGAATGCTCCGATTTATTTAATATCCTTATATTCATAAAAACATTTAAAAAAAAATAAGAAATTAATCAGCCCAATACTCTGATTTATGGTCCTAAAAACTATAACGGAAAATTTCTATAAAACTCTCCAGACCCCATCAGAATTATCTTCGCATTAAAAATTAAGTCCGAAAATTACCATAAAAAGAGCGATTAAAAAATAAGGGAACAGTTTTATCATATAATAATCAGTCGTATAATGCTGAATCCCGGCAATAAAAAGCCTAATAATTTTATTTTCCTATAATACTCCAAGAACTGTCTATCAAACCATATATTACATATTGATATATACGGAATTCCTCACTACCCAGATAATAAAATAGCTGGTCGTAACTCATTGAAATATCCTGTTTAATCCTTATATACGCCTCATTCACTGAAATTAACATAAATTGAAAGTAATATTTACGAGTATAGCTCAAAGTTAAATATCTTTGCACATTGCTTTGTGGCACGTTATTAACCAAATCATTAAATTCATGAACAACCTTTTCATAAAGTTGCTTATAATACCTGTACTCCTTTTAATACATTCATGTAACGCTCCGCGGAGGAAATGAAAATACTTCAATATTGATTAAAACTACATCAGGTGACATTAAAATAAAACTATATGATGTTACACCTGTCCATCGTGATAATTTCATTAAACTTGTAAACAGCAATTTCTATGATAATGTTTCCTTTCACAGGGTTATAAAAGATTTTATGATACAGACAGGGGATCCTCTGACACGTCCGGAAAAATCAAAAACTATTCCTGATTCATTAAATACCTATACACTTCCTGCAGAATTCAATCCAGCATGTTTTCACAAGAAAGGAGCTCTTGCAGCTGCCAGGAAAGGAAATGAAGAGAATCCTGAAATGAGATCTTCAGGAACACAATTTTATATTGTTCAGGGAATAAAATACAATGATGCTGAATTGGATCAGGCAGAATTCCGAATCAACAGCAATATCAAACAGGCAATATTCAATAAAATTATCAAAGCAGACTTCAGACAGTCTGCGCACTAGCAGGAAAAACAGTCTCAGATTCAGAAGATACAGGAAATTGCCTCTGTAAGGATGTTTGAATATCTTTCCGGAAATAATAATTATAAAATACCTGAAGATCAACGTAATATTTATAAAACATTGGTGGTGTTCCCCGTCTTGACGGAACCTATACTGTTTTCGGAGAGGTTACAGAAGGACTTGATGTTGTTGACAGGATAGCTGCTTCAGCCACAGACAGCAACGACAAACCTTTGACCGATATAAGAATACTTAAAATAAAAATTATCAAGAAATAATTCAGTATTAAAATAATTTTACAATGCTTCAAAAGATTAAAGAACTGCTGGATGAGATAACAAATCTCACAATAAAAGATTGCGGATGAACTCGAAAAATTCCGACTCAGGTATCTAAGCAAAAAAGGTATTATTTCAGACCTTTTTGAGGATTTCAGGAATGTTGCTGCCGCAGAGAAAAAAGAGGTTGGCCAGAAGCTTAATCAATTAAAATCAAGCGCACTTGAAAAGTTCAATACAGTTAAATCTCAGCTTGACGATCATCAGGAAGCCTCTTCAGGTCTTGATCTCACCCGTCCTTCATTTCCCTTTAATTCAGGTTCGAGACATCCTATATCAATTGTAAGGAATGAAATAATCGATATATTCATGCGTATCGGATTTACGGTTTCCGAAGGTCCTGAAATAGAGGATGATGATCATGTATTTACAAAACTGAATTTTGCACCCGAACATCCTGCCCGTGATATGCAGGATACCTTTTACATTTCAAGAATATCTCCTGAAGATTCAAGTCCGGGAGATATACTTCTGCGCACACATACCTCGTCAGTCCAGGTAAGGGTCATGCAGGGTGAAAAACCTCCGATAAGAACCATTTCTCCGGGCAGGGTATTCCGTAATGAAGCAATTTCCGCACGTGCCCATTGCATATTTCACCAGGTGGAAGGTCTTTACATTGATGAAAATGTATCCTTTGCTGATTTGAAACAGACATTGCTGTTTTTCGCCCGTGAAATGTTTGGAAAAGATACTGAGATCAGACTTCGGCCTTCCTATTTTCCATTCACAGAACCTTCTGCAGAGATGGATGTAAGTTGCAGAATATGCGGCGGAAAAGGCTGTAATGTATGCAAATATACCGGCTGGCTTGAAATTCTTGGCTGCGGCATGGTTCATCCGAATGTGCTTGAATCCTGCAATATTGATAGCCGTAAATATACCGGCTTTGCATTTGGTATGGGTATTGAAAGACTTGCCATGCTGAAATATCAGGTCAATGATCTTCGTTTATACTTTGAAAACGATATAAGGTTTCTCGATCAGTTTAAAACAGCATTCTGACATAGATTATTAATTATAAATTCTATATTTCAATATTGAATATAACTTAAAAAAGATATATGAAGCACCAGGATATTCAGGTACCTTTATGTGACAAATGTTCCCTTGAATCATCTTCAATTTTCAAATTTCTCAAAGCTGATGAAGTTACTACAATAAATTTTGAGAAGGATTTTCGTCAGTACAAACGCGGTGACATTTTGTATCAGGAGGGCAACCGTATAAGCGGATTTTACTGCATCAACAGTGGAATTATCAAAGTATTCAAAACAGGATTTGATGGTAAGGAACAAATAATCCGTTTTGCCAAGAAGGGAGACATTATAGCCTACCGCAGTGTTCTCAGCAATGAACTTGCCTGTACATCTGCAAAGGTTATTGAAGATTGTAATGTTTGCTTTATTCCTTCTGAAATTCTTATTTCCTTTATAAAGACAAATCCGAATTTTGCTCTCGAACTTGTAAAACTGGCCTGTCATGAACTTGGAGAAGCCAATTCATTTATAACCGACATAGCTCAGAAGACTGTGAGGGAACGTCTTGCTGAAGTACTTCTTTTCCTTGTAAACGATTTCGGTCTCGATAATCAGCAATTTCTAAATATTTCACTTACCCGTGAAGAGCTTGCAAATATTGTCGGTACTGCAACCGAATCGGTAATAAGGCTTTTATCTGAATTCAAATCTGATAAACTTGTAGAATTAAATGGACGGAGAATAAAGATTATCAATACAAAGGGTCTTGAAAAGATAAGTAATGTCTTCAGTTAAAGTCTCCCCACTTCTCTGCTTTTATAATGTGTGATTCCCCTTGTGTCTTTCGTATAATACCCTTACGATAACACCCTGCAGCACAAAATATTCTTTTCTCATCTTTTTTAAAAAAGCGTTCCAGGCATATTATATCCGAACTGTCTGCCCAAGATGCCTGTATGCATGTTCGGTAGCTTCCCTTCCTCTGGGTGTTCTTTTAAGATATCCTTCCTTTATCAGGAAAGGTTCATAAACCTCTTCAATAGTACCGCTTTCTTCTCCAACAGCAGTTGAAATTGTATTTAAGCCTACCGGTCCTCCGTTGAATTTATCAATGATAACAAGAAGGATCCTGTTATCCATTTCATCAAGTCCGTGCTGATCTATGTTAAGCGCTTTAAGTCCGTATCTTGTTATGTCCAGATCAATTATCCCCGAGCCTTTTACCTGTGCGAAATCACGTATTCTCCTTAGAAGCGCATTTGCTATTCTCGGTGTTCCCCTGCTTCGTCTCGCAATTTCTACAGCAGCTTCATCATGAATTTTAACATTCAGTATTCCGGCCGATCTTGTAATGATTCCTGTAAGTATCTCCTGGTCATAATATTCAAGGTGAAATTTGATTCCGAATCTTGCTCTGAGCGGACTTGTCAGCAAACCCGACCTTGTTGTGGCGCCAATAAGTGTAAAATTATTCAGTGAAAGCTGAACAGATCTTGCGCTGGGACCCTTATCGATCATTATATCGATCTGGAAATCTTCCATTGCTGAATAGAGGTATTCCTCAACAACCGGACTCAGCCTGTGTATTTCGTCAATAAAAAGCACATCACCTTCCTGAAGATTGGTAAGCAAACCAGCCAGGTCTCCCGGCTTATCGAGAACAGGACCTGAAGTTACCCGAAGATTTACATTAAGTTCATTTGCAATTATTGAGGCAAGAGTTGTTTTACCAAGTCCCGGAGGCCCATGAAGCAGAACATGATCGAGCGATTCTCCTCTCTGTTTTGCTGCCGTAACAAATACTTCAAGGTTATCAATTACCTGTTTTTGTCCTTTGAAATCATTAAAGCTCAGAGGCCTTAATTGTTTTTCAAATTCCTTATCGGTAAATGAGACTATATCCTTTCTGACATCAAGATTCTCTTCCATTGTAACAATACTTTATTTAATCAGTTTTGTATCGGTCTCCGGAAGCTTTATTTTAACTCCGTTGATACTTACCTCGATATCATTCTTATATGCAATAGTCAATAAAGTATTTCCTTCCTCATCAAATTTCTTCCATGTCTTTTCTCTTATACCCATCTGATAATACTGTTCTTCCCTTACTCTCCCGTCAACATAAAAATATGTTTGGGAACCATCAGGATTACCCTGAACATAACTTCCTTTTGATTTAATTTTTCCTTCAGGATAATAAGTTTTCCAGAGTCCGTCCTTTAATCCGAGTATATACTTTCCTTCTTCCGTATTATCACCTGATTTATATTTCCATTCTCCATTTTTCTCCCCATCAGAATATTGTCCCTGTGTTATAATATCTCCTGTAATTGAATATTCAGTAAATGAACCGTCACGTTTTCCCTGGAAATATTCCTCTTCCCTCAGTATAGCATTGTTTTCGTAATACCATGTCCAGAGACCATCGGGCCTGTCCATTATTATAAGATCCTGTCTGTTCCACTTTACCGGCAGGGCTATAGAATTTCCAGATCCCTGTTCTTCTGTTATCGGTAAATTGTCCTTCAGCCATAACTTTTCCGTCCGGATACAGATCCTTCCATTTACCATTTCTGTTTCCTGCTTCATCAACAATACCTTCAGAAATAAGAAGCCCGTTATCGTTATAGACATAAGCATTTGTAACCTTTCCATCCTTTCCATAGTCTCTGTGAATTCCTACAGGAATCTTATTTCTGTACGGACCGCTATAGATCAGCTTTCCGTCTGAATCATGCTTATTAACAATTTCAATATCAGGTTCATCTTCAACCTTATTTTTTACAATTGAACCGTTATCGTACAGCATTGTAAGCACAAGTTTTCCCCTGTTGTCATATTCCTTATAATATCCATTGAGAAGGTCATCCTTAAAGCTTTTCTCTGACTTTATTGATCCGTTCGGATAAAAATCTTTCCAGCTTCCCTGTTTAAGTCCTTTGTTGTCGGTCCTGTTTATCTTTTCCCTGCTTATAAGAAAATCATTATTGTATTCAAGGAGGGTTATAATATTTCCATCTTTATCATACTCTTTTGACAGTCCTTCCTTCTTACCATCATTGTAAGCTATTGTCTGTTGAATTTTTCCATCGGGATAATAGATATAAGAAATACCTTCCTTTCTGTCACCTGCAAAAAGCTCTTTTGACCAGATATAGACTCCTGCAGATGGATCTTTTTTATATTTATAATACCATCCATTTTTCTTGCCGTACAGATAATTTATCTTTTCTGTCGTATCACCGGCCTGATCATAAAATATCCATATACTGTCGAGCATGAAATTTGTACGTTTGCCTTCAGACTTCTTCACGCCTGTGACATAGAAGCTCTTCCAGAATCCTTCAGGTCTTCCGTTCTTTATTAATCCCTGACTTGAGATAGTTCCGTTAGGGTATTTAAATACCTGAAAACCATCCTGCAATGGAGTACTATCCTGGCCATTTACAAGATTAATCAACAAAAAAAAGTAAAGTAATAACCCAATCTTTTTCATAATTTAAAGACCCAGTTTTTCAGATATTTCCATCATTCTTACTATAGGTTTCCTTGCCATGAGAAGTATATTACTATCAAGAGTAATTTCAGGTTTTTCATTTCTCAGACAATTTACAATTTTTTCCAATGTAATCATCTTCATAAATGCTGCATTCATTGCAACCACATGTTGAATCCCTTGGAGGAGCAGGAATATACAGTCTTGTCAGGATTTTCTTTTATCATCTGGTGAATTATACCAGGTTCAGTACCGACAATATATGTTTTTCCACTGTCCTTCTTTGTATACTGCAGGAGAGCTGATGTGGATCCTATAAAATCGGCAACCAATCTTACCGGCAATTCACATTCAGGATGAACAATTATTTTTGCATCAGGATTTTCATCTTTAAGTCTTAAGAATGGCTTCAAGAGAAAACTCTTCGTGCACATGGCATGTTCCGTTCCAAACCAGGATATCTCTTCCGGTTTTGTTCAGTACATAATTTCCAAGATTTCTGTCAGGTGCAAATATTATCTTTTCATCAGGCGGCAATGATTCTACAATTTGCACTGCATTTGATGAAGTGCAGATTATGTCTGAAAGCGCTTTCACTTCTGCGCTTGTATTTACATATGTAACAACAGTCCTTCCGGGATTATCATTGATGAATTTTTCAAAATCAACTGCCTTGCATGAATCTGAAAGGCTGCATCCTGCATTCATATCAGGAAGAAGGACTTTCTTTTCAGGTGCCAGAATCTTTGCTGTTTCAGCCATAAATTTAACACCGGCAAATAAAATTATATCAGCATTGTTTGAAGCAGCTTTCTGAGAAAGTGCCAGGCTATCTCCTACAAAATCAGCTATATCCTGAATATCTCCCGTCTGATAATAGTGAGCCAGAATTATAGCATTTTTTTCCTTCTTTCAAATTCCTGATCTCCGCTATTATATTTTCCGATCCCTTCGTTTCCATAATCCATTCAATATTTCATTCTGTAAACTTACTAATTATACTTATATCGTTATTTTTAATAATCCTGCTTTTCTGATTCTTATTAACATCATATTTCTTTAATTCTTAATTATAAATTTTTTTCTAATGATGATGATGATATGCTGTTAATAGTGTTAAAAGAAAATTCAGATTTTTATTGTTTTTTACGACATTGAAACTATATCAACATCTTTTCAACAGATCAAAAAATATACCATTTTTGAAAATCAGCCAGTTAGTGGACTAATTAACAATTGTTATGAAAAGGTTACTGATATAGTCATAAGAGCAAAATTATAGTTTTTAAGGTTGATTTCAGGTTCATATTTAGACATTCTTTTTTTAAAACTTTCTCCCGGCATGTTCAAAAGAGCTTAAAATTCAAAAAATGGTCAGAAAGCCGGTATTTATAAAAAGTAATATTTTCTTTTTTACATTTTATTAACATGAATTGTTAATTGGCGGCATGTTTTACCTATTGCATTACAAACAATATTATTCCAGTTTTGTTATTCATACACATTTCAAAGTATTATATAAGATATGACTTTAGTTTTTTCTTATAATTAAGCAATTATATTAATTTGCGACATTATTTCAGAAATCAAAATAAACACTAATACCTTGGAAAAGAAAAAGCTAGCGATTGGATCTGATCATGCCGGTTATTTCCTGAAAGAAAAGCTGTTGAAATATCTTGCGAAGGAGCAGTATGAGGTCAGGGATTTTGGTACTTACACTGACGAGAGTGTTGATTATCCTGATTATGCACATCCGCTTGCGAAGGCAGTTTCATCGGGGGAATTTGAACTTGGGCATTTCAATTTGCGGGAGCGGCAATGGTATTAATATGGTTGTAAACAAACATCCGGGGATAAGAAGTGCGTTATGTTGGAACGAAGAAATAAGTCGTCTGGCAAGAGCGCATAATGATGCCAATATATGTGCTTTGCCAGGGAGGTTTATTTCTGAATCTGAAGCATATCTTATAGTAAAAACATTTCTTAATACCGGTTTTGAGGGCGGACGACATAAGAGAAGAATAGATAAGATTTCATTAAAAATGTATTGATTATGCTTTCAAACTCATGCAGGTATGGAATAAGGGCTGTAATTTATCTGGCCAGTCAGGCATCAGGAGATTCAAAAACAGGCATCCGGCAAATATCCAAGGATCTTGATCTGCCGACTCCATTTCTGGCAAAAATACTTCAGCAGCTTGCAAAACAGAAGATACTGAGCTCCTCTAAAGGACCTCATGGTGGTTTTTCTCTTTTGAAGGATCCAAGGAATATTACCTTGCTTGATATAGTAAACACAATTGACGGGTATGATACTTTTACAAATTGTGTTATGCACAAAGGTACATGCGAAGGGGTGAACTCTGAAAAGAAAATCTGTCCTCTTCATGAAGACTATGAAAAAACAAGATCTGATCTGATAAGGCTTTTCAGCAATAAAACAATCGATGAACTTGTAAAGAAGGCGGGCAGTTCAGAGTTTATTACTATCTGACATTTTCCTTCTGCCGCGGGTTTAAAAATCAGCCATAAAAGTGCAGCAGCGAAATACTCCCGCAGCATCGGCAAGGGCATCATAAAAATCTCCCGAACGTGTGGAGGTAAGCGATAAACTGCAAAATTTCCATCAGTATTCCATATGCAAGGGGAATGAGAGCCAGCAAAAAAAGGTTCCAGGGATTTTTCAAAATCTTCCTGTGCTCAAGTATAATTACGGACATCAGGATAAAGTACATTGCGAAATGGACTATCTTATCGATATGGGGAATATTAGCCAGTTGTATCTTTTCAAATTGTCCTGATTTTGCCAGGCTCAGATAGAGCAATAAAAGAGACACCAGTATTGAGAATAGATTCTTCCTTATCATTATTAGATGTTTGTCGCAAAAATAATTATAATTATGGTATTTTATTCATACATTTCCGATTTGGTTTTATAAAGGATGGCAGGCATCTATCTTCATATACCGTTATGTAAAAAGCTCTGTTTTTACTGTGATTTCTATCACATTATTTCAACCGGGGACAATACAGCATTTGTCGATGCACTCATCAGGGAAACTGCGCTGAGAAAGGATTATCTCGGCAATGAAACTGTATCAACAATCTATTTTGGAGGCGGCACACCCTCTGTTTTGTCGATTAGCAGAACTTGGTTTAATTATTGAGCAGATCAGAAAAAGCTACAGTGTAGGGGAGATTTGTGAAATAACTGCAGAATTGAATCCTGATGATGTTAATCCGGAATACCTGGCAGGTCTGAAACAGCTTAATATCAACAGGGTCAGTTTAGGGGTGCAGTCGTGGCGCGACCCGGTGCTTAAGATGCTGAACCGCAGGCATGATTCTGCGCAGGCGGAGAAGGCTCTTAAGGATATCATGGCAGCCGGATTTGAAAATATATCAATGGATCTGATCTATGGAATTCCGGGTATGAGCCTTGAGGAGTGGGCCGCAATTCTTGATTTTACATTTTCATTCGACATAAAGCATCTTTCAGCTTATCATCTTACTTTCGAAACAGGGACTGTCTTCGGCAAGATGCTTGAAAAAGGTCTTATTTGCAGAGGTGGATGAGGAGGATAGTGTGGCGCTCTTCAATTTGCTTATAGAAAAAGCTGAATCTGCCGGTTTTATCCATTATGAGATCTCAAATTTCGGCAAGCCAGGATATTTTTCAAAGCATAATTCAAATTACTGGAAACAGGTTAACTATGTTGGTCTTGGCCCTTCAGCCCACTCGTTCAACGGTTATTCACGTCAGTGGAATATAAGGGATTTTAAAGGTTATATAAAATCTGTCAATTCAGGGAAAGTTTTTTATGAGCAGGAGGAACTTGATCTTAAAGCACGGTTCAATGAGTATGTTATGACATCTCTGCAGAACCATGTGGGGTATTGATCTTGATTATGTTGAGAAGACTTTTGAGAAGGAGGGTTATGATTATATTGTCAATTTAGCAGGGAAATTCAAGAATTACGGTCTTATCAGAGCAGGACAAAAAAAACCTGGTCCTTACGAACCAGGGGAAGATAATATCCGATAATATTATTTCAGAATTTATGCTGCCGGCTGACTGACAGTTATGAAACAGCTATTTCTTTGAAAGCATAAAATTAGTCCTGCCGATAATATTGCCTTCCAGATAGAGTTCTGCACTGTAATTTCCTACTATAAAATCACCTGTATTATCAAGGTAAATACACATGTCAATATCCTGATTCATATACTCCACCTCACGGTTCGCAGAGTAGATTATTTTGTTTTTCTTAAATTCGAAAAGATTATCCGGACTTGTGGCAATTACAAGTGAATCAGGTCTAATTACTCTGAGGTAAACTACTTTTCGGACCGGCTTTTGCAATAGGGTTTTCACGCAGAATAAAGCAGATCCTCAGCTTATCGAGGAGACTGATCCGGTTTGTCTCTTTTCTTTTCTTGTTCAGGGGAACAGCAGCTATATCCTTGGCCTGGATAACTGATGCTACCTCGACTTTGGAACTCAGTTCATCCTTTGCCTTTGAAAGTTCTGTATTTGTGGTCTTTACCTGTTTAATCTCCTGGCGGATCTCAGAGTTTTCGGCAACAAGAATTTTATTCCTTGTGTTGAGGGAATCGATCTGAACAATGTAGCTTTTCATTATTTCCCTCATTGTTTTAATTTCTTTCTTATACTGTCTTATCAACCGCACATTCGATTCATTAACAGCCAGGAGCTGAACAATTTTATCCTTATCCCTTTCAAGATTTGCATTCAGGGTGTCATTATTTGTTTTCAGCGTGTCGAAGGCAAATGATATCCGCCTTAACTCATTGGCAAGCGAGTCTTTTTCCTCGGTGAGAACAGTTTCCATTTCATTCATATTGTGCCTTTGCACAAAATACATTATTACAAGAAAAGCAAGTATTACCCCAAGAATAATAGTTGCGGCTAACATCTTTACAGGTGTCTCTTTTTTCACACCCTGTCCTTCCTGGATTGATATTGCTTGTTGTTGTCATTTATCCTATAGTATTTACTTGATTTGGATTTCAAAATTAATAATTTCCGCATAATTATAATAGTTTCCGATTCAATGATTAAATTTACAAAGAGAGTGTTGATTGTTAGATAATTAATATTTAGAAATATGAGCGGCTTTTTTGGTGTGGTGTCAAAGACAGATTGTGTAGAAGATGTTTTTTATGGAACTGATTATCACTCGCATCTTGGTACCAAAAGGGCCGGACTTGTATTTATTGAACCCGGGAAAGGCTTCAGACGCTCAATTCACAGTCTTGAGAATGCCTATTTCAGAACGAAATTTGAAGATGAACTGGGTGGTTTCAGTGGTAATTCCGGACTGGGCGTAATAAGTGACACTGATCCTCAGCCTATATTGTTCAATTCTCATCTTGGACGTTTTGCAATCGTAACGGTTAGCAGAATTGTAAATATTTCAGATCTGGAGAAGAAATTTCTGGCGGAAAAGAAACATTTTACAGAGAATTTCGAAGGGAATATAAATCCAACGGAAGTTGTTGCCAATCTCATTTGTGAGAAAAACAGCTTTGTCACTGGTATTGAGAATGTCTTTGAAAATATCAAGGGTTCATGTTCGATACTTATTCTCACCGATGAAGGGATAATTGCAGCCAGGGATAAGCTGGGACGAACTCCGGTAGTTATTGGCAGGAAGGATAATGCCACAGCGGTTGCATCGGAATCATGCTCTTTTCCAAATACAGGTTTTGAGCTCGATTATTTTCTTGGTCCGGGTGAGGTTGTTCAGATTTCGGCTTCAGGCTTCAGCCGTCTTAAGGAACCGGGTAAAAAGATGCAGGTCTGTTCTTTTCTCTGGGTATACTATGGCTATCCACCCTCCTTTTATGAGGGTATTAATGTTGATGAATGCCGCTACAAATGCGGGGCTGCTCTGGCTAAAAGAGACACTGTGGAGATTGATTTCGTGTGTGGTATTCCCGACTCAGGAATTGGCCACGCAGTTGGTTATCAGAATGAAAAAAGGATTCCATATAAAAGAGCCTATTCGAAATACACCCCATCATGGCCCAGAAGCTTTATGCCGCAGAATCAGAATCAGCGTGATCTTGTAGCCAAAATGAAACTTATTCCAAACAAAGCTGTTATAGAAGGAAAGAAAATGGTTTTTCTTGATGACAGTATAGTGAGGGGGACACAGTTAAAGGATAATACAATTGATCTGCGGAAATCCGGAGCTTCAGAGGTCCACATGAGGATTGCATGCCCTCCTCTGTTATTTGCCTGTGACTTTCTGAATTTCTCGGAGTCAAGGTCAATACTTGAACTGGCAGGCAGGAAAGCTGTCAAACAGCTGGGAGGTGATGAGAAAGACCTCAGGGAATATGCTGATCCTGATTCAGTGAAATACTCGGAGATGGTTGAGCAGATCGCAAAAAATCTTGATCTTGATTCACTGATATATCAGAGACTCGATGATCTTGTAGAGGCTATAGGACTGCCGAAGGAAAAATTGTGTACTCATTGCTGGGATGGATCAAGTTATTTTTAATAAGAAAGACAAAAGTCACACGACGAAGACTTAAGTTTCCCCGCCCGGATAGGTTATGGGTGGTTTATCAGAGAGAAAGACAGGGAATACCAAAAGGAGATACTTTTTAAGGAGTTTTGTTATTTAATTGATATTGTTATGAAATACGTTGGTGCTCATGTAAGTGCGTCGGGTGGAGTGGATAATGCCCCGATAAATGCAAATGCAATAGGTGCCAGGGCGTTTGCCCTGTTTACAAAGAACCAGAGGCAATGGATCTCGAATCCGCTGACAAGGGCAAGCATTAAAATCTTTCCGGGATAATTGTGAACAACATGATTACAAGCCATTCCAGATCCTCCCGCATGACAGCTATCTTATAAATCTTGGACATCCTGAAGCAGATGCCCTGCAGAAATCAAGAACAGCCTTTCTTGATGAGATGCAGAGATGCGAACTACTTGGCCTCGACAGGCTTAATTTTCATCCGGGCAGCCATCTGAACGGAATCGGCATCGAGGAGTGCCTGAAAAGAATTGCCGAATCGATAAATTTTGTGCTTGACAAAACAAAAGGGGTTAGTGCAGTTATTGAAAACACTGCCGGTCAGGGGACAAACCTCGGTCACACCTTTGAACAGCTAAAGATGATTATAGATCATGTTGAGGACAAATCCAGGGTAGGAGTGTGCATCGATACATGTCATGCCTTTACTGCAGGTTATGATGTAAAAACAGACAGATGGTTTTAAGGAGACTTTTGTGAAATTCAGCGATATTATAGGGTTTGAATACCTTAAGGGAATGCATCTGAATGATTCAAAGAAGGAACTGGCTTCGCGCGTTGACAGGCATGACAATTTAGGTAAAGGATTAATGGGAGAGGATGTTTTCAGGATGGTTATGAATGATGAGAGGTTCGATAATATGCCGCTTATACTCGAGACGCCCGACGAATCTCTCTGGGCAGAAGAGATTAAAAGACTTTACTCATTGGTTCTCAAATAGAAATCCATTAACCGCAAAGTACGCAAAGGTCTCTTATCTTTTAACCCGCTTTGCGTCCTTGGCGTAGATTTTTTGTGATCTTAGCGGTTAAGAAGTCTTTTAAGAAAAGATCAGAATCCTGTTAATATACTTTAAAACAGCGTTACAATTCCATAATTGTTTTTACGACCTCAAGGTTAAGCTTTTCTTTTGTTGCCCTGTATCCAAGTTCAAAGAGATCCTCAGCTTTTTCCGGATCGAGTATCTTGAAGTTCCTCAGTTCGGGCGGAGCGACAAAGAGGTCAAATTTTTTTGCTTTCTCGTTAATCTCCTTTGACATGCTCAGCATGAAAGTTCTTTCGGCAATGTTTATCAATCCGCTGCACTTTTCCATGTAGCCAACAGGATTTACAAAGGATCCGATAAGATACCGGCATTTGTTTTCAATAGGTTTTAACGGGAAGGTTATCGAGAACCCCGCCGTCAACGTAATAAATATCATTAATCATCACCGGCTGAAAAAGTACAGGTATGCTTGCTGATGCAATTACAGGATCGAGCAGGATTCCGCTTGAAAAATATTCTGCTCTGCCATTATTAAGATCTGTTGCAGTGACATAAAGAGGGATTTTCAGCTCTTCAAATGTTTTTGCTCTCAGACATGATTTCAGTATTTTAATTATACCACCTATCTGGAGCAATCCCTCCCGGGGCAATGCAGGTCTCATAAAATCGAGCCTGCTGCCGGTATTCATCAGGTGAAGTATCTCTCTTGGGGTATAGCCATCTGCGTATAAAACGCCGGCCAGGGCTCCTGCACTTGTGCCTGAAATTACATCAGGGAAAATTCCGGCTTCGTTCAGAGCCTGCATAAGTCCAAGGTGCGCAAACCCTCTTGCACCTCCACCGCTCAGTACCAATCCGATATTGTATTTTTCTTCCGTCATGCCTGTATGAATGATGAGTCGTCAGCCTGTTAGAAAATCAACAAGCAATTTAATATTAAAAAAGGTCACAATCGCTGCAATGAGTGATAAAACTGTAATCAGGAAAACGCTGTTCGCGTATTTTCCCATTACCTTTTTTGAGGAGGTCAGGTAGATCTGAATAGCCACTGTAAAGGGAAGCTGGATGCTCAGGAAAACCTGCGAGAAAATTAGTCCCTTAAACGGATTCCCGATAAAGAAGATCCCTATAAGGGCTCCAAAAAGAGAGATAATAATTCCTATCCTTGAATGGTTGTCCTTTACATCATAAGGTTCCTTAAACATTCCTGAGACAATAGAACCGCCTGCCATTCCGGAAGTTATCGAAGAAGCTACCCCTGCAAACAGTAGAGCAACGGCAAATATTGTTGAGGCATTGGACCCGAGCAATGGTACAAGCAGCTTTTCTGACTGTTGCAGCTCATCAACCTGTATGTTGTTTTTGAAAAATGTTGCTGCTGCCAGGATAATCATTGCACTGTTTATAGCCCATCCTATAATCATTGAGAACAGGGTATCTGCAAATTCAAACTTCAGCTGCTTTTTAATAATAACTTCATCCTGAAGATTCCATTGCCGGCTTTGAATCACCTCAGAATGGAGAAAGAGGTTATGCGGCATTACAACTGCGCCCAGGATACTCATGAGAAGGAGCATTGAGCCTTCAGGAATAGAGGGCTTTACCCAGGAAATCCCGGCCTCAAGCCAGTTGACATCGACAAGAAACAATTCATAAAGAAATGACAGCCCGATTATTGAAACGAAACCGATAATCCACTTTTCAATTTTCTGATATGAGTTTGTGAACAGCATTATACAAACAAAGAGAGTTACAAGTACAGCTCCAGCTTTTATTGGAATATCAAAGAGCATATTCAGGGCAATTGATCCTCCGAGTATCTCTGCCAGTGACGTAGATACAGAGGCAAGCACGGCAAAGGAAAGAATGGCTTTTGATATTTTAGGATGGATGTAGATTGTTGCAGCTTCTGAAAGGCAAAGACCTGTAGCAATACCGAGGTGGGCTACGTTATGTTGCAGAACGATAAGCATTATAGTCGACAGTGTAACGATCCACAGAAGTGTATAACCGTAACCTGAGCCGGCTGCAATATTGGCTGCCCAGTTTCCAGGATCAATGAACCCTACAGTAACAAGAAGTCCGGGTCCGATATATTTGAAAATGTCAAGCGCACCATATGAAGGTTTATGATCATGCCTTGTCAGATCCCTGAAAAAACTGAAAAAATTGAATATCTTTTTAATATTCCGCATACATAAAATTTGTCAACTGCTTTTTATCCCGGCAATAATAATCATAAAAGCATAAACAAATATAGTCAATGATTATGGAAATTTTTAGCCCCGGGCCTTTGCCGGAAATATTCTCCAATTGTTATACATTTGAAAAATAAAGCATCTATTCATATAAATTTAAGGATTATGGAATTTTTATTGGTAGCCTTTGATGGTACGGATTCCGGAGCTCTGGAACGCCGAATGAAAGTCAGGGAAGATCATCTGAACAAGATAGGCCTGCTTAAGAAAAGCGGTAATTACAAATGCGGAGGGGCTATTCTTGATGATGCAGGTAAAATGATAGGCTCGATGATTGTATATGATTTTACTGATCGTCAATCTCTTGATGCAGAGTCTGCAGAATGAACCCTATTTTACGGAGGGGATCTGGAAAAAGGTTGAGATCCGTCCCTTCCGCATTGCCCAACTTGAGGGAAGAGTATGAATATCAGAAAATTCACCCCTTCAGCCGATAAGAGGGTTCTTGTCCTGCTGGCGGGACTGATGTGGTGCGGTGTAGGCATAATGCTTGTCAGGTTTGCCGTTACATGGTTATCTCCGTTGGGTATAAGAAGTGCAGGTATATACTATGCAACAGGTTTTCTTGCTGCAATGCCAATTCATCATTTTGGTTTTCTTAGAATTGCCGACAAGAACCTGAACAGGTTAATGCCATTGAACGAAAAAAGGTGCGTTTTTTCATTTATGACATGGAAAAGCTATTTAATAGTCCTGGTTATGGTATCAATGGGAATTGCACTTCGTCATTCAGCTTTGCCAAAACGTTATCTCTCGGTTCTTTATAATGGAATAGGGCTGGGATTGTTTCTATCGGGAATAAGATACCTGCGATTCTTTGTATTGCTTTTATCCAAAAACAGATCTGAAGGATAAACATTTACTGTCAGTCAGTTGTTTTTTGAAAATGATTTTTGGAATAAAGAGGTATAATTAAAAAAATACTTATATGGCATTTACATTACAGCCCGGACAAAAGGCAATAGATTTCAGGCTTCCTTCTACGGATGGAAAGGATTATACATTATCTGATTTTGATAAGTTCAAATATCTGGTAATATTCTTTACCTGTAATCATTGCCCATATGTAATTGGTTCAGATGAAGCTTACAAGGAGCTACTGCGGAAAAGTACAGAGCAGGGGAGTAGGATTTGCAGGAATAAATTCGAACAGTGAGAATACTTATCCTGAAGACAGTTTTCCGAACATGGTACAAAGGATGGAAAAGCATAAATTCCCATGGGTCTATCTTTATGATCAAAGCCAGGACGTGGCAAGGGCATATGGCGCTCTGAGGACACCACATTTTTATGTTTTTGATGAGAAGAGGACTCTTGTTTACACTGGTCGGGGTGTTGACAATCCGAGAGATACTTCAAGAATGACAATAAATAATCTTGATAATGTTCTTGATGAGCTTACAGGCGGTAAAAGAATCTCCGTAGAGCTGACAAATCCAATAGGCTGCAATATCAAGTGGGAGGGAAAAGATGCACACTGGATGCCTCCCGATGCATGTGATCTTGTATAGTGAAAGGCGTTATGGTGCAAGCCGGCTTATTACCCAGCTATTCTTTACCATTGTGTATGCTATACGGTCGTGAAGCCTGAATTCGCCATCTCTCCAGAATTCAAAAAAATCGGGTATTAATCTGAATCCTCCCCAGTCAGGAGGCTTTTCAACAAGCTTATTTTCGAACCTGGCTTTATAATATTCATGTCTGTCCTCAAGATATTGACGGTCAGGAATAACAGAGCTCTGTTCACTTGCCCAGGCAGAGATCTGACTTTCACGAGGCCTGGTGCTGAAGTAGGCGGCAGACTCTTCTTCCGATACTTTTTCAGTGATTCCTTCAATCCTGATCTGACGGCCTGATTCCGGCCAGTAAAAAAGCATTGCTGAATTTTTATTATCAGAGAGTTGTAGCTCCTTTTTTGCTCTTAAAGTTTGTAAAAAATACAAAACCCTTTTCATCATAGCCTTTCAGCAGAACGGTCCTGACTGATACTCTTCCGGATAGATGATGCGGTGCCCAGGCTGACTGTATCCGGTATGGCGATGCCTGCCTCAAGATGTTCATTATACCAGTTGGCGAACTGAACAAAGGGATCCGGATCAACACTCTTTTCTGTAAGCACTTTATTACTCATCTTCTCTTATTGTAAGATTTTCAGTATGGTTTAACAATAATAGAGCATCAATGGTTTATTATGGCTAAAATAAAAAATAAAATATATATTTTCACGCAAAAATTTTAAGCAATGAATAAGAAACAGAACAAATCAGCCATCGTATTAATGATTATTGCAATGTTTGTGATGAACATATCGTGCAATTCAAATGGACCCTCAGATCTTTCGAAAGAGAGTTTAATCCCAATGCCTGTTTCGATCACATCAACGGGAGGCTATTTTGTTCTGAAAGCCAGTGCTGCTATTTATATCCAGGGTGAATCAGGGGAACTTAATAAGATTGGCAATTACCTTGCAGAAAGGCTAAGGCCTTCAACAGGTTTTGAAATAGATGTAAAATCGACTGATAAAGTTCCCGGATCCGGAAATATATATCTTACATTATCAGGAATGGAGTCAAAGCCCGGAGATGAAGGGTATGAGCTGACAATTACCAAAAATCTTGTAACTCTTTCTGCCGCCACTCCTGCAGGATTATTCAGGGGAGTCCAGACCATCAGGCAGCTTTTACCGGCAAATATTGAACTGAGCACAAGGCAGGAAGAAGTTTGGAAAATTGCTACAGGAACAATAAGCGATTATCCTGAGTATGGCTACCGCGGGGCTATGCTCGATGTGGCAAGGCATTTTTTCTCAGTAGCTGACGTAAAGCAGTTTATTGATATGATTGCTTATTATAAGATGAATGCGCTTCACCTGCACCTTTCTGATGACCAGGGATGGAGGATCGAGATCAAATCGTGGCCGAACCTTGCAATTCATGGAGGCAGCATGGAAGTGGGTGGTGGTGAAGGCGGATATTATACACAGGAACAATATTCTGATATTGTGAAATATGCAAATGAACAGATATATAACAATTGTACCTGAGATCGATATGCCGGGCCATACAAATGCGGCTCTTTCATCCTATGCCGAACTGAATTGCAACGGAAAAGCAACTGAGCTGTATACAGGCATTGAAGTTGGCTTCAGTACACTTTGCACTACAAAAGAGATTGCATACAAATTTGTTGATGATGTTGTAAGGGAGCTTGCGGCGCTTACCACCGGTCCTTATATTCATATCGGTGGAGATGAATCACATGTTACAAAGAAGGAAGATTATATCCCATTTGTTAAAAAGGGTGCATGACATTGTGCTGTCGCATGGTAAACAGGTAATGGGATGGGATGAGATTTCGCTTTCAGAACTCAGTTCAGGCACTGTTGCCCAGTATTGGGCGAACAAGGAAAATGCAGCTCAGGGCTGTGAATCAGGGTGCAAAAATTCTGATGTCGCCTGCTGCCAGAACATATATTGACATGAAATATGATTCAACAACAGTTCTCGGACAGCACTGGGCCGGCTTATATTGAGGTTGACAGTTCATATATCTGGGATCCGGCAACTATGGTTCCCGGGTATCACCAAAGAGAATATTATGGGTGTTGAGGCTCCTTTATGGACAGAGACGATAACTAATATGGAAGAACTTGAATACATGGTATTTCCAAGACTTCCGGGAATTGCCGAAATAGCATGGAGCCCTGCATCAGTCAGAAACTGGGATGATTATAAGATCAGGCTTGGAAAACATTCGGAACGTTTTAAAGCCATGAATATTAATTATTATGCTTCGAAACTGGTACCCTGGGCTGAGGTTAAGTAGCTAAAATATCAGCTCGCTGTCTCCCTTTCCGAGATCGAAGCAAAGAATGGCACCTTTCTTATCTGAGAACCAGGTGCCATTTTTTATTTCCTTTTGATCTTTAACCCTTGCGAGTATTTTTGGTTCACTGCCCTTAATTTTAAGCCTTAGGATTGCTTACCGGAGCATTCAGCTGCAGTGTAAAGCCCGGGAGTTGAAAATGGAGCTTTCAATGTCAATTTATCTGCCTCCGGGATAATTGTTGTTAATTCCTTTGCAGCCCAGTAACGTGCAATTTCACTTAATTTCATCCATATCAGATGATCGTACTTCTGGTCGAGTCTTTTCTTGACCTCCTTAAGTATATTAAAACCAACATGTTCACCATTAAAATATATTCCGGGCCAGTGGCATACCATTATTGCAGGCTCTCCGCTGTCAATTACATCTACCATTCTGCCTGAGAGAAGATCAGGTGTAATGAACTTATCCGGACTTCCCGGATTAAGCCCGTCCCAGTCTCCGAACCAGTCACCTGTACAGCCTATTACCGATACAACACATTTTGGATCAGGGCCGTTGAGGCCTGAAGGATGACAGGACCCGTGGAGCGACACTCTTTTCCTTTTCAGTAAAGAGGTCTCTGAAATAATGTGGGATTTCAGCACCAAAAACATCTCTTACAGCATCCATAGTACCAAGTGCCAGGTTATTCTGATTTTTACCGCCATAACCGCCCGGAGTTGTTAATCCCTCGCAGTTCAGACCAGCTTCTTTGAGGATTGTCAGAGCATATGCCTGATATGCAGCAAGTTCATCAGCGCTTTTTGTCTGACTCCATTCCCAGTTTTCCATATATTCGGGAGTAGGATAAGGATAAGGCTTCCCTGTTTTGATATCAATTACACGTGTATGGCTGACCATTTCGGGATGAATATCCCAGTTGGGGGTGATTACTTCCCTGACGAGTTTCAGACTATCTTCGAGTTCTTTTTTGGTCCAGCCCGGAATGAACCGGTTTACCCATCCTGTGCAAGCAGGATATGGGACTATGCTGTATTTGCCCTTTACTCCGTTTTCATGAGACCATTCACCGAATTCCCTCACAAAGCTGTCGGGAATTTCCCTTGGAAGTTTACGCCAGTCCTGTTTATACTGATCGGGAAATACCTCTGCAAACTGCGGTATGCCAAAATGAGCCAGGTTTACAAGGCAGGTTGAATCGTCAATTATCAGGCTTACCGGTGAACGGTTGAACGGATTCAGCACTTTTACAGCTCACTGTTTTTCCTGGCAGTAGGTTGATGTCCGGGTAAGCCGACATGGCAATGCTACCTATTCCGGCTGTCTTCACGAATAAACGTCTTGAATATTTCATCTTATTTAGTTAAATCGTTATACGCTGCCTCCATAAGCAGGAAACAAGCCTGTCCTTCGGTGGCTGTTCCTGAATGGTCAAAGTTTGGTGCTCCGCAGACGCCCTGTACAATGCCGAAGGCGATCAACTTTTTTATGAGCGGCTTTTCTCATCCTCTCTGCATATTTCAGATAAGATTTGTCAAGCCATCCCCCTTTTACACCCCTGAAAATTGCATAGGCAAACATCTGAGCTGAGTTGGTATCAACAAAGGTTGAGGGATCGTCGAGGATATCGTTAAAAAGACCATCAGCACGCTGATATTTGAGGACGGCATCAAGTAGTTCCCTTATGTATCCGGTGATCTGATTTTTCTCTTCTGTCATTGTTTCAGGAAGAGCATCGGACTACCCGTGTCATTCCTGCAGCTGCCCATCCATTGCCTACACCCCAGAATAACTTGCGTTCGAATCTGAGACGATCCTGATCCCAGATATGATAGTATAGTTTTTTTTCAGGATCGAGCAAAATTTTCCTGTAGCCCTTTAGTTGTTTAACAGCCTCTTCACTATGTCCGGCAACAGCCAGAAATGGAGGCAGCATATAAAATGCGTCCACCCAGATCATATTCTCGATGTAGTTATGATAAATTATTCCCTCTGAGGTTCCGGGTGCTTTATAGAGAATAAAATCAAGCATCTTCATGGCTGCTTTTTGAAGTGCAGGGTCGCCTGTAAGTTTTGCAGCAAGCAGAACAGCTTCTCCGTTAGAGGCAGGATCTGCAACCGGCTTGTCTCCTTCATTCAATCCCAGCCGCCCATCTTTTTTCTGATTCACAACCGCATCTTTTGCAAGCAGGATCATCAGGTCCGTCTCCCCCAGCTCCAGAAGCGACTGAGCCGCTACCCCCTGTTCCCATGCTCTTCTCTGCATTGAAAGCATTGCATTTATAACCTTTTTAATCGTATCACCTTTTGTGTTAATACTGACACCCTGCTTTGAAATATTTGTATCAGAACCTCTCAGTTCATACTGGCTGATAAAAGGCAGCATACTAAGGCTGGCAATTATGAAGAGAGATTTTATAAACCTTGTATTTTGTGTCATTTGATAAATTTTTCAGGTAACAGATTGAAATATAAATATAATCTTTTTCGCAATATAAGTTAGCAGGCTCTTTCACAGTCTTGGTTAGAGATCGAAGCATTAAAACAGCAATGCTTTAATACTTAAATGACTACAATCATATTACAATGGTGAATTTTTATTGGAGTTGACCTGATACACCAATCAGATATTATTATATATATTTAAAACCTCGTTGGAGAATGTTATGTTAATAAAATATATATGAATAAATTAAAGGTTATAATACCGGTTATTATTCTTTCTTTAATAGGTGCGATTATAGTATTCGTCTTTGTAAGAAAAAAGGAAGGCACAGCAGAATTTTCAATAAGGTATCCCTTTAACAATGCGCTTTTCCCTCCTGAATTTCCTTCACCGACATTTGAATGGAATAGTAAAATAAAGGATTCCGCACCATGGGAAATATCCCTTGTTACCCGAAATAAAAAATATTCGATTCAGACAACAACCACAGCGATGCGCTGGACCCCTGAGGAATCAAAGTGGGATAGTCTGAAGAGGCTTTCAGATTTTGGAGGAATATATTTCACCCTGAAAAAATCAGGAGTTGACGAGCAACAAAGGAAAATAACTTTCAGCATCAGTCATGATACTGTCGGAGCGCCGATTTTATACAGGCAGATGCCTATACCCTTCCTTATTGCCGAAAGAACTCTTGATTCGATGAACTATATGCTTATCAATTTAGGCAGCACTAAAAAACCTCATGTTGCAATGAGCGGATTCACTGTTTGCGGCAACTGTCACTCATTCAGTGCAGACGGCGATGCTATTGGTCTCGACCTTGATGCGGGCCTTCGTGATAAGGGAGGGTATTTCATCTCACCAATAAAGGATACAATATTGTTTGATCAGGCCAACTATATGTCGTGGTCGAAAATCGAGAAAAGAAGAACTTTTGGTTTGTTTTCGAAAATGTCGCCTGACGGACGTTATATAGTTACGACGGTTAAGGACCGGGTGGTTATGAAGAATTTCCCGATCAACCCGGTCGAAAACATTATTTTTTCGCAGCTTTTCTTCCCGGTAAATGGTCATCTGGCAGTTTATGACCGGCAGACAAATATTCTTAAGGAGCTGCCAGGGGCTAACTCTGAGGAATATGTTCAGAGCAATGCTATCTGGACGCCGGACGGGAAAAGCATTATTTTCTCGAGGGCCGAAGCATTACCGAGAGACTCCAATATTTATGAGATAAATGTTCAGGATGAAGATCTTATAAATAAATATGTTAAAAGGGAAAAGACTCTGAAATATAATCTATGCATTATCCCTTTTAATGATGGAAACGGGGGAGTGGCTGTTCCTATAAAAGGGGCATCGGACAACGGCAAAAGCAATTACTTTCCGGCAGTATCACCTGATGGCAAATGGCTTGTATTTTGTCAGGCAGAGAATTTTATGCTCCTGATGCCCGACAGCAGACTGTATATTGTACCGGTAAGTGGAGGCAAGGCGAGGATGTTACACAGCAATTTATATTCAATGAATTCCTGGCATGCATGGTCTCCGAACAGCAAATGGCTTGTTTTTGCCTCTAAAGGGATGAGTCTCTATACAGATATGTTTCTCACGCATATCGACGAAAATGGGAATGATGGAATTCCCGTACTTGTTGAAAAAGCAAGGGTGCCCTACAGGGTTATAAACTATCCTGAATTCCTTAACAGGAAGCCGGGAGACACATTTATTATGGAGTACGATTATGTGGAACTTGCTCATATTAAGAGAGCGATCAAAAGTAAGGATATTGAAAAGGCAAAAACACTTTTCCATAAGCTCGAGGCACAGCAGCCATTCTTCTTTGCAGAGGATTGTACTGGAACTGAGCGATATGCTTAAAACAATGGGCATGAATGAAGAATCAGAGAAATATGCTGAACAGGCAAAACATACTATCAATTCAAATCTCTTCAACAAACAGTAAATATTTTAAAGATAATAATAAATTATTTAATTTTCCTGTTTAAAAAGCCCATGCCGGATAAGGAAAGGATATTGAGCCTTGATCTTATGTACAATGATATACCTATGCCATTTGTCATTAAAAGGATTGATGGTCATTGACAGTATAACATCTGGGTATCGAAGCCAGATCCTCACAGGCATAATTATTATTCAATAATTTGGCCTTTCAGCGGTGCGGGCAAACATATAATTGACTTCAGGGAATACTCGCTGAGGCAGATCATATTTTTTTTGTCAGCCCTTATCAGGTTCATCAGGTAATAGATCGCTTCTCCCTTTCCGGTTATGTTATACTCTTTACATCTGAATTCCTTGACCGGAACAGTATCAGGAATGATTTTATATCTAATCTTAAATTATTCAGGAGCAGCGATGAGACGCCACCTCTTCCTGTTGACGGTGAAACAGCTGAAAAATTGAGATTATTTGCTGATAGTATGATGAATGCTTTCAAGGGTCAGAAAGATTTGTTTCTTGAAACTATCGGGGCATACCTGAAACTCTTTCTGATTGAATGCAACGGACAATGTTCGTTATCTCCGGGTTCCAATCTCCAGGACATTGAAGTAAGCAAAACGCTTGTTAAGAATTTCAAGGACCTTGTTGAAAGGCAATATTCCAAGAAGCCACCAGGTCAAGGATTATGCAGAAATCCTTAATGTGACTCCAAACTATCTGAATGAAGTTATAAGGACCTCGATCAATATTCCGGCAAAGGAATTCATTCAGAACCGGCTGATTCTTGAAGCGAAAAGGATGGTGGTCTTTACAGATAAAAGTTCGAAGGAGATAGGGTTTGAACTTGGTTTTGATGACCCTTCGCATTTCAGCAAGTTTTTCAAAAGCAATGCCGGACAATCTCTTCAGGAATTCAGGGAAAGTCTTGATTTATAGTCGATAGTTTTCTGTTCACTGACACATGCTGTTTTTGACAACTTCCCTTGATTTTTACCATTGATTCCGTGATTTTTCCATTTTCTGCCATTTCCGGCTGCTTTATCTTTGTAGCCATAAAATAAACTTAAAATTTAGAACAATGAACAGTTCAGAAAAAACAAAATGGGCAATTGACCCGTCACACAGTGAAGTATCATTTAAGGTAAAACACCTTATGATTACAAATGTAAAAGGTGTCTTCAAGGATTTTAGCGCAAGCGTTACTACTACAAGTGGAAATTTCACAACTTCAGATATTGAATTCTCATTAAACCCGGCATCGGTTGACACAGGGGCACCGGATCGTGATACACATTTGAAGAGTGCAGATTTCTTTGATGTTGAAAATTTCAGCAGGCTAAGCTTTTCCGGGAAAGAAGCTGAAAAAGCCACTGATGGAAATTATGTATTGGTTGGCGACCTCACTATAAAAGACGTTACCAAACCTGTAAAACTTAATGTGGAATTTGCCGGTGTGATGAAAGATCCCTGGGGAAATGAGAAAGCAGGTTATACACTCACCGGGAAAATAAACAGGAAGGATTGGGGATTGCACTGGAATGCTGCCCTTGAAGCCGGAGGTGTACTGGTAAGTGATGATGTATCGATAACATGTGATATACAATTAGTAAAACAAGCATGATCCTAATAAGCGGTATGCTGCTTATTCAGGAGAATGCATAAAATAGAAATCATGGCAAACACAGTTCTACACAAGGCAGATAGCCGTGGTTATGCCGAACCACGGCTGGCTGCTTAGCAGACATACTTTCAGCTTTGCAAATTATTATAATCCCGACAGGATGCATTTTGGTGCCCTGAGGGTGCTGAATGACGATATTGTTGAGGCAGGTAAGGGCTTTGGAACACATCCGCATGATAATATGGAGATCATTTCCATTCCGCTTGAAGGTGACCTTGAACACAAGGACAGCATGGGAAATGTTTCGGTTATCAGGCATGGAGATATACAGGTTATGAGTGCCGGAACAGGCATATTTCACAGTGAATTCAATAAAAACCAGGATCAGGAGGTTAAATTTCTGCAGATCTGGGTTTTTCCGAATAAAAAGAATGTTACTCCCCGCTATGGTCAGATCAGCTTAAATATCAGCGACCGTCATAATAAACTTCAGCAGATACTTTCTCCTGATGCAGGTGATGAAGGACGTCTGGATCTATCAGAATGCCTGGTTCAATATCGGCAGGTTTGACAAAGGCTTTAATACCGTATACCCTCTCAGGGCAAAAGGGAACGGGGTTTATGCATTTATTTTAAATGGTGATGTAACAATTAACGGTCAGGCACTTAAAACCCGTGATGGATTTGGGATCTGGGATACTGAAAAGCTTTCAATCGGTGCAGATACCGATTCCGAATTCCTTTTGATGGAAGTGCCAATGGTATTTTAAATAAATTCTGTTTTAAACACGAAGGACACAAAGGATCGCACAAAGGTACCCAAAGGACTTTTACCTGACAAAGGGGATTATAACTATGGTATAATATTTGAGGTTCTGATCTGAATCCTGATCTTTTAACTTTTAATACAATGAGGTATCTTACTTTCTTTCTCGCCCTCCTTTTCTTTTCATGTACAAAATCAGGAGAGAATGCCGATCTTTCAGCAAATCTTTCCAAATGG
This sequence comes from uncultured Bacteroidales bacterium, assembly GCA_963818295.1. Lineage (GTDB taxonomy): Bacteria > Bacteroidota > Bacteroidia > Bacteroidales > VadinHA17 > LD21. The sequence continues at coordinate 127,472 of CAWFRW010000009.1, forward strand.
AATAAGCAGAATATAAGCAACTACGAGTTTACGCTCACAGTGAATTGTTTCTGTTCCGAGGCGGTCGCAGGACCTCATCTGATAAAGGTAGTTGATGATACAATAGCATCGGTGAATGATCAGCCATACAATCCTTCGACAATGAGCCTGTTAATGACAATTGATGAACTTTTCACCTATGTCAGAAAAGGAATTGAGAGAGATCCGTATCAGAAGAGCATAACCTATAATTATCTGTATGGTTACCCTGAATCTGTCTATTTCGATTTTGAAAAGACAATGGCTGATGAAGAGATAGGATACCAGATCAGCGGTTTTAAAAAGAATTAATTTCAGCAGATCAAAAGGTGGCGATTACTTCAAGGTTTAAGCACTCATAATGTTGTAATTTCCACCCTTTTTATAAAGAGTTCAGCACCCTCTGACTGGATCTGAATTTTCCCTTTCCTGGGTTGTGAATCAATGGCATGGTTCACGAGAGTTCCATTCAGAAAGATCTGTATATTTCCGTCCTTTACAATGCATTCGATCGTATTCCATTCTCCTACAGGTTTTTCTGCATCCTTTGCTCCGCGGAACCCTTTGGTATCTTTCCATTCAGGATCACGGCCAAACCAGTTGATCCTGCCTTCGTTGATTGTTGCCGGATTCCCTTCAGGTTTATAAATAAAAGAATCACCCTGTTTCTCCGTGGCAACCGGACAGGTCAGAGAGAAATTTTTGCTGCCGTCGCCAACAACTATGAAATCACCTGTACCTCCTTCAATCATTTGACATTCAAGAGAATTCATCCAGGTTCCTCCAACAGCTCCATCTTCGCCTATTGACTGCAGCAGGATACCGCTGTCCCTGTGCTTTATCGATCCTTGGTGCCCATGTAAGCTCGCCCCACTTGAATTCGACTGTCAGTTTATAGTTCTGAAATTCATCATTTGTAGTTATGCATCCGAACTCCTGTCCCGAGATGCGGATCAGGCGATTCTGAACTGTAAATACTTTATCCGGGTCACTGTTTTTTCCTTTATCCTTAATGTAAGTGTACCAGCCGTCAAGATTTTTACCGTTGAATAACTCCATTTTTTTCTTCCTGCTATTGTTTTTTTCAGAAGCTGAGGATCCTGCGAACCGTGTGAATCCTGTTCCCGTAATTACAGAAATTGAAATTACAAGTATAAGGGCAGTAAGATTCTTTTTTCTCATATGTGGATGTTTTTTGTGCTTTGAATAAGTTGTGCCGGGCGATAAAGTTATGATTTTACAAGGATTATATGCAGAAATATATTTTTCTATTCCAGGGATGGATCATTATATATGTTTACCTGTTTGCTTCTCAGGTAATCTGACATTTTTACAGCTGCTTCCCTGAAGCTTTCCCAGTCACGATTTTCCGGCAGGGTCCATGCAGTTTCTGCAAGACCAAAAATGCGTGGGAAGAGTTGTTTGTCAATATTGTTTTCACTTCTGTCGATATGCGACCAGAAATTAGCCTGAATACCGATATAATTTTTTGCGGCTTCAGGTGAGGCATCCGCAGGCACCGGCTCATATCCGAACACTTTCCTTGTATCAATCTTTTCATAATCATAGTCGAAGTAACAATGGGTGGTGGGGCTTGCAACGATCTTAAAGCCTTTTGATGCTGCCTTACTGATACTGTCCGATTTCCAACCTCTCCAGAACATAAGAACTTCATCCCCTTTTAATTTACCGCCGTCATATATTTCATCCCACCCGATCAGGACCCTGTTTTTGCTTCTGAGGTGTTCACCGATCTTTTTCACAAAATAGCTCTGCAGCTCCTCTTCATTAGCGAGGTTATTATCCTTCATTGTTTTCTGACAGATGCTGCACTTCTTCCATTCCTCCTTCGGAGCTTCATCACCTCCGATATGAATATATTCTGACGGGAAAAGTGAAATCAGTTCATCAAGCACATTGAATATAAATTGGTAGACTTCCGGCTTTCCGGCGCAAAAGATTTCATTGTGTACGCTGGGCCCTTCGAAAAATGTATGGATCTCAGGTCTTATACCGGAACAGGAGAGCCATGGATAAGCAGCCAGTGCTGCGCAGGCATGTCCGGGCAATTCGATTTCAGGCACCAGCGTCACATTCCTGACCCGGGCATATCTGACCAGATCACGGATCTCATCCTGTGAATAATAACCGCCCATTGTATTGTACTTTGCGTCAAACTTCGATCCTACAGCTGTCAGAAGGGGATAACGCTTGATCTCTATACGCCAGCCCTGGTCATCTGTCAGATGCAGGTGAACGACATTAAGCTTGTACTCCGAAAAAAGATCTATATAACGCTTAACCAGGTTCACAGGCATGAAAGTCCGGCTCACATCGAGCATAACTCCTCGCCATGTAAAACGGGGTGAATCTTTTATTGACTGTGCCTGTATGGCCCCTTTAACTGATAATCCCACTAACTGGCGGAGTGTCTGAAGGCCATAGAATATACCGGCTTCAGCTGAAGCCTTAACTTCAATTTTCGTGGAAGAAATATTCAGCTCATATCCCTCCTTATCCGGAATGCTCTTATCAATCGAAAGCAAAATATTGCCTGTGGATTCACCTTTCACATTGACGGAAAGCTTCTTATCCAGAATATCTGCGGTGCTGGCGGCAAATAATTCCGCAGCGGTTCTGAGAGGCTCGGGAGCAACAATAATTGTTGTGGGTTTTATTTCAAACTGACCCGAAAATTGCTGAACACTTTGCGGTGACGGGATAATACCAGAACTCTGCGACTCGGAGGTGTAAGGGATAAGACTTAAAATTAATGTTAAGAAAAACAATCTTTTCATATGAGTTGTATAATAGTCCTGATTTTAGAGATCCTGTTTGGATCTGACTGAGTAATTATCTGTCATTATAAATAGTAAATTGCATGAATATAATAATTATTTCTTATTATGAAAAAACCTCTCCTTCTAACGATTGGGATATTCTCAGCCCTGCTGATGCATGGCCAGAAATTTGAGCTAAGCTCGCCGGACGGTAAACTCAAAACGGCAATTGTCATTAATAAGGGTATTGATGTAACTCTGGATAAAGGAGGTAAAACCCTTATTAAATTCGGGAATATCTCCCTTGAAACTGACAATAAAGTTCTTGAGGGAAAGGAATTCAAAGTTCAAAAAGCAATCCGCAGCTCGGAAGACGAAGTCATCAAACCACAGATAAGGGAGAGGGCTGAAGAATATTTAAATGCTTACAATGGACTTGAAATAAAGTTTAAATCCGGTCTTTCAATAACCTTCAGGCTGTTCAACGAAGGCCTGGCCTACAGGTTATCCACATCATTTAAAGACAGTCTGACGATATACCGTGAGAATCTGAATATAAGTTTTGAAGCTGATGATTCTGCAAGGTTTCAGTCCTCTGCGTCATTTAATTCCTCATGGGAAACGCCGTATGAACATATGGCAGCAGCAGGAATTGAAAACGGGAAGCTTTGCAACATGCCCTTCCTGGTGGAGAAGAGCGATGGTCATTTTGTTATGATTACTGAAGCCGACCTGTATAACTATCCGGGGTTATGGTTAAAGGGTACCGGTCATGACCTGATCACCGGCACTAATCCGTCCTGGCCGGACAAGCTCAGTCATACAGGAAGTATCTTTGATCAGTGTCAGGTTGTCTCAACCCGCAATTACATAGCAAGGGTTAAGGGCGCCCGTACCTATCCATGGCGCATCTTTGCCGTTGCAGATAACGAAAAAGAGCTGATTGCTAACAACATGGTCTATCTTCTTGCCTCGCCTTCTGTTCTTAGTGATGTATCCTGGATAAAGCCAGGTGTTGTAATGTTCGACTGGTGGGCTAAAAGCAATATTTACGGAGTTGATTTCAAAGCCGGGATAAATACTGAAACTGCAAAATACTTTATCGATTTCTGTGCTGAACATGGCTTCAGATATTTCCTCTTTGATGACGGGTGGTGCCCCGAGGAAGACCTTCTGCATCCGAAGCCGGGTTTGAATATGGCTGAGGTTACGGCGTATGCTGAATCCAAAGGGGTGGATGTCATGCTCTGGATACTGTGGCACTCTCTTCAGAAGCAATGGGATCCGGCATTTGAGCAGTTCAGGAAATGGGGGATCAAAGGGATAAAAATAGATTTTATGAATCGTGATGATCAGCCAATGGTTGAATTTTATGAAGCTGCAGCAAGGAAGGCGGCAGAAGATAAGATGATAGTTGATTTTCATGGTGCATACAAGCCCTGCGGTCTGAGCAGGAAATACCCAAATGTGCTTACCCGTGAAGCACTTATAGAATTTGAATATAACGGCTGGACTCAGTTTGACACACCGGTTCACCATAATCTACTGCCATATATCCGGATGTTCAGCGGTGCTATGGATTATATCCCGGCTACAATGAGGAATTCAACGAAGGACAATTTCAGGCCTGTCGGCGATTATCCCATGGGTCAGGGCACAAGAGCGCATGCCATTGCATTGTGGGTTGTCCTTAGCAGTCCGCTTACAATGCTACCTGATTCACCATCAGATTATTACCGTGAAAAGGAATGCACAGAATTTCTGAAGAAAATACCTGTCGTATGGGATGAGACAAAACTGCTGGAAGGCAGGATTGCCCGATATACCGTTATGGCACGAAGATCGGGAAGTGAGTGGTATATCGGGGCGATCACTGACTGGGACAAGCGGACAATAGATCTTGAAACAGGTTTCCTGTCACCCGGCAAATACAGGCTTGAGGCTATTGAGGACGGGATAAATGCAAATGCAAGGGCTGAGGATTACAAAAAGGTTGAGATCTCATTTCAGGCGGGTGATGTTCTGAAGCTCAGCCTGGCTTCAGGAGGCGGATGGGTTGCACATATTTATCCTGTGAGATAAATCATAATCTGAGAAAATATTTTATATTAATTTTCTCCACCATACTCGTATAAAGTATTATCATAATGATAGCCGAGGTTATAAGAACAGAGAAAATTTCGAAACACTACAAGGATGTCAGGGCTGTTTCGGAAGTATCTCTTTCAGTCAGAAAAGGTGAAATATATGGTTTCCTTGGTTTAAACGGAGCTGGGAAGACAACTACGATAAGGATGCTTCTTGGTATGATCAGGCCAACATCAGGCAATGCTTATATCAATGATATCAAGATCTCAGCCGGAAATACCGGGTTCTGGAACCAGGTTGGTTCCCTGGTTGAAGTTCCGTATTCTTATCCCGAACTTACGGTCAGGGAAAACCTTGAAATTTTCAGACGTTTGCGTTTTCTGAAGGAGAAAAAGACGGTTGATCTGGTTATCGAAAAGCTCCGGCTCGGGCAATATGCTGACAGGAAGGCAAAAGATCTTTCGCTTGGAAATAATCAGAGACTAGGTCTTGCAAAGGCTTTAATACATAATCCTGAAATATTAATTCTTGATGAGCCTGCAAACGGGCTCGATCCTGCAGGAATTTATGAAATCCGGGAGATGTTATGCGATCTGGCCGGGAACAATGGGGTGACTATTTTTATTTCAAGTCATATACTCGGAGAGATATCTCGTTTTGCCGACAGGATAGGTATTATCCATGAGGGCAGATTATTCCAGGAAATGGATTCCGCACAGCTTGAAACATTAAGCCGCAAACATCTGCTGGTAAGTGCGAATGATCTGAATAAGGCCAGTGCTGTTTTGTCAGAAAAAGGATATGTTCCGGGATTCAGAAATGGGAATATTCTTGAGATAAATGACGAAAAAGCGATATCAGAACCGGATGTCATTTCTTCACTTCTTGTAAATTCAGGTTGTCCTCCGACAATGCTGATGGTGGAAGAGGAAGATCTTGAAACATATTTTTTAAGGGCTATCGGGCTAAAGGGAGGGTTAAAATGAAAAACATTATCTCAGCTTTTTGGGTGGAAATTCTGAAGATCCGACGATCCAGGATGTTCGGGGCATCACTTATCTTTTTTATTCTGGTATCCTCTATGATGAGCTTTGTGATGTTCGTACAAAAATACCCTGAAATCTCAGCTAAAGTTGGCATGATCGGAGACAAAGCATCATTGCTCAGATTCGGTGAACCAAACTGGCAAAACTATTTCAGGCTGCTTATTCAGGGCATAGCAGGAGTTGGTCTTGTCGGGACCGGATTTGTCACAAGCTGGATCTTTGGTCGTGAATTTTCAGATCATACTGTAAAAGATATACTTGCTCTGCCAATACCGCGGGTTTATATAGTTTTGGCAAAAATTATTATTGTTGTGCTCTGGTCTTTTATACTCTGTTTCATCTATTTTGTTTCGGGGCTGGCTTTCGGCTTTCTGATTGACCTTCCCGGTTTTTCTGCAGCGATTCTGTCTGAGGCTTCCGGAATTTATTGGGTAACAACTTTTCTTCTGATATTGCTGTGTACACCGGTGGCATTTCTTGCCAGTTACACCCGGGGATATATTTTCCCTATAGGATTTGTTATCCTCACGATGATCCTGGCTAATTTTTCAGGGCTGGTTGGTCTGGGACCCTATTTCCCATGGGCGGTTCCGGGTTTATATGGCATCCCTTCAGGTGCGGAAAATATGCATTTGAATACGGGAAGCTACATTATTCTTATTTGTACATGCATGACCGGATTAATTGGAACAATTGCTTTCTGGCGGTACGCTGATCAGAAGTAAAAAGTTTCTGTTTAATTGATAATCAATATGAATAAAATCTTTTCGTTCGCATTATTAATCCTGACCTGTTTAAAAGGTTTTTCTCAGGAAGGAGCAGATACCTCTGCAATTTTACAGAAAATTTACACTCTGGGCGAAGTAAAAGTAAGCGCTACGGTTGACAAGGCGACTGTCGGCACTGCAGAGATGCAAAAATATAACGCAAAGGATGTGAGCGCCGCTCTGAGGACTATGCCTTCGTTGGTAATCAGTGAGAATGGTTCGAGAAATGAAAGTACAATTTATCTGAGGGGGTTTGACATCCGCAGTGTACCGGTATTCATGGACGGGATACCTGTATATGTTCCGTATGACGGCTATGTAGACCTGGCACGTTTCACCACTTTCGATATATCAAAGATAGATGTGTCCAAAGGCTTTTCATCAATGACTTATGGCGCCAATACGATTGGCGGAGCAATAAATCTCGTTGGGATGAAGCCCACTCAGAAGCTTGAATTGAGCGCTAAAGCAGGAGTGATGAGCGGGCAGGGTTACGAAACGAAAATCAATCTTGGCAGCAACCTGGGGAAAATCTATATCCAAACGGGTTTTTCAATTCTTCAGAAACAGTTTGTGCCTCTTTCTGCAAATTTCGATACGCTGAAGCTGGAGACAGATCACCACAGAGATAATTCATATACAAAGGATATTAAAGGGAGTCTAAAAATAGGTTACACACCAAATGCCACAGATGAATACAGTATCAATTATCAGTACTCTCATGGAAGCAAGGGAAATCCTGTATACCTGGGCAGCGATAAAAATACAAAAGTACGCTACTGGCAATGGCCTTACTGGGATAAGCAGAGCATTTATTACATTTCAAGGACTGCAATCGGAACAAAATCAGAGCTTAAAGCCAGGGCTTACTATGATCAGTTTAAAAACAAAATCAGCAGCTTTGATGACAATAGCTATTCCACACAGAATAAAGGATCCTCATTCAACAGTTTATATGATGATTATACTGTTGGTGGTAATCTTGAATTCGCAAGCGATCTTAACAATCAAAACCATCTGAGAGCTTCCCTTCATGCAAAAAATGATAATCACAGCGAACATAATGAAGGCGAGCCTGTGAGGCATTTTGCGGACAATACTTTTTCTCTTGGAGTTGAAAATGTTTATAAACCGGTGAATAAGCTGAGTTTTATTCCCGGATTGAGCTATAATCTCCGGAAAAGTCTGCGTGCAGAGGATTACAATTCAACAAATGATTCAATATCAAATTATCCTGCCAACAGAAACGATGCACTCAATGCCCAGTTAGCTACTTATTACAAGCTCTCGAATACTGTAAATCTCAGTTTCAATATTGCCTATAAAAGCCGGTTCGCCACAATGAAAGACCGTTATTCATACCGTAATGGTACTGCTTTGCCTAATCCGGACCTTAAATCTGAAACTGCGCTTAATCTGGAGCTGGGTTCAGCGATTGAAATTGCTGACAAACTGAATTTCAGTCCGGAAATGTTTTATAGCCGCCTGAACAACACTATCCAGATGGTAAGCAATGTTCAGGGGGATCTTTCCCAGATGCAGAATACAGGAGAAGCTGTCTTTAAAGGGATTGATCTGAGTATTGTTTATCAGCCTGTTTCTTCCTTTAATATATATGCAGCCTATTCGTACATAAAGCGGAAAAACATGAGCAATCCTGATATTCTCTTCACGGATGTTCCGGATAACAAGCTGTTTGCCTCTGTTGAATACACTATCAAAAAATTAGGGCTCAGCCTTTTCGGAGAATATGATTCCGAACGCAATAATGCAAGTGATGGTACACGGGTTTCTGCGGGATATTTTGTGATGAATTGTCAGGTGTCATATCATTTTGCTCACTGCCTGACAGCAGAAATCGGGACCAATAATATTTTTGACAAAAATTATACTATACAGGAAGGTTATCCGGAGGCGGGACGGAATTTCTATGCAGCATTATATTTCAATCTGCCGGGAAGGGAGTAACCCGGGATGAATTATCTCTGTGTAACTCTGTGCATTCTCTGTGTATCTCTGTGACAGTTCTTTATAAAAGTTGCACAGAGTGGCACAGAGGATTGACAGAGGGTCACAGAGGAGAAAATGGTTTAAATTAAAATATTTTATAATGAAACAGAAGATATACCAGGTAGATGCATTTACCGATAAGCTGTTCCAGGGAAACCCTGCAGCAGTTTGCCCGCTTGAAAAATGGCTGAGCGATGAGATCATGCAGAAAATTGCGATGGAAAACAATCTCTCTGAGACAGCATTTTATGTTAAGGAGGGTAATCAGTATCGCATAAGATGGTTTACCCCGACTGTTGAGGTGGATCTTTGTGGTCATGCAACACTTGCCTCAGCATTTGTATTATTCAATTATGAATCGCATCCGGGCAAATCATTGTCCTTTATCTCGAACAAGAGCGGGGTACTTAATGTAAGAAAAGATGGCGATCTGCTTACACTTGATTTTCCGGCTGATAAAATTGAAAAAGCTGAGGTGAGTGATGAAATAAAAGCAGGATTTAATATTCATCCCAAACTTGTTTTCAGGGGAAAGACCGACTATCTGTTTGTATATGAAAAAGAGAGTGATATAGTGAATCTCCTTCCGGATTACGATAAAATATCTGTGATGGATTGCAGGGGGGTAATAGTCACATCCAGGGGAAAAGATGTTGATTTTGTCTCCAGGTTTTTCGGACCGCAGTCGGGAGTAAATGAAGATCCGGTAACCGGATCCGCACATACGACATTGACGCCATATTGGGCAGGACAGCTTGGTAAAAGAGATCTTACAGCTTTACAGCTATCGGCGCGAAAGGGTTCTCTGCAGTGCAGTCTTCAGGGCGAAAGAGTTGAGATCAGCGGGCAGTGCAGATTGTACATGACCGGTTATCTGTCAGATTCTGAATTGACTTGAGCTTGCTATAAAATTACTCAGACTTTATATGATTAATTTAAACAAAAATCCCGATTTTATGTTTATAGGCTGATAATGGTGTAAAATTCTTCAATATGTTTCAAATTTAAACTAAAAATTAAAGCTATGAAAACATTGAGAATCGGGATGTCGTTGTTTCTGTTGTCGTTATGTTTTGTGGCTTTTGGTCAATCCACCAAAACTGACAATAAGAAAAGTGTATATTTTGTACAGACCACTCACACTCCGGACCAATGTCTAAACACGCTTTCAGGCATGAAAGACAAAGGTGATGCATTTCTATCGAAGTTTGAATTCGGATGCATGTCTGGTAAACATATTGGCTATGCATTTCTTGAAGGGACATCAGAAGATAATGTTAAGATGATGCTGCCAAAGGATTTACAGGCAACAGCCACTGTTCAGAAAGTAGATAAGTTTACAGCTCAGCAGATAGAAGATCTGCATAAGCAACATGCAAACAAATAAGTGACTTTTTAAAAACAGATCATTTCTCCAACTACATTAAAAAAGAGTTGTTCCTGAATGCAGAAACAACTCTTTTAATTTTATAACTATTTTTCTGACTCTTTAATTCAGAAGATTAACCGTTTTCGATTCTGATTCCTGCCGGCATGATGGTTAAAACATTGATATTACCTCACCATAGAACTGGTATTTGAAATATTCATGGAGCACTTTGAGCCTGTCTGCAAAATCGGGATAGTTTTTCATCGCTGCAGGTGTCCAGCATTTTTCCGCATGTGCTTCCAGCCTGTCCTTTATCTGAGGGTAGATCTTATCTATAGTGATTGATTCAGTCCATAAAGGGCATTCACTTCCGAGAACCATTTTTTCTTCCTCTTTTGTAAGTCCTTTTGGAACCGGATTGAAGCTGTATACTTTTTCAACTGAAAGTACTGCCATCCAGCTTGGCTTGCGTTTGGCATCCTCAGCATTTTCAGGATAGTCGAGATATGTCTCCCCGTTATCTGAATTTATAACATTGTGACCTTTTTTGATTGCTTTGTATGCCTCATCCCTCAGTCGCCATGATTGTATGATCTGACCCTCAGCCACCCCTCCTTCAATATTTTCAGCCCATGAAATTGTTTTAACCCCTTTGGAGTGTATGAAATCAGATATTTCAATGAGCATTTTACTCTGAAGGTCATTTTCATTCGTTACACCCTCCTCTTTCATTTTAGCCAGGCACAGGTCGCATTTATTCCAGAGGTTTTTCTCGCGTTCGTCGCCGCCGATATGGATATACCTGGGTTTAAACACATCAATTAATTCTCCGAATATATCCCTGATTATTTCATAGGTCATCGGATTTCCTGCGCAAAAGGCATTGGACTGAGGCTTGTAAGGGCACTTCAGTTGAGGAAATGCACTCAGAACCGCAAGTGAATGGCCGGGAATGTCAAACTCGGGTATAATTTCAATATTGCGTCTGGCAGCATATCCTATAATGTCGTGTATCTCTTCCAATGTGTAAAAGCCATTTGTTTGCACCTTATCAGTATCAATCATAAATGAACCTCTGCTGTTCAGCTCCGGATGCTTTAAGCTTTGCACTCTCCAGCCCTGGTCATCAGACAGGTGCCAGTGAAAGATATTCAGTTTCATGCTCAGCATATAATCGAGAACATGTTTCACAGTTGCTACCGGCTGAAAATGACGGCTTGCATCAAGCATGAATCCCCTGAAAGCGAAAGCAGGCTGATCCTGAATTACCATGCATGGAATATCGAATGATTTTCCGTTCCAGGTCTGTACAAGTATTTGTTTAAACGTCTCGATGCCATAAAGCACACCGGCATTGTCGGAAGCACTGATCTCAATTCCCTTTGGAGTGACCCTCAAAGTATAACTCTCCTTAATACCCGCTCCGTCAGATTTTCGGATTATTATTTCACTCCTTTCATCGGCGCCATTTATCGATTTATAATCAATCCCGGCCAGACAAACGCTGTTGATGAATTGAGCATAATCGTTCCCTGACAGGGAGGTGTCAAATATCCTGAAAACCCTGTTCAGGCTATATATGGATTTTTCGATATGTATTGATCCGGGTTTTGGTATCACAGCAATCCGTGCCGGACTTTCGGCTTTAGCAGTGATCATTATAAGGACAAACAGAGTACAGAATGTCAGGAAATTTCTTTTCATAATTTTGATTTTAATCTTAAGAGTTGTAAGGGATTAAAAGTAGCAAGTATTCTTAAAATAATGAACGGCAGCTGTGTTTAATACGAAATTCATTTTTTTTTTGATGTTCATTCCTCCACCGTGATCCATTTAGTGCTGTAAACCCCGATTATATGCCTTTAAGAAACAAAATGCCTTAATCACAGAAAAAATTTATAATGTTTTTGATAATTACTATAAAGAGGAGCCATTTTATAAAACTTATTTATATATTTGGCAATATACCTTACAATCATTAACCTAATCTTTGAATTCATGAAAAAAGCTTTATTTCTCCTTTTACTTGTATTATATGCCAGTATCGTAACAGCACAGAATGTTCTTAAGGGGAAGGTTACGGATGAACAGAATCAGCCTCTGCTGGGTGTAAGCATTATCGAGAAAGGAACCACAAATGGTGTCTACAGTGATGCAGCAGGGAACTATCACGCTGAAGTATAAAGATGAAAACTCAATTATTGTTTTCAGCTTTGTTGGAATGGCGAGCCAGGAGATCACTGCTGGAAAGCAGACGGAAGTGACGGTAGTTCTGGTCAACAATAATGTTCTTGAAACGGTTGAAATTGTAGGTTCGCGGCGTCCGAACAGGACTGCTGTTGAAAGTGTTGTTCCGGTTGATATAATTGAAGTTTCCCAGTTGGTTAAAACACTCGGTCAGCCGGATGTGAACCAGCTGCTTCAATATGTTGCGCCTTCATTCAATTCAAATAAACAATCGGGAGCCGATGGTGCCGATCATATTGATCCTGCTACACTCAGGGGCCTTGGACCCGATCAGACTCTTGTTCTTGTCAACGGAAAGCGCAGGCATCAGTCTTCGCTTATAAATATTTTTGGATCGCGCGGAAGGGGAAATACCGGTACGGATCTGAATGCAATTCCGGTTTCAGCTATTGATCATATAGAAATTTTACGTGACGGAGCTGCTGCCCAATATGGTTCAGATGCAATTGCCGGAGTTATAAATGTTGTATTGAAATCTGACGTGGATGTTTTTACCGGAAGCTATTCAACCGGTTTCAGAAATGCCTCTCCTCCTGATAGTACAATACTCTTCCGGAAGATAAGAAAACAGATGGCATGCTTACACAGGTAAATGGAAACTATGGAACAAAAATAGGTGAGAAAGGATTTGTCAATGTGACTCTTGACTATGCTAAGCTTGACCATACTTACAGAAGGGCGGATCCTTCGAAATTTGAGAATGGAGTTTACAGGAATAAATTCGGAGATGCAGCGTCAGAAAATTTTGGTACCTATTTCAACTCATCATTTTATGCCGGGGCAAAAACTGAACTTTATATGTTTGGCGGATTTAATTACCGTTATACCGATGCATTTGCATTCAGCCGTGCTGCCGATGAGGAACGTAATGTTGTGGAGATCTATCCGAACGGTTTTGATCCGCAGATTCAATCAGTAATTACTGATAAATCACTCTCGATTGGTATGAAAACCCTTGTCAGCGGGTGGAAGGTAGATGTTAACAACACCTTTGGAGCCAATAATTTCCATTATATGGTTGACAATACACTCAACTCATCATTGATGACAAAATCGCCCACCCGTTTCGATGCCGGAGGATTTTCACTTGCCCAGAATACGACAGTAATGGATATCTCGAGGCTCTTTCCACAGATCGCCAAAGGATTGAATGTGGCATTCGGTGCTGAACACCGGATTGAGAGCTATCAGATTGCAGCCGGTGAAGAGGCATCATATAAAACCTACGGCCACCCGATTTTTGCCATTGACACTGTGTTAGGCGACGGAGGGGAGATAGTAAGCATTGATACAACTTTCAGACCCGGTGGCTCACAGGGCTTCCCGGGCTTCCAGCCGGGGAATGAATTGAGGGAGTCGCGCAGCAACTTCGGAGCCTATGTTGATCTTGAACTGGATGTAACAAAGAAATTTGTAGTTGATGCTGCAGCCCGTTATGAACAATACAGCGATTTTGGCAATACATTAAATGGCAAACTGGCCGCACGGTATAAAATTTCAGATAACTTTTCGCTGACGCGGGTCAGTTAGCTCCGGCTTCAGGGCTCCTTCACTTGCACAGTTATATTTCAACACAACCTTTACAGATATTGTAGCAGGTCAGGCTATTGATAAGATTATTGCAAAAAACAACAGTCCGATCACCCGCGAACTTGGGTATTCCAAAATTGAAACAGGAAGTATCGACAAATGCCGGTCTGGGGTTTACGCTAAAGTGAATGCTTTTACTTTAACTGTTGACGGTTACTATGTACAGGTCAAGGATCGTATTGTGCTTACAGGTGCATTTTACAGCGATGATGATCTGATAGGAGATGATCTTACAAATCTTAATATAGGCGCCGCCCAGTTTTTCACAAATGCAGTAAATACAACTTCGAAAGGGGTTGATGCAATTCTTGCCTATTCGATCAGTCTGTCCGGTCAGAATAACCTCAGATTTTCACTTGCTGCCAATTTCAATAATATGGTAATTGACAAAATCTATACAAACGACAAATTACAGGGAAAAGAAGATACTTATTTCGGACTCAGGGAACAATATTTCTTGCTTGGCATCAGCACCAAAAAGCAAGATTAATTTCGGGATTGATTATACAAAAGGGAACTTCATGGCAAATATGAAGCTTACCCAGTTTTGGGAAGGTGGAACTTATTAACTGGAATGACAATGGAGATAACGTTGTTGATCCGGGTGAAATAGATACATATGAATCCAAGATTACTATGGATCTCTCTGCCGGGTATAATCTGAGGAATTTCAGCTTTCACTATTCGGAGGAGTAAATATTCTGAATGCCTATCCGGAAAAACAGGACCCGGGCTTAACTGAATCGGGAGGTATATGGGATTCTGTACAGATGGGTTTTAGCGGAGCTTTGTATTTTGCGAAAGGTAGGCTTCAAATTTTAATGTATTTGCAGCCTAGATGGTTTGAAACCAAAATCAGAAAAATGGAAAATCTGTCTTTGCGGAATCTGTTTAAAAAAAACTCCATTCTGACAATGGCTGTAATTTTTATACCAGGGATATTATTCATTGCAATAATGTTCTGGCTGACAAAGTATAAAAACGATATTGCAATTTGAAGTATTTTCAAGGGATCCGATACAGACACTGAACGGAAAATCATATGTGGGAATATTGTCCAATCTTGGGGTAATATTCTGGTGTGCAACAGCAGCAGTTCTTTTTTTTGCTTCAAAGATTTCAGCTTTGCAGAAGAGGCCTGCCAGGGAGACCTGATTCCTCTTTTCTGGTGGTCTTATAACACTCCTCATGCTTGCTGATGATCTCTTCCTGATACACGATGTTGTCTTTCCTGAATATCTGAATATCGATGAGAAGGTATTCTTTGTATTCTACGGACTTTCAGCTATAGCTCTTGTAGTATATTTTCGGGAAATAGTACTGACGACGGATTATATTCTTTTGATACTTGCATTTTGTTCATTCGGACATCTGTGCTTACTGATATCATTGATGCTCTGGGGAATCGATATTACTCAGCTTTATGTATTTGAGGATGGCTTTAAATTTCTGGGGATAATAGCCTGGTTTGCATATTTTACAAGGACAAGTTATAAGATTATCAGACCACCAGCATGAGCTGGCCCCTGAGCCCCTGCATTTTTAGAAGAAGAGGTCTGAGGAATAATAAATTCCTGTTTTTCTAAAATATTGTGTATAACTAAATAATTAGTTATATCTTTGTATTGAATTGCAAAAATCATAAGGGAGTCTGAAAGTACTTAATTATGGTTAATTTTAATACATATAGTCTATGAAATCGAAATTACTTGTCTTCTGCTGATTGTTCTGTACTCACTCCCCTGGCAGCCCAGAATAAATCAGCTACTTCAGGAATTGATTTGATGCTTATGCAGGGAGATTATTATAAGGCAATTGATACCTGTAAGCAGATTCTTGTAAATGACAGTCTTAATCCTGAGATTCATTATAGGCTGGGAATAGCATATCAGAACACGCTGGATGATGACCTGTCGCTAAAATATTTTTATAATGCTGCAGACTAAGCCCCGGGAACAGAATATATGATTTCACTCTTGCAAAAGCATACTATGGGCGGGATATAATTCAGCCAGGCTGAACCTGTATTTAAGAGGCTTTATGAAGCAGACTCCACGAATTGGCTATACGCGTATTATCTGACCGGTATATACATGCAGTCAAACAGATATGATGAAGCTATAGATATCTACGGGAAAGGTTTCTGATCAGGGATTCATTAAATACGCTGTATATCGATAAAATTGCATTCGCACATTTAAAAAAAGAAAACTTCAGTTATGCTACTGAGTTGTATAACAAATCTTTATCAATAAATGAGAAGAATCTGACAGCGCTAAAGAATTTAGCTTATCTCTATTCTCTGGCCGTGAGATCTGATACATCCATCCAGCTTCTTGACCAGAGCAATCGCGATTGATTCTACGGATATAGATCTTTATATCAGGAGGGCTGCATTGTACTATTCAAAACATTATACAAAAAGAGCGCTTGATGATTATCTGGTAGTCCTGGCTTCGGGTGATTCTTCAAAATTATATCTCAAAAGAATCGGCATAGGTTATTGCAATAATCTTCAGCCTGAGGAGGGAATCAGGTATCTTTTAAAGGCATACAGGAAGGATTCATCTGACTATGAGACCTGCAGTTATCTAGGTCAGTCCTATTATAATCTGAAGGATATGAAAAAGAGCATTTATTATTATGACAAGGTTATAAGCATTCTTACACCGGTAAGTAAACAACTTGGATTGACTTACATTTTATATGCAGAATCACAGAAAGGCGGTGGGATGTACAAAGAAGCAGTTAAGAGTTATCTGAAGTCGCTGGATCTCAAGCCCGATCCCAATATTTATATGATAGTAGGCAATATCTGTGATGAAAAATTAAACGACAGGGGGAATGCAATTTATTATTATCAGAAATTTCTCGATAATTTAAATGATTCGAGGATGACCTTCACCCGTGAATATCTGGATACTGTCAGGGAACGTCTTGAATACCTCAAAGCTAATCCAGGTTATTAGTTAGACACCGGTCTGTCATGGAAAGCACTCCTATTTATAAGTTCAACAATTATTTAGACCGGAGGTACTGAACAGGCCAGGTTATATCTGCACCGAGTTCACGTGCTGCGGTTAACGGGAAATAGGGGTTTCTCAGTAACTCCCTTGCCAGAAATACAAGATCGGCCATTTCTTCATGAAGTATTGACTCTGCCTGTCCGGCAGCAGTGATATAACCTACAGCTCCTGTAAGAATTCCAGTTTTTCGGACTGCTCCGGCGAAGGGAACCTGATACCCGGGACTGACTGGTATTTTAGCATTGAATACATTGCCGCCGGAAGAACAATCAATCAGGTCAACACCCATCTCTTTCAGGAGTGATGCAAGTTTTATGCTGTCTTCCAGTGTCCATCCTCCATCAGTCCAGTCAGTTGCTGAGATCCTTACAAAAACAGGATTTTCAGCCGGCCAGACTGACATTACAGCCTCTGTAACTTCCCTTAACAGGCGTATACGGTTCTCAAATGAGCCTCCATACTCATCAGAACGTTTATTGCTGAGGGGAGACAGAAATTCATTCAGGAGGTATCCATGTGCGCTATGAATTTCAACAATGTCGAAACCTGCATCCACAGCTCGTCTCGCAGCAGCTTTAAAATCGGAAACCACCTTTCTGATGCCATTCCTGTCAAGGACTGAAGGAGCCCTGTCTCCAGAGAGAAATGGTATTTCTGACGGTCCAACAGTTTGCCATCCGCCTTGCTTTTCATCCAGCTGTTTTCCTCCGTTCCAGGGCACGGCACACGAAGCTTTTCTTCCTGCATGGGCGAGTTGTATTCCGGCAACCGCTCCCTGCTGATGAATAAAGCTTACAATCTGTCTTAAACCGTTTATATGTTCATCTTTCCAGATTCCAAGGTCGCTCGGAGAGATCCTTCCCTCTGGAGAAACAGATGTTGCTTCTGTAATTATTAGTCCCGTACCTCCTGCAGCCCTGCTGCCAAGATGTACATGGTGCCATTCATTTGTGAACCCGTCAGTTGCAGAATACTGGCACATGGGTGACATTACTATCCTGTTTTTCAGGGTGATATCCTTTATTGTAAGAGGTGTGAACAGCTTTGCCATAATTAGAAATTTTTATATTATGATAAAAGTTCCCAAAGTTAAGGTTTAAAACGGTTTAATATCTTTTAAGTATAGTACTCCCTGAATCGGCCTAAAGAAGATAATTGATTAACAAAAGATTAATCTATTGGTTATCTCTTTATAAGCAGGGATATTGAAAATTATTTTATTGAGATGTCCATAACAGGACAATTTTTTTAACATTTGCAGAAATTTTAATATAATGAAACAGACATTTTTCGTTTTGCTTTTCTTTTTGTTAACAGCAGCTTCACAGGTTCAGGGACAGACAAATACCCTGCATGGTAAAATACTCGATAAAGCTAATAATATACTACCGGGAGCAAGCGTAATAATTGTTGACACAAAATACGGGGTTAATTCAAACGAAGCTGGAGAGTATCTTTTTGACAAGCTTCCTGAAGGTAATCTGAAAGTACAGGTTTCCTTTGTTGGTTATAAGACACAAACTACTGAATATGAGGTTAAATCAGGCCAGAATTTGCTTGATGTGACCCTTGAAAACAGTGATATTTACCTGGAAGGCATTACAGTAACCTCACAAAAAAGGGAACAGCAGATTGCAGATGTTCCGATTACAATGAGTGTAATAGATGCGGGATTTATTGAAGACAACAACATTGACGAACTCGATAAACTGGCAGTCTTTGTTCCCGGTCTGCAGATCAGGATGCAGGGCACTGACCGTCCGAGTTTTGTAATCCGTGGATTAACAAGTGATGAGGTGAGCCCTGCTGCACAACCAAGGATTTCAGTATTCTATAATAATGTTCCGATAAGCCGTGCGAACGGAGCAGCCGTTGAACTTTTTGATATGCAGCAGGTTGATGTCCTGAAAGGTCCTCAGGGAACCCTTTTTGGAAGAGGCGCCGAGATTGGGGCGATCAATTATGTCAGCAGGAAGCCCTCAGAGGATTTCAGCGGATATGTTACAGCAGGATTAGGAAATTATAATCAGAAAGAGTTAACAGGTGCCATGAATATCCCGTTAATAAAGGACAAATTATTGATTCGGGCAGCTGCGATTTACGATTACAGGGATGGCTATATAGAGAACACTTTTGGAGGTAAATTAAACGGAAGGAACACTGTAGCTGGCAGACTTTCAGCGAGCTATCTCCCAGCCCTGCACAACAAAATCGACCTTGTGCTTAACTATCAGAAAGATGATAATCCAGGCCTTGGATTTATGAGCATGAATTATCCAAACACAAATAGCAGCACTGATCCTTTTGGCTATACCTCATCACTTGAACAGGGAAAAAACCTTGCAAACCAGAGGGATATTTTTGATGCGACATTAACGATGAAACATTCATTTAATTCAAATAACTACCTCACATCGATAAGCTCTTTCAGGAAAATTGACAGTTATACCCGCTGGGATGGAGACGGAACAGCGGCAGCAGCAATTGATATGAGCGAAGATGATGGCGCCAGCCAGTTTTTTCAGGAGCTGAGATATAACTATACAATAGAAAATAAGCTGAATGGCAGCATAGGTGTGAGTTACTGGACAGAAAAAGCAAGCCAGAATTACTGGTTCTCTCCAAATGAACAGGATATGTTCCATTTGTTCTTCAATACCGGTGGTCTGGTCACTCCTGATGGCCAGCCAAATCCTGTAACAAACCTTCCAAACGACCCTCTGCTGGGCTCTCTGGCAGGGCTTCCTCTTGTAACCGATCATCAGGAAGAGAACAATAATGATGCTGCAAATCAGGCTCTTGAAGGCTATGCTGATGCCAATTATCAAATAACCAATAAATTAAGTATTACAGCAGGAGTGCGGATTATTAATGACTGGATAAGCCTGACTAATAGTGCAAAAATGACGGGTGGTGAACCCTCAACACTCGGCTTTCTGACGGGTAACTACCCCAACCTGTTTTTTAAACCTGTTGAGGAGCAGGAGATCAGCACATCGACTCTTGCATTTACATATCGTGCCGGTCTGAAATATTCCCCCTATGAGAATGCCACACTTTTTGCCAATTATTCTAATGGCAGACGTCCGAAAGTTCTTCAGTTTACCTCAGCAGGAGAGGAACAGATACTCGATGCCGAAATCGTCAACAGCTTCGACCTTGGATTCAAAACAGCCATACATCAGAATTTCTGGTTTGATCTTGGCCTTTTTTACCATGATTATCTGAATTTTCAAACCTCCGCCTGGGTAGCTGATCCAGGTTCCGGGGAATTCAATTATATTATTAAAGACGGTGGAAAGGCATCGGCTTACGGCGCTGAGGCGAGTGTGAAATATTCAATTTTGAAGGGCCTGCAGATTTTTGGAAATTATGCATATATCCATGCCAGGTTTGCTGAAAATGATGTTGACGGAAACGATCAGAATTATGCCAACAATATGTTCAGGCTCACTCCGGAGAATAGTTTTGCCATTGGAATTAACGGGAGGGTTGGAGTCGGCCGGCAGATATCTCTGTTTGCAACGCCCTCATATTCATACCAGACAAAAATATTTTTTGAGGATGCCAATACTCCCGGACTGGAACAGGCTGCATACGGACTGTTAAATCTGAGAACAGGGGTTGAATATAAAAAAGTTACACTTGCTTTTTTTGTGAACAACCTGCTTGAAGAAAAATATATTGTAAGTGCCGGAAATACAGGCAGCTTATTCGGCGATCCCACTCAGATTCCAGGCATTCCAAGGATGTTCGGCACACAGCTTAGCTGGAAATTTTAAAATGCCTCAGGGAAAAGTCATTTTTTTTAAGTCAGGTCCTGATTTCTTTCAAACATTAATATGGATTATTCAGAAATTTGTAACTTGATTGATGAATAGTGATTAATTTCTCATCAACGGTATTTCGTATAATTTCTAAAAAAAATTAAAGTCATGGAAAAGCTCATTTCCTGTTGCGGATTAAATTGTGCCACGTGTGATGCAAGGATTGCCACCATCAGTAATGATGATGAACTCCGGAAAGCCACCGCTGAAAAATGGAGTGCTGCCTTTAATGCTCCAAACCTCTCATATGAAATGATAAACTGTACAGGATGCAGGGAAGAGGGTGTCAAGTTTAGCCATTGCGCCGAGTGTGAAATAAGAAATTGTGTAAAGACAAAAGGATTTAAGACATGCGGGGATTGCGGGGATATGGATTCGTGTTCCATTGTGGCAGGGGTGCATAAATATGTACCCGAAGCAATTACAAATTTACGGAGCCTGAATTAGTCTGGCATTGCAGGTACATTTATCAATTCAATTTCGTCTTTGATCAAAAATAGCTTTTGTCTTAAAAATGAATTAGGTAGATTTAAGGTAATAATCTGAATTTGTTTTCAAATCTGTTATTACCATGAAAAAATCACTCCTGCCTTTCATTTTCATTGCTTGTACTCTGACTGCTGTAAAGGCTCAGGATGTCCCGGCTCCGTCTCCCGCTGATAGCATAAAGACTCAGGATGTATTGCCTGTGGTGCCTGCTGATACTTTAATAGCGCAGGAGGCCGGATTGTCTGCTTCCTCTGATGCCTCAGGGATCCGGAAGAATTTAATTAAGTTCAATATTACTTCTGCTTTGATAAAAAACTTCTCTCTACAGTATGAAAGGATCCTTAACAGAACTGTGTCAGCCGCTTTAGCAATAAGGATAATGCCGGAAACAGGCATTCCCTATGCCGACGATATCATAAGATGGTACGATATAACTGATCCTGACGCACAAAATATTATTAATAATACTCTCATAGCGAACTACGCTATCACACCCGAGATCAGATTTTATACAGGGAAAAAGAGATATGGGAATGGCTTTTATTTCGCACTGTTTTACAGGTACGGACATTACACTTTCGATAACGCTCTGATACCTTATGATACAGATGCCGGAGATCAGGTCATTCTGAGTTCCTCAGGCAATGTGTCATCACATACGGGCGGATTCATGCTGGGAGCGCAATGGACACTGGGTAAGCGGATATGTTTGGATTGGTGGATACTCGGGCCGCACTTCGGTGTAAGTTCAGGTGTCTACAACAGTTTGCCCTCTGCTCCTCTGTCCGAAACAGACCAGCAAAATATAGCGGATGATCTGAATAATATCGATATTCCAATGTTTAAACAGACTGTAAATGTTACAGCTGATAAGGTAAATATGATCTTTGACGGACCATGGGGAGGTATAAGAGCCGGATTGTCGCTGGGAGTAAAATTCTGATCATTATCTTCCCGGGAGCTGGTTTTTCCTGTTTAAAGTTTATGTTGTCGGATCAGTGTTTCATTAAAGGTTTTCTGAACAAGGTCTTTCGCATCGTCTTTTTCAGAAGTCAGACTAAAAGCGAATCTCATGAGACATTCTTTCAGCTTCCGGTCTGATTTTGTCTGGTGTCCATGAAATGTCCTTCAAAATTTTATTCCGTTGTAAATTAACTTCCTAATATTGAACCAGTGTTTGATAACCTTTCCTTTCCTTTTTTTGATCCCTGTAGAGCAGCAAATTGTACAATGCTGGCCATAATTCTGAAATTATTGGCGATCTGATCAGAGTACTAATATCAGACATGAAAGTGGAAGCCGAATCCACTAAAAAAAACGGGGATCTCAAAATTCTTTTATTATAAAATCTAATACTAACCACATGGAAAAGTTATTGATCATTTTAAAGTCATTTATTTTGGTGATGTTTTTAAGTCTCTTCATTTCGTGTAATAAATCGGATCCGGATCCTGTTATAAATCCTTTCTCCGATGGCACTTCTGAAAGAACAATGATTGTTGTAATGAGTGACATGCATCTTGGTGCCGACCTCGAGTATGCCGAATGTAAAGATAATCGGGCACCTCTCGAGAATCTGCTCAATCAGATAAGGGTGAGTCAGAATGTCAAGGAGCTTGTTATTGCGGGTGACCTGATAGATGAATGGTATGTTCCGGCGAATATTGATACTTATGCCGGTCTGGCTCAGAGCGATTTTGTACAGCGTCTTGCCCTGACAAACAAAGGTGTGTTTGATGCCTTCAACCATATAATCCAGGATGGTCTCATTAAAGTTACCTATCTGCCGGGGAATCATGATCTGGCTATCACCTCACAGAACGTAGACCTCATTCTTCCTGGCATTAACCAGGCGCGTGACCTGCAGCAGGGTTTGGGTACATACACTCCTGATGATTTATCCATTCTTGCCATTGAACATGGTCACAGGTACAATTTTGCATGTGCTCCGGACCCTATTTCAAATGTAAATATTGCTACGGGTTCAATAATGCCTCCGGGATATTTTTTCACAAGAATAGCTGCACTTTCTGTAAAACAGGGTTGCAAAAAAGCCGGAGGCGCTATGCCGGTAGTAACACCCAATGTCCCGGGTAATGAAAGCCAGACTTTGGCATTCGAGTACTATCAGGGCTGGGTAAGTTTAATGTCTCTTTTTCCAATTGAAAGCAAATTTGATGAAAAAGTCATTGTTACAAATATCAACGGATTCACTGAGAACTATTCAATTGATGATGTAATGCCATATCAGATGACACCAGGAGGATTCATAGATATGAATCTTTTTAAAGGAATACAGGATAGTTGGGATCAGCGTGAAGATGCGAATAATGTTGCAGTCAAATTTCCTGCAGCTCAGGCGATTGCAGATCAGGATGACAATAACAAGACAGATGATCAGGCAAAGACACAGTACTTTTTGAATCCTGAATCTGAGAAGAGGATTGTTGTTTTCGGGCATACTCACGTTCCGACAATTATCGTCTCAGAGAATTATCAGGGACTAAAATCAATTTATGCAAACTCAGGTACATGGGTTGACCATAATAATAAGCTTACAACAATGAATTTTGTAGTCATTAAGCCTCAGAATGCTGATCCAAATTCTCAGACACATGTTAATCTTTATTACTATAAGAATTATGCAGTAAAGCAAATGGATGCCGACTCACTCCGTTACTAAGAGAATGGGCTGAAATTTACTACTGTATTAGTTAATGTGAATGCAGGAAGGGATGTTACAGATTGATATGTCATGCAGGCCGGGAGAAGTATCGGCATGATATCTGTAGCATCCTTTCTTTTTTATTCCCCTTATCGGCGATTCGTAAAATGTTTTTACGATAATTTGTAAAATATATTTACACCTCTTAGCTGTCAGAATATTCAGTCAGCTGAAGGTCACCTATATACATTTATGGCATAATTATGGCATGAAAATTATTACCAGGGTGTCCTGATTGTATTTTCAGACTATTCCTGGATTTATAAACCATGAATTATCCATAAAATAGTAAATGATATTCAATTATTTTAAAACTTCCCTGAGGAGCATGCTCCGGAATAAAATAGTTACAGTAATCAATATTACGGGTCTCAGCATTGGATTGACAGTTTGCATGTTAATCTTATTATTTACAAAAGACGAACTGAGTTTCGACCGGTTTCATGCTAAAAAAGATCTGATATATCGTGTAACAGCAAGGATGACCAATGAAGAATCTACCCGTCTTATTGGTCTTACAAACCAGATAGTAGGACCTTCATTCAAGGAGGAAATACCTGATGTTGAAGCCTTCATACGGTTGCAATCAAATCCATTCATAATACGTCATGAAGGGGAGGTAACTGAGCTTGAAGCCACGTTTGCAGATGAAAATTTTTTCTCAGTATTCTCTTTTCCGCTCATCTCCGGCAATCCGGAAAAAGTGTTGTCTGATATCCATTCTATGGTTTTATCAGAAAAAACTGCATTAAAATATTTTGGTACTACCGATATAGTTGGAAAGACGCTTGAAATGAAGATAAATGAAACATTCGAGCCCTTCGTGATAACAGGAGTTGCCAAAAATCCTCCACAGAATTCAACAATTCAGTTCAATATACTCCTTCCTTTCAAATATAATCTGAAGCTGTATACAGATAATGCCTGGATAGGTTTTTATATGGCTACATTTATTGTGTTGAATCCCAATTCCGATTTCAATTCGGTAGAACAGAAGCTTGACAATGTATTTTTAAGCAAAGCTGCTGTTGAATTGGCAGAGATGAAGGCAAAATATAATTTCAGGGATAAGATCCATTTTGGTCTTGAGCCTCTGCTGAAAATTCATCTTGATTCAATAGATTCTGAAGGTCATAATAGCGTTGCAGGAAGCAGTGATCCGATTTACTCCTATATTCTGAGCGCAATTGCCCTGTTTATACTTACCATAGCCTGTATTAATTTTATCAATCTGATGGTAAGCCATTCATTAAAAAGAGGCAAGGAGATTGGCTTGAGGAAAGCCAGTGGCGGAAACCGTTCACAAATTATGTGGCAGTTCTTTGGTGAATCTCTTATTCTGTGCTTTATAGCATTCGCTGTTGCGATTATGATAGTTCCAACTGTATTGCCATTCTTTAACGAGATGGCGAATAAGAATTTAAGCTTTTCGTATTTATTCGATTTCAAATTAATTGCAGTCTATTTAATACTCTTTCTAATAACAGGATTAACTGCCGGCATTTATCCGGCAATAATTTTGTCAGGCTTCAATCCAATAGACACATTGTATAACCGTCATCGCAAAACAGGGAAAAAGTGGCTGGCAAAATCTCTGGTTATTATCCAGTTTACCCTGGCTACCATATTAATAATCAGTATTGTGGGTATTTTTGCCCAGTTCAGGTTCCTGACGAATGTAGACCTGGGTTACAATGATGATGATGTGATCATTGTGCATTTAGGGAGAGGAGATCATACAGCTGTAACTGATCTGATGAAACTGGAGTTATCAAAAGAGCCTTCAATTGAGTCAACAGCCGTAAAGGATTTCGGTAAGAATTCTACAATAGTAAAGGTAAATAACAACGAAAGGGAGATTGACATTGCAATGAACTGGATGGACGAAAACTTTCTGCCTGCCCTTCAGATACCAATTATCAGGGGCAGGAACTTTTCAAAGGATTATTCAGGCGATGCGGCTCAGGCTGTAATTATAAATGAAACGTTTGCAAGGGAAGCAGGATGGAATGAGTCATCCGGCATAGATCCGATCGGCCAGATTATTGACTATTATGACGGTGTGAAATTCAGAGTTGTCGGCATGGTTAAGGATTATCATTATGCTTCGCTGAAAGAAAAAATAGGCCCTCTGGTGATTAGAAAAGGATCGGGTGATCTTTGGGTAAAAACAAAGGCCGGGCAGACTGCAAAGGCATTGAAAACTATCCGGGAAACATTCCTCAGGGTAATGCCGGAACGTCCTTTCGAATATGATCTTATGAATTCTGTCAACATCAGGAATTATGAATCTGAGCTTAAGTGGAAAAAGATCATCCTTACAGGAGCACTCCTATCAATAATAATTTCATGTCTGGGGTTGTTTGGACTGGCAATATTTACTACCGGACTGCGAACCAAGGAAATAGGTATCCGGAAGATATATAGTGCTACAATATCTGAGGTTGTAATAATGCTTAACAGAACTTTTATAAAATGGGTTGTTATTGCTTATATAATCGGCGCTCCTGCCGGCTGGTACGTAATGCACAATTGGCTCCGGAATTTTGCCTATAAAACAGAATTGGGATGGTGGATATTCGTACTGGCAGGTTTTCTGACAATTGGCATTGCGCTTGTTACCGTGAGCTGGCAGAGCCTCAGGGCAGCGACAAGGAATCCGGTAGAGGCATTACGATACGAGTAATTATTGAGTTTGAACATTAGAACAAACTTATTGTTTACATTCTTCGGGCTTAAATGGAATTAATTTATCGTGCATACAGAAAAGAAAGATTCAGATCCTGCTGTTTCAACAGACTTTCATAAAATCATTCAACTCCGTTTTTTAACTGAGAGAACATTTGTCCTCAGGCTTGAGCGTGGAGATATTAAGTTCAGGGCAGGCCAGCATATTATTGTTGGCTTGAAGGGAGAATTAGATCAACGTGAATATTCAGTTTATAGTGGTGAACAGGATGATTACCTCGAAATTCTTGTGAGGGAAGTCATTGATGGCAAGGTATCATTGCAACTGAAACAGAGTGCCCCGGGTCAGTTGCTGCAGGTTAACGGACCCTTTGGATCATTTGGAATTGAGTCCTTCGATTTGTTCTCCAGGAGACTTGTATTTATTGCATCGGGAACAGGTATTTCTCCCTTTCACAGTTTTGTCAGATCATATCCCGGAATTAATTATACTCTTATTCATGGAGTCCGTTATATTAATGAAGCATACGAAAGGAAAGATTATGATCCTTCCCGCTATATTCTTTGTACGTCAAAAGAGAGCTACGAGGGCAGAAAAGGAAGAGTTACAAGGTTTCTGACTGGTTACAGGGTTAACCCTGATATGTTATTCTATGTGTGCGGGAACAATAATATGATTTATGAGGTTTATCATATTTTAAGGGACAAGGGCGTCCCGGACGAAAATATATTGACAGAGATCTATTTCTGAATAAATGTCTGTATCGTCGCGGATTGATTTTTAAATTCACACAATAGGAGGCCCATATTTCCGAAATATGAATATTGGAGTATTTTCAAGTATATTTGAAAGCATAAAATTTCAGGCACGTATAAAAAATAATAAATCAATAGAATATGAAAAGGTATCAGAAATTGCTTTTGGTTTTAAGTTTGACAGGTATAATGTTTGGCTGTGCGACTTCAACACAGTTACGGAAAAGCTGGTCAGACCCGTCATTGGCAAACACACAGATCAAACCCTTTAGCAAGGTCTTTGTTATTGTAAAGGCGAGAAATGAGATGTACAAAAAGCCTGCAGAGGACCAGCTTGTTGAGCAGCTTAAGAATTTAAATCCTGTTCCGTCGTATTCTTATCTTACCCCTGCTGATACAGCACAAAAGGAGCTTGTGGAGAAACTTATAAAAGATGGTTTTGACGGAATTATTATGATGCGTGTAAAAGCTGTCGTCCAGACCGAAACTAAAAATCCGGGTACATCTTACTCCACATTTTATGGTTATAGTTCACCATACGGATATACTTCTGGTGTATCATATGAAATTGGCAGTTATCAAAGAAATGCAACTTCCAATGTAGATGTAAATAGTCCGAAGGATTATATAATTGAAACAAACATATATTCGCTCGAGTCAAAAAAGCTCTTATGGTCAGGAGTTACTGCATCGATGAGTGCAAAAAAGATAGACTCTGCAATGAAAGGGATTGTCAGTACGGTAAGAAAGGAGCTGAAAAAAAAGGGATTTATTAAGGGTTGATAATCATTTATTTTCTGAATAAGGATTTGGCCTTATCCAATTTTAAATAGTTCAAAACCCTCCCCAACCAGGGGTCAATATTCACATAGCAAAGGATTTGGCCAAAGTGTAGATTTGAAAATAAAGAAGGCGGCACTTACCTGAATTTGATGTGTTGGTCAAAATCTGCAATACAATCCAGAAGGAAGTAAATGGCAGTTGCCGCCTGTGATTATTGAGTATATTATTGGTGTAACACTTTCACTTTTATAAATCAAATTTAATTTATTGGACTTATAATTCATAATTTTAGTTCAACAATAATATAAATATGTAACTATAAAATGACCGGTAAATCAGGTATAAGCCAGATGAAGGCTCCGACACTAAGGCTCCTTTCTGTATTGGCTATCGTTTTGCTGATGTTCGATTCCTGTAAGCAGGGGACACATGATTCAATCAATCTGGGTCTTATACGAATTGTACCGGAGAATATCTCCGTCAGGGATTCAGCAAATACCTTAATTAATCCAGGCGTATCCGGGATCAGGATAGATTATACAATTGATACAATAAGTCCGGGAATATTTAAATTAAAGATCTCAGTTACAACTGATGGATCACATCGTTTGCGTGATCTTGAGATTCCTCTGGAATTTATTCCTGGTAACGATGACCTTGATGAAGTAAGGAGTTCTTTTCACTGGGTTCCCAATCTGAAGAAAAAATCTGAAGATATCATTGCGCAGCATGTTTTCAGGTCTCCTGCCATTATCCTTTCCGGTAAAGAATCCAGGGTAGCTGTAATACCTGACCTTGAGGCTATTAAATCGCATCCTCAAACACCTTATTATCTTGATCTGAAATTCAGTAATGACAAAACTGTCATTTCATATGGTCTTTCCAACTATGAAACTGTTCAGCATGTTTACTACGAGCGTAAGGATTCCACCTTTCTCCTGCCTGAAAAAACGGAGCTTGGTCTCTACATTATAAATTCTGATCATTCATCAGCCCTTGAAATTCTGAAAAAAACAAATTCCTTTATGTGGAATACCTTTGCTGCTGCCTATCTCGATTCTCTGCTGCCCCAGGCTGTTCCATTCAATCATTATGCT
Source organism: uncultured Bacteroidales bacterium (assembly GCA_963818295.1). Taxonomy (GTDB): domain Bacteria; phylum Bacteroidota; class Bacteroidia; order Bacteroidales; family VadinHA17; genus LD21. Next base: position 156,778 of record CAWFRW010000009.1, read on the forward strand.
GAAGCCGGTTATGGAATGGCACTCAGTAAATACTGGGTCAATGGTCCGAAGCCGCGAACAGGAGGAATAGCGCTTTCAACTTTTTTAGATAAGAATTCGGGAATCTATCGTGGCAGGGACTTTAAAGATGATCTTTGGTTTCATTCATGGTTCAATAATGCAAGGACTGCTTATGGGCTTTACATGTGGGGAGATGAATCAGGCAATACTCTATGGAAAAGCAAGGCTCTTGCCACGATGAACCTCCTTTTATGCAGTCCTCAGAGAAAAGGCTTTTTTCCAACAATATGGGTACCTGAAAAAAACGGTTGGGTCTCTTCAGGCCAGGGCGGCGGCCCGGATCTTTATCATGTCCCTGATAACTGCTGGACAGCCTTATGGCTTCTCCGCTTCGATGATGAGTTAACAAAACTACCTGGGACGAATAAATTCCTTATTGATTTTGCAAGGGGTTTACTTTCGACGCAGCTTGAAAACGGAAGCTTCCCGGCCAGACTGCATATATCTGATTTGTCGCCTGATCCGGTGATGGAAAACAGCGCATCAGGTGCTATGGCTACATGGTTTCTGGAAGAAATGATACTCCGGAAAAAGCTCGATTCGGATCTTGAGGAGAAAGCACGAACAGCAGTGAAAAAATCATTATCTTTTCTTGAAAAGGAGATTTTACCTGATCGTCTTTTCCAGGATTACGAGGTGTTTTTTTCGTGTGCCCCAAATTCAATTAGCGATTTCGACTCCCTGACGTGGCTTTATCCTCACAACACACTCTCAATGCAATGGAGTGCAGAGGCATTTCTGAAAGGCTATGCCCTTTTTAATGAAAAGCATGATCTTGAACAGGGTGAATATTGTCTCAATCTGCTCTCATTATATCAGCAGGTATGGAGTCCACCATTTCTGGACTTTTATGCCTTTGGAGGCTTCGGGGTTCAGAACACTGATGCAGAATGGTCCGACGCACGGCAGGCGCAGTTTGCCGAGACATATCTGAACTTCTACCTCGTAACAGGTAACAGCGAATATCTTCAGCGAAGTGTTTCAGCATGTCGTGCTTCATTTGCTTTGATGGCTATCCCGGAAAACCGGAAAATCAGTCCCCGTAATTATCAGGGGAGCACATTCAATGGTGAATTTATCGGAGCAATGGCGGAAAATTACGGGCACTCGGGTTACAATGAGCGTTCCGGGCAGTCGGGTTTTCACTGGGGAACAGGAAGCGCTCTCACCACCGCAGCGATATTCAGATACAGGCTTGGAGACATATATCTGGATAAAGATTCTCATCTGGCAACAGGAGTTGACGGTGTGGTTGTCAGAAAAACAGAATGGGGTGATACAATAAAACTTGCTACAAGCAGGCTTCCAAATGTCAGACCCCTGAGGATTTATTGCGATCAGGATGATATTACCGGCAAGAAAGTTATGATTGACAATGACAGCATTCCTGTTATTGTTTCATCCTTCAGAAAGCCGGGGGAAAATACATTACAGTAACCCCGGGAATGGAAAATATTGTCAATCCAAAAGATATTCAACAACTGGCGGAAGGCCATAAAGTCTTTGCTTTCATAAGGGAAAAATACGGTGATCCGCCAGCCTGGACAAGACCGCCGGGTTTTATATCCTTATCAAAGATCATTTTGGAACAGCAAATCAGCTTATCATCGGCAAATGCTCATTTTCTCAAACTAAACGGGTATCTGGGTGCATTTACTCCTTCAGGTATTCTAAGACTTACTGATGAGGAGATGAGGATCTGCCAGATAAGCCGTCAAAAATCGCAATATCTTCGTGCGTTATCAACTGCTATTCTGGATGGTGAATTGAATCTGGAGGACTTGTCAAACAAAGAAGAACCTGAGATACGAAAACAATTAACACGGATCAAAGGCATCGGGATCTGGACAAGCGATATATATCTAATGTTTTGCCTTCAATCAAAAGATATATTTCCAGCCGGAGATATTGCAATAATCAATACAGTGAGGGAATTGAGCCCTGCAGGTACGAAGGAAGAAATTGTGCTGCTTTCTGAAAAGTGGAAACCATTTCGTTCACTGGCAGCTTACTTCTTCTGGCATTATTATCTGAAAAAGCGCAACAGAACAGCATAATATCACTCTAAATAACCAGCTAATGAATACTTTTCTGATAAAAACCAACCTTTATAAAGGCGTTGCAATTCTTATGACATTTTTGTTTTCAGGTATCAGCGGAATCAATTCGCAATCCATTACGCCGGATCAGAATAGTGCATTACTGAAAGCCAGTCAGGGTGCTTGTGTAAATCTCGCCGGATTTCTTGGTGAAAAGCTTCCATTTATTGATTACAGGAAGATTGTCTTACCAGGACCTCAGTACATAATTTCAGATGATCCGGAATATATACGTGTTCCGGAAGCTGTTGCGGTGCGGGAATCAGTCAGGCCAGGTGCCGTCCGCCTGTATTTATATAATGTAAATGGCATAAAGGAGCCCTCTGGCATTGAACGGAAAATATCTGCAGTAATAAAGAATACGGGTACTGAGGATATGCATCTGCTGATGCTCAGATATTCTTCCCAGAAACCTTCCGCAAATTATTACCAGATTGCCAAGTCGGGCCTTACTGACTATTTTAACTCGCGGCCTCAGTCAGATCCCATGGTTATAAAGCCGGGGAGAATAGTTGCGATAGATGAGCAGCTTGAAAAGAATATTGTGAAATATGATGAACTCGCTCATGGTATTTATGAATTTGTTATTGATCAGCCCGGAGAGGTGAGTGTTGTTCAGACCGATCCTGCTACATCAGGTTCTTCTGCGGCATCGCGAATCACAGGTGTGCACCCTTCAAGCAATGTCAATGCCGGCCGGGGCATGTTTGGGATAAGCAATTACAAGGTTGTTGCAAATGATACAATCCGAACCTCGGGGCCCGCTGCATCACTTATAGTTGCAGATGGGAAAGCGGATCCATGGATAAATGGTATTGACGGGAGCAATGGAAGGATCATTGATCTGGAGGGAAATTATGGCGTGATGTACGACATTGAATTAAAATGGGAAAGTACTGATGGAAAAGGGTTGGCCATGATTACATGGAACGCTTTGTCAGGAGGTCAGTGGTGTGGCGGCATGGCAAATGTGATGAAGGTCGGCAAAGGGAAATTTAATGAAGGGATCGTTCAAATACCCTCTGATAGGCTGATAACAACTGGATATCCGGAGGCTGTATTAATCCAGATATTTCTTCCGGATCCAAAAAACAGGATTCAGACAATCAGGTTTACTTATACTCCTCCGGGGGCTTCCTGTCTTCCTGTGCCATTTATTTTTATCCCGGTGCAGCTGTAAGCTTTGCCACCTCTATCCTGTTGGTTCCTGATCTGCCAAAAGGACGCGGCATCGGTTGAGCTATCCCGTTGGCATCAATTGTACGGCATTTAATCTCGAATTCTCCAGGTGTATTGACTGTTATCAGGGCAGCCCAGTGTACAATTGTGTACGTAATGGGCCAGGTGAAGGGCTGACGGTTTTTGGGATCAATCTGCATTACATCCGGCAGTTTTCCATCCGGAAGATCGCTTCCCCATTTCGCTGGTGGCGGAAGGATGATCGCATCGTGCCATTCTTCCCTGTTGAGTTGGATCCTCTTCCGATCCAGGATTACTATTCTCCGGATGAATAAGATACTGGACTTTATTCAGGCCGCTGATACCTACCTGAGCCAGACCGGTTATTGCAAAAGGTTGACCGGTTTTTACTTTATCAGGTGTATTGAATAAATTTAGCACAGGTTTTGATTGGACTTTCGACGTCATTGTTGCCTTCGGCGTAGGTGTCATTAGCATGGTAGCTATTGGTTACTGTTATTCCCTGCACCCATTTAATTGAACGATTGGCATATAATCCGGGTACGATCAGTCGTACCGGTCCGCCATTGGCTTGTGAAAGATATTTTCCGTTCAGTTTGTAGCATAGAATTACAGGCAGTTCGCCCGGAGCCTCCTCCAGAACCCTGCTGATGGGCAGGGAACCGTTAAAAACCTGTTTCGGGTCGCCGTTGTGGTAGCCATAGCAGAAAATCCGGCGGATGTTTTGCTTCGGTTCCGCCATCCAGAATAAATCGCGTAGAGGCACCCCTTCCCATAATCCCATGCCATATGGTCTCGGAGCATTTGTACATGAAAGCACATGCAGAAAGCGAACCGGATTTTTCTCCGCCGCCTTCATCAGTTCTTTCCCAGTCAATTGCAGTGCCTCTTTCTTTGGTCAAAGGGTTGCCCAACTCGGAATTACTTTCCGGATCCGGAATGATTTCCATTTTCCATGTTTCACGGGTGAGTCCTATGGCAGGCAGTTTTTCAGCGGGGATCTCTGTGAGTACAGGTGTACCGCGCCGCTGGACAATAAATTTGTCGGCCGGAGTCAGGTATTCCAGTTCATTTATGGCTCTGGCCAGAACCGGGTCATTGAGTCTCCTGTCCTGATCTGACCAGATTCCCGGCATACTGAGGTCGTCAATAGCCCTTTTTATAAAGGGAACACCTGCGGCCATGGCACCTATAGCCTGCAATGCTTTGCCTCTTGACATCTGACCTTTTGATACATTTTTATTTTCATCCATCAGTTTTCAGTTTTTACAGCTTAAGTAAAATTCCTACCGGACAATGATCAGATCCGGTTATCTCCTCATGAATAAAAGCATTTTGAACTGATGGCAGAAAAGACTCGCTTACAAGAAAATAGTCTATTCTCCATCCTATGTTCTTTGATCTTGCACCGGCCCGGTAACTCCACCAGGAGTATCTGTCAGTTTCGCCGGGATGCAAACTGCGAAATGTATCTGCCAGGCCGCCTGCTGTGAACCTGTCCATGCCATCGATCTCCTCCTGCATATAACCGGCTGTTTTATTGTAGTTGGCTTTTGGTCGTGCCAGATCAATTGCTTTATGAGCAACATTAAAGTCACCGCAAACAATTACAGGCTTTATTCGTTCAAGATCTTTCAGATAGTCAAAAAAAGCATTATCCCATTCCTGTCTGTATATCAATCTCTTGAGTTCGCTACCTGAATTCGGCACATATACATTCACAAGATAAAAGGCTTCCAGCTCAAGGCACAATACCCTGCCTTCAGTATCATGCTGCTGTATATTAATTCCTGTTGTCACATTCAGAGGCTTTATTCTTGAGATAACAACTGTTCCTGAATAGCCTGGTCTTTCCGCAGGATTTGAATAGATATGATAGCCTGTCAGGGGTTCAAGGGTTTCAGCAATCTGATGGCTCAGGGCTTTGGTTTCCTGCAGGCACAGGATATCAGGCCCCAGAAGCTCAAGGTCAGTAAAAAAGGTTTTTTTTGCAATGGCGCGGATTCCATTTACATTCCATGATACAATTTTCATAGCTTCAATCTTGATAGGCTGTAAAAATAATCCAAAATCCGATCTGCTGGGCATCAAATCCAAACCTGTAAGCCGTAAATCATAAGACCGAACCAAAACCAACAAGGTGGCTTTTATAATAACCTGCTGTAAGCGAATCAATTGAAACACTTCTGCCTCTGCCCGGGGAATGTATAAACTGATTATTACCCAGATAGATTCCTACATGTGAAACTCCCTTCCCCCTTGTAATAAAGAAAACCAGATCACCAGACTGGGCTTCAGTTGTTTCGATGTGCCTGCTGATTTTGTAAAGTGAATATGATGAATGAGGCAGTTCAAGGCCAAAATTCTTGTATATATATTTTACAAATCCTGAACAGTCAAATCCTTTTTCAGATGACTGACCATAGCGATAATTGACTCCGATATAATTATGGGCTTTATTAATAATACTATTACGTATTATTTTGTATTCAATTATGGGATCTTCATTAGCGAGAAACTGGTACTCTATTGTATTGCCTCTCTTTATTTTTGAATTGTCTGTCTGTGTTTAAACAACATATCATGTGCATAAGAAACCAGCTTCTTCTCCAATTCAGAATGCAGGTTCTCCTGAGACCACAACAGGGAGGTCAGGCTCAATAAATAAAAGTGTAATCAGAATTTTGTATTCCATGTAAGAATTATCTTGCGCGGCAATTTACTAAAGGTTTTACGGATTACCTTAGAATCAAATCTGTTTAACAAATAATTAATATTTCTTATAAATTTTCACTGCTCGGATTTTTTCAGGTTTGCATTCTGAATGGGTTAATCCTCTTTTATTTAGCTGGGTTGAACACTCAATCAGGCGGATGAACAGCTGTTTTATATTTATTCATACCTTTAAGGCTTGAAACACAATAAGCCTTCGGATAAGACACTTAAATTATTCTACTGACTTCAGCATGAACAAAACATTCAGGGCCACGTTAATCAGGATAACGGAACAAAGCCGGGCCAATGTACATACCAGTGCAGCCAGAGATTTTAAAACCCTTTATTAATTACTATTAAAGCAACGACAGCTATGGACAGTAACAGCTTTTTCGGATCAGCACCTCTATGGATTATATTTGCAGCAACCGTAGCCAGTATTGTAGCTTCTATTTATTCGGGGATTTTCATCTCAAGGATACGACAGAAAAGATACACCCACAGAGGATGATATACCTGTTGGTACTATAGTTGGCGCATCACTGGCGCTTCTTGGTTTCCTGCTTGCCTTTACATTCGGCTTTACAGCTTCGCGTTTCGATTCGAAGAAGCAATTGTTGCTTGATGAAGTAAATTCTATCGGGACAACTTTTCTGAGAGCCGGATTTTTACCGGAGCCCCATTGTAATGAAGTCCGGAGTTTGATTCGTAAATATGTCGATCTGCGGATTGAATTGATTGAACATCCTGAAAAAATAAAGTCTATAATAGAAGAATCAGTATCCCTTCAGGATGAAATGTGGAAACATGCTGAAGCGGTTACAAAGGAAGATCTGAAAAATCCGGACATAGTTTCTCTTTTCATGGTATCACTGAATGAAACGATTGATTTGCAGACAAAACGAATTACAGTAGCTCTGGTCTACAGGATTCCTGATATTATCTGGTATGCTATCATCTCAGTCTTCTTATCATTTCTATGTTTGAGGTGGGTTATCTGTTCATGAAATCCCAAAAGTCAAATCTGATAATGATTTTAGCTCTCTCCCTGGCATTTTCGACTGGTAATACTGATGATTATAACATTTGACAGATCTGATGGAGGAGTAAAACTAAATCAACAGCCAATGATCGAGCTCCAGAAAAGCTTAAACAAATAAAAAACAGAGTTATTTCAGGATTTTGTCAGTTTGTGCTGTTTAACCTAAAATACAGTCATGAATTTGTTCTGTAAAACATGTAAATCAAATAAAATTTATATTTTTAGAGGCATTAAAGAGAAAAGTATTTTGATAACCTTCTAATCCGGATTAAGATGAATATGGAAATAATTAGGAAAATTGCAGGGATTCTTAGTCGTCTCTGCTATAATCAGTGCAGACCTCAATGCCCAGACTCGGACTGATGTAATAAATGCTTACAATGAAGGGGCTAAGGCCATGCAAACTGATGTTAAAACTGCCATTGACGCTTTTGAGAAAGTAGTGGTTCTGTCCGATCAGGTTGGGGAAACAACTGCTGACCTGAAACAAAAAGCCGTACAGGTGTTGCCCGGATTGTATGTCAAGGCTGCTTCTGCTACTGTAACCGAAAAAAAACCGGCTTCAGGAGACAATAATTGCTGCAAAAAAAGCCGCTGCTGCAGCTGAAAAATATGGGAGTGCGCCTAATAAGGAAAATGCCGGGAAAATACTGGTCCAGGGATATTACAATCTGGGTACCGAGTTTTTTACAAAGAAAGATTACGCTAATGCACTGCTGGCTTTTGACAGTCTTCTTGTAATTAATCCTGGTTACATAAATGCCATTTACAATAAGGCATTAATATTCAGAAGCCAGAATAATGCAGTCTCCTTTGAGGAAAATATTGATTTATATCTTGAAAAAGTTAAAAGTACTAATGATACGGTAAAAGTTAAACAGGCGTCCAAACTGGCGCTTGAATATTTTCGTGCGTCGGGATCGCAGGCAAGCCAGGCTAATAAGCTTGATGAAGCGATTGTTATGCTGACTAAAGCTTCAAAATATGGAGACGACAAAGATCTTTTCTACTACTTTGCCGATGTATATAACAAACAGAAGAATTTCGACAAGGGAACAGAATATGCCCAAAAAGGACTGGCCCTTGAAACCGGAGGTCCCGATGCAAAAGCGAAATTTTATTTTCAGCTGGCACTTGCACAGGCAGGTAAAGGGATTAACCGAGGATGCATGTGCTTCGTTTAAAAATGCAATGTACGGACCCTTTGCAGAACCGTCAAAAGCACAGAGAACAAATATGAAATGTAAATAGGTTAAATTTCACTTTCAGCAGGGCTGTTGATGGTCATTTTTGTCGGGCCATCAATGGTCAGTGCTACTGGATTCTCACGGTAACGTGTTTATTGACCCTGATATTTTTGAAGTTTGACGGTGTTAGCCCTGTCATTTTTTTAAACTGGTTTGACAGATGAGCAACGCTGCTGTAATTTAGTTTAAAGGCAATATCCGTAAGATTTTGTTCATCATAAACCAGCAGTTCCTTAACTCTTTCAATTTTCTGAGACTGGTAAAATTTTTCAATGGTTGTCCCTTTTTCCTCTGAAAAAAGATTGGAAAGATATGTATAACTGTGATTGAGTTTTTTACTGAGATATTCTGAAAGATTTGTCTCGATTTGATTGTCACTGTAGTGGACCAGATCAATAATTGTCGATTTTATCCTTTCAACCAGACTATTTCTTTTATCAACTACCAGTTCAAATCCGATTCTTTTCAGGGAAAGGCTCAGATTTTCCCGTTGTGCTGCTGAAAGTTCTTCCTCTATCTCAACTTCACCTAATTCGATCCTCGTATGATGCAATCCGAATTTTTCAAGCTCTTGTTTGACTGCCATCTGGCAACGGATGCAAGCCATGTTTTTGATATAAATTTTCATAGTTTTAATTTTTATTTTATACAAAAACAAATTCTGATTGCATTAATCCAAAAATGATACTAAAGTGAAAAAAATATTCAATAACCTTAAAATGAGTAAGATATTTAATTCGCAAAAAATACCGCATATTTCATAATGAGAATTAATTTCTAATTTTAAGAAGAATGCACTCTCTTCGCCTGTCTGCCAATGCACGCTGTTTATCAGGATCTGGCTTGAAATTCAACAGCTATCAGGTATTTAGTATCTGAAAAATCACGCGTTGAAAACAGACAGGATATTTTAATCAGGTGCAGGGATATCTGGAGGATGACCTTTTTTTGAACTTTTTTTTATATATATTGTTATTTAAGTATCACATAATCAACTGAAAAACCACTTAAGAGGCCAGCTATTCACTGAATTTTGAAAAGGGATGGGGCCGGATGAAATCGAAGGGATCATTTATTAAAAGACTATCATAATGAAAAAAATTACTGCAGAGGATATAAATCAGAAGATGTATGATTTGTATGATGATTATGTTCACAGTAAAATAGACAGGAAGAAGTTCCTGGAGAAATTATCCGTATATGCTGTAGGCGGCCTTACCCTTCCATCTATTCTGGATTTTATGCTACCAAACTATACAGATACACTTCAGATTAAGCCGGATGATCCCAGGCTGAGTTCCGGGTTTACAGAATTTAATTCCCCGAAGGGAGGAGGAAAAATCCGTGGGTTATTGTCAAAGCCGGTTGATATTCAATCTAAACTGCCGGGAATTATTGTTGTTCATGAAAACCGTGGACTTAATCCCTATATTGAAGATGTTGGCCGACGTGCTGCCCTGGCAGGTTTCATATCTTTGGCCCCTGATGCTCTTACACCCCTTGGCGGCTACCCTGGGAATGATGATGACGGAAGAACCTTACAGGCAAAGCGGAGACCAGTCAGAAATGCTTGAAGATTTTATTGCGGCATTTGAATTTCTGAAGGTCCATCCGGGTTGTACAGGCAAAGTAGGAGTGGTCGGATTTTGTTTTGGTGGCTGGATTGCAAACATGATGGCGGTGCGCATCCCGGATCTGGCAGCAGCGGTACCTTTTTACGGCGGTCAGCCCTCTGCTGAGGATGTTCAAAAGATAAAAGCTCCCTTACTAATCCACTATGCAGGTCTTGATACGAGGGTCAATGAAGGCTGGCCTGCTTATGAAGCGGCACTGAAAGAGAATAAGAAGGAATATAAAGTTTACATCTACGACGGGGTAAACCATGGATTTCATAATGATACAACTCCCCGGTTTGATAAGACAGCAGCTGAGCTTGCCTGGCAGCGTACAATTGACTTTTTCAGGGAAAAGCTAATGTAGCAGCGAACTCCAAAAAAAATACCGGGTTACATAAAGCACATTAATATAGCCAATTAAATATCCGGCTTTGAAATCAATTTAGTAATTTAGATTCAAATTTTAAATTATTGAATACTACTATTCCTGACTTTACGCTCCGGCTCAAAGCTAAACACGAACAGAAATCAATATGAAATCAAATGAATTTAAATTAAAGACAGCTGATGGAATTGAAATTCATGTATATGAATGGCTTCCGGATGATGCCGGGAGAATAAAGGGACTGGTCCAGCTTGCACATGGAATGGCAGAGCACGCTGGTCGGTTCGAGGATTTCGCGAGATTTCTGACCTTAAGTGATTTTGCTGTTTATGCTAGTGACATGCGTGGACATGGAAAAACTGCAGGGAGTCTAAAAAACCTCGGTTTTCTGGCCTCCAAAAACGGATGGGATAAGCTGGTCTCAGATTTCAGGCAGTTAAGTCTCTATGTAAAGGAAAAAAATAAAGACAAACCACTTTATATTTTTGGTCATAGCGGTGGTTCTTTTGTAATACGAAAGTTCATGCTCCAGTCAGGCAATACTTTACAAGGTGCAATAATCTCAGGCACAGGCGGAAATCCAGGCATTTCTAGGGTATTTAGGGGTTTTTATGACAAGAGTATTAATGCTATTTAATGAGGAAAAAAGTCCTTCTCCATTAATGGATAATATGACTTTTGGCGCTTATAATAAGCCTTTCAGGCCTAACCGGACAAAATTTGACTGGCTAAGCCGTGATAACGAACAAGTTGACAAATATATTGCTGATCCCTTTTGCGGAGGCATTTCAAGTATCAGATTTTTTAATGATCTGATCAATGCAGTTTTATTTGTTAACAAGCAAAAAAACATCAATAATATGCCGGAAGATTTACCGGTTTTGGTTTTTTCAGGTGATAAAGACCCGGTAGGAAATAGTGGCAAAGGAGTTATTGAGGTATATAATAAATTCAGGAAAGCAGGGGTAAAGAACCTCACCTTAAAGCTTTTTGCCGGCGGAAGACACGAAATGCTGAATGAAATTAATAAGAATGAGGTATATCAGTATATTTTGGACTGGATCCAATTGAACTAAGTATTATCGATATATTATTTAGTTATCAGTGCAACCAGGGACTTTGGGACCTGGTTTTTTTATTTGATGCTGATAGAGAAGGCACCCAGCGATAAAAAATCTATTTTGAAATATAATTAATTATTTAGTTGCAAAACTAAGTAATTAGTTGTATATTTGGATTGGCAGACAGTTTTCCAGTATTCACTTTAAATAAATGTTATGGCAGACTTTAATATGAATCCTGATTTGGACGAAATTGTATTCGAGAACAGGAATAAGGATTACGGAGCTTATCAGCTTCGTAAAAAGTACGATCGTACTGTAATTGTAGCTTTAATGGTTGGAATAATAGTAGTATGTACTGCTGTTATAACTCCATATCTGAATGCAAAGGCATTGGAGGACAGGCAAAAACGTGCTGACAGGGAGGTGGAGATAAAGATGGAGAATCTCGATCAGCCTGATGAACAGGTTGCTCCCCCGCCTCCGCCTCCGCCCCCGCCATCGGATGTTGTGCAGCAACAGAGATACGTTCCCCCGGTGGTTGTTGATTCCATAAAGGCTGAAGATGTTCAGGATATCATGACGGCTGATGATGCACAGGTTGAAGTTCAGGACCAGGAAGTTGTTGAAGTCGTTGAAGTTAAAGAAGAAGTACAGGAAGCAGAAGCTGAAGAACTTCCTTTCATAATTGTTGAGGAAATGCCTGAGTTTCCGGGTGGTGTATTGGAGCTTCAGAAATATCTTGCAGCCAATACAAATTATCCTGAACTTCCAAAAGAAAACAATATACAGGGTAAAGTAATTGTTAGGTTTTGTGTGACAGCCAAAGGTGGAGTAAGCCAGGTAAGCATTCTCAGGGGTGTTGATCCCGAACTGGATGCAGAGGCAATCAGGGTAGTTAATACTCTTCCCGCTTTTAAACCGGGAAAACAGGGAGGAAAACCTGTACCGGTCTGGTATTCAGTGCCAATTAATTTTACACTTAAGTAAAATATCTTAACAAATATTAAAAGATATGGCTATCGGCAACCCGGGGTGGAATATCCGGGGACAAGTATCATGATAAATAAGTATGTTAGCCTGCATCCACTACATTGGTTATCAGGTATATTGTGAAGGATAATTAAAATTGTCGTTAACATTACCTGATTAATTTTGTTTAAGGTTTAGAACAAAATGGATGATTGTGTAAGTTAATCTTTACGCACTGGCAAGCATAATCAGGCAATTTGAATACGACGTCTTCATCAGTTACCGACAGAAGGACAACAAGGGTGACAAGTGGGTAAACGGGTTTGTTGAAGCTCTCAGGACAGAACTTGATTCGACTTTCAAGGAAGAGATATTTGGCAACCTGCAAAAAATTAAAGATTTCAGGGTTCTTTCACGAACCTCCACAGACCAGTATAAAGACAAAACAAGACCATCCATTCCTGAAATCGCAAATAAGCTCGGTGTAAGTTATTTAGTTGAGGGCAGCGGACAAAAATATGGCAATACAATCCGTCTGAGGGTGAAGCTTATAGAAGGAGTCACGGGCAAAGAGCTTATTTAGCAAACACCCACAAGAAGACTTACTGCCTACGATTTTTACAGACAGGGATTTGAGGAACTTATGAAGTATGGACCAGATGGGATAAACATCCAATCGGTTAAAAAAGCAGAAGCCCTTTTTCATAATGCATTGGAATATGATTCAACATATTCACTTGCTTATACCGGTCTTGCAAATGCATTCTGGAAAGAGTATTATGCGGAATATTATTTTGATAAGCAAACAGAAGATTCTAATTATAATATGAAATTTTCTGCATCATGGTGGGACATTTATAAGTCGTCATTTACCCTTGCTGGCGTTTATGCATTAAGAGGTGAAAAAGCCAGGGCATGTGAAATCTTAAAGACTTTAATGAAACAAAAGTCTGATTTAATGTGGTTATCAGCAATCAAAAATAATCCTTTATTCAGCGGGATCAGGAATGAACCTGAATTTAAGCAGATTGTAAGTGAACTTGAAGACAGATACCTGACAGAGCATGAGAAGATGAGGAAATGGATGGAAGAACGGGAGAAGATCTGATGTCGGAATATCCATTCTTATGACCATTTCCGGCTCAGAAATCACCGGTTGCATTTCCGAATATCCTGAAATTATATGATAGCATATAGATTGGCTGACTGAAGATTGTCATCTGGTATCCTTTTATTATACCATTTTCAGTTCTGAAATAGATCGAGTAAGGGTTATTTCTGCCAAGAACATTATACACTGTAAATGTTAATGAGGAGTGATTAAGTTTCTTTGCTTTAAGATTGCCGTTTATTGTTGCAGCCAGGTCAAGCCTGATATAATCGGGGATGCGATATTCATTCCTGTCTGAATAATATACATGGCTCCCATTGTTATACTCATAGAATGCTACCGGATAAGTAATGGGCCGTCCGGTGTTATATACAAAATTTGTAGTCGCATTAAACCTTCTTGAGAATTTTGAATTTATCACTATCTTAAGATCATGAGGTTTGTCATAATCTGCAGGATAGAAATTTCCTCCATTCACTTTTTCAACCTCATACTGACCGTTAATCTTCAGGAATGTCCTGGAGTAGGTATAGCTTATCCATCCGGTAAGTGAGCCTGCCGGCTTTTTCATCATCAGTTCAATCCCGTAGGCTTTTCCTGTGCCATTAATAACATCAGTCTCGAGATGTTCGTTCATAACCAGGGTTGCTCCCCCTTTGTAATCGAGTATATTATTAAGCTTTTTATAATAAGCCTCAACCGAAGTCTCCAGCAGCATTCCTCCCGATTATGTGGTAAATACCAAAAGAGAGCTGATCGCTTCTCTCGGGCCTGAAATATGTGTCACTCAGCTTCCAGGTATCAGTGGGTGACATTGATGTTGTGTTTGAGATCATATGGATGTATTGATAAACTCTCTGTGCACCCATCTTTATGGATAAATGAGGAGCTATAATCAGTCGTCGATGAGAGCCTGTATTCCAGTCCGGGATAGATTTTCATAACCTCACCTCTACTGTAACTGATTGTATCGTTGATGCTTGCAACTGATCGCGGGAAACCATCCTGATACTGTAGTTCAGTTCCGGGACCAAAGGTTGTAAATAACGTACCTCGTATACCTGCTGATACAGACAGGATTTGTGAAACCTCATAATCATCACTGAAGTATAATGAAGGCTCAAGCGCCCTCTCCTGCTCCAGCTTCTTCGGAATTATGGTGGAATAGTCTCCGACGGCTCCATTACTCCAGGCATGAGGGAATAAAATGTAGCGTCGGTTCCAAATTCGAGCTTGTGTTTTGTTGTAATGAAAATACAGAAACTCCGTCCGCAGGATCTTCTGGTCAATATTATAGTTCACCGTGTTGTAGAGTGTTGAGTCACTGTTTGAATCAAGTTTATTTCTGTAATTGCTGATGATGGCATAGAACTGTGCAGATAATTTCTGGGAGAAGCTATGAGCCCATTTCAGTGTAAAGGCAAGACTTCTGTAGTCAACAGCATATTCCTTGTAATAGTCAAATTTATCATTACTGAGATAACCTGAAAATGTAATGCTGTTTTTCTTGTTGATCTCGCTCCTGATCAGTCCCTGAATATCATAAAAATTGGCTGAGCTTTTACTCAGCCGGTAATCCTTCAGCATTTTCAGAATCCAGTCAGAATATGTAGCCCTGGTGCCTAAGATGAATGTACCTTTTATCTTTTCAAGCGGACCTTCGACCATTACTCTGGCCATGACAGGACTTATTCCACCGCTTACATTCACTTTCTCTTTACTTCCTTCGGCAGGGGTTATTTCCATTACCGATGACAGTCTGCCACCGTACTTTGCAGGCATGCCGCTTTTGTAAAGGATCACATTTGAAATAAGGTCGGAATTAAAGGCAGAAAAGAAACCGAACAGGTGAGATGGATTTAAAATCGGGGTTTTATTAAGAACAATGAGGTTCTGGTCAATGCTCCCTCCCCGCACATTGAATCCTGCAGAGGCTTCTCCCACGGTCTGTACTCCGGGCAGCAATAGTGAACTCTTTAGTACGTCAGCCTCTCCGAGTCCCATGGGGATCTGTCTCAGCATCCTGGAGTTGATCTTTTCTATGCCGGTACTCACCTCCTTTACATTGCTCCGGTTGCCTGTAATCTCAACAGCTCCGAGCTCAGCTTGTGCTTTCTTCCATCTCAACATCAAGAACCCCGCTTGAATAGATCATGACATTCCTTCTTGCAGTCTTCATCCCTATCATCCTGAAATCAATCTGGTACTGGCCAGGGGGCAGAGTTATTGCATAATAGCCGGCATCATTTGTGATAACACCAATCTTCAGCTTTTCAATATATGCAATTGCGCCATTAACAAATTTACCATCAGCAGAATTTATCACATTCCCTGACAGTATGGCACTTTCCGGATTTTTGCCTGAAATCTGCCGCCCGATCCTGAATAGCCTGTATTCATCGCTTATCAAACTCTTTTCTTCAATTGCAACCGGATGCTTATTGTCTGAGGTGTCGCTCTTTAAAAGAGCCTGCTCAATGTGCCTGAGGTATTCTTCACGGAAGTTTGTCTTTATTGAATAACCCCTTGAGAGTATGACTTTATCATCATCCGTTATAATGAATGAGAGGTCATATTTTTTTAATGATTTGTTCAGCAGCTCCTCAAAGGCGCTGTTTGATGAATTTACAGAAAGGGAAATAGTGTCAGTCCATTTATCAGAATAATAAAACCTGACTGGAATTAACCTTTCTATTGTATCTGCAAAATCATGAAAAAGTATTCTGTCAAACTGAAAAGTGATATTTTTATATTGTCCATATGAACAACAGAATGTCAGTAAGAAGGACACTGTTATCAGTCCTCTTCTTATCTGGTTACAGGTTGCCGGTCTCAATACTTTCATAGAATCTTAAAATATCAGCAATCTGGTGTTTGTCAGCACTTGTATCTTTATTCTTTTTTCCTTAATAAATTGTTTGATCTCTTTCGACCTGTTACCGAACAGATTCACAAACTGTTTCCGGGAGGTTATCCTGACAAATCCTTCTCCCACCATTACATATCCTGATAGGTCATAAGAGTATTCATCCACTCCATTAAGCTTATAATGTGTCGATTTATGCCTTAAAAGGTACTTACACCTGCCGTCGTATACTACTTCATAAAAACCGTCATCGAGATTAAAATGCCGGATCCAGCTTATCTGAAACGTGTCTGAAGGTTAAGGTATCGTGATCAAAGTAAAGAACAAACCTGCTGATGTTGTCACTGTTGAGAGCTACCCGGCGCACAATGTCGTTGGATGCTGGTACTCTTAATGCCATATATTATCTGATCGAGAATAAGTATCATACTGCAAAACAAGATTACTGTAAACTCTTCCGCTATAAGTCAGTGAAGCTGTACGCTCTCTTTCAGAATATAAGATGGGTTTATGTTCCGATCGCAGGTAATACTGAACATAATCCCTGCCATTGATGAAATTATTTCCGCAACCAGTTTCAGCTACATAAAGAGAGTCAAGATCCTTCAGCTGTTCCTTCTCTGTCCGGACAAAGAACTCACTATTGTCGGTATTGAGCGGCAGATGATTTGTCTGGGAAAACCCCTCAAATGAAACAAGTACCAGGAGTCCTGTAATGATCGTCTTTATCATCGGATATTATATACGCAAAATACAACCGGAAATAACAAAGTTAAGATTAAAATCAGCCTTCCCTGAAATATTCATCAGATATATTATGGCTTATATTAAGATGCCAATCATTATTTTAAATGCTAATTTTGTTATTGCGGAAATAAATTAACAGAAGGATATGGTATTTTTGGGGAGCATGAAAAGGAGATATGTAATATTTCTGTTTCTTCTGATTCTGACCCTTACAGTAATTAAATGCATAGATCCGTTTACTCCAAAACTTGATAAATATCAATCTCTTCTGGTTGTTGATGCACTTTTGACTGATGAGGAGGTGCCCGGCTATGTAAGGATTTCCCGTACCTCAGTAACTCCGGATGAAGCGCCGCCAAGAGTTACAGGTGCAATGGTTTCAATAACAGATGATATGGGAAATAACACCTCGCTTAGTGAGGTTTCTGACGGGATCTATAAAACTGACAGCCTGACTTTCAGGGGTGTTGCAGGCAGAAAATATACTCTTAAGATACAGACAGAGGACGGGAAAGAATATGAATCTGAACCCGGCATTCTGAATAAAGCCCTTGATATAGACACCGTTTACTTCGGCAGGGATAGTAAGACCATGGACGATGGAGAGGTTCAGGAGGGTATTTCGATCTATATTGATTCAAAAGACCCTACTGAAAACAGATACTTCAGATGGACCTATGAGGAGTGGTGGAAATTTAGTATACCGTATCCCGTGATGTATAAATATGTTGACGAAGAACATATTTATGAAATTCCAATAGAAAATGTTACCTGCTATAAAAACAGAAAATCAGATGAAGTAATAATTCAGTTACATGACGACGGAGGTAAATGCTGAATTTATAAAAAGCCCCATTTGCTTCATTGCCTCTGAAAAGTCTGACAGGCTGCTTATACAATACTGCATACAGGTCAGTCAGTATGCCATATCGGAAAAAGAGTATGAGTTCTGGAGATATGATGAAAGAGATAAATGAGAGCGGAGGAGATATTTTCGACAAGCAGCCTTTTCCGATCATAAGCAACATTCACTGTGTGAGCGACCCGGCTGAAAATGTGCTGGGCTATTTTCAGGTATGCGGGGCCAGTAAGAAAAGGATTTATATTACGGGAAGTGAGATTACGGCCATGGGACTTAAACCCTACAGTTATGTCTGTGACCTGGTCATGAAAGGACCGCAGGATTATCTTGCGTCCGAACATCCCATGACTTTTGACAGGATATATAATAACTACACAATGCTGAATTACAATTTCATTGCTCCGAATTATGTAAATTCAAATATTCTTGACAGGCTTGTGTTCGTCGATAAATATTGTTCAGACTGTACAACGAGCGGCAGTCCTGAAAAACCTGATTTCTGGGTTGACCTGGAATGATATCAGAACTGGCCATGAACAATTCAGAAAATATAATGGGTTTAATATCCGGTACCCGGCAGAATAACATTAATTGCCCTGGTATTGTTTATCTGCACAATTTCCTCATTTTCACAGTCACCTGACGAAATATCAGTCATTGCAGGTAAGAATAAGCTTATTCGGAGGAACTTTATGTCAGGACAGACAGAGATATTTACATTGCAGGAGAAGAGGTGTTTCTGAAGATATTCTGTTTCAGCAGGCTGACGCATAACACCCCAGGAATAAGCAGTGTGGCATATGTAAGCCTGCTTGACAACTTCAACAACCCTGTTCTGCAGGTAAAGGTCCGCATCACCGGCCTCTCAGGATCAGGATATTTTTACCCTTCCGGACTCTTTAAGAACGGGAAATTATTCAATAGCAACATGTACTCACTGGATGCAGAACTTTTCGCCGGAGCTCTTATTCTTACAAGACTATCAGTGTAATTAATCCATTCAGGAATATTGACTGATAAAAGTACGAGCAGGCAAATCCTGAGATTGATACTGTAATCTTCTATCCGGAAAGTGGAAATATTATTTCAGGATCAGAGACCGTTATCGGGTTCAGGTGTCTTGGGACAAATATGGATCCTGTTGAGATAAATGGAAATATTACAGACTCCAACAACCTTATAATTTGCAATGTTCAAACAGACAAAAACGGTTTCGGATTGTTCACGCTGAATCAACCTGTGAAAAGCAGATTATACTTCAGGCCTGTTGATGGAAGTCTGACCTCAAAAAGATTTGTATTGCCTCCTGCAAATGATTCCGGCGTAGCTATTTCAGTAACAGAAGAAAAAGCAGAGGGAATCTTCAGGCTAAGAGTAACCCGAGGCCATGATTTCAATATAAATGAGCGAAACTGTACCAGTTGGTTTATGTTCCTGTCTCTATGTCCCCGTTTGTTCTGAAGGCCGATCCCATTTACTGACGGGGAGATAACTCTTAACTGTAATTCTCTGCCTGACGGACTTGCTTCAATAATTATTACTGATGAGACAGGCCACAGGTATGCTGAGAGATGGGTATTACAATAACCATAAACAGAGGTTGAATTTGACAGTCAAACCTGATAAACAATATTATTCTGCAAGGGAGAAAGTTACGATCGACATCACCGCTGCTGATTCCGGGGGCAAACCTGTTGAAAGTGACCTTCTGGTATCTGCTGTCCGTACTTTTGCCCTGAATGAAACAGAGGACAGCTCAGAGGCTGACCCGGAAATCTCAGGATTGCCAGCAGGCAACTATGAGTCAGGGATATATGACATCAATGACAGGCTGATATTTTTTAATCCTGCCCATGATCTGACATCGCATATACCGGCAGCCAGAAAATCTCATGTCTTCCGGAGCCTGACGGTCATATAATAAGCGGTGTCATAAGAAATTCAGTCACTGGAGAGCCTCTTGGAAATGAAATGATGGTGCTCTCTTTTGTTGGCAAGAGCAGCACTTTGCAGGTTCACAAAAACAGATAATGATGGCAGATTTATATTTGTATCGCTCGAGGATGGGATTCGCGAGATTGTCATTCAGCCTTTGTCGCCTGAACTGAATGAGTATTATCGTTGAACTTGATAATCCCTTCCCGGATGCTTTCAGCAGGTCTGTCGCCCAAGCCTTCAGTCTTGACACCGGAATGCTGAAAATGATAAACAGTGCCGTTATAAGCATGCAGGTCAAAAGGATTTATGATCCGTTTTTGATTGAAAAATATAAAACGGCTGAGAAGATGCACTATAAATGATTTTTATGGAACGCCGACCTATACAACAAAAATGGCAGCTTTCATTCAACTCTCTTCTCTCAGGGAGGCTATAAAAGAGGTTGTTATGGGGGCAGTGACAACAGGCAGGAAGGAGAAAACAGTTATCAACACTATCGATAAGCATGATGGACACATTGTTATCAGGGATCCGCTTGTAATTGTTGATGGGGTTCCGGTTTTTGACCATGAAAAAGTCCTGAACATCCCGGGTGACAGGATAGAGAAGATAGATGTGACTCAATAAGGATTATTATATTTTGGATATTGTTCTGGGTGGTATTGTTAATATTACCACACTTAAGGGAGATCTTTCTGTTATTGAGTATGACAAGCCTGTCTTCAGACAGGAGTTTGAAGCGCTGCAGGTCAGGATCCGATTTCAGTTCTCCGGACTACTCGGGCATTTCACAGAAGGAGAGCAGGATACCTGATTTCAGGAACACACTGTACTGGAATCCGGATGTCAGGACAGATGCGAAAGGCAGGGCGGCAGTAGAATTTTACACTTCGGATGAACCCGGTGATTATAAAATTCTCGTTGAAGGATATTCTTCCGATGGCAGGAGAGCAAGTAAGACTATACTTATTAAATTAGTGCCGGGAAATTGAAGAAAATCCGCCTCTTTATAATTTTTTGTCAGAAATGGCCGGTTTTATATTTTAAGTGATAAACAGAAACAGGATGCAGACGAGGGTACCTTTGCAAGAGTTGAATTCCCGGATCGGCAGATTCAGGGAACAGATGGACCGGAGCAATGCGGGATGGGAACTGACTGCAATCTTCAGCAAGCTAAATCAGTATTATTTTACCGGCACAATGCAGGAAGGAGTCCTTTTTATTCCCAGGAATGACGAGGCAGTTTTCTGGGTCAGGAGGAGCTACGAACGTGCTGTTGAAGAGTCGGAATTTCCGCTTATCAGACCCATGGGGACATACAGGGATGCAGCTTCAGTAATGCTGAATCTTCCGGGTACTCTGTATCTTGAAAAAGAAATTATCCCGGTGGCAATGCTTGAACGGTTTCTCAGGTATTTTCCGTTTGCCGCTATTGAGTCTGCGGATGCTCAGATTTCAAAAGTGAGAGCTGTGAAAAGCGAGTATGAACTTTCATTGATGAGGCAATCGGGGAAGATCCATCAGCGTGTTATGGAAGAACTGGTTCCGGGAATGCTGCGTGAGGGTATGAGCGAGCTTGAATTCTTTTGTGATATGTTCACTGCATTCATAAATGAAGGGCATCAGGGAATTGTAAGGTGGGGGATGTTCGGTGCGGAATCTATCCTTGGGCATGCTGCGTTTGGGGTAAGTTCAATCTACCCGACTTCAATGAACAGTCCCAGCGGAAATTACGGGATGAGTCCGGCCGTACCGATGAATGGCAGTCCTGACCGGCGTTTACGCCAGGGCGATCTGATATATATAGATACCGGGTGCGGGGTGGGGGGATATCATACAGACAAGACGATGACGTACATGTTCGGAAGGTCAATCCCGGATGCAGCCATTGAAGCGCATCATCAGTGCGTTGAGATTATGAATAAGGTTGCTTCAATGCTCCGGCCAGGGGCCGTCCCCTCGGTCATTTATAATGAGGTTATCTCTTCCCTGAGTCCTGCTTTTCTTGAAAATTTTATGGGATACGGAAAGCGTACTGTGAAATTTATAGGACACGGGATCGGCTTGACAATCGATGAACCTCCTGTAATTGCAAACGGCTTTAATGAACCGATAACGGAGGGCATGGTCTTTGCAGTAGAGCCCAAAAAAGGTATTCCGGGTATTGGCCTTGTAGGAACGGAAAATACTTACATAGTGACACCGCAGGGAGGAATAAGCATAACAGGGGATAATCCGGGATTAATACCTGTCTGGTAAGAATAGTCCTTTATTGGAAAAGATTGTTAAGATCCGGTGCTAAAAATCAGAAATTTTAATATCCGATTGTAAACCTTTCGAAATGGTGCGCCGGCTTTTCAAGCTCGTCAATCATTGCAACTGCATAGTCCTCTACAGAAATATCACCTTCTCCGGCAAGATTGAGGATAACATCATCCTTGCCAAGCCGAAACTTTCCGGTTCGGGTACCCGGATGAATACTAACCGCAGGTGAGAAAAAGACCCAGTCGATATCTTTTTCCGCGGTAAGATCAACCAGATAAATATCTGCAAGCGCTCTTACAGCAGGCAAATATGATTCAGGTATAGCCCCGGTATCCATCAGTCTTTTCCCCGGGGAGACAAAAAGAGAACCCGCACCGCCTACAACCATCAACCGATTTACGCCACTTTTTCTGACACCCGCAATTATTGATTTGTAACCTGCCGTTGTCTCTTCGGCAATTTTTGGGTTTGTCCAGCCCGGATTATAGGCGCTTATCACGGCATCGGCACCTTTAAAAATTCCAGTAACAATCTCCGTAAGAAATATATCAGCTTTTTTTACAACCAGGTTAACATGGTTAAGCGTTATTTTTTCAGGGTGACGGACTATCCCCGTGACCTGATGACCCCGTTCAAGAGCTTCTCTTAAAATCGCGGATCCTATGAAACCACTTGCTCCGATAAGGACAATATTTTTCATAACTTTTTTATTAAATACAACTATAAAATTAGTATTTATTGAAATACGGAATTAAAATTTTCCTGCACCAGAAAGTATGCTGCCTTACTATCATAAGAAATCAATATATTTATTCCGTATAACCTTCATTTAATTAAACACAGACAACATGAAAAAGATTTTTCCAGGATTATTTATTCTTTTATTAATTGCTTCCTGCACAGGAAAGAAGGAGAATAAAACAGCAGATAATGATTGCCTTTATAACAGGGATTCCATGGTTGTAGTAATGCGCTTTGAGCGGAAAGTACTTCCTCAATATGTCTCTTTTCTGAAAAAATCGTTTGATGAATGCAGGGAACAGGTGTTGGCAAAAGAACCCGGGTGTCTCGATTATTCATTATTTCAGTCCTACCACGACAGCACATTTTTCTGTCTGACCGAGACATGGGCTACAAAAGGCGCGCACAACGCTCATATGCAACTTGAGCATACAAAGAAGCATATTTCTGAGACTCAGAATATAGGTGATCCTTCATTTAAATCGACGACGAGCTATGCATATTGGATCTGTCCGGGAGCAAACAAAGTTCCATAAAATACATTGAATTTTTTATGTTTGACTTCTGGTGGTAACTGAGAGGTACCGTTCCCTTCTATTTTTTCTGTATGCCGTAGACAAAAATCTTATCGGCATGACGAAGATACAGTCTTCCTCCGCATACGACAGGATGAGCCCAGTAAGGTCCGGCACCTCCTTCAGGTACCCTGAATTCACCTGTTTTCTCAAATTTCTCAGGTGAAGCTTTAACCAGTTTCATGTTCCCCTTTTCATCATAAAGATAAACCATGCCATCGGCACAGGTCAGAGAACCGCTGCCATTAATTTTCCACATCTGTTTGCCGGTAAGGAAGTCGAGGCAGTACCAGCCTTTATGATCACTTCCTGATCCATAAAGATTACCGTTATAGAGGACTACACCTCCATGATAATTGTCCATCAATTCAGTTTCCCATACCTTTTCGGTGGCAATGGCATTACCTGATTTCTTAAGTCTGATAAGCATACTGCCTTTGCCCTCACCACTTGTCAGGAACACATACTCCTTGAATACAATTGCATCAGTACAATTGATCTCATACTTGTTCATGAAGTCCGCTTTCCAGAGCAGTTTGCCTGTTCTTGCATCGAGACTGTAATAAAGGGTGTTTGTGGCTCCTATCACCTGGTGAAAACCTCCGAAATCATTAATTACCATTGAGCTGTACCCATAATCCCCGGGGATTTCGCCACTTGTCCATATTGTTTTTCCGGTTCGTTTGTCCAGGCAGGCCTGGTAAGCTTTCAGATTTCCGGTTCTGACATAAAGATTATCCCCGTCAATAAGGACTGATTCTGCATATCCGTACATAGGTACTTTTGCGCTGAAATCCTTCGGCAGATCCCTCGACCAGATCACATCCCCTGTTTTTGACCGGAATGCGGTAAGCATGCCTGCCTCACTAAGATGATATACTACTCCATTATCAATGGCAGGAGTGCTTCTGGGGCCATTGTAAGAACTTGCCCATGAAACTGTCACTGACCACGCAGGGCCGTTGGGTTTTTTCCAGACGAGTTTCCCATTAAGATCAAAGGCATAAAGAAATGATTGATTCCCGGTACTGCCGGCAGTATAAATCATTCCTCCGGCTATTGCAGTTGAACTGTATCCTTCACCGAGCCCGGAGATAGTGAAAAGCAGAGTGGGGCCCTTTTCATCCCATGTTTTAAGAAGACCTGTTTCCTGTGAAAGGTTAGTACGGTCCGAACCATGGAAGCATGGCCATTCACCGGCTTTCTGGGCACCAAGCTCCTGCACGGGGAGAATAAATAATAAAAGGCAAAGTAACCACGAAAAATTGAGCCGGGTATGATAAGCATACTGCTTTGCTGATTTATGAAATCCTGTAATCATATATGTCTGATTTTATATTATTTAAATCTGGCTGAATGCATCACTGAATCCTGCTGCATTGATATTGAAATGATATTCGGAGGAAGCATCATCATGTATATCAACATTAATTACACCGTCGCTCTGCAGCATGAATATCCTGAACTGGCTGTAATCATTGTTATTTCTTTCTATCATTATACCTCCGGATTTATTCCATGGTCTCGACGAAGTTAGTATTAATTCATTTCCGGCAGCGTTTTTCATTGTTATATGAACCGGACCGGCAAATTTTTCTGAGGGGCTTGATTTCTTTGACTTGTGCAGAAGTATTCCTGCATTCACCTTGTCCACAATGATATCGGCATTCAGGTAATCGTCAGACACAGTTGAGTTTGAAAATTTACCGTCAGCTTCACACTTTACATATTTCTTTTCTGCCTGAGCGCCCTGAGCTGCAGGATAAGTCATAATTCTCCATGTGCTTTGCAAGGGTTTGGGAGCAACTGATTTATTTTTTGAATGTGTTTTGGGCCTGGGTGTATTTGCCGGTGGGGTTGGAGAAGAGCAACTGACCAGAATTAATATCAAAAGAGGCAAAATCTTCTTAATCATACTAATAATCTATTTTTATTAAACTTCCAATTTACAATTTCTCTCCGGATTTGATTGGGTAAATCCGGTTTACCCTGTTTTTATTCCACTCAGTTATAACTGAACTGACTGCAGTAAAAACGGAATGTCTAAATATACTCTTATTTGAAAAAAAATGCTATTTTCCAGATCCAATTTCCTGACATTACTATCCATTCGAAAAGCCTGTCTCAGGGACCCGAACCAGTGGAGGAATAAGCTTGCCATGGCTGCTTATTGAAATCATGAACAAATAGGCAACATAATTGTAAATATATTGATCCTGTTTATAGGGTTAAAATGGTGTGTAATTTGTTGCTTGCCCGCACAAAAAGACTGGCAGCAATCATTAAACATTAACTATTATGAAGACAATTCTTTTCATTTTAATGATCATAGCTTCCTGCTATATTTCATCAAGCGGAAGTATTATTGGCAAGGGACAGCAACCTCAGATCAGCGTAGACTATGCCGGAACCATGAGAATAGTATATGGGGAAGGTGATAAAATCTTTTGTGCCACTTCGCTTGACAATGGGTTGACCTTTGCTGAAATCAATTTGGCAGGCGAGGTTAAGGATATGGCTCTTGGCATGTCAAGAGGTCCGCAATTGGCCACTTCAAGAAATTATTCTCTTGTCTCCGCGATTGACAAAAAAGGGTTAATACATATTTTTCAACTAAATCACAAATCAGGAATATGGTCAGCCCTGGCGATTGCAAACGATGTTGCGGGCTCCGCTTTGGAAGGATTAATGAGTATCGCCGCGGATGGAAATGATAATTTCTATGCTGTCTGGCTCGACCTCAGGGATGATGGTAAGAATAAGATATGTTTTGCATATACTATAAATCAGGGAGCGACATGGACAAAAAATAAGATTATCTATAAATCGCCCGACAAGACTGTTTGTGAATGTTGTAAACCAGGTATCGCCGTATTGAATTCCAGGGTATATATTATGTTCAGAAATTGGCTAAACGGCTCAAGAGACCTGTATTTAATGCAATCGGATGACAACGGCAATGTATTTCATCCCCCTGTTAAGCTTGGATATGGTACCTGGAAATTAAATGGTTGTCCGATGGACGGGGGAGGGTTAGTGGTTAATCAAAAGTTCATTGTTTCAACCGTCTGGCAACGCGAAGGGAAAATTTACCTCAGTATGCCTGACGAGAAAGAAAAAATGGTTGGTACCGGCATCAATTGCAATATAACAGAGGCCGAAAATCCAATTATATCCTGGCAGGAAGGCAGTATGCTTAAATTGATTGAGTTAAGTAATGGTAAATCGATTGATATTGGGGAGGGCAGTTTTATTCGGGCAGTCCGGACAAAAGACAACAGAATAATGTGTGCCTGGGAAAATCATGGCGAAATCATATTTAAGAAATTGTGAACTGTCTTAGAGAGGAATATTCATTCTTGACAAGATTCATAAAACTGAATACATAAGTGAAGGCATTGCCACAAAGACGCCAGGTCGCTAAGGCTCACAATCACTTTATATTCCGTGATGCAGCCTTCTTTTTTTGTCATCCAAATATCTAAGCATCGGATATTTCGCTGCTCTGCAGCTTTAATACAAATTATAATTTATATCGCTACAAATATTTTGCTGCTCTGCAGCTGTTTGGCGTCAGAGCCGCACCAATATTTGTAGAAATAATGATTAGCCCAAAAGATAAGCCCTATAGGGGCGAAATATATATTAATGTCCAACAAATATGTTTATTCAAAAAATCTACATTTGTGCCAAAGGGCTCTGAAAGAGCCATATATGAATAACCCCTGGCGCAGCCAGG
The DNA here is from genome assembly GCA_963818295.1 of uncultured Bacteroidales bacterium. Taxonomy (GTDB): domain Bacteria; phylum Bacteroidota; class Bacteroidia; order Bacteroidales; family VadinHA17; genus LD21. The sequence continues at coordinate 184,019 of CAWFRW010000009.1, forward strand.
GGTAGCTGGCTACTCACTCTTTGCAGCTCTGAAGGAGCTGAATATATTATCCAATCTGCCTTTCGGTCCGGATGGGTTGTTAAGCATCTGAAGATGATGGTGAGCTATTGTAGCTTGAAGATCACTGCTGTCTTTTTAGGCTTGTAGATAAAGACCAACATCAGATCGAAGATTTTACCAATCAGCCCTTTGAAAGCGATTTAAAACGGGTGAACCGACCTTAAATCCGATGGATTTTTACTGAACAAAGTGCAATAAGCTTTGTATTACAAATTAAAGCATAATGAAAACATCAGGAGAAATTCTACTGACAGTCGCGACAGCATTTCTGATACTAAGCTTTAAAGGCTTCAGGCAGCCTGATTCAAATTTAAATATTACAAAGCAAACTGATCAAAAAGAGATGAAAAAGCCAGGAGGATATCTCGCCGTTAATGGCATCAGGATGTATTACGAAAAATACGGGGAAGGTGATCCTCTTGTTTTGATTCATGGAGGAGGATCAACAATTCAAACTACTTTCGGAAATATAATTCCAGAACTCTCAAAAGACACCCAGGTAATTGCAGTTGAATTGCAGGGCCACGGACACACGAGTGACAGAAATGCACCTGAAAGTTTTGAGCAGGATGCTGATGATGTTGCGGGCTTATTAAAGGGCCTTCATATTTCAAAAGCATCATTTTTTGGATTCAGCAACGGCGGGAATACAGCAATCCAGATTGCTGTCAGGCACCCTGAACTTGTAAACAAATTAATCCTTGCCTCAACGTTTTATAAAAGAGAGGGTATGCAAAATGGCTTCTTTGAGGGCATTGAACAGGCGACAATAAATGATATGCCGCTAACTTTAAGGACCGCATTTCTTCAAATAAATCCTGACAGCAGCAGGTTACTTACTATGTTCAACAAATGGTAAAATAAAGAATGATCGGAGAAACCCGGATCATTCCCCCAGATACGCACAGACAAGCTCCTTGTCATTTCTTGCATAAACACAGCGGTTTGCAAATGCCGGGTGGCTCCATGCCACACCTGTTCCGCGACGGTTTAACTGGCCTGTTGTTGGCTCGATTAAGCTGGCACGGCTTATTATTGTCAGACCTTCCGGTGAGAGCCCGGTTATAAGTAATTCTCCCTGCTCATTGAACATCCAGGTTTGTTGTTCATGTTCGACGAAATGTATATTTGCCCACCTGTCCTTTTTTACAGCGGAAAGATCCTCCCATATCGCGGTCTCCAGTCTCCAGCCTGAGGCATCGCAGTTCTCCGTAGCTGTCAATACCGTAAATGAATCCATCTTTAATGAGCGGTGTATTGATGACACAATGGAGCGCATCTGTCTTCAGCTCGTTTTCTCCTGCCCGCAACCAGACCTTTTTGGCAGTTGTGGTTTCCTGACTCAGTTTTACAAGCAGGGAACCGCTATAGAAGCTGCTCACAAAAAGGTATTCCTTATACTGGACCGGAGTGGCAATACCCATACCCATGCCCAGACGAAATGGTATCTTCCAGTATACCCTGCCCGTTTTCGGATCCAGTCCGTTTAGATTTTCAGCTGTCCAGACAACAACGACAGGCTTCCCTGCCTGCTGGATAAGAATAGGGGCTGAGTAGGAGATCTCTTCATCCATTGAACGCCAGATCTCCTTCCCTGTATTTTTATCCAGAGCAAGGACTGTTGCTCCTTTACTTCCCCCTATCTGAATTATAATTTTGTTCTCAAATATCAAGGGAGTGGAAGCTATGCCCCATGTTGGCATTCTGATCTCATATTCACTGTTCAGATCATGCTTCCAGATTACTGAACCTGTATTCGCATCAAAACAGAAAAGATGTCCCATAGTCCCAAGTGAGTATGCTTTTCCATTGCTTATAACAACAGAAGCACGGGGGCCGGTCGGATAACTCATATTTCCATAAGGACAGGGGTAGGTGTATGTCCAGATCATTTTTCCGTCAGCGGCATCAACGCAAAAAACTCTCTCTGACTCTTCCGGCTTTACAATCCTGTCGGTCAGGTAGACCTTCCCTCCGGCAACCGTGGGACCACTGTACCCTGGTCCGCAGGGGATGCTCCATTTCAGGGGGATCTTATTGCTGCTGAATTTCTTGACTATCCCGGTTTCCCTCCAGATCCCGTCACGATTTCTTCCACGCCAGTCGGGCCAATCCTGGGATGACGATGGATAGACACAGCAATCCGCCTGATAGTACAAGTATCAGTTTAATAAGTCTCAGCTTTGACATCTGCTTCTCAATAAGTTAATTTCCGGATCCCTGCATACACACAAGTCTATTGGCTATGCAATAATGACCCAATCACAAATGTAATATGTTCAATAAATTACTCCTGACTTATCCGATTTTTTTTATCAGATATGCTGGTTTTTGAATGGGATTTAGTGGAGCCGTATTTATTGCGATCCCAAATCAAATTCATGGAGACATGAATCTAAAGCATTTGCAGGGCTTGCCTCGCAGGATAAGTTTGAAACAAAGTCAAGAATTGGACTAAATGGTATGCATCATTATTCCTTATGCACTTCTGAGCCTCCCCTTGTATCAACTGAAACCTTTGCAGGATTTCCTGAGTAATACAAATCGCCGCCACCAGAGACAGAGCCCGATAATTCTTTTGATGCGTTCACATAGATATCCGAACCGCCACCAACATTAACCGATGTTATTTCAGTTGAAAGATTTTTTGCATCAGCGTCACCGCCACCGTCAATATCCAGATTGAACTCAGATGCTTGTCCCGAAATAAGTGCGTCTCCGCCACCCGAAACTGAACATTTTAATTTTTCTGAGCTCATTCTCATATCCACATCACCTCCGCCATTAATTTCGATGTCAGCTTTTGAAGCCGGAGCCTCGTTCCTTAAAAACAGATCGCCACCGCCGGCTATTCTGCACGAAATACTTCCGGCGCTTATCTTTGATTCAAGATCTCCTCCCCCTGAAACAGAAATATTGTAATCTTTTGTTTTTCCATCAATTTTCGCATCACCGCCGCCGCTTATATTGCATTTCAGTTCTTCCGAATTAATTTCAGAGCTGAAATCACCGCCGCCGCTTATTGATACATCCAATGCCTGAGCATTAACAGGAGTTTCGCTGTGAATATCACCACCTCCCGATACTTTCAGGTTGCTTATTTCCTTAAAAGTTATGCGTGCTTTGATCGGCTGGGTCGGACTGAGATTATTCCTTGTATATATTTTCAATGTTCCGTTATCGACTTTGGCCGTTATATATTCAAATAAATTCTCCTGTGCAGTGAGGGTCAGAGATTCACTGCTTCCCTGCACAAGGATTACGTCGATGCCACCCGAGACGTCAATACCTTTGAAATCAGAGATATTCAGGTTTTTATCAATTGAAGGTCCTTTGCCTTTCACAGGCATAAGTGTCTGCGAAAAAGAACAGGAAAATAGCATTATTGATAGGATCATAAAGATCAAACTGCGATAGGAAAATGTTTTTTTCATTTTATAATCTGTTAATTAAATAAATCAGGGTTATCTTATAAAAATTAATGCATATGAAATAAAGACGGGTGATTTAGCTTTATGCTGCACCTGATGCAGGAGGAATTTTTAAGACAGCCCCTGGCATGGAAGAGATCCTGCCGCAGGTCATCTTCAAATCCGAGGGTTATGTCATAAATATTTTTAGAATATTAAAAATGCTTTTGGAATCAGTCAATTCCTGATAAAAACAATTACCTTAATGAAGTCTTTTAAAATCGGGGTATATTATGAAAACAGTAGTAATCGGAGAATCATCCGGCGCAACAATGGAAGTTATAATGGCTGTTTATCCAAGACATAAACTAATTGTGGATAAATATATAGAAAGAGGAGATGTAATTGGCATCGGACCTTTTGCAGACAGGGGTAACATGGCTATATTCAGGACTCGTGTCTGCCGCAGAGCAGTTTGTAAAAGAAGATCCGTTTATACTAGAAGGTCTTGTAAAATCATTTGCAATCAGGGATTGGGATGATAATTTGCTTCCCGGCTAGAAAATGCTTTAAGGTCTGCCAATCAGGCCGCCTTTATGTAAAGTCCCCATGAATTGATCCACCCACCCTGTATGTTGATATAACGAATTTACTAATCTGTAGGATTTTAGTAAGGAAATACTGTGATAATATTTAACATTATTTGTTTCTTTCAAGATTGGTAACCAATTTTCTATTAATATCCAAACTTAAAACAGAATCCTCGCCATCCTATAAATATTATACTTCTACAAGTTCGCCGGAGGCATATAGATATTTCATGTATGGACAAAAAGCTTTTATCAACGGATCCGGGAGTTATGCCGCTGCACTGAATTGGTATCTCCAAGCAATCTCTATCGACTCAAACCTGATAGCTGCAACTTTGCAAATTGCCCAATTGTATGAATGGGAAAGGGATTATGATCAGGCACAAAAATGGTGTCTGAAAGCATATCAAAAAAGAGATAAAATGACACTTCAGGATAGGCTTCTGACTAATATCATGTACGCAAACTTATTTGAGACGCCGAATGAAATGTTAAATTACTGGAAGCAACTGATAGAAATTGAAGATCAAATACCATTGAACTGGTTGCTTATGGGTAGAAATTATATTGATGTTGAGCAATATGAAATGGCGATTCCTGTCCTTGAAAAGGGATTGAATATGCTTGAAGGGTGGGGTAAAATTGAATCTATTTTTTCATATCAACTTATGCTTGCCTATCATAAAACTGGCTTACATGAAAAAGAAAAGCAACTTTTTAATATTGCAAAACAGGATACGCTTGCAAAATTATATTTCGACATATATCAAATTGTTATATCCTTGGATGACGGAGATACAATTGCCGCAAAAAGATATTATAAAAAATATTTACCTTACTTAAAAGAATATGGATCTCATGAGATAGATGGAAATATAATAAAATATTCAGCTGATGAAGCTTTTTTGACTTATTTGGCGGTTATTTATTCTGATGCAGGAAACTTAGATAAAGCAGAAAAAATTTATCGAAGATTACTCTTATTACACCCAGAGGAACCATGGATCTTGTCAGGGCTTGCATCAATCCTGATTGATCAGGATCGAAATATTGAAGAAGGTATGGTACTTATTAACAGAGCATTAGAATTAAATCCTGAAAAGGCTCTGATGTGTTCAACTCAGGAATACAGAGGTTGGGTAAATATATTTTTTATAAATCTCCGGTCTCCGGTAGCCCCATCCCATCCAGCCAAGTGGTTCATTATGAAATTCATTCGAAATAATGCCCAGAGGTATTTCATAGGTTAACACACCAGGTTCGGCATTCATCTGGCAGAGCAGTTCCCCTTTTGGTCCTGTAATGAAACTTCCTCCGTTAAATCTGCCTGCATGATTAACAACAACAATGAATAGTTCGTTGCAGGTCGACTGGACTCTTGTAATGATTTCATTATCAGTCTCGTTTTTCAAAACGCTCATATCACTTGTATCTGTTGCCAGAGGGCAGAGAACAAGTTCCGCGCCCAGTGATCTCATGCATCTCAATGATTCAGGGATTTCCCTGTCAAAGCAAATGATCGTTCCTACATTATATTTTCCTTCTTTGAACTGAAGATCCGCCGTGTAGAAATTATCGCCTGGTGAAAAATACCCCCAATGGTTTATATTTTCAAAATTCCTGCAGTGTACTTTTCTGTAAATGTATACAAAGCGGCCATCAGGAGCTATTAAGGCAGCCGTATTATGTATATGTTCACCCTCTCCTTTTTCAACAAAGCCTACAAGAATATATATTCCTTTTTCTATGGCTTTTTCTTTAAACAAATTTAAATTCCTGCTGTCAGTGGTTTCTGCGACAGAAAATAATTTGTTCCTGAATGATTCTGATTTCCCTTTGGTTTCGTCAATCGGATAGCCATGAAACACACATTCAGGTGTGACTGCAATTTCTGCACCCTGCTCTGATGCCAGGTCAATGGCTTCAAGGGTTCTTTTGATATTTGCTTCAACGGCCCATTCCTCAGTGAAGACCTGGCACATCCCGATTTTCAGTTTGGAATATTTTCCCATGTGTGTCAGATTATAATTTTGATTGTCTGATAAAAATAGTAATTATGGAAATGGGTTATCAGTTCACCTCAACTCTCTTTTCCCCCCTGTAACTCACAACATTCTTCAGCTCCTTCAGATACTCGATCGTGGCATCTGCAGTTGAAATATAGAGCGATTTGCCCGGATCGGCATGACTGTATTTGTAGACCTGTGTCATGAAATTATTCATTGCAACAGTATAGGTTTTATTCATGTCAAGAGGTGCGCCGCTTTCTGTCAGAAGAGTGACATCTGACAAGATTACCATCAGTGCTTAGCCTGACTCTTGTCCTGATACCTGAAGGATAGACCGGACTCTTGTCATCAACAGCCAGGCTGCAAGCAGTCAGAGCACGGATTTCATTGCCTGTAAGATTTGTAACTACAAGTTCGTTCCCAAACGGATCGAACTGATAAATATTCATTACCGTTACCGGACCTTTTGCAAGATGATCGATACGTACTCCGCCCGGATTCACCAGCGCAATGTCGGCTCTGGCAGCATCGCGTTGTGCATCGGCCATGAGATACCCCAGCTCTTCATACGATGAAAAATCGTCAGAAGCTGTTGCAATAACCTGTTTCAGCACCGGATTGTCGTTGTATTTATCGACCATTGTACGAATGGATGCTTTTTCATTCTTTCGAGTTCCTGATGTCAATGAGTTCCATTTTCCGTTGAAGCGATCCATCGCTTTTAACGGTCAGGGTGATGAGGGTCCCGTATTTCAGCTTATTTTCAGCCTGCGTAATCAGAACCCCGTTGAAGATCTGCTCTTTGGCGACTTTCGTATGTGAATGTCCTCCAATGATCAGATCGATACCGGCCGGCATGGTCTCGGCCAGCCTGACATCGTTTTCAAAACCAAGGTGAGTAAGAGCAATGAAAATATCACTTTGATCCTTCAGATAGAGATATTCAGGAGCCGTCGTCGAACGGGAGAGCGGAAGGTAAATCCTTTTGTATTGTCGGGATGAGAATCGGGAATGCCGTTCTGATTGATTTGCAGAAGTCCGAGAAACGCCAGTTTCAAGTCCGTTGGGCAATGTGATTATTTTATAGGGGCTGAATCTGATATCGAGCGAATCGTTAGCAGATATGTTGGCGCATATAAAACTGAAGTCTGCCTTGTGAGTCAGATTGCTGAATCCTCCCGGACGGGAATCGAATTCGTGGTTTCCTACTGCACTCAGGTCAAAGCCCACTGCATTCATAAGTTCGATCATTGGCAATCCTTTTTCGGGATACTGATCGTTCACCGGGTTTCCTGTCTGGTTGTCGCCGGCAGCAACGAGAAGCATGTCGGGATAAATGTCCGCAGACTATCGACGATGAAAGCAAGTTTCGGAAAATTATCGATTGTTGCATGCATGTCGTTTACAGCAAAGATGACGGCTTGTTTTTCACCCTGACTGACTGAAATTGCTTTCTTTCCGGTGCTGCAGGAAGAAAGAAGTCCGATTGCAAGCAGAGCAAAAATAAGAAGGGGAGAGAAGATCTTCGTTTTTTGTTTTTATAACAAGGATGTTGCCATCAGTCAGCTCTCCGTCGGGTGCAACTTCATTTCCATAACGATCTTCGACAGGAGGGAGCGGCACGGGACCTTTTTACCTGCACTGGAGTAATATTTCAGAATTGCATCCTGTACCTTGGCTCCCTCATGGATCTCCAGTGGTGTATTGTTTACTGTTATTTTCATTTCCTGGTTTAATTTTTACAGAAAACTAAATTAAGGTTTTTCCGCAACAAAATCTGCTTCAAAAGTGTGCCCAAAAGAGTTGGGAGCTCTCCTTCGGTCCGGTAATGAAACTTCCTCCGTAGGAAAAATAATAAATTCTTGATCCTGAACTTAGTATTATTTTTTGTATATTTGATACTATAATTGCTTCATGCCATGAAGACAAAAAATCTAATCCTCTTCTTATTAGTAGATTCCATTTCTGCACTATCATTTTCACAAGTTACAGAAAATAGTTTAACGACTACAGTAAGGAAAGATTCTGTAGTACATTTCATAAATATCGGGAAGGGATACAGGTCGGTAAAACCTTTGACATTTGGTAGTGAAATTTCAGGATTCTTTTTTTACAGGGAGTATTCATGGATAGAAAGCTATGGCGTAAGCCTTGCGCTTTATCCAGGACATTCCTTCTCATTTAATAAGATGATCCATTGTTATACTGAACATTCTCCAACTGATTATACCTATAATGAAAGATCCATGGATTACAAATACAGCGATACCTTCATTTTATTTGCTCCGGGAATTTCTATTTTTTCATTGAACAGGAAGTACAGTCTCGATGTTTACAAGAAACTCGAAACCCCGATCTATGACAATGGAAAGCAATCAATAGCACCATTGAAGGTAAACGTCCATTTCTAGCTATCCTATGCTTAAAGCCTTCAGCTTTTTGCCTTTTATCTTTGTGTTAATGCTTTTGAAAATCATTCCATCCTGTACACTGATTTTCAAAGCACCTTATGTGGGTCCAGATAACCTGTTTTTACCTGGGCTTTCCGGTAATCAGAAATTTCGTTAGGTTCTCATCTGCCAGCTTGCCACCGGAATCGCTATTCGTGAAAATGACATATCCCATATTCAGATCTCCCGGAACATCTTGAACTGGCATTGAAAGTCACCGTTGTTTCCACCATGTTCAAAGACATTGCCGAAAGGGGTGTTTTCCAGGGCTATCCCGAGACCGTAATGTAAATCCAGTCCAGGTGTCCTTTTTCCTCTTCATCCAGTGGAAGTGTAACCTGAAATTTGAACATTTCGTTGTAGGTTTCAGGTTTTAAACCGGTGTGGTTCATAAGGGCCAGAACATATTTTGAAAAAGAAAGAGCTTCTGTGTACATGCTCCATGCCATTCCCGGGAATATTGGCAGGGAAGACCTTGTAGGAAAATTCCTCAAAATGTCCGTTTGCAACTACCGAGGCAAGGTATTCATTTTTTGTGAAGAAGATATTCTGCAGTCCCAGAGGTTGCAAAACTTCTTCATTAAGCACAGTTTCAATGTCCTTCCCTGTTATTTTGACCACAACTCTTTTGAGATATTCAAAGCCTTCTCCGGAATAGCCATAACCGGTTCCGGGTGTAAATTTTAATTTTTCTTTCCCTTCCGGAAAACCCCAGTTCTGCAAACCTGTCTGGTGACTGAGTACATGCCGGGCGGTCATAAGCTTGTATCTGTCGTCGGATGCAATTTCGTCAAAAGGCAGATACTGATAGAGTGGTTTGTCAAGATCAATAATCCCTTTTTCGACCAGCCGGTTCACCGCAAACGCAAAAACCGTTTTAGTTACCGATGCTGCTTCAAAAAGAGTTTTGTCGTCAACCGGTTCGCCGGTGTAGCCATTTTTCACACCATATGTTTTATGATAAATAACCTTACCATCCTTTATAAGCGCCAGTGAGACCCCGGGGATCAGATAATATTCCTGATAAGCTTTTACAAAATTATCAAGCTGAGCCGCTTTTTTATCATCGAAATCAAACATAATTCCTTTTTCAGGTATCAGATCAGGGGCATTAACAGTACTAAACTTCAGTATTGGAGCATTGACTATATTGTTTGCAGTGACATTTACCTGTATTTTTGAGATATTCCTGTCGATTCTGTAAATATCATCGCCAATCCTCTGGAAACACCAGACGGGAGAAACTTCATATAATCCAACCGGAAGCGTAACCGAATAACTCCCGGTAGTGTCAACCGGAACCTGGACAAGCAATGAGGGGAATCTGACTGATGTTATTTGCATTTTATCTGGGAATTTTTTAATCTTATCATCTTTCCATCCCAGAGTACCGTTTATTGTACCAGTTTGTTCTTTAGCTTTCATAAGGATTACATAACCAAGTCTTCCCGGGGTGAATGCTTTATCCGTCTTGTCGCCCCAGCTTACATATGTACGGTTATTCGTGCTGTCGTCGGGGTCCTTATCAATTATCATCAGATCCATGCCTGAAGACTTCCCTGCAAAAATCTGATCTCTCAGGGTTATTTCGAATTCATAGACTGTGGTTGTCCCGTTACGTTTACAGGCTTTCTGAACATTACCCCAGCCTGCTTTTCTGACTTCCGGGTCCCAGCTGTCATCTTGCTCGGGAATGTTTTTC
>CAWFRW010000010.1:0-157375 GCA_963818295.1 uncultured Bacteroidales bacterium
GGATGGCTCTTACCTCAGGCTCAAAACCCTTCAGCTGACATACACTTTGCCAAGGACAATCTCCAATAAACTGACCCTGGAGAATTTGCAGGTATATGTACAGGCGACCAATCTCTTTACAATTACCAAATTTGATGGATGGGATCCGGAGATTGTTACAAGAGGAATAGATAAGGGCGTCCAGACAGGACAATGGCCTACCCCAAAGATGTTGTTGTTTGGGATTAAGCTTGATTTGTAGGAAGATCTATTTAGGATGTAAATCAATTTAAATTTTAAATCATGAAAAAGAAAATATCATATATCTATCGTAAATATAGCATTGCTATTGATAGTGTCATTTGCCTGCAAAGAAGAATTTCTGGAACAGATACCTACAGGGTCAACGAATAATGCAACGCTGGCAACAGCAGAGGGAGTAGAAGGTCTGCTGGTAGGTGCATATGCAGGTTTGATGGAAATGGGATCGTATGATAATCAGTGGGGAGCTATTTGCGATGGTCCTGAAAACTGGGCATTTGGCGGGGTCTGCTCGGATGAGGCAACAAAAGGGATGAGTCCCACTAACGAAAGCGCGATAAACTCTCTTGAAAACTCAACCGAAACACCACAGAACTATTATTGTGAAATAAAATGGAAGCATTTATATGATGCAGTTACCCGTACCAACGATGTTCTGAATGTTCTGGCTGCATGTGATCCTCCTCTTGATAGATGAAGCCTCTATTAAGGCACAGGCTTTATTTCTTAGAGGATACTTTCATTTTCAGTTGAAAAAGGTATACAACATGATCCCTTATATAACTGAATCGGTTGACCCTCTGACAGTCAAAAATGATGTAGATGTGTGGCCAATGATAGAAACAGATCTTAAGTATGCTGTTGACAATTTACCGGAGACCCATTCTGATCCTGGCCGTGCTACCAAATGGGCCGCAGAAGCTTTCCTGGCAAAGGTTTATATGTTCCAGAAAAAATGGAATGATGCTAAACCTTTACTGGATGATATCATCGACAACAGTGGCAAATCACTGATGCCTAACTACTGGGACAATTTTGATATGGAGCACAGGAACAATAACGAAGCTCTTTTTGCGATACAGTCAGCAGTAAATGACGGAGCCGATCAGTCACACAATGCCAATTACTACCACATGGGGGATAAATCCAATTGGTGTCGATGGCACAGACTCATGCTGCGGTGCCTATCAGCCAACACAAAACCTTGTTAATGCATACCAGGTTGATGCCAACGGACTGCCCATCCTTTCCGGTACAGTCCCTGAATTTAAAAATGATATGGGCATTTCATCCACACAGGAATTTGTTCAGGATACAATCACTCCTGTTGACCCGAGATTAGACTTTGTAGTCGGCCGGCGGGGAGTTCCTTACTTCGATTATGGAATCATGCGTGGTTCCCAATGGATAAGGATGCAGGATTACGGAGGTCCCTATGTTGGCAAAAAAGGAATGATTTCAAAGTCAGACCAGCACGCTGGTTTTGTAACATCTACAGGTTGGGCGTCAAGCATAAACGCTCATGTTTACAAACCTATCCGCTATGCACATGTACTTCTGTGGAGAGCTGAGGTTGCTGCTGAAACTGGTGATCTTGTAACAGCAACAGAACTCGTCAATCAGGTCAGGGCAAGAGCAGCCAATCAGATGATAATGGGCAGATGCCGTACATTTGTTCTGCTTGATCAGGTTTCACTGAAAGTTGATTATACTGTTCCGGCTGCTAACTATGTTGTTAACCAGTATTCTTCAACGTTTGCAGATGCTGATTACGCTCGAAAAGCTATCAGGATGGAGAACAGACTCGAATTTGCAATGGAAGGCCATCGTCACTTTGACCTGGTTCGATGGGGTATTGCTGCAGAAACAATTAATGCATACTATGAGCAGGACAGGGGATTCAGATATTTATTCGGAGGGACTTCCCCGGCCATCTTTACTGCTGGACGGAATGAATACTTCCCAATTCCTCAGACACAGATCGACCTGCAGAAGGATGTGCTCATTCAGAATCCGATGGTTACTAGAAATGAATAATGAGTAATTAGGCTGTCTCAAAAGTCAAACATTGATGTAATACTTTCTCTGTGCCACTCCATTCCTTATCTGTGACCCTCTGTGTATCAAATAATCACGAAATTACACAGAGATCTGAGAAAGTCACACAGAGTGCCACAGAGGACTTTTGAGACAACCTATGCTTTTAGTTGCACATTTCGCACGATCCTTCATTTAACGGAATGTTAATATTAAAAATAGTTCTTTGAAAAAGTTCAGTAGTACAAAAATTGGCTATTCTGCTTTTACAAGATTGCCATCCGCGAACCGGTATTTTACACTCTCCTTGCATAGATTGCAATCATAATCAGGCGAATCGGGTGGAAATTTCGGGACTTCAGCTGTTATAATCCTGTCTTTTATCTGCATTATTTCCATATCAGATTCTAAGACCCTGACTAATGTAAATTTCCGTTTGACTTTTAACAAAATCAGATGCTCGGTCTTAACTCGAAAATTGCCTCTGTAAGTAGTGATTGTTGCAATAGCATCTTCATCTGAATCATTATCAAGAAGTCCTGTGACTATTTTTGCCGGATCTACAAGGGAGGTGATTCCATTATCACTTATTCTCAATTTCCCATCATCTAAAACAGTCTCCTGTGGATCTGTAAATTTGCTTCTTGCAAAACCGGCTGCCATTCCCATCACCTGATTCCTGATCCGGGGTGCTATTATTGTTCCGGATCCTGTATGGGTTTCCTTCCTGGTACAGGATAAAAAAGTCAGAATAAGGAGGACTAAAAGGGACTTTATTTTCATACCTAAAAATATCTAATAATTTAGTATAATTACATCAAGTCTGTATCTGTTAATCGAATAAAATTGAATAAATGAAGAATCACCATTATTTAGTTTTGATACTCTGTTTTATCTTGACACCTGAACTTCTTCAGTCCCAGACAACCAATTTACAAATTAATTCGGGCATTCTATTGCCTTCTGATGAGGAAAACCTGAATGTTTTTCAGCAATGGATACGCTGGAATAATCCAGGCAGTCTGCTTATCAATCATCTGACAAAGCAGGCAATGGATTATTATGAGATCAGAGACAGGGAGATAGCAAAGCTGAAAACCAGAAGTGATTGGACCAGGAGACAGGATATTGTAAAGGATAAACTGATGGAGATAGTTGGTCCGTTTCCTGAAAAAACCCCTCTTAATCCGAGGATTACTGGCACAATAAAGAAAGAAGGTTACAGGATTGATAAAATTGTTTATGAAGCTATGCCTGGATATTATGTCACAGGGTGCCTTTATGTTCCTGACGGTATTAAAGGGAAAGCGCCTGCAATTCTGAATGTTATCGGACATAACCAGGAAGCATTCAGGGCGCCATTATACCAGGTAATTAACTATAATCTTGTAAAAAAGGGGATGATCGTTTTCGCAATAGATCCGCCAGGACAGGGAGAACATGTTCAGTATTTCGATCCGAAGATAAATTTTTCTTCAATCGGTTACTCTGTAATTGAGCATATGCTATTTTGGAAATCAATGTTTCCTTTCAGGTTCTTCCTGCGCAAGATATTTTATCTGGGAAGGAATAAGGGCAATCGATTATCTGGTATCACGAAAAGATGTTGATCCGGAAAGAATAGGAGTAACCGGATTTTCCGGAGGGGGAACCATAACCTCATACATATCTGCATTTGACGACAGGGTTAAAGTTTCTGTCCCATGCAGCTGGGCTACTGCAAACAGAAGACAACTGGAAACAAAAGGAGGTACAGGATGCCGAAGGCGATTTTATTCATGGGGTTGCCGAAGGGATAACCTTTGAGGACCTTCTGGAAGTAAGAGCACCAAAACCCACACTGATGACATTTGTATCACGAGACGAATATCTGTACTATTCAAGGCGCACGTGAAGCATATTCTGAAGCAAAAATAGCATATAATGCATTTGGCATGGAAGACAATCTGGAATGATTGAAGATGATTCCAAACACTGGATGACTCCAAAAATAAGACTTGCAATATATGAATTTTTCATGAAACACTTTAATATTTCAGGCGACCCATCAGAGGAGGAAGCTGAAATTTTATCCTCAGGAAGAACTGAAAGTGACTCCGACCGGACAGATCTCAACATCATTGGGCGGCGATATGATTTTTGATGTAAATAGGAAAGAGACTGATAAATTGATTGAAAATCTTGAGAAATCGAGAAAAGATATTGAGAAACATCTTGGTGAGGTGAAAGTCAAGAGCAAAAGAAATTTCCGGGTTTATTGCGCCGACGGAAAGATAATGAAACCTTTTATAAACGGAAGGTACCAGAGAGAAGGGTATTCTGTTGGAAAATATGCTATTATGGGAGAGGGTGATTATGCAATTCCGATACTGCTGTTTGTGCCTAATGATAATACAGTTAAGCATCCTGCTTTGATTTATCTTCATCCTGGGGGGAAAGTCACTGAGGCAAAACCGGGAGGGGAGATTGAAAGACTAGTCAGAGGTGGATATGTAGTGGTTGCTGCTGATCTTCCGGGAGTTGGTGAAACAAAAAATACTATTGCAAATGGACAGGGAAAAGCCGATGCCGGGTATACTGCTCTTTTAATCGGAAGGAGCGTAGTTGGACTTCAGGCAGGTGATATAATCAGAGTGGCCCATTTTTTAAAGACCCGCAGTGATATTGATACCACAAAAATTGGCGCAATGGCTATTGATGAGATGTGTCTTCCGCTGATTCATGCCGCTGCATTTGATCTTTCAGTTAAAAATGTTATTCTGATCGGTTCCCTGCTTTCTTACAGGTCCATTGCAATGAACAGGATCTGTAAAATTGGACTGACTACAATCGAACAGGGAGGAACACATGATCCATATGAAATTGATTTTGAATGGGGTGTTGCCGGAGTTTTGAAGGCATACGATTTGCCTGATTTAATAGGATGCATTGCTCCACGAAAGGTTACAATGTCTGATATAAAGGATCATACTCTGAAATCCGCTTCAGAAGACCTTATAAAATTGGAACTGGGATTTCCGGTTGCTGTCTATACTTCTAAAGGAATACCTGGCAACCTGAGGATAACTCCTTCAGGTGAAAACATTGTAGATCTTGTTGACTGGTCCTTCAGGAAAAATTGAATAATATCAGTTTCTGATGATCTTATAAAACAAGATATGTTATGGCCGGAATTGGAGCAAATGGCGGATTTTTGATAGAACACTGCGTGGGCCATTTGCCTGCAAAATCGGAAGTGGATGTCCCTCAGACTTATGCCGATTATTACTATCTTGAAGCATTAAAATACAAATATCACCACTTATAGATCCATCATGTCAGTTATTTCATTAGTTCTGGTTGGATCCTGTGTTCGAATAAAAGAAGATATAATGGAATTTATTAGAAATACATTCTGCCTGGTCTTGCTTGTAATTTTAAGCAATGCTTCATTGAATGCCCAGACTTCTTATCCGGTATCAATTTCAGTTAATGCTTTAAATGTTATTGATACAATAGAACCTATTTGGAATGGAATAGGGGGGAGCACGGGTCTGGCATTAACCCCCCAGGGCGAACGGTTATTACAGAAAATAGTCAATTCATCCCCATATCCATTTTACAAGCGTATCTGGGGTGTAACGGAAACCGGAACTGCCGTGCCTTTTACCGCTGAAGCGGATTGGGGATCGACAAATGTATACCAGGTCGGTAAGGATGGCGTTCCTTTTTACGATTTCACTCTATTTGACCAGATTCTTGACCTTATTCTATCCAAAAAATTTATACCTGTCATGCACCTTGGTTCCATGCCAGATTCTTTAAGCTCCGCCCCCGACTCTATTCCACATACAAAAGCAAATCTGATTAAATACCCTCCGGAAGATTACACTAAATGGCACGATTTAATCTATAACATAGTGAAACACTGTGTTGAAAGATATGGAAGAGAAGCAGTGACCGGATGGAAGTGGGAAGTATGGAATGAGCCCGATATAACAAACTACTGGATGGGAACTGAAGAAGATTTCTTTAAGATGTATGATTATACAGCAGCGGCAATTAAATCAGCTTTTCCTGAAGCACAGGTAGGCGGTAATTCTGTAACACAATCGACAACAAGGGGCACACCGTTTTTGATACGTTTTATTGAGCATTGCCTGAATGGCACTAATTATAAGAATTCTTCTACCGGGTCACCCCTTGATTTTATTACTTTTCACCTGAAAGGTACTGATTTTGCAATCAGTAAGCTTGGAAATTTCACTTCTGAAAGACTGGCTTCAGGCTATCCTGTTTTTTCACCAAGCCTGGATTTTATCAGGGAGTGTGCAATAACTAATTTAAAGAGAATAGCTGCAATTCCTGGTACCTCAGGCATTCCGGTTTACATTACCGAAGGGGACATCGACATAGGACTAAACGTGACTATCGCTGAAAATCCGGCTGTTGAATATCGAAATACTGAGTATTATCCTGTATTTCAATGTGCTTTCGCGAAAGAAATGCTGGATCTTTCTTTCCAGTTTCCTGCCAATCCGATAAAATGCCTTGTGCTGGACGGGCTTTTCAATCCCGGATTTCGGATCTTTGAAGGTCAACGCTCCATATTTACCAATGAAGAAATTGAAAAGCCTGTCTTCAATTCATTCAGGCTTTTAGGTAAGCTAGGGACAGAAAGAATCAGGTTTGAACCCTCCGAAAAAGGAAACATTGATGGATTGGCAACCCGGCGTGGAAAAAGTATTCAGGTTATGGTTTATAACTTTAACCAGGATGTCAATGACCGTGAAATAAGAAAAGCCGGTTTGTCGGTAACCTTGCCTTCCCGCGGTCCGTACCGGCTTACCCATTACCGGATTGATGAGAACCACAGCAATACCTATACAGTATGGAAGTCCATGGGAAAACCTCTGATCCCGGATACCGATCAGATGAATCAGATAATATCAACCCAGAGACTGGAATTATTAGAGCCTGTTCAGATAGTCAAACCAGATGGAGATAAAATTCTGATCCAGCTGTCTCTGCCCCATCATTCAGTTTCTTTGCTGTTGTTGGAACCAATGAACTGATTCTTCATTACACTTATTTTATAAACCAGGAACCTCAAAAAAGCAATCATGAAGACACTTTTAATTTTATTCATCACTTTTTTCCTGACAGGATTTTCACAGGCACAAAATACTGTTATTAAGGCAGGGCACTTATTTGACCCGAGGTCGGGAAAAATGTTGAGCGATCAGATTATTATTATAAAAAATGGTAAAATAGAGGACGTAGGCTCCATGTTAAAATATGACAGCAAAGACACTGTTATTGATCTTTCAAAATCATGGGTACTTCCCGGGCTGATGGACTGCCATGTTCATATAACTTTTAATTTTAATTACAAAAATTGGAGTTATGTGCAGTTGTACACTACTGAGAGTTCCAGTTTGCGGGCATTAAGGGGTGCGTATGTAGCTGAACAATTTCTGATGAGTGGCTTTACAACCTTAAAAGAAATTGGCAATGATGCAAACTATGCCACTGCTGATGTTATTAAAGCAATAAATAATGGATGGATCAAGGGACCAACGATTTACTATGCCGGTAAAATTATCGGACCTTATGGAGGGCAGACTTCAGGTATTAATATAGAAAATGAGCATCTGTGGAATTTTGAATACATAGATGCGGATAATCCGGATGAAATCAGAAAAGCAATCAGAAAAAATATTTATTATGGGGCCAATGTAATCAAGCTGGTTTCCGGTCAGCAGGATGGTTATTATGATCTTGCAGATATTACCGCAGCTGTTGAGGAAGCTAAAAAATCCGGAAAAAAAGTCACTGTGCATGTTCAGGGAGGAACTGCTGCCAGAAATGTAATTCTTGGTGGTGCTGCAGCAATTGAACATGGGTTTGAACTTGATGATGACCTGCTTCACTTAATGAAGGAGAAAGGAACCTTTCTTGTTGGGACGGATGTCGGTTATGATAGCAATATTGGATGGGGATTGGATTCAATTTCAGCAAGGAGAGCAGAATTACAGTGTATTGACAGGCTTAAAAGAGCTTATAAAACAGGAGTAAAAATGGCATATGGAACAGACCTTGTTATCGATGAGCCTGGGCTGAACCGGATTCAGGTCTCTTTGAAAGTCCTTAAAACATGGAAATCTGCCGAAATCCCGCCTTCTTATATTCTGCAAACAATGACAATTTATGCAGCTGAGTTATTGGGATGCGAAAACAGCAGAGGTATTCTGGAAAAATCTTATTGGGCAGATATCATTGCCCTGAAAAACAATCCGCTTGAAGATATTGAAGCGATTAAGAGTGTTAATTTTGTAATGAAGGAAGGCAAAGTGATGAAACAGGATTAATTCATCTGATGCATCCACCACCCTGAATACTGAAAAGGTCTATCAGACAATCTGAAGTTTGTTCCTTCAGATGAAGGCTAAAAACAATTATTGAATGGCGTCTTAAGTAACTGTTTAACTAAATTAAATCCAACAGCATCATGTCAAAGAGAAGAGATTTTATTAAAGAACTTTCTGCAGGAACTGCTGGTTTAGCAATTGGTGGTTTCGCTACCGGACTGCCTGCAAAAAATTATGCCCGGATTATTGGTGCCAATGACCGGCTGAACATTGCAGTTGCCGGACTTGGGGGTAGGGGAGTATTGTATGATAAAGCTATTTCGCTGAAAGAGAGCAACGTGAATTTAATTTATTTATGCGATGTTATGAAAAGCCAGAGAGAAAAAGCTATGGCAACCTTTTCTAAATTAATCGATAATAAACCAGTTTTGGAAAATGATATACGCAGAGTTGTTTCTGATCCAAAACTCGATGCAATAATGATTGCCACACCAGACCACTGGCATACTCCGGGAGCTATTCTGGCTATGTCGGCCGGAAAACATGTCTATGTGGAAAAACCTTGCAGCCACAATCCACACGAGGCAGAAATGCTGGTAGCCTGCACTAAAAAGTATAATAAGAGTTGTTCAGATGGGCAACCAGTACCGTTCGGTGCCCCATTTCAGGGAAATTGTCAATGAGATACACAATGGAGTAATAGGAAAAGCCTTCAAGGCAACAACCTTCCTAAGCAGTCCCCGGACTGCACTTCCTGTGGCTGAAAAAGCTCCTGTTCCTGAAGGATTGGACTGGGATCTTTTTCAGGGACCGGCTCCAAGAACAGAATATATCAATCAGATATGGGATTATATCTGGCACTGGTATGGATGGAATTACGGAACTGCTGAAATAATGAATAACGGAATTCACGAAATGGATATCGCGAGGTGGGCTCTCCAGGTTGAATATCCTGAATATGTTGATGTTGAGGCTGAGAAACGTTACTTTGTAGACGACGGATGGACAATGTATGATACTATGGATGCTACTTTCAAATTCGCCGGAAAAAAAATAATAAAATGGGATGGGAAAAGCCGTAATTCCTATAATACTTACGGTAGTTACAGAGGTGTTATCATATATGGCTCAGAAGGGACGGTTTATGTTGATCCGCTTGGCTATAAGGTGTACAACAGGGAAGGCAATATGCTAAGAGAAAAAAAGAGAGAAAGTGAAAGTGAAGATGGAACAATAGCTCACATCTCAAACTTTTTCAATTCAATCAGAGGAAAAGAAAAACTCAATTCCCCGATCGAAATCGGATCAGTCAGCAATATGCTTGCCAACTATGCGAATATTGCTTACAGGATTGGTAAACCATTTGATGTAGATTCTGAAACAGGCCGGATTTTTGACCGTGAGGGGATGAAATTATGGAAACGCACATATGAACCCGGATGGGAACCGGTAATATAATGTTTAATGAATGTACAGGTTTTGTCTACTGAATGAACGCACCTCGGCAATAATAAGTATAAAACTGTCCTACCTTTATGAGAAATATTTATGAGACGACTGGTACTTTATTAAATATTTTCCAACCAAATTATTGTGATTATATGAGAAGAGAAATATTTGCAGCATGTATTGCCTTTGCAGTGATTAGCTCAACTTTTGGACAAAATACAAGGATTGACGGTGCTGTAAAATACCAGACGATTCACGGTTTCGGTGTAAATATAAACCCTCAGTCATGGAATGTAAATTCAGCTGCAGTCAAAGAAGTAATTGACAGTCTGATAACCGGAATGGGTTGTACAAGCTTCCGTCTGATGTTCGATGATTGCGACTGGGAAGTCGTCAATGATAATACCGATCCCAATTCCTATAACTGGATATACTATGATTCTGTCTATTCAGCCCCTCGGTTTACCTGTGTCTGGAATACAATAGAATATTTGAATAGTAAAGGCATCACTGACATTACTTTAAGTCCTGATGGTGCCGCCCCCGCCTGGATGGGGGGAACAAAACTCTATCCCGGAGTTGAGTTGGAATATGGAGAAATGATGGCATCGATGGTTTATTATGGTCAGAAACGACGGACTCCCGCAATTCAGTTCTGTATGCTCTCTCCAATAAATGAAACGACTTGTGGCGGTGGTGAGGCTCCTGTTATGACAACAGATCAACTTGGCTCCATATTCAGTAATATAGCTGCCCATCTTATCAATGAGTCTATTGCTAATGTCACACTTATCGGCCCTGACGATTGCGGTGGTTGGCCCGATAGTTTTCATGCAATGATAACAAACAGTACTACAATGTTAAAACTCACTCACTTTGGCGGTCATCAATATGGAAATAGTACATCAGTGAGTCAGGGCCTGATTAACTCTGTAAAACATTCCACCTATCCTGACAGAGAAGTGATTATGACGGAAGCAAACGAGGTCTGTAACGGATTCAAATGTGATGGCGGAATATACAATCCTGATTATGGATTCATTAATTATGCCGGTCCTGCGTATAAATATATTCTTCAGCATCTCAATGTCGGAGTTACAGGAATTCAGCTATGGGAAGGTTACGACAGCCAGTATCATCATCCAAACCGGTCGCTTACCTGGAGCATGTGGGGGATTTTTGGAATAAATGACACACTGCGTCCCGATGTTTATACAAAGCGGACTCATTACTTCGTATTCAAACAGCTTTTTAATTTTGTCAGACCTGGTTTTAGAAGGATTGATATTTCAACTGATTTGCCTGATATGACTGTTTCAGCATTTTGTGATCCTCAGGATGGAACCATTGTAATAACTGGAAAAAATGACAATGACAGTACTCAGAAAATTGAAGCTCTCCTGGAAAACCTTCCGGACAAATCAAAGCTGAAGTTTTATTATACAGATGACGCTCATAATTTTGTCCGCAACGCCGATGTTGTGGTATTAGGCCATCACTTCTCCAGTCTGATTCCGGCACATTGTGTCTTCACCCTCGTGAGTATGTAAAGGTTTTGTATAAACTTTGAACACTCATTTCACATTGAAAAAAAATATATATTTCTATATTGTCGCTTCAAATATGAAATATTGTCGAGAAAACTAATTCTTACCTCATTATGAAGCATTTCCTTATTCTTATTGTTTTTCTTACAGTTATTGCTTCCTGCAAAAGCAAGCCTAAGGTGATAACCGTGGTAACCGATACTATCTTTTGTACACACAACGTGGTATTGGATCAGCATAACAAGATCGTTCCCTGGTTCACTCCGGCGGAAAATGCATATGATCATTTTCTGCGTCTGAGATGGGATTTTATTAAAACTAAAGTACCTAATTCACCAGGGCCCGAACCAAGGTCGAAATATCCACAGTACTATTTCTATTGCGCATTCAATGTTCGCAACGACTCTATTTTGCCTGATGCATGGATGAATGATATTGCTGAAAAGATCCCAAACTGGTTTGAGAACGCCCGCCTTTTTTATGCCTACAGCGGCGATTCAAGCGTTATGCTGCTAATGAAAGATTTCATTGATTATACTCTTGAGCACGGGACAAGCTCAGGTGATTTTGCCTGGCCTCAGTTCCCTTATACAACTACAAATGCCGGAGATACAATCTTTCGCGGATTCTCAAATGCCGGACGGCTGGTACTTCATGAAATTCAGGTTGATCATGCCGGTGAAATGGGTCTGACTTATTACAGGATGTACCTCTTTACAGGCGATCAAAAATACCTCACTGCAGCATTGAATGTTGCCGATGTTCTTGCAAAGAATGCAAAGACAGGAAATAAGGATGAATCGGTCTGGCCCTACAGGGTTGTTATGGACAGCGGTAGAGTTACTGCCCCGTATGGAGCTAACTGGACAGGCAGTTATATGCTTCTGGAGAATCTGATAAGGGCTGGAATTGGTAATACGGAGGCTTACAAATCAGCCCGTGATAAAGCAAGGGATTTTATGCTTGAATATCCGATGAAAACCGGCTACTGGACAGATGGACATACGGATACTGATGTGAAAAGCAATACCTACAAAAGCAATCTCAGCGCAAGCAATATGACCCTGTGCCTGTTTGACTACCCTGAACTGGATCCCGACTGGAAATCAAATATACCCAAACTTATAAAATGGACAGAAGATAATTTCATATTCAGATCTGCTCCGGGAGAACCTTCAACAATGTGGGGTGCAAATATTGTAGGTGAACAGGATTCCTTCAATTTCAAAATGGATTACCAGACAGCCCGCTACGCAGCAGAATGTGCCCGCTGGTATGCTGTTTCGGGCGATGAATCATATAAGGAAAAAGCATACCGTTCCCTCAACTGGGTAACATATTGCAACGATTCTACAGGGATGGCTTTCGAAAGTCCTGTCAGCAAAGGTATCTTAAGCTGGTGGTCAGATTGTTACGGCGAGTGTCCGAGAATGTTTTACCACGCTTTTGCTGCTGTGCCCGAATGGGCTCCTCCACGGGAAAATCATATTCTGTATTCAGAAGGTATTCTAAGATCGGTTCATTATGCTGCAGAGGAGGTAAAATATAATGCTGCAGCTGAAAATGGTGTTGAATATTTAAGATTGTCATTCAGACCTGACAGGATCTCAATTAACGGAAAAGAGATCTCCGAAGGGAAAGAGCTGGTACCCGGATGCATATATTCTTAAAAAACTTGGCAATGGCGACTATGCTCTCACAATTAAGCATGCTGAATCAGGCGATGTCCTAATATCTGGTTAGCAGGGTGAGACTTAATTATGTAAAAATCATAAAACAACATAGCCGGCAAATCCGGTAATCATTAACTTAATAAATCCTTATATATGGTAACCGGAAAATTCAGTTTTCTTAAAGGCATACTGCTGATTTTCATCACAGGCTGTTGCAACTGTCCTGAACATTTCTGCACAGGCTCCTGAAATTAAGATTCAGATAGATGGCTCGTCAAAATACCAGACAATGGATGGTTTTGGCGTCAACATCAACCCTGCATGGTGGTATAACGGAAGCTATACCGATGCAAAAGTTGTTCAACCTGCAATTGACCTGCTTGTTGATTCACTCGGAGCAACAATCTTCAGGGCCGTAATTGAGGAGATAGACTGGGAAGTAGTGAATGATGATAATGATCCGAATCACTTTAACTGGGACTATTACAACAAAGTCTTTTCCGATATCAGGTTCCAGCGGAGTATGGAATACCCTGAGGTACCTTAATCAGAAAGGGATCACCGACGGGTTGGTTATCAGTTTTATGGGCGCTGCTCCTGCTGCACCTCCTCTCGAAAAACCCGATCCCGAAAGAAGCTGGATGGGTGGAATCGATTATTCAATAAAGGAGACAATGGAAGACGAACTTGTTGAATCACAGGCAGCATTCCTTTACTATTTGCGCAATACCGAAAAGATAAAATTCAGTCTGGTCTCCCCGATGAATGAGACTGATATCGTGGGCATGACAACAAATGCAGAACATCCCCTGGGATTGGTTGAAGGTCCAAACATCTCGGATGCAGTTCAGTATGTCCGGGTTGTCAGAAAACTTGCCAAAAAACTCGACAGTATCGGAATGAACGACATAAGATTCGTTGCTCCTGATGCAGGAGGTGAAAAACTCTTTTTCGGAGTTCTTGATGAAATGGTAAAGGACTCATACCTGATGGACAAACTTGAGTCCTGGGGAGTGCATCAGTATGGCAATGATGCAGCGAACTTTTTGAATAAAATCAAATTGTCTCCATATCCGACAAAACCTTTCTGGGTGACTGAAACAGCACGTATCAGCCATATGCTTGGTCAGCTTGATGACAACGCAACTTCTTATATTTTCTGGGACGGATTTGACTGCGTTTACCAGCATGGAAGAAGAAATGGCTATGGCAGTGTTCCTCCCAATGACTGGGTCTTCTGGTTTGGTCCCAAGGATGGCACACCCCTTATCGAATATATTCCGGCAACACAAAGCTGGAAGCCACGAAAACATTTCTATGAACACGCCCAGATAATGAAATTTGTTAAGCCAGGAGCAGTACGCATCGGAGTAACCGGACAGGACAGCACTCTTTCTGCTTATGCCTTCTGCAACCCTGACGGGAAGATGATAATCATGGGCAAAAACAATACAAACAGAGCTATTGCTGTCAACGGGATTTTTTCAAACCTTCCGGTTCTGAAAAACATGAAATTGATTTATACCGATTCCGTAACCAACCTTACAAAGGGAAATGAAATAATTGTATCGGGCAAAAAGTTTCAAAGCTTCTGTCCCTGCTGAATCAGTTTTTACAATTACAGGAATATCAGATCAATTATCTTCCTCAATGCGTACAATCAAGCCTGAACCTGCAGACTGGTATTCAGGCGATATTCATGTCCACCGGAATTGCGGCGATGGAACATCAGTATTGTCGGAGTCTGAATTCACAAATATGATGGAGGCAAACGACCTTGCAGTCATTTCTGTTTTAGCCGATATGGGCGATGGAGAGGTAAAAGACAGCAGGACTGACCTGCCTAAAGTGAACGGGAAAGATGCTATTCAGTCCAAACCAGGACGCATGGTACACTGGGATGCCGAATGGCATTTTGATCCTTTCGGTACTACTTTTGAGAACAAAGCGCTTGGAGGTCACCTGGTACTTCTGGGACTGAAAGAGGCTCATACAATATGGGATGAATCACCCTATAAAATTCTTGAATATGGAAGATCCCAGAATGCTATTGTCGGCTTCTGCCATATGCAATATCTGAATGATGCAATTCAGAATGATCTTGACTGCTGCATACCTGTTGATTATCCTGTTGAAGCAGCACTCGGAACAATTGATTTTCTTTCAGAGGATGTCTGGCTGAATGATGCTGCAGTGAATGCTTATTATAAGCTGCTCAATTGCGGCTTCAGACTGGGATGGGCAGCCGGAACGGATTTTCCATGCAATAGCAGCCAGCCATTCGGATCATTGCTTACATATGTTCAGGTTAAGGATCAGCCAATGACATACAGAAAATGGATCGAAGGCATTAAAAACGGAAGGACAGTTGTTACAACAAACGGACATGTTGAATTCCTTGATCTGAGGGTAAATGGAGATGCTACACCTGGTGATGAAATTAAATTAAAAGGAAAGGGAAGTGTAAGTGTTGATATCGCATGGACAACGGTTAAAGAGCTTACAGGCAGAATAGAGGTTGTATGCAACGGAAAAGTGATTGCCACTCAGGGAGGGGACAGCCAGGCCTGGTGAACCGGTTCATTTGAAAGCCTGACATGTGAAAATTTCAGGAAGCAGCTGGATCTGTGCCAGACGGATGGATGAGAAAGGCCATCAGTCGCATACAGCCCCGGTCTATATTTCTGTAAAAAATGCACCTGTGAGGGCAAGCGCTGAAGATGCACGTTATTTTATGAAAGTGGATCGACAATATCCTCACCAATATCGCTCCGGGTAAACCATGGAATAAATATTTTACACATGACCTGGATGCTGTTCAGGAAAGATATAGGAAAGCCAGATCAGTCTATGAGAGGATTGCACTTGAGGCAGAAAAGAAGAAATAAGGCATGGCGGAAGGCGGAAGGCTGAAGGCAATGGGACGCAGGCTTGCCACTCCGCAGGAGGGAGTCGGCGGGGGGGTTCTGTTGGGTTATAGAACTAAGGTGTATTCAGTATAAATTAAGAAAATTGAACATAAATATAAGTTAAGGTATGAATCAAGGGACTATCACTCTGCTGGCAATAATTTCTTCTTTCTTGCGTTGTACTGGTTGTTCAACCCAAAACCCCGGGACATCCAATATTACTTCTTGCAACAGGCAGCAGCTTTGGAACCTATACAGGTGAAATACTGAAGGCTGAGGGATTTAATGAATTCGATATCGATTCCCTTGATAGCGGAAGATAAGCAAAGCATTTCTTGCGCAGTTTTGATCTGATTATTCTTGCAGAGGAGGTGACCGATGGTAATTACTGGCAACTGTTATCAGAATTTGTTAAAAAGGGAGGCAATCTGATCGCCGTTCGTCCTGTTGAGTCACCGGCGGAGCTTTTTGGTATTGACAGTTACCGGGGGGAGCATAAGCGGAGGCTATATCACAATAGACACAGCAGGCAGTGAAGGGAGGTCTCTTTCGCGGCAGAAGGCTCAGTTGCATACCGATGCAAGGTTATATGAACTGAAAGGAGCCAGCGCACATTGGTTTTTGACTGAACGTTCAGTCAACGATAAAGAATTCCCGGGAGTGGTGACGAAATTCGTTCGGCAAAGGACAAACAGCCGCCTTTCTCTATAATCTCCCTCAGAATATAGTTTATACAAGACAGGGCAATCCCCTCTTTGCAGGCCTTGAAAAGGACAGTATTCCCGGTTTAAGGGCCATGGATCTCTTCACTGACGGCTGGATTGATACTTCAAACAACATCATCAATCAGGCAGATGAGCAGATGAGATTGCTCTCACGCTGTATTGAATATATGAATGCAGATAAAAAACCCCTGCCACGGCTATGGTATTTTCCTGATACCCTGAAATGCCTTGTGACCCTGACAAATGACGGAGAATTCAGGGGTGAAACTGATTTTGAAACGCAATTCAGAGAGGTCGATTCAATGGGAGCAAAGATGTCCCTTTATGTATTGGAGACCGGAAAGGTCACAAAACAATGGAGTGACAGATGGACAGCCAGAGGTTTTGAAATTTCAGGGCATCCTGATGATACAAAAGAAGCCGCTGCCCCTGTGTGGAACAATATGGAAATTGTGCTTGCAGATAAAATAAAAACAATTTCAGAGCTATACGGCCTTCCCATGACTACAGTTGTCAATCACTGGTTTGTCTGGTGTGGAACAGATTCAGCAGGAAGACCAGAATTTGCTGCACAGGCTGAAATTGAAGCAAAGCCATAACCTGTTAATGGAAGCAAACTATGCACACTATGATAATAATTCAGGACAGGGACATTTTCTGGGTTCAATGGGAACGACTCAGGGTAACTTTACAGGAAGCGGCCTGCCAATGAAATTTGCCACCAGCAAGGGGAAAATTCTGGGTATTTATCAGCACCTTAACAATGTTTACGATCAGGAATATACTGAAAATCATGATCCCGATGGTTTCTTCAACTGCTTCAAAGGTCTGGTTGACAGGAGTATTTATGACCAGGTCTTTTCATATATAAGCATAAAGTCGCATAACGATGAATACTACTTTTCAAGAGTTCCCCTGTTGAAGATGCTGGCATATGCCAATAGTAAAAATATTCCTGTCTGGACCCTGCTCAATTGGCTGATTTCATTAAAATGAAAGATGAAGCCATCTTTTCAGCTTTTGAATGGTCAGGGAATGAGCTGAAATTCAATCTGAATCAGCTCAGTGAATAATAATAATGGCCTTACATTCCTGATTCCATTCAGATCTAATGGAATCGAAATTTCTGAGATAGCCATCGATGGGAAAGTGTGCCCCTAATGTAAAAGAAAGTGAGAGGATCGGATTATGCCTTCAATACAGTTAAACCCGGATCAAATTATTCAATTCTTGCAAAATATGGCAAATAGTTGCAGATGTTGGTTCGGGTGTTAGGAGTTTGTTATCCCGCCAGATTTCAGCAAACGGACTTGGACTTGATTATTTTCCGGCCGGTTATTGATCTTGTTGCTGACTGTCTTGGATTGACAATGATATCATGCAACTCAATTGAAAAAAATAGTGATACCACCAATACTTGTATTGACAAACAGTGCCAATTTTGGTTTATATACAGGGGAGATCCTTAAAGCTGAAGGATTTAATGAATTTGTCACCGATTCACTGAAAGGGGAAAATGTTAATTCTGATTATCTCTCCCGTTTTGATATTGTAATTCTTTGTGAAGCAACTATATCCCAGTCAGATAAATTATGTTGTCGGGATATGTTAAAGATGGGGGGAATCTGATAGCTTTCAGGCCGGATAAACAGCTTGGCGATGTATTCGGCATAATAAAGACTGCCTCGATAGTCAGCAATGGTTATATTAAAATTGACTCAGTAAAAGATATTGGTAAGGGTCTGATAAATAAAACTATCCAGTTTCACGGCTCTTCGGCTATATATAAATTAAACGGGGGAAAAGAAATTGCCACTCTGTTTGTAAATTCAGAGATTTTCAACGGGTTTCCCTGCTGTTGTTGACTAATGATTACGGAAGCGGACATGCTGCTGCATTCACATATAATCTGCCGGAAAGCATTGTCTTGACCAGACAGGGAAATCCTGATTGGGCCGGTGCAGAGCGGGACAAAGTGGATGGCCCGACAGCAACCGATCTGTTTTATCCCATTGACAGGAAGAGGTACAATGGAACAATCCTGAAAAAATATGCAATTCCTCAGGCTGATGAGCAGATGAGGCTTCTTTCACATATTATTGAAAAATTCGTTGAATATAAAAAGCCGATTCCACGCTTCTGGTATTTTCCTGAACAGTATAAATGCATCTTTATTTTTACAATCGACGGGGAAGAGAGCCGCGAAACCGATATTGACAATGAAATTGCTGATGTTCAGAGTAAAGGAGGAAATGCTACACTTTACGAGATAGGCACCTATATAAGTCGTTGCAACTGTAGATAAATGGAGGTCAAATGGCAATGAGGTTTCGGTTCATTATAATGATGTGCCAGATTATGCAGATCCGACCTGGTCAAACATGAATACTGTTTTTGATACAATGACAGCCAACTTCCGGAAGGCATACAGTTTAGCTCCTGTGACAGTAAGAAACCATTGGGTTGTATGGTGCAGCACGGATTCACTTGGAAAGGAAAGAGTTTGCCGCACAGGCATCAGATTGAAGAGAGATATGGTCTGGGCATGGATTGTAATTATTACCAGTTCGGAGGGAACAAAGTGTATCCGAATTGGCTTGGTGATGTTGGTCATATTACCGGAAGCGGAATACCAATGAAGTTCGCTGATTCGAACAGGCAGGATACTTGATATCTATCAGTCGAATACACAGCTTCCTGATGAGACCTGGTTAAAAGAAAATATTGAGAACAAGAGCAAAACACTCATAGACAGAAGTCTGGATGAGGAAAATTATCACTTACATAAATGCAAACTATCATACCTGGTACTGGCCTGAGTGCAGGCAACCGGGAATGAGGGTGCTTGACTATTGCAGGCAAAGGGGAGTTCCGATCCGTACTGCTGAAAATGTTTATGAATTTCTTAAAATGAAAGATGAAGCCTTCTTTACAGATATTAACTGGTCAGATAACCAATTGAACTTTAAGATTAATTCAACTTTAAAAAATCCGGACGGACTTACATTTCTGCTTCCGGCTAATTATGGCAGTTCAAAAATCAGAGAGTATCAGTATGACAACGGAAATGCTTTGAATTTTCAAACAAGCAAAATTAAGGGATATGAATATGCAATGGCTACAATAAAACCAGGCATAGATGCATGAAATTTCAGCCGATTACAGATAAACACTTCTAAATTATTCAAACATCACACTATGGCAACATTTCAAAACGATTCAGAATTATTTGATTTTATAAGGAAAAATCTTTATGTAGCAGCAGTATGCGATATACTCGATGAACTGGGTTTTCGAAACCAGGCAATGCACCATCGTTTGCGTCCGCTTCTTCCTGATCCGGAGAACTGCGGATTTATTGGCAGGGCAAGGACGTTCCGTTGGATGGAAACGGATTATATAGTTGAAGACAATCCATATGGACTTGAGATTGAAGCCATGGACTCTCTTAAAAGCGGTGATGTGGCAGTTCATTCTACAGATTATAGCGGTACAAATGCCCCCTGGGGTGAACTTATGAGCACCATTGCAAAACGGAACGGGGTGTCAGGTTGTGTTTGTGACAGCCAGATACGCGATTGTGTCAAAATTATGAAAATGGGATTTCCTGTTTACTACACAGGTATAAGACCCCTTGATTCAAAAGGACGTGCAATTGTAGTCTCATATGATGTCCCTGTGAAATGCGGAGAAGTACTTGTCCACCCCGGAGATATTGTTTATGCTGATTTTGACGGGATTGTTGTTGTCCCGAAAGTTGTGGAAAAGGATGTTTTTAACAAAGCAAATGAAAAGGTAAATAAGGAAAATTTGTCACGCAAAGAGCTGCTCAGCGGGAAATCATTGCGGGAAGTTTATGATAAATACAAAGCACTTTAGAAATCAGGAAAACTATGAAATTACATAATCGTATTGTTGTTGTTACCGGTGCAGGTTCCGGTATTGGAAGAGCTTGTGCAATTGAATTTGCCAGGGAAGGTGCAAAAGTCATTGTGGCTGATATCAATCTGGAAGGAGCTGAGGAGACTGTTAGCCAGATAAATCCGATAATGGAATCGCAATCGCCTTTGCAACAGATGTTTCAAAGCCTGAATCAGTTAAACAACTGGTTGACTTTACAATAAAAACATATTCCAGAATTGATGCGTTGATTAACAATGCAGCCATCCAGGTTAATAAAACGATTGAAGATATTACGTTTGAAGAATGGAATCTGCAGATGTCTGTAAATGTGGGTGGCATTTTTTTTTGTTCAAAATATTTCCTGCCATATCTGCGGCAGACAAAAGGCAATATTGTAAGCATGTCATCGGTAAATGGCTATTTTGTCGAACCTATGTGTGCAGGTTATTGCACCACAAAGGCTGCAATAATCGGATTGACAAAAGCAATGGCAATTGATCATGGTCATGAAGGAGTAAGGGTAAATTGTATCTGTCCCGGATATATTGATGCCGGTCTGGCCGAAGGTTATTTCCAGAGTCAGCCTGATCCTGCAAAAGCCCGCGAAGAAGCAGGTAAACTTCATGCCTTATGGCGAATCGGCAAACCTGAAGAGGTAGCCCGTGTTGCAGTATTCCTGGCCAGTGATGATGCCTCCTTTCATGACCGGAGCATCGGTCGTGGTCGATGGCGGTTTTGGTTCCGGCTTGCCTCCCAAATAGTTGATATTCAATTATTCATATTAATTATT
The DNA here is from genome assembly GCA_963818295.1 of uncultured Bacteroidales bacterium. Classification (GTDB taxonomy): domain Bacteria; phylum Bacteroidota; class Bacteroidia; order Bacteroidales; family VadinHA17; genus LD21. Next base: position 21,405 of record CAWFRW010000010.1, read on the forward strand.
CATTAACCATTATATCATGAGCATATTAAAATCTCAGAAAACAATTGATTGGGGATTAATAATTATAATTAATTTTATGTGGGCAACACAGGTTCCGGTCATACGGTTTATTGGCGATCGTCTGGGGCCGATTACTGTTGCATTTATCCCGATGATAGCAAGTACATTAATATTTCTTCCTTTTCTATGGGTTGAAAACAGGAGACGAAATGTTAAATTCCGCTGGAGATGGCACGAAATTAAATATTTTATGTTGTCGGGATTGATAGGCATTTTTATTATGCAATATGCTTATACCCTTGGTTCAAGGTTAACTATCGCTGCCAATGCAGGTATTATAACCCTGACAATCCCGGTATTTGTTGCTATTCTGGCCTCATTGATGCTTAACGAAAAATTAAATGTTATCCGTATAATCAGTTTTATCCTTGCCATTATTGGTGTCCTTTTAACATCAGGATCAGATATTTCAGGTGCCAGATTCTTCACAGGTCAGTACTTTCTGGGGAACATGATTTTTCTGTTTGCCTGTCTTTGCTGCGCATTTTACAATACCTATTGCAAAATGCTTGTAGATAAAAAATTTACCGAACTTGGAAATACTTGTTTACAGCTCAATAATCGGAAGTATTGCCAGTATCCCACTGATATTGTGGGTAGAACCTTTTCATTTTATCAAGTTTTATTCATTCCGGTAAAATTGCTGTAATGGGAATTATCGAACTGAGCCTTTTTGTATATGGATATACCTGCATTATTGTTCTTTTATGTATTAAAAAGAATGGATGTAACCCAGGCAATTCTTGGTAATTATTTGTTACCCTTCTTTATCGCATTATTGGGCATTGTTCTGTTAAACGAAAGAATTTCCTTGCTGATGATTATCGGTGGAAGCATCATTTTTGTCAGTACACTGATGGTGACAGTATATGAAAATAAATTATTGGAATTTTACAGAAAGTTTACTCTTAGAAATCATAAAAAACTTACTCAAACAGTTTTAAAATAATACAATAACAATGAAGATAACAAATGTTAAAGCCATCGTTCTCAAGCTGCCTGAAATATCTTCTGCAGCCGATGGCACCCAGGACGATTTAATCATAATAGTTGAAACCGATGAAGGTATTACAGGATATGGAGAAGTGGATACTGCCCCTTATGCCGGAAAAGCTATTGTTGAATCTTATATGTCTCATGGCACCTGTTATGGACTTAAAGAGGTTGTTGTTGGATCTGATCCATTTGATTATGAACAGATCTGGAACAATATGTGGTCAAAAACATACTACTATGGCCGCAGCGGACCGGTTATGCATGTAATGAGCGGTATTGATATGGCTATCTGGGATATTATGGGAAAAGCCTCAGGTAAACCTGTTCATAAGCTTCTTGGAGGAAGCTATACTGACAGGGTAAGACCTTATGCAAGTGCTCTGATGCCTGAAAATACAAATGATGTCAGACGAATGGTGGAGACTTATGCCTCACTGGGCTTTACTGCAATAAAATTCGGATGGGGACCGCTCGGATATGATACAAAACACGATCTGAGACTTATTGAGTCGGCCAGGAAAACGGCTCCTGAGAATATGGAGATAATGATTGACATTGGGAAAAGGTACAGACTGAAACAGGCCATGTATGTAGCCAGAGCTCTTGAACAAATGAATATTTACTGGCTTGAGGAACCGCTGCCTGCAGAGGATTATTGCAGGGTACAAAAGGCTTACGGAATTTACGACACTCCGTATTGCAACAGGTGAAGAGGAGAGTGGCAGACTTGCTTTTGCAAGGTTGATAAATGAATCACATGTAGATGTTATACAGCCTGATATTTCACGTTGCGGCGGCCTTACTGAAGCCAAAAAAATTGCATCAATGGCAGCCGATAATAATATTCAGATGGTCCCGCATGCATTTAAAACAGGTATCCTTGTAGCAGCAAGCATTCATCTGATTGCAGCAACTCCCGAGCGTACCATTTCTTGAATTTTCTGTTACAGAATCGGCAATAAGAAAAGAATTGCTCGTTGAACCATTCGTACAGAAGGACGGGTTCGTAAAAGTGCCAACAGCACCAGGTTTAGGCATTGAATTAAATCCGGAGGTAATTAAAAAATATGGTGTAAATATCAAATAAGAAATAATGAAATTACCACATCATCCACACAGGATTGAACGATTAAAGGCGATCCGGAAGGTGACAAAAACTGATGCTTTCCTGTTTACTTCTCCATCTTCAGTTAAATGGCTGAGCGGTTATTTTTATAATTTTGAAACAGGCGCTTCACCGTTTCAGTTATTGCCTGCAGCATTATTGATCGTTCCGGAAGAATTTATGTGCATCGTGATCGCTGATAATGAATCGTTCAGACAACCTGACGATGGATTGCCTGTGATAGTAAAACCATACTCAAGCTATGTTCATGAAAAACCCCTTGATTATTCAAATCAATTCCTCGAAAAGTTGATTGAGGTATTGAAGGAGCATGGGATGACAGAGGCTAAATTAGGTATTGAGCATGATACTCTTCCCTTTATTGTCGCACAATCATTGCAATCAAAATATCCTGCCATTTCGTTTACTGATGTTACAGCTGGAAATCACCGCTCTGAAAGCAGTTAAAGATGATGATGAAATTGAGTAGTATCAGGCAGGCAGCAAGGCTTTGTGATATTGGTCAGACAGCTGTTCTTAAATATGCAAGGCCAGGTATCACTGAACTTGAACTTTTTAATTTGGTCCGTCTTGATATTGAAGCATCTGTCTGGAACAAGAGTACCTTTAATGGCCGATCTTGATAAGTGGTGCCAGAACAAGCACAGGAGGAGGTCTGCCAGGAAACAGGAAAATACATGAATGGTGATTTGATTCTGAGCGACCTTACACCATGCCTGAATGGTTATTGGGGAGATTCATGCAATACTGCTGTCAGTCGGGAAACCAGACATCTGAACAAAGAAAAGCATTTGCATTGGTAAAGGAAGCGCTTGATATTGCCATTAGTGAAATTCATCCCGGTGTGAAGGCAAAGAAAATAGACAGTCTGATGCGCAGCCATATCGGAAATTTTCCTCATCATGGAGGCCATGGAGTTGGTACAATGTATCATGAAGAACCACGGATAACTCCATATAATGAAATGGAACTTGCGAACCGGATATGGTAATTGCACTCGAACCGGCAATCTATAAAAATGACTTCGGTCTCCGCCTTGAACATTTGGTTGTTGTTACAGATTCAGGTTGTGAAATTCTTACAAAATTTCAAGCATTGTTTTGAAGATAATTCTTAATAACTTTATCTTTTCATAGCTATTCACGGTATTTCAATTACAAATCTTTTATTTCCAAAAATGACAAATGAACAGATTAGCATTCTCATTTATTTTTCTATTAAGCCTGGTAAGTCTTAATTCCCGCGGACAGGCTCCCGGCACCAATCCTGAGGAAGGAAGAGGTACCTATAAAAACCGTACATTTTTTAATCTGGAACGTTATTGGGACAGTACCAGAGTTTGCAATAATCCGCACAAAGGCTGGTGTATTCATTATTATGACAATGGTATTAAGGAATATGGCAACCGATTGGCACCTGATGATTCACTTCCAGGTTTTCCGGGTCTAAATGATATTTACTTACGGCTGGCATGGAGCTATCTTGAACCGGAAGAAGGGGTTTACAACTGGCTCCTAATTGATTCTATTATTAACCGTTGGGTTGGTTGGGGCCATACAATCTCTTTCAGGATAACCTGCAAGGAAACAGAAATTGTATATGCCACTCCTGAGTGGGTGAGAAAAGCCGGCGCCAAAGGAAAGTTTATTGAACATCCTGATCTTGATCTTAAAGCCTGGGCTCCTGATTATGATGATCCTGTTTTTCTTGAGAAACTTGAAAATTTCCATAAAGCCTTTGCCGCACGTTACGATGGCAAACCCTGGGTGGAATATATTGATATCGGAAGCATTGGTGAGTGGGGTGAAGGACATACTGCCTATTCAGGCTGGAATGATATTCCTGTGGAGGTTGTAAAGAAGCATATTGATATTGTATAAACGTTGCTATAAAAATTCAGTACTGATAATCAGTGATGATTTTATTGGTCAGCGCGATACGGATGATGGATGCCGATTATGAAATATATCATTACTGCACTTGAAAAGGGCATCGGTTTCCGCGACGACAGCGCAAATGTGGCATGGTATAAAACTCTGGGTTTTGGGCCGTCCTGCATACGTACACCGGAATTATACAGTAAAGTGTATAAGACGATACCTGTTGTACTGGAGTCCGGATCATTACGGGGAAGTTCAGGAGATGTGGAACAACGGTTCTGGTCTTGAAAAGGCCATCCGTGAAACTCATGCTTCAGTGATTGGTTTTCACTATTATCCTCATGAATGGCTCAATGAAAATTATCAGGTAGCGTGCAGGTTAGCTAATCTCAGCGGATATTGGTATTTTCCGAAATTTGCAATGCTGCCTGATACAATCCGTACCGGATCAGACAAGAATTATATCAGGATTACATGGGAAAACCATGGTGTTGCTCCGGCATACCATAAATATAATCTCTTATGTGAAGTTTATTAAACAAAAGTACATGGTAAAAGCTATGTTCAGCAATTAACAGAATCAGATAACCGAACCTGGCTGCCCGACGAAATAGTTGCCGAACAGTGTGCAATTAATGCTGTCAGCAGTATTTTGAAAGGCAGATGCGATATTTTGATAGGGATGCGTGATACCTGTGATTTTCATAAAGGGAGAATCATTGAACTGGCAGTCAAAAGAGAGCGTGAATCAGAACCCGGATGGTATAAACTTGGTGAAATAATTGTGCAATAATGGAAATCGTAAATTTTGAAGGCTGGCCCAATTGCGTCAGGCTCTTTAATAGTGAGATTGAATTAATAATCACTACTGATGTTGGTCCGCGAATTATCAGATGCGGATACATAAATAAGCAGAATTTACTTCATGTATCTGAAAGTGGAAAAAGGCAAAACGGGAGGAAGCGACTGGCATATCTATGGTGGTCACCGTCTGTGGCATGCACCTGAGGTCATGCCAAGATCATATTTCCCTGATAATTATCCCTGTTGAATATAGATTGGGATGGGAAATACACTTAAACTGATTCAGCCTGTTGAAAGTACAACCGGTATAATTAAGGAAATGGATATTACCCTGGATCCGGAAAGAAATCATGTTAATATTGTTCACCGGCTGAGAAATAGCAACCTCTGGACTATTGAAACATCAGCATGGGCAATAACTGCCCACGCTGCTGGGTCCATGGCAATCCTGCCCCAGGAACCTTATATCGATCCGGAAGAAGATCTACTGCCCGCCCGTCCTGTTGTTCTGTGGAATTATACTCATGATGAATGATAAAAGATGGACCTGGGGAAATAAATAGCATACAGCTGAAACATGATTCAGCTATTGCCTCGGAACAGAAGATTGGCATTCTAAACAAACAGGGGTGGGCTGCCTGCCAGCTTCAGGAAAACCTGATGGTCAAATGTTTTGAATATAATCCTGATGCTGTATACCCTGATTATGGATCCAATAACGAAATATATGTTAATGAGCATCTGCTTGAAGTAGAATCACTTGGACCGCTTACAAAAATTTTGCCTGGCACATCAATCGAACATACAGAGGACTGGTATATCACAACTCTTCATGAGTAATCTGAATGCCGATGCCGAGAGCTCAAAAGATGATGACATTTTGCCTCTGATTCATTCGCTGATAAAATAATTTTAATGTCACAAATACTTCATAATTTTATGTTTAAAAAAATGAATATTTCCAAAAGCCATTTTCAGCATTTCATTAATTATATTACTTGCTGGCAACAGATTAAGTGCCCAGAATGAACTTGACGTAGTAACCGGAAACTGGCTTCAGTACACTGATGCCCCGAACTCACTCTATCATTACATTGCCGGACAGGCATATGACATGCTGGCACACCGCAATGATGAGACAGGCAGGATAAACTCTCTGTCAGGATGGCAGCAGAGGCAGAAAATTGTTCGTGAAACCCTTCTTGATATTGTGGGTCCCTTCCCGGCAAAGACACCTTTAAATGCGAAAATTATCAAGAACAATAGAGAGTGACAGTTTCAGGGTTGAGCATATTATTTTTGAGTCGCAGCCAGGTTTTTTTGTTACATCCTCACTTTTTATCCCTGGAACGCTTAAGAAAAACAGGAAAGCTCCTGTTGTCATATATTGCAGCGGACATGCAGAAGACGGATACCGTGGTGCAGTATATCAGCATGTGATACTTAACCTTGTAAGAAAAGGATTCATTGTTTTTGCCTTTGATCCTGTTGGACAGGGTGAAAGGCTTGAATATTACGATCAGCAAACAGGAAAATCAATTGTCGGAGGCCCGACAACCGAACATTCATACCCGGGAACACAGGCTTTTATAACAGGAAGTTCCGAGGCCCGTTATATGATATGGGATGGAATCAGAGCTGTGGATTACCTGCTTGACACGTAAAGAGGTTGATCCTGAAAGAATTGGAATCACCGGACGCTCAGGCGGAGGTACTCAATCAGCCTATATTGCAGCTATGGATGACAGGATATATGCAGCTGCACCAGAATGCTATATCACAAATTTTACACGATTGCTTCAGACAATTGGAAACCAGGATGCTGAACAAAACCTGTTCAATGAAATAGCCCGCGGAATAGATCATGGCGATCTGCTGGCTGTCAGGGCTCCGAAGCCTGCACTCATGATCACAACAACACGGGATATGTTCAGCATACAGGGAGCAATGGAGACTGAAAAGGAGGTTTCACGGATCTATAAGGCCTATGGAATGGAGGGAAACTTCGGAAGAGCTGAGGATGATTCTTCCCACGCTTCAACAAGGAAAAACAGGGAAGCAATGTACGCCTTCTTCCAGCAGCATCTTAAAAATCCCGGCAATCCTGCCGATGAAAAAGTAAAAATCCTTTCAGCCGAAGAGATGAGAGTCACAGGTACAGGACAGGTATCTACATTTCTCGGTGGTGAAACGGTTTTCACCCTGAATAAAGCCGAAGCTGAAAAGCTTGAGAATAAGTTGCAATCATTAAGGATTGATCCGGAGAAATTTATCCCAAAAGCTGTGAGTTCAGCAATGAGACTTTCCGGTTATCAGGAACCATCAGATAATGATGAACCGGTTCTTGCAGGGCGCTACAGGAAGGAAGGATATATAATTGAAAAATACTTTGTGAAGGGAGAAGGCAATTATATTATTCCGTACCTGCTTTTTAGACCGGCTGTTAAAAGCGAAAAAGCCCTTCTCTATCTTCATCCCTCAGGCAAATCGGCAGGCGCTTCAGAAGGAGGTGAGCTGGAATGGTTTGTCAGACATGGCTTTACTGTACTGGCGCCGGATCTGATCGGAACCGGTGAAATGGGCCCCGGAGTGTTCCAGGGTGATGCATATATTGAAGGCGGCTCACATAATCTGTGGTATGCCTCAATGCTTATTGGAAGAAGCATTGTCGGAATAAGGGCATCAGATGTGGTAAAGCTTACCAGGCTTCTTGAGAAAACCTGCAATGTCAGCGAAATTTATGCTGTTTCAAGAAAGGAGATGGCTCCGGTTATCCTGCATGCAGCGGCATTTGAGAAATCAATCACCGACATCGCTCTGATTGAGCCATTTTCATCATACATTTCAATAGTCAGGAACCATTTCTATACCTCAGCCTTTATTCCGGGAGTAGTGCCCGGCGCTTTGAAAGAGTATGATCTTCCTGATATTGCAGCAGCTCTTGCTCCAAGAAAACTGTTGATGGCAGGAGTTACTGACGGTTACGGAAAAACAACAGATATTGAAGGTATCAATGCAGATCTGGCCATTGTAAAAAATGAATATAAAAGGAAGAATGCAGAAGGAAATCTCATGATTTTATACTGACGCTTCAGAAATATGATAATCCGGATGCTCTCTTTTCGGATTGGATAAAATAGAAAGATACTAACATCCTTTGTGTCCCTTTGTGAGTCCTTCGTGATCCTTTGTGTTTAATTATTTTTTTAAACACTAAGTCACACAAAGGATTGCACAAAGGAGCACAAGGACTGCAGATCCCGAATGATTATTTATATAAGATATATGTTATACAATTTGTCAGACGATGAAAAAGATTAATTCCGGATTTGTTTTTACTGTCATATTTTGCAATATTATACACTATTTCATGGTTTATCATCTGCTTATGGGCAGGCTCCAGAGAAATTAAAAATTAAATTCGTTGATTATTATTTTGAGAATGGTTCACCATTATGCTGGAATCTTCAGGGAGATACCCTTCTTAAAATCTCACTTCTTGGCTGATTATGAGCGTGAATCGCTAAACCGGCAGACCACTCACTGGCATTTCAGGGTCGAGGCAGACAGCGGAACACATATCAGGATGTCTGTTTCCAAAATGCTCAACGAAGTTTATAACGGTAGTCCCGCAAAAGAGTGGTGGGATAAAAATCATCCGATTTCATGCTATATCTCTTATGACAGAAAGACATGGACCCCGGTAATGACAAAATTATCTGGAGAACAGGAACTGCTTGTTGACTTCATCAATGGAAAAGAATGATGTATGGGTAGCAAGGCTGCCTGTTTATTCACTTCCTGATCTTGAAAATCTCAAAACCAGATATGCAGGGAACACTCTTTTTAAAATCATAAATATTGGTTCGACAATTGAAAAGAGACCACTTGAAATAATACAGCTGGGCGATCCAAAGGCGAAATATTCAGTAATCATCCGTGCCAGGGCTCACCCCTGGGAACCAGGCGGAAACTGGGTTGTTGAGGGACTGATAAATAAATTCATAAGCGAAAATTCGAAGAAGTGGAAAGAGACTTTCTGTGTCTATATTATGCCGATGGCGAACAAGGATGGAGTGGCAAGGGGCATGACCACGATTCAATACTGCCGGGATGGATCTTAACAGAAAATGGGAAAAAATGTCAGATCCTGCACTATGCCCTGAAAAATATGCACTTGAAAAATTCATTGAAGGATTGTTAAAAAAAGGAATTAAACCATCGCTTGGAATTGATTTTCATAACGATGATGCCGGTGGAATAAATCTTGCAACTCACAGCAAAAATGATACTCTTTTCATTAAAAAGATGCAGCTTTTTGAAAAGCTGATGCGAGAGAAAACCACTTTTTCAGAAGATGTGAAATATTCGTGGGAGACTCCCGGTCAGCCGGAATCCTTTGTACTGTTTGAGAATGGATTATACAGGAGATACGGAATTGAGGCTCTTGTATATGAACTCAATGCAAACTGGATAGGCAGCCTTGGCAGGATGCCAACACAGTATGACTGGATGAAAGTGGGAGAGAACCTTAATGAGGTCTTCTATGAATTCTTTAGTAATCAGTGATATTCTCCAGGTACTCAGTTAATTATTCGGGAGGAACAGCACTATTTCAATGGTTCATTGATTAAAAGCCAGTACATGCTGACGGTGCTCAGTGTTTTTACGAACTGGTTGAAATCAACTGGTTTGACTACATAACTGTTAACTCCCAGAGCATATGCTTCTTGATCTCCGGTTCCTCTCCGGAGGATGTGACAATACAATCGGAATCTTTGCCGATTGATCATCCTTTTTAATCAGCCGAAGTACCTCCATGCCACTGACTTTTGGAAGCTTCAGGTCAAGCAGGACAACTTTTGGCTGCATCTGAATATTCCTGTCAGAAAATTTCCCCCTGCAGAAGAAAAAATCAAGTGCTTCCACTCCATCCTGCACAACAAGTATATTTTTTGCCAGTTTGTTTTTTCTCAGAACGCGCATCGTGAGTTCAACGTCACGGGGATCATCTTCCACTATAAGCATATCAACTGAATTCAGATCTTTCATACCGAGATCATTTTTGAACCAGGATACTCCGGCACAATCAACGGAACCGTAGCAGTCATACTGGTTGCAGGGGAATTTATTGATATATCAGTATTAAGTGCAGCAGTCAGGCTGAAATAGAATGTTGCTCCCTTGCCTGGTTCGCTTACTGCCCAGACTTTTCCATTATGGTTTAAGATAATTTTTTGAACTATGGCTAGCCCCACCCCATTTCCATCATATTCATTTTCACCATGCAAACGCTCAAAAACCTCGAAAATCTTTTGGCTGAACTGCATTTCAAACCCTATACCGTTATCTTTTACATAGTAGATTATTTTACCATCTTCAGCTGTTGAGCCTATATCGATTGAAGGATTGGCTTCTTTTGATGAATATTTCAAAGCATTAGATATCAGGTTGTTAAGTACCTGCATTATTAGTTTGGGATCACCAAAGGCCTTATCCAGTTTTCCAATTGAAAGTTTTATTCTTAACTTTTCCTTCTCTGTGCATATTTCATAAAACACTTTTCGGGCCATACATTCCATGTCAAGCAATGCAATATTCATACTGCTTCTTCCGATTTTTGAAAAACGCAAAAGATCGTCAATAAGCTCTCTCATTCGCGTTCCGCTTTCTGAAATTACATTGCAGATCCTTCTGCCTTCCTCATCCAGCAGATGTCCATAATCTTCAATTAAAATATTGGTAAAACTATGGATTGAACGAAGCGGGGCTCTGAGGTCGTGAGAAACAGAATAACTGAATGATTCGAGATCTTTGTTAGATGCCTCCAGCTGGGCTGTGCGAAGAATTACGCGTTGCTCCAGTTCAGTATTTAGATTTAATATTTCATCTTCTGCCTGTTTCCGTTCGGTAATATCACGGCCGATTGACTGGAAGAATTTTTTGCCATCAATTTCTATGACTCTGGCGCTTATCTCAACTGAGAATTCCAATCCGTTCTTTTTGATATGAATGGTTTCGTAAAAGGCAGATCCAATCTCAAGTAAGATTTTTTTATACCCCATATTCTCAGGTATCCTTGAAGGTGCGATTAAAACTGACGAGTTTATACCTATCAGATCTTCCCTCGTGCATTTGTAGGATTGCAGCGCTTTTTCATTTATTTCAACTATATTGAAATTATTATCTGTCAGTATTATAATGTCATTTGCATACAGGAAAAGATATTTAAAATGGTTTATGAGCGCCTTTCCTTCCTGTTCATCCTTCATCTGGCCTCCTGACGATTTTAACCCCCTGGCCTATTAAGCGTGGGAGGTATTGCTTATGGCCGGGTCGGAAAATTATGGATTGACATACTTCCAATTTTAATATATTGACAAACTGGTCCGCAATGTAGGCGGCTTATCAATAATATCCTGTAAGTACAAGTCTAAAAACACTGTCAGTGTTTGGCCTACAGAAGCCCTTTGGGGTGAGAGTCACCTTCAAGGGAGATACCGTAACGTATCAGTTCGGATGTCGTTCTTAAATTGAGTTTTGTGAGCAATCTTGATCTGTAGGTACTTATTGTTTTAGGGCTCAGCGATAATTCTGAAGCTATCTCTGCAACAGTTTTTCCTGCTGCCAGTAAAATCAGAACATCCATTTCTCTGGGAGAGAGTACCGGATGAAAAGAGGTTTTCAAATCATCAAAAAAGTTTGATGCCAGCTTTCCGGCCAGGGATGATGAAATGTATTTTCCTCCACCATTGACTTTATGAATTGCTGAAATAAGTTCTTCAGGAGCGCTCGTTTTAGTGAGGTAACCTGATGCTCCATATTTTAAAGCGGTCATCGCATACATCTCCTCAGTATATATGCTCAGGATCAGTACAGCAATATCAGGTTGGATCTTTTTTATCTGACCTATCAGATCAAGGCCGCTTCTGCCCGGAAGTGATATGTCAAGGAGTATAACATTATAACGCTGCATTCTCATTTTTTCAAAGAGTTCCTTCCCATTGCCTGCTTCATGAACCAGACCGATACTCTTATCATCTTCAAGTATCTGTTTTATACCGATCCTCACTATAGGATGATCATCAGTTATTAATACTTTAATCATGACTTAATGGTTTTTCTTAATGGGATTGAAACCTTAATACTCGTCCCTTTATCCTTAATTCCTTTTATCAGGAAAGTTCCATTAGTGGATTTTACCCTCTCTTTTATTCCGGCTAAACCAAGTGATTTCACAGAACTGATTTCCCTGGCTTTTAATCCCTTTTCCATCATCTGTTACATGTAAGTTCAGCGTTCCTGTTAAGAATCTTAAGAGACACCCTTACATTTGATGCACCGGAGTGTCTGGCAATATTTGTGAGCGTTTCCTGAAGTACTCTGTAAAGAATAACTGATAGTTTGTTGTTGGATGTTCAATTCATCTGAATCCTTGATAAAGGATGTCCTGATGCCTGATTGCTTCTCAAATTTCTGCAAAAGCAATTCACATGCGGGTACTATACCAAGATCATAGAGAAGTGGCGGTCTCAGGAAGGAAGAGATCTCTTTTATGCCTGTCAATGCTTTCCTGTATTGTGAGTCCCATGTCTGAAATCTTTTCACTTATTGACGGTAACTGTTTCCCGATCCTTTTTTTTATCCAGGCAAGGTTCAGATTAAGCGCAGTAAGCTTCTGACCAAGATCGTCATGCAGGTTCATTGCAATCTGCAGCATCTCTTCCTCCCTGATCTCCTCAAGATGGATCGTAAGTTTCTGCAGCTTCTCCTGCGACTGACTGATCTGTCTCTCATTTTTCTTCCTGTTGGTTATGTCATTGGCTGTAACCTGTATACCTTCCACCTTACCATTCCTGTCAAGAATCCGGTTATGTGTCGAAAGGTACCACTTGTAGTTCCTGTTTACCTTCACATCGATCTTCAAACTGTATCGGCTTTGCAGATTTTGATGCCAGTTCCAGTCTGTCAATAAAAATCCGGCCTGTTTTAGTTCCAAAAACTTCAGCTAAATTTTTCCCGAGATAATCGGTTATTTTACCACCCATGTTCTACTGCAGCTATCCTGATTGAACATGAGAATTTTCCCGGAGAGATCATAATAGGCAATACCCAATCCCGAATTCTCCATTAACTGACGATATCGTTCTTCACTTTCCTGTAATGCCATTTCAGCTGCTTTCTGTTCTGAAATATCCTGAACTATCAAAAGAGCAAAGTTCCCGTTATCAATGAAAGGTACTGCACTTACCCTTGTCCAGATGGTGCTTCCCTGCTCATCAATGATGCCTATCTCAAAATCTCTGATTGTTTTTTTCTCCTTTAATGCGACGGAACTGGGAAAATTTTCAGGCGACAACTCTTTCCCTTTGAATCGGTGTATTTTCTATTTCTGAAGTTTCTTTTTTAAAATCTTCCTTCGTTATTCTTAGAATCTTATCGAGAGTCTTATTCGATTCAATTATAGTATTTTCCGAATCGACAATTGAATTCCCAAGGGTGCAAAATCGAACAGAACTTTGTATTTCTTATCGCTTACTGTCATTTATACCTTTCGTTTGTTATTGGCATTGACAAACCAAAACAACTTTCATCAGAGGGGAGGGTTACTGCAATTTAAGCCTTTTTTCCGGATATCTTATTGTGTGGAAACCTTTCATCGATTGAAACCTTCTCTTTGCCTTAATTTTATATATATTTATGAGTTCAAATTGGCCCCCTGCAGGAAAAATAATGAATATACTATTTTAAGCGAACGCAGGGCATTTATATATTTTAATTAAAAAAAGGGAGGTAAATATGAAATCCAGAAGTTTGTTTCTAATTGTTTCAATAATGTTCATCTTCTGCTCATTGTCAGCTCAAACGGATAAAAAAGCCGGCAATGGATAATCTTCTGCGTGCAGGTATTGCAAGAATAGATATCACTCCGGACATACCGGTTATGCTCTATGGTTATGCTTCACGGAAAACTCCCTCTGAGGGTATTCATGACCATCTGTATGCCCGTGCCGTTGCATTTGAAAAAGGCGGAAGGAAGCTTGTAATGATCTCAACAGATCTTGGTTCATATACGGATACGCTCTACTCAGTGATAAAGAAAGAGTATGATGGCGAAAGTTCGGACTTAAGGAGTCTGAATTCTTCCTTGCTGCCATTCATTCGCACAGCTCTCCGGTAGTATCTCTCGATTTAAAGAAAATGAATGCAGGTAATGTTCAATACACCCAGGGATTGCAGCAGAAATTGCTTACAGTGGCAGGACAGGCGCTGGGAAATCTGAAACCTGTAAATACAGGCTCAGGAGTAGGCTATTCACCTGTCGGTTCAAACAGACGTGAGACAACATCAGATGGTTCAATAACTCTTGGCAGAAACCCATACGGTACCTACAGATAAGGAAGTGCTTGTATTCAAAATGACAGATCCCGAAGGCAAGCCTGTGGGAGCTATCTTTGATTATGCCACACATGCAACTTCACTGGGACCCTCTAATATGCTTATCAGCGGCGACGTTCTGGGAATATCAGAACAGTTTGTTGAACAGATCATCGGTAAAGACTTTGTTTCACAGGTATTTGCCGGCGCCTCTGGCAATATTGATCCCTGGTACAGGATACTTCCGACATTCGAGACAGCAAATGGCTGGATCCCCGAGACTGTATTGCTGGGAACACTTCTGGGAGAGGAAGTTGTTCATGTTTTCAGGGATATTAAAGACAACGAGCTCCGGGAGGCGAAATGAGCTACAGCAATTGAGACAATTCAGTGTCCAAGGAAAAAACTGGATGAGAAAGATGATGAACTTCCGGCATTGGATACACAGGAAACTGTTCCGGTGACTATCACAGCAGCACATATTGGGAATGATGTCGCATTCATTTCATTTAATGTCGAAATGCTTACTGAGATAGGCATGGCAATAAAGGCAGGCTCGCCATTCAAACATACCTTCATTATTACACATTGCAACGGGAGCAGTGGTTATCTGCCTCCGTCGGCATTATACAAAGAAGGCGGATATGAGATCAATTCCACCCATTTTGCAATAGGCTCGGATGAGATCGTTATTAAAAAGGCACTTAGAATGCTTTATGATCTGAAATAATAATATCCGGTAAACAATCCTGGAATTCCGGGTAATATCATATCAGAATTCAGCAAAACTTACGAATACATATTCTCTTATGTTTTAATACTTTTGAACTCCGCGACATTGTTCTCCGGGTTAGTGCAAAATATTAAGTTAAAACTCAAATTATTGTAATGAATAAAGTGGCAGTTGTTGGTTTCGGGTTTATGGGAATTACACATGCTTTGAATATCCTTAAAAACCCGGATCTGAAGTTAAAGGCTATAGTTGATATCAATCCTGATCTGATTGAGAAGAATCTTAAATCAGGAATAGGCAATATTGCAACAGGAAACATTGATGGTGCTGAGCTTGCCGGGATCAGTAAATATTCCAGCCTTGAGGAATGCCTCCGGTCTGAAGAAATAGATGCAGTGAATATTTGCACCCATGCTAATCTTCATTATGAGATGACAAAAACATCTCTGCTGAATGACAAGCATGTATTCCTTGAAAAGCCATTCTGCCTTGATGTAAGTCAGGCTGAAGAACTGATTGCTCTTGCAGCAGAAGAGGAAAAAAATCCTGATGGTGGGACATGTTGTCAGGTTCATGCCGCCGTATCAAAAATTGAAACAATGGATAGACAATAAGGAATTTGGAAACCTGAAGTTCCTTTCTCTTTCACGATTCTGCGGGCTTCCGTCATGGGGACAATGGAAGGAAAAGAATGTGAAGGAATT
This sequence comes from uncultured Bacteroidales bacterium, assembly GCA_963818295.1. Taxonomy (GTDB): domain Bacteria; phylum Bacteroidota; class Bacteroidia; order Bacteroidales; family VadinHA17; genus LD21. The sequence goes on from CAWFRW010000010.1 coordinate 37,086, forward strand.
ATCCGGCGGAGCATTGTTCGACCTTGTGATTCATGATATCGACTTTGCAAACTATATTGCTGGCATGCCTTCTGATATAAAATGCAACTATCTTCCGGGGGAGTATACAAGTCATGATTATGTTAGCGCCATGTGGAGCTATAAGAAAAGTGATCTGCATGTGAAGATTGAGGGAGGATTTACCTTCCACAGCTCTTTCCCCTTCCAGGCTTCATATATGGCTCAGTTTGAGAAATGCCAGCATACTTTTCACTACTCTCAGGGGAGATATTATCCAGATAGCTGACAATACAAGTATAAGGGAGGTACCGGCAGGCGATGGTGGAGAGGGATATTTTAATGAGATAGACTATTTCGCAAAATGCCTTAAAAACAATTCTCAGCCTGAAGAGTGTACTCCGGTATCTTCTCTTCAGGCAATACAGTTATGTTATAACCATATAAATTGAAAAATACTATGAAGCAAAATCTGGCAATTAACGGGGGACCAAAAACAATTGACAAGAATTTTGAATGGCCTGTTTTTGATGAAACAGAGATCAATGCGGTTGCGGATGTTGTGCGAAGCGGTAAATGGGGAAATCCCGACTGCGGTGATATTGTCAAATCATTTGAGGATGAATTTGCTGCCTTCTGCGGAGTAAAATATGCCCTCACCTGTGTCAACGGATCGGTAGCTTTACGCCTGGCACTGATAGCTTCCGGAGTAAGGCCGGGTGATGAAGTTATTATACCTCCCTATACATTCATTGCCACCTCAACTATTGTTCTCGAGGCAAACTGTGTACCTGTTTTTGTTGATATTGATCCTGATACATATAATCTTGATCCTGAAAAAATAGAGGCAGCAATTACGAAACGGACAAAAGCAATAATCCCTGTTCATTTCGCCGGTCAGGCATGCGAAATGGATAAGATAATGGCAATAGCGAAAAAACATAATCTGAAAGTTATTGAAGATGCCTGCCATGGACATGGGGCAGAATATAAAGGAAAGAAGCTTGGCAGCATTGGAGATGCAGGATGTTTCAGCTTCCAGTCATCAAAAAACCTTACATGCGGAGAGGGAGGAATGGTTATCACAAACGATGAGAATCTTTACAACATGATGAATTCGCTCAGGAATGTCGGACGAGTAAAGGGCGGACAATGGTATGAACATCATAACCTTGGGCTGTAACTACCGTATGACACAGCTGCAGGTGGTTCTTCTTGTTAATCAGCTGAAAAGACTTAAGGAACAGACCCTTCTCCGTCATGAGAATGGTACTTATCTTAATTCACTCCTTGAAAAAATAGATGGCATCAAGCCACTCACCAGAGGCAAGGGAGAAACATTGCACAGTTATCATATTTACATTTTTAAGTATGATAAATCAAAGTTCAATAACCTGCCCAAGCCGGAATTTGCACAGATGCTTGCTGCAGAAGGTGTTCCATGCTTTATGGGATATCCGAAGCCACTCTATAAACAGCCTCTTTTCCAGGAGAAGAATTTTATGTGCTATGCAATTCCTGAAGAGGTCAGCTATAAGAATGTATCCTGTCCGGTAACTGAAAAAGCCTGCAGTGAAGAGGCTGTATGGATCCTGCAGCATGCAATGCTCGGGCCAAAGGAGTGATATGGATAAATTCGCGGAAGCAATATTAAAAATCAAAAATGCTGTAAATACTTAGTTATTTGTTAGCTGTGATTTTTTTTAACCGCAAAGGACGCAAAGATACATGCTAATATCTTTATTAGCAGTAGAATGCGCAAAGAACGCAAAGCTTTCGCTTATTACATCTTTGCGACCTTCGCGTAAATCCTTTGCGCCCTTTGCGGTTGATGGATTTTTAATTTGCAATCGACAAGGATGTTCAACCTAAAAGAAAGATTGATTATCATTATTCTAGTGAGCTCGTACCTTATGCCCCTTTAGTGCAAAGAAGAATACGTAGAGATAAATTGGGATCACAATCCAGTACGCTAATTTGGGGTCATAGATATCTGCTATCTTCCCGTACAGAAGAGGCATTACTGCCGCCCCTGAAATTGCCATTACCATCATCGATGAACCTATCTTTGTAAAACGCCCCAGTTCGGTAATTGCCAGTGGCCAGATCGAAGGCCACATCAGTGAATTTGCCAGTCCGAGCAGGGCTACGAACATCACAGAGGTGAATCCGCTTGTAAATAATGCCAATCCAGCAAAAATCAATCCCATTACAGCTGAAATTACAAGAGCATCTTTCTGCTGAGCATATTTTGGAATAGTAATAATGCCGATTACGTATCCGACAAGCATTGCAAATATTGTGAATGATGAGAAGAATTTTGCTGTTGCAATAGGGATATTCAGAAAGACTCCATAGCTGATTATTGTGTTTCCGGCAATTACTTCCACTCCGGTATAGAGGAATATTGCCAGTACACCGAGAAGAAGGTGCGGAAACTGGAATATATTTGTCTTATTCGAGGCACCTTCTTCAGATAATGCATTTTCCTCCTCGGCGTTAATGTCAGGAAGGTTGGAGAAATACAGAAATACAGCCAGGAGCAGGAGAGAGACCATTATAAAGATATATGGAATTATTACTCTGGTTGCAAGCGCATTCAGTTCAATACTCTTCTGATCAGCTGTCATTGTACTTACCTTCTGAACAATCTCATCGGCTCCCTTGAGTGTAATGAATCCAAGGATTGCAGGAGCCAGCACACCGGCCACCCCGTTGCAGATACCCATTATGCTGATCCGTTTTGCCGCACTCTCGATCGGGCCGACGATTGTCACATACGGATTCGATGCAGTCTGAAGGAGGGCCATCCCTGCTCCCTGAATAAACAGTCCGGTGAGGAATAATCCATAGGTCCTCGTCAGTGCTGCAGGAACAAAAAAGAGTGAACCGATTGCCATTATGACTAGTCCTGCAGTCATTCCCTTCTTGTAGCCGGTATATTCAAGAAACCATCCTGAGGGAACAGACATGAAGAAGTATGCGATGTAAAATGAGAATGCAACAAGATATGACTGGAAATTGGAAAGCTCACATGCTATCTTGAGGTAGGGTACAAGTACAGCACTTATCCAGGTAATGAAACCAAAGACAAAAAAAAGGGCTCCTATAATAATAATAGGGCTTGAAATATCTTTGTAGAATTTCTTTATTGCATTCATTTTGAATAAGTTTATTAAAATAGTGGAATCAGGAACAAATCAGACCGGAAAATACAATTTTAATATCAATGTGCAAGCGATCTGATGCGTGCTGAGAATAAGTTCGTCAACATTCATTGGAAAGACATTAGCCTGTCCATACCAGAAAAATGAATCAAGTCCTTCATAGTTTTTAGCCTCCAGATGCATATGAGTTGGCAGGTAACTTGAAACATCGTTGGTATATCCTGCCACCGAGATCAGCTTATCAGGCCATTGTTTCTTTACACCAAAACTGTATCCCGTTGTTGTCTCCCTCGAGAAGCCGATAAGCTTCCAGTTGCCGATATTGAGGGTGTGGATATATACTGGTAACGATTCAGGCATTATACCTTTATTGTAATAATCTGTCATCAGGTCGCACCATTTCACATTTTTCTCAGCATATACATCACCTGTTTTTCCGGCATTCTGCTCCCTGAATGCACTTATTTCTTCTTTTGTCCAGGGTTTGATAGGAATATTAACAGTATCAATAAAGAATGATAAAGGTCCCTCAATTCTTGTCATTGGCTTATTCAGCACAGATATCACCTCATTGGCCAGTTTCTCCCCGGTAATATATTCCCCGTTATCTTTTGGATTTATGTCACCGGCTGTACCCTGCAGAAAAAGCGAATTGGAGGTACCGGTTCTCTCCTCAATAAGTTTTCGTGCCACACCAGGATAATTTGCACTTATTGTATAATGTAGCTTTCCGGCAGTACTGAAAACAGGATGGCATGCAGCCATAAACAGATAGCTTTCGGATTTCTTGTCTGAGTATGCGATTTTCAGGACGTCAACATCGCTGTCATACAGCTCCGGATGATCCTTCAGGCTTCTGTTATAACCAATATCGGTTGTGCCTCGTCCAAACCATAGTTCAGCCGGAGCCATGGAGACAAGTGCCTTGTCAACTGCACTCAGGATCCCGTTTCTCACAATTGTATATGAGAAAGATACTGTCCGGACGCTGGTTCGCCTCCTGCCATGTGAGCCAGTTCTGAGCGACCGGTGCGAAATGAGTATGGGATGAATTTATGAAAACAGCTGAGCCCGGGCAAATGATGCTTCTGAAGGATCTCTTTTTTGAGCATTCCGGTAAAATCACCTGTTAAGCCGCATATGTCAACATTTACTATAACTACTGTCTGTTCGCCTCCTTTTACTGCAAGCGCTCTCGCTGTCAGGTTTCCGTCGCTTCTGTGCTCACCGAGATAAAGATTGTTGTCTCTGCTGATCCCGTAGATCCTGTCATTTAAAAATGTGATCAGTTTGATATCCTCTTTAATTGTCTCATTGTTTTTGTATGCAATCCTGAGCCATTTATCATCTTTCACTGAAATGTCGTGTCTGTAAATTACCCCATCTGCTGCAAGAGCATACAATTTTCCGTTATCCGACGATAAACTGATAATGTCGGGAACCATGTCTGTCTTATCCCAGGTATATGGTTTTTCTGATAAAGATGCACTCCAGAGAGTACCCTTTGCCATCGGTGACAAACAATTTACCTGAGGTAACTGTCAGTAGCGTGGCGCCTTTGTCTGCTGTCCCTTCTTTTTTCCATTTTGGCTTACCGGGGGTCTTTGTTTGCAGAATATCCCCGGTTTCTGTTAATGCGTATAGGTCTTTGTCATAGGCTGCAATAGAAAGAATATTTTCTGCCTTGCCGATCGGTTTCCATATCAAGTCCTGATTCGTGATGTACTGAGCAGAGAAGTTCATTGCCACTTACAATGTATATTTGCCCATTCTGAGTTGCCATGGCTGCTGCATCCGGAGTTTCTCCCTGCATGTTTCCACTGAAGGGTGAAGCGTCCGTCCCTTGGAGCCCCGTATCCTCCAAGGTGAAGGGATATCAGTGATTCGTATGGTTCTATCCCTGACTGGCCGGTACCGGCCAGGTAACCAGTCTGTCCGTACGAGGAGACTGTGTTAATCAGGAGTACAAAAAACGTGAAATAAAAATTGTTGATCTCATTTAATCTATAACTTTAGAGCTGTCTGATGAAGGTTAAGAAAGTTGTCAGTGACTAAACTGACATTGAATTGAAATTGTTCGGACTTATAATTAATTATTAACTGTTTGCCAGATCCAGAAGCCTTTTTACAGCAGCATTAGGATTCGTGATTTCATCTGCTGAATTAATTGTTATTGTTGGGATCGCACCATGTTCGATGTGGATCTGCATCCTGAGCTCCTCGTCTTTTGTAGCCCCGCTGAGGCTTGAATAGCCTATTGTTCTTGCCAGCTTCCCGAACAGAAAGTGGTTAAGGTCGCAGCCTCCTGCACGTTCAAGACCATCAATTGATGTTTGCCAGCTTCTGAAAAGATGTGCCTGGGCAAATGAGAGTCCCTGCATTGTAATTTCGTTAAGGCCTTCACCACCAACGACAAGGCCATTGTTCAGAGAGCCGATATGTGAGATCAGTTTCTTCATTCCCTCAGTGGATGTCATCGATTCAACCAGGCAATTATGAAGATTCTGGGTTACAAGGGTCACATCAATAAATACAGAATCGAGATTCAGGTCGGTCCCGGCCTTTGCAATATTTTCTCCAAGGATGGATCTCCACATGCTAAGCCCCGGATGCACCTTTATCATCACATTTTTATCACGGTTCTCCAATGCGGCTTTGATTTGATTCGGGTACTCCCAGCACCTTTCCTTCAACCCAGCTCCATCCCTGAAGCTGTTTGGTTTCAATATGGCGGTATTGAAAATCCCTTATCCAGGTATAGGCCGGATTTGAAGGATCCATGTCTAACGGAATTGCAGTGAGGCATAATGTGAAATCCCATATTCATTCCTTTCTGTACAAAACTTTTTGCCTTTTCACTGGCTGTATAGGTCGGATAATTCTGATCATAAATATCCGTTCTCCAGTCGGGGAGTGAAGCAGTACCTTTGACGGATCAGTTTTTTTTGCAAGAGCATCCAGTACTGCATGGTTCACCCGGACACCATGAGATGGCAAATTTCACATCAAAGATCCATGGTTTTCTTTTTTCCTCCTCTTTCTTAAGATCATAGGCTTTCCAGAGCCATTCACGGTAACGTTCTGGCAGGAACATGCCAGTCTCCCTTGTGCACATTTATCCTCCAGCTTAAACCGCCGGCAGCTAAATTGTTATCGATGGGTCCATAGGCTTCAGTATCGAACCCTAATACGAAAGGATCTTTTTTAGTACCGGTTTTCAACGCTTTATACCGGTACCCGGTATCCTCAGTATGAATGCAAAATCCGCCTGAAGCAGATTGAAGAATTGCAAGACCGGCCTCCCATGACATCGGCCAGTTCCATCTTGAATCACTGTATGAGCGAGTCATCAAGCTTTAGTTTTATACCCTGGAACAGTGGTGCAACAAGGTCAAGGTCGTGCCTTATCCCTGGCATGTTCCACCTGCATGCCAGCACTCCCGGTCTCGATGAGTAAGCAGAAGGTTCAATTATGAGGTCGCCGGTTTCATCATCAGCAGATACAGATATCACACCGTCACCGTGCCAGCTGTGAATAATGAACTCAGCATTCCTGTCAGATACCTGGTTCAGCGTCAGCTTGCCGAAATCAGAGCTGTTTATGTCAGTCAGCTCTGATGAAGGATAAAGGAGTTGAAGGGCAGTGAATGAACCAGTGTCGAATGGTGTTATGAACTCTTCTCCGGTGATCTTGCTTTTAAGTGAAGTAAGCAATCCGTTTGTCAGAGTCGCAGTGAGCGTTGATGTTGTCACAAAGAGGCTATCCTCCTTCACAACGACTGTCGATTTGAAAACTTCAGGATTTTTCCGGTTTGTGAAGCCTTCCCGGAGAATTGACCACCAGTTAACAATGGAATCACAGGGGTAATCATGGCAGCTTCCCCCGCAGTTTTTATAAATTTCCTCCGTTCCATCTTATTTAGTGTTTCTAATTATTTTTTTAGCAGAATCTCACGCCCTGAGCCCTCCGCCCTCTGACGCCTCACGCCTCACGCCTCACGCCTCATCGCCTCACGCCTCACGCTTACTTAACCCTTATCTTAAATGCCCACGCATAACTGCATGACGTTGGTCTTGCCTTTTCCTTCGGGTAGCTTATTGTAAGTCCATTTGATTCGTCCCATTTCCATTTGAGATCACCCGGAACGCCCAGCATTGTAATTTTAGATCCTGCAAGCAGGTTTGACTGATCTGAGGTGAAATTCAGCGCCCTGCCATTTAAGAAAAACAGCATAGACATTGTTCACCTTTGGATGTGAAACAGGCATCTCCCTCTTCCTGTACTTTCCATGGACGTGTTCCATAAACAGCTTCCCCGTTTGTGTTCAGCCACTCACCAAGCTTAAGCAGCGGATATTGCTCGTATTCGGGTATCACGCCGGCAGCTGTCGGACCCACATTTATATCAAAGTTGCCGTTTTTGCTGACTCCTTTTATCACCTTGTCAATAAATTGTTTTGGCGACAGGCAGTCTTCCTGATCGGTGTCGTTGTTATAGCCAAATGTTTTTGCAATACCCTGCCAGTATGACCATTTATGGGTCAGCAGGCCTTCGCTGCCTTTCTCATAGCTGTATTCAACATTGTAAAGATCTCCGTGCCTGCCGCGTTCATCCTTTCCAAAACGGTCATTGACAAAAACTTCCTGGTTTCTGGCTGCTGCCTGGTTATAGTAATAGGCAACCACTTCCTTCATCTTCCAGAATGTCTCGGGATGATCCCATTCTCCGTCAAAATAGAAAAAATCGGGATGGTATAGGTCTATAAGCTCCTTTATCTGCGGGATCATATAATCATCAACATAATTATTGACTTTTTTCAATCCTGCATACGGTATCTCTTTGCCGGTGTAAAGAGGATTGAACCATTCATAAAGCGAATAAGTACAGTCCCACCTTTAAGCCTTCCTTTCGGCCTGCTTCAAAGAACTGACCCAGCAGATCTTTATGAGGTCCCATCTTCATCGCATTCCTGTCGGTGTACTTTGTGGGCCACAGGCAGAAGCCATCATGATGCTTTGATGTGATGAACATGTATTTGGCCCCCATCTTCTTTGCAAATGTAGCCCATTCTGACGGATTAAAATTCTCAGCCTTCCACATAGGGATAAAATCGTCATAGCTGAAATTTGGCTCCAAAGTTCTCCCTGTGATAATCAATTGTCGGATTACCCTGTTCCTTCATCCTGTATCCATACCATTCGGCATATGATATTCCTTCTTCCCTGGGCGCCCAGGCAGGAACCGAATATACTCCCCAGTGCATGCTGAGCCCGATTTTGGCATCGTCATACCATCCGGGCATCTTATGGCTGTCGAGCGATTCCCATGTTGGCTCGTACTTCTTTTGTGCACTCAATACGGTGGATGAGAGCAGAATAAAAAGAAATGTGAGTTTTAATGAGTTTGTTTTCATAGTTGAGGTAAATAAATCTAAAGATATTAATTTTTGATCCTTGTTCCTGTTCTCATGGGATCAAATAAATATAACCGGAGTAAAATTAGATTGTACAGGAAATCTTTTAAGGATTTCAAAAACATATTTTCTGATAAAAAAAAGTGGAAACCAGGTGTCTTCGTGCCCTGGTGGCAAAAAAAGTCAGCAGGTTATGAATATCGTAATCAGGGATATTGATGTAATTCATGCACATTCAAGAAATACTCAGGAATATCCTCTTTGGCTTATCACACTTCAGCCTGCCGAAAATATGCCGATGCGAAATATTCTTTTCGAAAATATCAGGGTGAACTGGGAAGGTCAGAAATATTGCATTGAAGTAAGGCCACAAGTTACAATCTGGTCCAACCCCCCGGAAGGAAGCATCGAAAATGTAATATTCAGGAATATTGGGATAATGGAACCTTTAGCAATGGCTATGGGGATATTATTGGTCGCAGGAGCCGGTAGGGAACACTCTGTAAATAACGTGAAATTTGAAAATGTTTCCCGTAACGGAGAATGTACAACGCCAGACTCCTGAAGCTGTCAGTGTAGGAGGAAATACTTCGATATTAGTTTTGATTGCAATAAATATAAATAGGGAGACTAAGGAAGTGGAGACGCTTAGCGTTCTGTCTTAAGGAAATCCTTACCTTGTCGTCAATAAACTCATAAGCGCCGATATCCGGAGAAGTGCCATTGTATTTCAGATGAATTCCTTCATTCGTATTAAAGCACAATTTATCCCCCGGTGACAGTTATTGTTCTGTCGGTCAGGGAACTCTATTATTCTTATTCCGGCATTGCTGTAGCTGAATTGTGTCTCCTTTGACGAAATATATGCGTGGATCACCATTAGTTGTAATGGTTGTAACGTCAGTTGCTTTATCTGCGGTCCTAAGGAAAAATGTACCATTGTCGATCAGGTTTATATTTGCAGCTGTCAGGCTGAAATAAGTTTTTACCGGTGTCAGCAAAAAAAGCAGTTCCTGTCACATTGTGCTCGCCGCTTTTAATATTATTTAAGTTTCCGCTGAAAAGATTATAATCATTCTACAACTTTCCCTCCGGCTTCATTCAGAATTGCATCATTCCTGGCAACGATTATATTGTTATAAAGAAATACCGGTCCAGGTCCCTGGAAAAAGTTAATTCCGACATTGACCTTCGCAATAGTGCAATTCCAGATGTGTGTATTCCTTGCAGCTTCATAGAGAACCATGCCTCCTGCCCAATCGGTATTGTCATAAGCTGTACAGTACTGATAGCAAACCGGACCTTTTAAAGTAGTAGACGAGGGAAAATTCCCATTGTAGTTATTATATGCCTTGCACCGTCTGAAGATTATATGCCTGCATCCCGGACCTTCGTTTTCATTTTGCTGACTTCCTGTATCAAAGCCATCATACTGTCCGTATGCTTCACAATCCTCTATAAGGATATTTTCACAATCCTGCAGAGTCATTCCGTCAACATTACCGCTGGTGCCATTATGATGAAAAGTGCTTCCCTTTATCCTGATATTTCTTCCTCCATGATATATCCAGCATCCGCCGTATTTATTTGCTTTGAACTCCGATTTGGATATCAGAAGATCCTGACAGGTAAAATATGCTCCGACATTGTTGCTGTCACAAACAACATCTTCGAAGCAGCAGTGATTACCCGATAATCCGTCATCACCACCATAAATGCAGATCCCATAGTGATTGCTGCCTCTGAAGGTAATTCCCTTAACATGTATATAGTTTACCGGCTGGATATATCCTCTTGCTGCCCGATCCTTTTATTGTGAAAACTCCCCATTTATCATTGAATCCGGATGCATGCAATATGACTGCTCCTTCATTATATGCAAAATAGCATATCGGGGCGTTGCCGGTACCACTGTTCAATGGCCATAAAGGTTCATTGTAAATTCCTGCCATGATGAAAACTGTATCTCCTGCGATAAGCGTAGATGCAGCTTTTGCCACTGTCAGCCATGGATTTCTGATATCACCACTATTTAAATCATTGCCATTTTTAGATACAAAATAAGTATTCGCACCTGCTGTCGAGATGAAGTGACAAGGGAAATCAGAAGTGCCAGGAGAAATATCTTCAGGCTGGCATAATGACCTGAGAATTTTTTCCGGGTAAACCCAATAAAGATGCAGGCTAACATGTTTGAGATAAAAATAGTGAAATACATAATTCAAAGCTAAAATTTTTCCAAAATATTTCTCTGTTCAAAGTTTCATCTGTTCCTTGCTATCAGGATGGCTATATATGTCCGGGGTTGTTTCTGGATCTTTTGGGGGACAGGCTGTCAAGTGGAAGAACTAGCCAATTCAGTTCCAGTGACTTTTTATTACTTTATATGCATAAGTAAATCAATTCCTTTTCAGAATCATTTTTTTGCATAAATCTTGAGAATAAATTTATCTTTGGATAAATACCAGTATTTTAAAATATATAGCAAATTTTCTCAATAATTGTATGGACCTGGATTTCGACTCATACTGGCATAAAATTAAAAATGGTGATGAACATGCTCTTGAAAAGCTTTACAAGGCTGCATTCAGATCGCTTGTTTCATATGCAACAGACATAACCGGACAAAATCATCTGGCAGAAGAAGTGGTGCAGGATGTATTTTTGAGAATATGGCAAACCCGTTCAGAGCTTTACATAAAAGGATCATTTAAAGCTTATCTGTTTAAATCAGTGCATAACCATGCCCTAAATATTGTTAGACAACATAAGACTTTGAAAGAATCGGTTAATCTACGCACTCCCGAAAAAACATGGCAATTCATTTCTGATCATTATGTAATTGATGATAATCTGATTGAAAAAATTTTCTCAGATGAGACTGAAGCGATTATTGAACAAATCGTTAAAGAATTACCAGAACAGTGCAATAAAGTATTTCTTATGAGCAGGGTTGAATCTTTAAAAAATGAAGAGATCGCTGCAAAGCTGGGATTATCAGAAAATACGGTTAAAACACATATCTACAGAGCCCTGCAGAAGATAGCTCAGGCCCTTGGCAGGAAGTAGGCGGAAGGCAGTAGGCGGAAGGCGGAGGGAGGGAGTAATCAGTAATCGGTAATCGGTAATGGGTTCAGTCGTTTAGTGTTCAGCGGGGAGCGATTTTAAGCCCCCCTTGGGGGGTTGGGGGTGTAAGGGGTAGCCAGGATGCAGAAATCGAATCGGTAATCGGTAACCAGTGTTAAAGTTTAGCGTTCAGCGTTGAGCGTTCTGAATGACAAAATATTTTTTAATTATCATTCATCAATAGCAAAGATTTTAGTGTCTTAATAACAGAGGAGAATATTATGGAACAATCTGACTTAATTAAAAAGCAACGTTGAATTATTGATTGTAAGTTATCTTACAGGTTCGATCAGTGAGTACAGAACTTAAGCAGTTAAATGAATGGATCAGTGCCAGTTCTGATAACCTGGATTATTTCAACAATTTTAAAGGATGCCTGGATCTTATCAGGCGTCCTGGACAGGAAATCATCAAAAAATGCTGAAGAATCATGGACTACTTTAAAGGATAAAATATCCGGCGATGAGCCAGGAGTGGATTTTGGGTTAATTTTTGGGTCCTGGAGCCGGGAGATGCTCAGTTTTAAAAATTGTTTGAAACTGGCAGCCTCCTGGCTTCTTATTTTTGGCCTGGGTGCAGCCTTATCATGGATATTAAACAGGGAAACCAAAAGAGACAATTGCTGCTGTTCAAAAGAGTACAATGGAAATCACTACACCATTGGGATCCAGAACAATGGTGAGGATGGCTGATAGTACTACTGATATGGCTTAATGCAGGCACTACAATTACATATGGTCAGGATTACGGTTTGCAGACAAGGACTGTAAATCTTATTGGCGAAGCCTATTTTGAAGTGGCAAAGGATACACTGCATACTTTTATTGTAAATACTGAAGGAATTGTAATACGTGCTCTTGGTACCCGTTTCAATGTAAAAGCTTACCATGAGGAAAAAACAATATCTGCCACCCTCGAAGAAGGCAAAATTGATATAAGAGTATTGAATTTAGCTGATAAAAATGAAAGGGTTTTATTAAAACCAAAGGATAAGACTCATATATCATAAAGAAACTATGTCAACGGAAAGTTATACCGAGAGTCCTGAAGATGTAGTCAAACCTGAAAGTAATCGTACTGCGAAGCTTAAGAATATAAACCTCTTGTCAGATGTGAGGACAGAGCTTTACACATCATGGAAAGATTCAAGATGGATAATATACAGAGAACCTCTGAGTACTCTGGCCCCAATGCTTGAACGCAGATACAATCTGAAAATTATTTTTGAAGATGAGCAACTTAAGAAATTTAAGTTCAGTGGTATAATTGAGAATGAGACAGTTGATCAGATGCTGAAAGCCTTAAAGATGACTGCTCCACTCGATTATCAGATCAAAAAAGACACAATAAGACTCACTCTGGATATTAGTTCAAATGAAGCATTCAAGAGAAGTATGACAAGAAAAAACTAATATTTTTTACACGAATCTAAACTAAACCAAACTGATATGTAAAACATGAAACCACCCTGAATAAACATAAAGGGAGTAGTTTGCCCCTACCCCCTTTAAAACAGTAGATTAAGTCTTAAAACTAGTTAAAAACCTAACATTACAAATGTATGAAAAAAAATCATTCACGGAGGTGCTATGCCTATTTTCACCCTCTCCCCCTAAAACTCTTACGTGTTATGAAACTATCTATTCTGTTAACATGTATTCTTTCAGTTAATTTAATGGCATCTGTGTATTCACAGAAAACCAGGTTCGATCTTGATATTAAGGACCAGACTGTTCGTGATATTCTCGGTACGATTGAAAATGAAAGCCTTTTCAGATTTTTTTATAACGATGAATTTACTGATCTTGACAAGAAGCTTACATTTTCAACCACTGACCAATCTATTGATGACTTAATGGCATTGCTTCTGGACAACACTGAAGTAAGCTATAAAGTGCTTGATAATAACTTTATTGTAATTACACCTAAATCTTTACTTCAGCAAGGTCGGATTACAGGTACTGTTACTGGAAAGGATGGAACACCTCTGCCTGGAGTAAACATTGTTGTTACCGGTACTACCATAGGTGCAATAACTGATATCTCAGGCAAGTACACCATTGAAGTTCCTCAGGGAGCTAAAACCATAACTTTTTCATTTGTAGGGATGGAGTCACAGGCAGTTGATATTGGTACATTAACCCAAATTGACGTAACGATGGCTGAGGCTTCAATTGGTTTGGAAGAAGTAGTGGTAACCGGGTACGGTACTCAAAAGAAAGTGACCATGACTGGCGCTGTTGTTGCTACCAAAGGTGATGATTTAAAGCGTTCCCCGTCAACTGATATGACAAACAATTTAGTCGGTCGGTTACCAGGCCTTGTTGCTGTTACCACCAGTGGTGAACCAGGATACAATGGAGCTACACTTCGTATTCGTGGATTAAATACTCTTGGTAATAACAACCCATTAATTGTAGTTGATGGTATAGCTAACCGAAGTATGGGGAATATTGCCCCAAGTGATATTGAAAGTATTTCAATCCTAAAAGATGCATCAGCTGCGATTTATGGTGCTCAGGCTGCAAATGGGGTTATCCTGGTAACGACAAAACGTGGTGTAATTGGCGCTCCTAAAATATCAATTAATATTAACGCCGGAATTAACCAACCTACCCGTATCACTAAATTAGCTAATGCCCCTCAATATGCGAACATGCTTAATGAAGTTGCTTATTATGCAGATGAAAGTGGGGGGCGGTTTCAAAGGTTCTCTGAGGATGATATCCAAAAATATAGTGATGGCTCCGATCCCTGGGGGCATCCCAATACAGATTGGTTTAAAGAAACGTTCAAACCCTGGTCAAGTCAGAATTCTCAAAACGTTTCACTTTCAGGAGGAACTGATAAAATGAAATATTTTCTCTCTTTTGGTGCAAGAAGTGAAGATGGATATTATAAGAACAGTGCAACAAAGTATACACAATACGATTTCCGAAGCAATATCGATGGCAAGATTTCAAAAAGCATAACATTGTCGTTTGATGTTGCAGGTCGTGAGGAAGATAGAGATAGCCCTACCAATGGTCTTTACTCTATCTATTCTTCGATTATGCAGGGAAAACCAACAAACACTGCCTACTATCCTTCAGGAGAGCCTGGACCAGATATTGAAGGTGGCCTTAACCCAGTGGTAATCACCACTAATGAACCCGGGTACACTAAAGATAAAAGGTACATGTTAGAAACCAACACCAGATTAAATGTATTAATCCCCTGGGTAAAAGGTTTATCGATCCAAGGTAATGCCTCAATTGATAAATCAATAATGTCTTATAAAAAGTGGGAACAGCCTTGGTATCTGTATTCATGGGACGGTAATCCTGATCATATACTTCAAAAAAACAAGAAAGGATTGGACACTCCACAATTAACAGAGGAATCATCTGATGGACAGGGGATCACATGGAACGTATATACAACTTTTGAGCGTAAAATTTCCGAAAGACACAATCTTAAATTGATGGTTGGTACTGAAAGACAAAGCGGTACCAACTCTGATTTTCGTGCATTTCGTAAGAATTATATCTCGACTGAAATCCAGGAGTTATTTGCAGGAGCAAGTGACGAGTTTATGACAAATAATGGATATTCGAGCCAAAGTGCACGTTTAAACTACTTTGGACGTTTGAATTATGATTATGCTCAAAAATACCTATTAGAATTTGTTTGGAGATACGATGGGTCTTATATGTTCCCGGAAGGGAAACAGTTCGGATTCTTCCCGGGTATTTCAGCAGGATGGGTTATTTCTAAAGAAAATTTCTGGAGTAATAATGTTATGGCATTCGATATTTTAAAGCTTAGGGCTTCTTGGGGTCAAACAGGCAACGATCGCATAGCTGAATACCAATATCTCTCAACATATGGGTTCCTTGATAGTGAGCGCTATTGGGTCACTGGTATAAGTAATAATAACCTGATATTGGATGAATTGCGAATTCCTAATCCAAATGTAACATGGGAAGTGGCAAATCAATCTAACTTCGGGTTTGATGCAGAATTACTTAAAAGTAAATTATCAATATCAGCTGATTACTTTTACAATTTACGTTCACATATCTTATGGTACCGTAATGCAAGCGTCCCGGTATCGTCCGGATTAACATTGCCAGCAGAAAATATTGGTAAAGTAAAAAACCAGGGATTTGAAGCTGTAATAAGTTATAGAGATCAAATTGGAGATTTCAGATATGATGTATCAATAAATGGCAGTTACTCAAAAAATGAGATTGTTTTCTGGGACGAAACTCCAGGA
Organism: uncultured Bacteroidales bacterium; assembly: GCA_963818295.1. Taxonomy (GTDB): domain Bacteria; phylum Bacteroidota; class Bacteroidia; order Bacteroidales; family VadinHA17; genus LD21. Next base: position 53,048 of record CAWFRW010000010.1, read on the forward strand.
ATTCCTGAATATCAAAGATCTACAGGACGTCCTATGGGATCTGAGCTGTATTTCAATTCCCTTGGAATATTTAAAGATCAGGATGCAATAGATGCTTATCCCCACTGGGAGGGTGCCCGACCTGGTGATATCATCTTTGAAGATGTAAATAACGATGGTTCAATTGATGGTTTGGATCTGATTCGGAATGAAAAAAGTGTTATGCCCAAATTTACAGGTGGATTAAGTATTAATATGGGCTACAAACAGTTTGATATAGCGATTCTCATCCAGGGAGCAGCTGGCGGACAGCTATATGTTTTCCCAACATCCGGTGAGGCAGGGAATTACCTGAAGGAATTTGCCGACGACCATTGGACACCCGAAAATACTGGTTCCTCAAATCCGAGAGCCTACAACTGGAATCAGGAATATTGGGCATCCCAGCCTAATACCTATTGGCTCCGGAGCACTGATTACATGCGTCTGAAGAACCTTGAGATTGGTTATAGGCTACCCGTAAAAATCAATCAGATGCTAAAGATCGATGGTCTTAGGTTTTATGTAAATGGACTTAATCTGGTCACAATAGATAAAGTTAAAGTACAGGATCCGGAATCTGACGATACAGGTGGAAGGGCTTATCCACTACAAAGAATAATCAATGCCGGGTTAACCCTAACTTTTTAAAAATGAATATTATGAAAAATAAGATATTAAATAGTCTGATGGTATTATTTCTAATTGTTATGATATCATCTTGTACAAGTAAAGAAGATTTCTTAAATACAGTTCCTCTTGGTGAATACACTGAAACGGCTGTATGGAACGATCCTGCCTTAGTCGAAACATTTGTTAACAGTATGTACCGACATGCTGAAGGATTTCCTTTGGCAATTGTCCGACTGGCTGATTTTAGTGATGAATCTCATCGTCGTGCTGCTGGGGCTGCGTTGGCTTTTAATCAGTGTCTGATGACACCTGATGGTCTTCTGGGATGGGTAGGATCATCCTCAAGACATACACGGGAACTTCTTCAATGGGAACCACTATATGCAAATGTAAGACGTGCAAACATATTTTTCTCAAAAATTGATAATGTCCCCTCTGACAACCAGGAATTGATAAACAGATTAAAAGGTGAGGCTTATTTTCTTCGTGCACTTACCTATCATTGGCTGACCTCATTATATGGAGGAGTACCGATAATTATCAAAGTCTATACTTTAAATGACGATTTTACAGTTGCCCGTAACACTTTTGAAGAATGCACCAATTTTATTGTAGGTCAACTCGATTCAGCTGTGATGCTCTTACCGGACAATTATTCTGACGCTATAATGCAGGGCCGTGCCACCAGGGGTGCTGCATTAGCATTGAAATCAAGAGTATTATTATATGCAGCCAGCGATTTGCATTTCAATATGGAAACATATGCCCCGGGTTATTCAAATCCGGAACTGCTTGGATATATTGGAGGTAATCGTGTATCACACTGGCAGGCAGCCAAAGACGCTGCAAAAGCAGTAATCGATCTCCATCTGTACGATTTATATAAAAAAAATCCAGCTCCGACAGATTCCGTTGCTAAGAATATCGCTGAATTATTCACTTCTTATGGAAATGAAGAAGAGATCTTTCTGCAATACTTCACCCCTACGACCGAATTTGGTGAAGGCTGGGGTGCCTATGACCCTGCAATCCATAGCGGTCCAAACGGTTATTACTTGTATGGCAACAACAATCCTATCGGTGAATTAGTGGATGATTATGAAATGAAGGATGGAAGCAAATTTGACTGGAACAATCCTGTTCACAAGGCCAATCCATATGCAAACCGCGATGCTCGACTTTATGCATCTATTTTATACGAGGGGGCCCAATGGAGAGACCGCCCAACAGATCTTGTAAACAAAGATCCTTTTGGCAAAATACAAACTGGAAATGTTTATGATCAAAGTGGAAATATGGTAATCGGTGGTCTTGACACTAAATATCGGCCCTGTTTCTACATGGAACGCCAGTTATACAGGTTATTATACCAGAAAATTTATTGATCCAACAATTGATCCGAATTATTTTAATCAGGATATACCGTACCCTCATATTCGTTACGCCGAGATTCTTCTTAACTACGCTGAGGCTTGTATTGAACTCGAAGAGTGGAGTGAGGCCATTACTTATATAAATATGATCCGGAAAAGGGCAGGTCAGCCAGATTTAGCTAGTTCACTAACTGGGGATGATTTAAGGCAGGCATACCGGCACGAACGCCGTATCGAGTATGCATATGAAAATCAGCGCTTCTGGGATGTGCGCCGTTGGCTAATCGGACCAGAGGCATATCATCAAATGCATGGTGTTGATATCAGTTATACTACCAGTGACCCTCTGACGACCACAACCTATCGAAAGGCAGACGGATCTACCTGGAGCAATCCTGTTTATACTGAGATTGAAATACCGGGAGATGCCAGAGCATGGAACGATAAAGCATATTTCTTCCCGTTTATGCGCGATGAAATGAATAAGAACAATAAATTGATTCAAAATCCGGGTTATAATTAGCGGATGTTTCACGCTGAACTATTCTATTATTTAACTGAAAGAACCTGAATTATTTTAGATCTGTTTTACCCAAATTTGGGTAAAACAGATCTATATCATCTATTTTTAACAAACTAATAAAAATCAATTATGATATATGTCATTGAATTATAAAAAGTTAATTTCTCATTATCACAGAGTTTGAGGAAATTTATAATGGATAAAATGAACAAAGCCACTATGATGAGAGGTGCTAAATTCTCTTTAATCACTTTTTTATTTATGTATGCTACATTCTCTGGAAATGTGAATGGACAAGGTCAAGAACTGAAAAACAATCTGATAATCATTTCCAAATACCTAAAGACTACCTTCGGGAAGCGGAAAATATTCCATCATTTTGGATTACAACAGTTGATGAGGTTACAATCTCTTCTTGAAAAAAAATGTTCATAAAGGACATATAGAAGTCATTGGTACATCTGCAGGCGGCAGGCCTATTAAGGCAGTGGTATATGGGCAACCACGCAAGGGTAAGGGTACCACTACATTTTCCGGATCGCTGGGTTTTGGTGACGTTTGCGCTTACAGAGGTCCCGACCATAATAAAACAGTGTATATGGGTATGTCATCTGTACATGGTGGTGAGTTTGAGGGAATCGTAGGTACAGTGAATCTCATTTCAGTGATAGAAACAGGTAAAGATTTTCGTGGAAAGGAGTGGCCTGAAATTACGGCTATTGTCGCAAAACTGGACCGTGTAATACTGATCCCGATAGTGAATCCTGATGGGAGGTCACGTATCCCATCTGCGAATGGAAGCATATAGAGATACTTCCTTCACTGTTGCAGAATATCTTAACACTGGCGGCAAGCCAGACGGAACTATTACTGGCTGGCCTCAGATAAAGGAGTTTATTCCAATGGACTTCAAACTTCCAGGTTTTCCAGGGGGGTATCCCAACGATGCTGGTGTAAACATCCAGCACGATGATTTTTTAGGTAACCGCCAGCCAGAAACACAGGCATTATTCAATTTAACAGAAGTAGAAAAACCTGACTTGATTATAAATATGCACACTGGCGCGGTTTTTATGCAAATGCACCGGCCATTTTGTGAACCAGCATTGTCCCCGGTATTTGATACTCTTTATACCTATGTTCATTCAGGATTGGCTCTGCATGGGCTACAGAATTCTAAAGATCCGAAAGTCGCAGCCGATTTAAACGGAGTTCCGAATGGAGTCTATAATCTTGATGGGGCACTTAATTTGAACTGTGGTGCTCTGAGTGTGGTGGTGGAATCACCCAGCCATGGATTCTCAGGAAAAAACGATTCCGGTGATGATTGTGTTACAAACACCAGATATGCTACTTGACGCACAACTCGTATGCCATCAGGAAGCAATGAGGTTTTTGGTAGAAACAGGGGGGCGTTCAAAATGGACACCAGGTCGTAAATATTGAGCTCTTTAAGATTAGTCTGCCAATATTGATTCATTATTCATCGTATTAGGATATTTTATAAAACAAAATCAAAAAATATTAATGCCTGAATCTGTTTCAAAGCCCATTCGCCTCGAATCATTGGATGCATTACGCGGATTCGATATGTTATGGATCATTGGTGGCGGAAACCTTGTACATGCTCTTGCCCATGCTAGCAATTCAAGTTTTTTGAATGTGTTGTCGAACCAGCTGAATCATGTACCCTGGGAGGGATTCCATTTTGAAGATCTTATTATGCCGTTGTTTTTATTTTTGGCTGGAATGTCAATACCATTTTCTGTAGGAAAGAGGTTAACAATGGGCGAATCGAAAAAGAGAATTTATCTGCATGCATTTAAGCGGTGGGTAGTTCTTTTTATTCTTGGGTTGATTTATGAGGGAAATTTACTCGCTTTCGACCTGGATAATCTGTTCATCATTGGAAGTGTGTTAGGCGCTATTGGCATTGGATATTTTTTCAGTACGATAATTTACACCCAACTGAATCTGAAGAATCAAATTTTTTTAACTACAGGCCTCCTGTTATCATATTGGACAATACTGACTTTTATTCCTGTTAGTGGGCAACAGGCTGGTGTTTTACTGCCTCAGTCAAATATTGTAGAATCTGTCGAACATGCGGTGTTTGGAAGGTTTGTGAAAACAGGTGTTGCCTACATGTGGTTCCTGGATACAGCAGGGTTTGTAAGCACTGTGATGACTGGCGTTTTTGCTAGTACAATAATCCGTGGAAATATCCGATTTCCTTTTATCAAGTCTTCAAATGGAGAAATACACAAAACTCTTATTATTGCTTTTTCCGGATCATTATCCTTATTTGCTTCCCTTGTTTTAAATATCTGGTTCCCTGCGATAAAAAATATTTGGAATCCTACTTTTGTTTTGTTAACCTCCGGATTAAGTTTTCTTATGGTAGCTCTTTTCTATTTTGTTATAGATGTAAAAGGATATAAGAAATGGGCTTTCTGGTTAAAAGTAATTGGGATGAACAGTATAACAGTCTATTTAGGGGTCCATTTTTTCTCTTTTGATAGATTAGCTGACACTCTTGTTTTTGGATTTGAACAATTTCTGGGTGCTTATTACCCGGTAATCCAATCTATTACCGAATTAACAATAATTTATTTTATCTTGTACTGGATGTATAGGAAAGGAACATTTATTAAGATATAGCATTAATTGTGTATTCGAACTATAAATATCTTCCTTCGCTAAAGAGAAGGTTTCAGGGAAGCTTATTTATTAACCGTGATTTTCATTCTGAAGAAGGTGTTTGCAAAGAATAATCTTCCCTGAAAAATCATATCCTGACTTTAAAATAATCTAAAAATCAATGGATTTATCCTGTTAAATTAATATAGCGCTCACGTTAATTTTAAGTTTATTCTTACTACATTTAAGCGGTTTTAAAAAATCTGATTACTATTTATTTCAATATTTAATTTATCAAAGCAGATGAAAGAAATTACAGGTTATACCCCAATGCAGCGGTATGTACTGGTGGCGTTGAGGTTATTAATTGGCTGGCATATACTGTATGAAGGTTTCTCGAAGTTACTGATTCCTAACTGGTCATCAATTGGTTTCCTGGGTGAATCAAAATGGATACTGTCAGGATTTTCACAGTGGATAATGTCTAATCCCGGAGTTCTTAATGCTGTTGACTTTTTGAATACATGGGGATTGATCGCCATTGGTCTGGGATTGATCCTTGGTCTTTTCACAAGGGCTGCAGCCATTTCGGGAGCTATTTTGCTTTTTGTTTATTATTTAAGTAATCCGCCACTTATCGGACTTGAATATACTGTACCGACTGAAGGAAGTTATCTGATCATCAGTAAAACACTTATTGAAGCAGTGGCACTGGTGGCACTGGCAGTATTTCCGTCAGGATTATTTGCCGGTCTGGATTCACTGGTCCAGCAGTATAGAAGTCCGTAATAGTTAAAAAGGAGGGAAGAAATCATGGAAAAAGAGATTAAAAAGAATTCTGAAAACAATAATGATATGTCACAACAATCCGACTATAAAAAGAAGAACATTATTAAAAGCTCTGGTTGGAATCCCTGTTCTGGGAGTGTTCGCTTTTGAACTTTTCAGGAAATGGACCTATGACCAGGAGAAAAAGAACAGGGTGATGAAAGAGCTCGGATTGGATAATATCAAAGCTCCGGCGATTATGAAAAGCTCATCCGCAAAATCCGATCTGCTTCGGATCGGACTGATCGGATTCGGAAGCAGGGCAGTTTCACATGCAAATGGTCTTGGATATATGCATCCGAATGATGTTGAGGCAGGGAATGAAAAATGATACCTTGAAAGACTGGCTGGCACAGGAAGATCTGAATGTTGCAATAACCGGTATCTGCGATGTTTATGACGCACATGCGGAGAATGGACTTGCAACAGCCACGGAATGAATTCAGGGCCGGAGGTGCAGACCTCGTCAAAACTGCCTGTAAAAAGGTATATGATCTTACCAGGAAATGCTGGATGATAAGGATATTGATGCAATCATGATTGCAACTCCTGATCATCATCATGCTCCGATAACAGCTGCTGCTGCAAGAGCAGGCAAACATGTATACTGCGAAAAATCGCCTGCACATTCGGAAGAAGAGCTGAATGATATGTACAATGCTGTTAAAGAAAGCAAGATTGTATACCAGCTTGGACACCAGATAACCCAGAGCGTTATCTTTCAGCAGGCAAAAGATATTATAAAGAAGGATATACTTGGTAAAATATACTCTTGTTGAAACAACAACAAACCGTAATACATGCCGACGGTGCCTGGATCAGACATCTCGACAAAAACGGAAATCCAAAACCCGGTGATGAAAAATCAATCGACTGGGCACAATGGCTGGGAACAGCACCAAAAGTTCCATTCAGTACCGACCGTTATTATAACTGGACAAAATTCTTCGATTATGACTTCGGTCTTATCGGTCAGCTGTTTACTCATGAATTTGACTCTGTAAACCAGCTTCTCAGAATCGGAATTCCAAAATCAGTAGTCTCTTCAGGAGGGATCTATTACTGGAAAGACAACCGTGACATGCCGGATGTACTTAACTGTGTTTTTGAATATCCCGATCGTGAACTTACATTGCTCTACAGCGCCACACTTGGTAACAGCCGCAGCCGCGGACGTGTTTTTATGGGCCATGATGCTTCAATGGAGATTGGAAGTGCAATAAGCATAACAGCAGACGGCGATTCAACCCGTTACAAAAAACAAATTGAATCAGGACTGATCGATCCTTCAGTTCCAATGGTTTCATTCAATCCAAACAGCGGAAGCATAGATGCCGTTACTTCAGCAACTGAGAAATACTACGCTTCAAGAGGTCTCACAACAACTACAATAAACGGCGTCAATGTTGATGTTACCTACCTCCATATCAAGGAATGGATAGATTGCATCCGCAACGGCAAAACTCCAAGTGCTGATATTGAAAAGGCATTTGAAGAAGGGGTTGCATGTCTGATGGCTCATAAATCATATGTTGAAAAACGCCGTACCGAATGGGATCCTGTAAACAGAAAAATTGTTTAATTCAAGGATTATTTAAGTCGAAAATAATTTGTACCTGACTGTCAATGAAGTACTTCATAGTCACTTATTGGAGCCATATGCATGTTTATTATGGTCTGTTGTTCCTGCAGCCATGAATAAGATGTCTCCTTTCACAATTGCTGAAACGGATCAGACACTAGAATTGACGGAAGGAACAGGTATTGTATTTGTTTACCAGAAAATGCCAAAAAGCCTCACCGGACAGTATGTCTGTAACAACTACATCCATCCGCTCTATAACCTGAGTGGCGATGTGATGACAGAAGAGTTTCCTCCTGATCATCCATATCACAGGGGTGTATTCTGGGCCTGGCATCAGCTATATGCCGATGGTAAGAGGCTGGGTGACGGATGGACAAACGACAGCATAACACAGGAAGTTGCAGATGTAAAATCTGAGATTCTGGAGGACAGAGTTAAGTTGAAAACTTAATGTACTGTGGCATTCTCAGGTTTATGGTGATGGCAAACCATTTATGGATGAAAATACAACAATTACTGTTCACAGGCTCGATTCCGGACTTCGGAAAATAGATTTCGAAATTAAATTGACTGCAATGGCTCCCAATCTTCAGATCGGGGGATCACCTGATCAGAAAGGCTATGGAGGTTTTTGCATAAGACTGAACCTGTCTGACAGTCTGGTATTTACTTCAGAGAATGGCCCTGTAACACCGCAGGAACTTCAGATAAATGCCGGTCCATGGATGGATTTTTCCGGAAAGTTTGACAATATCTTCCCGTTAACAGCGGTGTCACAATTCTCTGTCATCCAGGTATGCCTGATTATCCTGAACCATGGATACTGAGACAGAAGAGCAGCATGCAGAATGTTGTATTTCCCGGGGAATGGGAGGATTGATGTTCCTGTGAATAAGCCTGTGGTTTTGAGATACAGGCTCGTTATTCATGATGGTGATGCAACCAGACCTGAATATCCGCAGACTTCAGGATGAGTATGCCAGTCTGAAAATCACAGATTAACCGCTATCCGAATTCGGGTCCGCTTATAAGAAATTGTTTATTCTGAATTCCGGGATATGGATTGACTTTAAGGTACATCCTTGTAAAGTGACGTTGTTTGACAAATCCTTCAGACTCAAGCCATTCTGTCAGATCTTTCTTGTCTTCAGGAATATCCATTGCAATCGCCTGATCATTCAGTGATTCCAGCGATCTATGATATCAGCTGTTTTGCTGATTCCGATGTAATGCCGCTTACAGGGCCGATATAATTGAATCTCGAACCCGCTCTTCCGAAGGCAAATCCCTCAATTCTGTTACCCTTCTTCAGACAGAATGCTTTTTCGGGATAAGTATTAAACAGGGCATTTAAAAGATAACTCCTGTCTGCTCCGAAAATGATCCGATCGAGTTCTGTTATTTCCGATAGATCTGTCTTGCCTTGTGCTGAATATTTCCTGACCGGATCCCTTTTCTGCCTTGTTCTTCTGTGGACTGCGGGTCATCCTGAAAATGCAATATTCCGCAATAAATCCAAGTTTCCGGTATAAAGGCTCGCCTGCAGGAGTTGCATCGAGTTTTACTGATTGTAATGTGTTTCAGACCTGTCAATGATCTCCTCAAGCAAGCATCTTTCCTGCACCCTGACCACGCAGCGATTTATCTACAAGAACCATTCCTATCCATGCGACCTTGTTATCATGGTTAAGAGCGGTAGCTGTACCTGCCACCCTGTCCGTCCTTTTCAGCAACAATGCAAATATTTTCCGGATTGTCGAATAATAACTTCCAGTCATTCATTGTCTGGTTCCAGCCTTCATCAATTGATAAACCAAATGCCTGATCCAGGTCACCGGGGTCCATTGGTCTGATAAAGAAGGCCTTTTTTTCAGGCATATGCATCTGCTGTTAAATTGCTATAAGGAGAGCCACCTTTCTAAATTTTCAGCTATGAAATGCATCATCATTCAGATCGGGATACGCAGCATATACTCTGTCTATTTCTTTCATCTGTCCGGGAGAAAGGACTTCATTCGGGTCCAGTGTCCATAATCCTTCGAGTAATCCCTGTCTTCGCAGAACCTCATGGAGTCCGACAATACATCCTGCAAAATTGTTTGCAGAGTCGAAAAAGGCGGCATTGCTGTCTGTTATCTGGTTTGCAAGTGTCAGTGTCTGCTGAATGTCATTGTCGAAATTTCCCTTATGCACATCTCTCAGAAGCTTTACAGCAGAATGAGTCCATACCGCCCAGTGTCCAAGTAATCCTCCTGCAATATTTTTGGTTACTGTTTTTTGTCCGGTCTGATATCTGGTATTGCGACAGCAGATCGACAAGGATATTATCGTCATTTCCTGTATATAATGCAATTTTATCAGCACGTCCCGATTCTGCAACACCCCTTACCACATCGAAGGTCTGATATCTGTTGAATGGTGCAATTTTGATAGCAATAACATTCTCTATTGAGGCAAATTCGCGCCAGAAGCCTACATCGAGCTTTCTTCCTCCAACTGCAGGCTGCAGATAAAACCCTATAACAGGCAATACATCTGCAATTTTTCTGCAATGGCTGATAATCTCCTCATTTGTCGAATCTTTAAATGCAGCAACACTCAGCAGAACTGCATGAAAGCCATTCTGTAGGGCGAGGGAAGCCTCATTTAATGCCTGATCTGTCTTTCCTATTACACCGGCAACCCGGATAACCGGTTTTTTTGTCCTTGCAACAAACCTGTTAAACTCTTCATTGGCAAGCTCAAGAAGAGGTGAATACAGACCTATTTCAGGGTTCCTGATAGCAAACTGGGTGGTATGCACTGCAACAGCCACACCACCTGCACCTGCATCAAGATAATATCTTAACAGGGCTCTCTGACGACGGATATCAAGCTTGCGTTTGTTGTTCAATGCCAGCGGCAGGGCAGGAATGACGGCTCCCTTTTTTGAGAAGCCCGAGAACCTCTGCCGGAATTTTATCATATTTCATATTGTCTGAGATATTATTAGTATTTCCCGTCTCTTACTTCAAAATGGTTGGTTTGCCCAATAATTCCTGCTCATCGTTGATCCATTGTGCTATCCATTTTATTACCTGACTAACCGGAGTCTTTGGCTTGCCAAATATGCCAAACGCCCGGGCAGCATCGTTAAGCAATGCTGTGGGAGCTTCACTGTTTTCAAAAGATGGGAGTTACTCCGAACAATCTTTCCGAATTCCAGAGCAACTTCACGGACTGAAAGGATTTCAGGACCGGTAATATTAAGGATGCTGGCAGGACTTGCTGCATGTTCAAGTGAACGAAGAACGAAATCATTCACATCACCCTGCCAGATAACATTGAAATGTCCCATGGTAAGATCAACAGGCTCATTATTCTTTACTTTCAGTGCAATATCAACAAGAACTCCATATCTCATCTCAACTGAATAGTTAAGCCGGATCAGTGCAACTTCCGTTTTATTCCGTATGCTTCCGAATTCAAACATTCTTTCCCTTCCAAGACATGACTGTGCATATTCCCCAACTGCAAGAGGCGGATCTGTTTCAACTGAACCACCTGATTCCACAGGTACAAGCGGGTAAACGCATCCTGTTGAAAATGCCACGATCCTTGACTGTTTGAAATGATCCGCAATTATTGCCGGAAGGTAAGTGTTGATAGCCCAGGTAAGAGAAAGGTTTTCGACTGAACCGAATTTCATCCCGGCAAGATAGATTACATTCTTGACCGAGGGAAGAGTGCTTGTAAATTTTGTATTCAGAAGGTCGCCATGAATAGTTTCAATTCCATATTTGCCGATTTTTTTCTGCTGATCCTTATTTTCAAAATTCGAGACACCGATAATCCTTTTTTTGATCCCGGCTTCATCGCATGCCCGTTTTGCCATGTGTGCAAGTGAAGGCCCTATCTTACCTGCCACTCCAAGAAAAATAAGATCTCCGTCAAGACGCGAAAACATTTCAACAAGTTCAGGACCGGGCCTTGAAAGAAGTTCATCAAGCTGATCATCATTTCCAATCTTTTCCGGATACTTATTCATAATTAATTCCTCCATTTTGTAATTATATCACTGTATATTTTAACTGAATCTTCCAATTTTGATCGTGTGACAGAATTCATCTGTCTGATGTGCCATCTCGGGTTGTCCCGGGCCCAAGAATAATTGTAGGGACACCTCCATACAATCCCTGCAGAACTGATCCATCCGTAAGGTATGGCAAGGCTTTTGAGACAGTTTCATCTTCCATGTCCACTCCGCAGATATCATAAACAAGCTGAACGAAAGGGTCATTGTCATCTGTGAATACCGGCTTCATATTTACGAGAGGTTCAAGAGCAACTTCAGGACCGAATTCCCTGTGCAAGCTTAGCGAGAAGTTCCTGGTGATCAACCTTTGATGTTGACCTTATATCGATAGAAAACTCTGCACGGTCAGGCACCGAGTTTATATTCATGCCTCCGTTCATCCTGCCAACATTTATTGATGGAAATCCGAGCAGCGGATCTCTTTCTGCATCAAAGCGAAAATCCCTGGCTTTAAGAATGGCCTCTGCAGCTTTATAAATTGCATTGTCGCCAAGGTGAGGCATTGAGGAATGAGCTGTTATTCCGGTTGTTACAACATTGATATACAGAGCTCCTTTATGTCCTATGTACGGGTGATTGGCGGTTGGTTCTCCTACAATGACCGCACTTGCAGTACCCGGATCAGTCAGTTTTTTTGCCAGCTGCTGGATTCCAATGCATCCAAGCTCCTCTGCTGCTGAAAAGATAAGTCTGATTCCGCCCTTCGGAGGAGTATCGCTGAATGCATTTATTGAAGCCAGCATCATTGCAGCCAATCCTCCTTTCATATCACTTGAGCCTCGCCCCCATATCCTTCCGTCCTCCACCACTCCTGCGAAAGGATCAACTTTCCATTTAGCCCTTCCCAGAGGAACTGTATCAAAATGACCGGAGAGGACTATCGGCGGACGGGATGAAGATAATCCACGCTCCGCTACAAGGTGAAGACGGCCTTTCTCAAAAATATGATATTCCACATGGAAACCATTTTCAGAGAGGATCTTCCCGGCAAACCTGGCAATTTCCTCCTCGTTTCCCGGGGGATTTATATTATTGAAGGAGAGCAGCTCCCTTGTTAATGAAATAACATCCATCTCAACCTTTTTTGATATAGGAAACCAATCTGTTAGTCCAGACCGGCTTGCTTTTTAATTAATCAACCAAAGATAATAATACAATGCTTTATTCAAGAAATTATTTCTGCCGGATATTTGAGTTTAAAATGTCAGGCAAACATTCTTCCTTTCCAGGTGTTTCTCTGAGAGCAATCAGTCAGAGATGCTACATTAGTTAGATTTTTGATTTTCTTCGCTCCCCCGGGGCCGGGGTAAACGAAGAAAATCAAAAAATATGTTTGGGATCTTAACTGTGCTTCTGAGACATTTTTATTGTCTGAACAGATAATTTATTATAATTTGCATAACCTTAAAAAATCTCATAAAATGATCAGCAAAATTATAACAGTTATATCCCGGTTTTTGTTTGTCGGGACAATTTTTCTTAGCAGCAATCTGTTTGCAGGTGATGTTACAATTATTGATTCAAGACATTACAGCAATGTATTCGGTGAGATCAGAAATTTCAGGGTGTTTCTGCCACCCGGGTATTATGAAAATCCGCAGAAAAGATACCCTGTAATATATTTTTACCATGGGTGGTCGCAGAGATATTTTGGCAGCGGGCCTGATTCATACAATCATTTTGAGCAGGGTGATGACAACAATGGGGATAATATTGCCAGCTTTGTGGCTGATCATGAGGTGATTGTTGTTAAGCCTGATGGCTATAACCGCAGCCCGGGCGAAGAGTATTATCTCAGACCATATAATGTTTTGCCTGTTGAGACATACCGCCAGTATCCAATCTATTTTCCGGAACTTGTTTCAGTGATAGATGCCAGGTTACCGCACAATAGCCGACAGGAACCACAGGGCAATTTCAGGACTTTCAATGGGAGGATTCATGTCTTACTGGATAGGAGGAAAGTATCCTGCATCTTATCTCAGCAATAGGGAATTTCTGCGGTTCGGCAGAATTTGTTGTTGGACCAAAAGATTTTCCCTTCGAATACAGACATATCGATATGTATAAAAACTACGACGGGATAAATGTGAGGCTTAATTACGGAAATGAAGATTTTATAAGGTATTATCACAGGGACCTGAATAAAATATGGCCACAGGTAATGGATAACTATGAATTTAAAGTTTATCCGGCTGCTCATTCCACCTGCGGAATGGGAGAGATGTTCGGATTCCTTATGCATACTTTTGAAAATCCGCCTGCAAAGCCTGTGAAATGGAGCCATATTGATGTCTATCCTGAATTTTCAGTGTGGGATTATGAGGTGAGTTCTGACCGTGATGTTAGCGGTGTTACAATTCTGGAGAATGTTGAAAAAAGAGGATTCAGGTGTTCGGTGAGAGAACATCTGCCTGACGGAAGTTTATTGCCCTTCGTAAAGCTGACTGTCACAACACCTTCACTGTATGATATTAATGCAGGCATACGTTATAAATGATGTTGATCTCAGGAAAGGGGTAGGGCTGAGCTATGAAATGATGAGTGATGACAAGGGCAGGCTCAGAATTTCACCTTGATGGCAGCCTTCATGAGATTGGCATCAATAAAGCTGAGGATAAGCCAAATATGACAATGGCCAGCCTTCACAATTGAACCTGTGGAATATTGCAGAATGCAATAAAGATGTCGTTTTAAAAATAAAACTTCTTAATAAAGGGAACAAAAAAGGAGAAGACATAAAAGCTTCATTATCGTCAACAAGAAAAAGCACTTCTGTAATAAATTCAGTCGCCGGATTTGGAACAGTTGACATAAACAAAACAGTGAGAGTCACAGACCTCATTCTTATTTCATGTTCACTCTGACAGTATTGAAATTGATAAATTCAGGCTCACGATAACCGACAAATTCAAAAATGAATGGGTGGAATACTTTGAAATACCTCTCTTCAGGAAAGATCTGCCTGAGATAAAGGATTTTGAGATTGCTGACGGAAAAGTTGTGACTGTTGTTAAGGGAGGAATAAATGAAGAAACAATTTTCCTGGGAAAAGGCAATGGAGACGGAGTGGCAAATCCTGGCGAATCAATAGTTATTCTTGTTAAAGATTCGGGCAAGCTGTTTCGTGCTAAGTCTTACATGTTATGACCGGTTTATAAATCCAAACGGAATCAATACAAGAGTATCGGATAACTGGGGTTCATACGATCATGTCGGGGGTTCGGCCAAATATTCTGTTCCACTGATTTCATCAGCATGTCCCGGTGGTCAGGTAATTGGTTTTATAGCTGAGTACTGGCTGCCTGACAACCCTGAATCATATTATAAAGCAGGGAAAGGTAACTCTTAAGATATCAGGAAGTGACACCACTCCTCCCGACATGCAATGGCTTAGAGTTACAGGTGATAATGTTATACAGGCCAGGATCTTTGATGGTTCTGCGATACGTAATGTAAAGGCCAGGCTCATCCTGAAAGCCAAACCGGATAAGCTACCTTGAATTTGATCTGAAAGATGACGGAATCAACGGCGATGTGACGGAAGCTGATAATGTTTTCAGCTTCAGGGTGCCGGAACAGAGATTCGGATTGTATAGCAATTGAAGTTACTGCTGAAGATTCAAATGGCAATGCGATGACAAAAGCAGCACCCGGAATTTTCGTTCTCCATTGAAAGACCTTAGTGTCCCTTTGTGCAATCCTTTGAGTTCCTTTGTGTTTAAATATTTTTTAACACGAAGGAACACAAAGTGCATCACAAAGGACACAAAGGATTAACTTAAGTAATATTTAGCTTAAAAATAATAAATACAGATATGAAAACACAAATTGACCTGTCAGTCAGACAACTGCTTATAGGAAGTCTGATTCTTGGCACTTTTATCTTTTAACAGCATTTTAATAGCTGTTCCACCGGAACCCGGTTCGGTTACGGTTAAAAAATGCAATGATTTTAATGTTACAGGAGACGGCACCTCTGCCGAATGGAAGAGTGCGGAATGGCTTACTGTAGCTCAGAAGGGCGACGGACAGGAGGGCTACTCAACCAAAGTCAAAGTGCTCTATTCCCCGACTGGTATATATTTTCTTTTCAGCTGCGAGGATAAAAAGCTGACAGCAACACTTAAGGGAGATTATCTCGATCTTTTCAATGAAGATGTTGTAGAGGTTTTTCTGTGGCCTGATGAGAGTTTTCCTGTATATTTCGAATATGAAGTTTCTCCCCTCAATTATGAGTTGCCGATCATTATTCCCAATTACAATGGAAAATTCTTCGGGTGGAAGCCATGGCATTACGAAGGAGACAGGATGACAAAGCATGAGACAAGTGTTCAGGGAGGCCAGAAGGTCAGCGGAGCGAGAGTTCGCAGGATGGATGGCTGAATTTTTTATCCCGTATAAATTACTGGTTCCTCTTAATAATGTGCCTCCGGTATCAGGTACAAAATGGAGGGCAAATATGTACAGGATCGATTATGACAATGGAACAAAACATTTCGCATGGCAGAAGATGAATAAAAGCTTCCATGAATATGATCATTTCGGAACATTTATCTTCGAATAGATATAGCAATTTGACAGGATTTTTTTTAACCGCAAAGTTCGCAAAGGAAATACGCAAAGTTCGCAAAGATCTTTATGTGAATGTATTATCTTTGCGTTCTTTGTGTAAAACCTTAGTGCACTTTGCGGTTAATGGATTTTAGACTTTTTCAACAGCAACTAGAGGTTATCTGCCTGGGATCAGGATTAAAATGGAGTTGGTGAAGTATAAATTATTTTACCATCCAGGATTGTCATCAGCGACTTTAATATTTTTTATACTGTCAGCAGGGCAGGAGAGAAGATCGTCACTAAGAACTGCCAGATCAGCCAGTTTACCTGGTTCAACGATCCCTTTATCTTTTCCTCGAATGTTGCATATGCATTATTGATTGTATAGGCTTCTGAGCGCTTCTTCCCTTGAGACAGACTCTGACTGTAATATTACTGATCCACGTTCGGTTTTCCTTGTAACCATTACACCCATAGCCAGGAATGGATTATATGGATTTATTGAAGCATCGGCATCCCATTTTACCATATGGTCAGATCCTCCGTTTATAATTACACCGGCATCTGTCAGGGTTCTGTAGGCATGAAATATTTTTATCTTCTCTTTGCCAAGGATTAATTCCATGGCTTCGCTGTCCTTATAGAACCATGCAGGCTGAATGTTTGCCAGGACTCCCATTCCGGACATCAGCTTAAGTGACTTTCTGGTTAAAGAAGTTGCCATGAATGACTGAGAATCTTTTTTCATTAATTGGCTTTTCTTTGTTTACATCAGCATATACATCCAGAAGTAGTTCAACCGCCGCTTCTCCTGTGGCATGTGCTGTGAAGCTCCAGTTGTACTGATTGGCAACTGATACAATATCTGTTAATTCCTCCCTCGTTAAAGTCAGGACTCCTTTGTACTCAGGATCCGCTACGCCAAAAATTTTCACGGCTTTTATTCCCCATGGTTCCTTCATATAAGCTGTTCCTGTGAGTATTCCTCCGTCAAGGAATACTTTTAACGGACCAATACGTACCCATTCATCACCATCTCCGGTCTTCCAGGGATATTTTTTTATCTGATCCCCGATTGACTCTTTTGTGATCGTTTTTCCCACAGGCAGTTCAATATTCTGGCAGATCCTTGCTGTCAGTACCTTTTTGTCTGCCATTTGCCTGTACATCTTTACTGACTCCTGATTACCTGCTCCCGAAGTGAGGCTTGTAATTCCATACCTGTTATAGCGTCTGAGCATCTCAATGAGTGCAAACTCTTTTTCAGCATCAGACAATTCCCTTCCCTCAGGAATCTTCAGAAGTTCAAATGCAGACGCTCTGATAAACCCTGTTGGTGAACCTGTTTTTGCATCCTTGAATTATTCCCGGATTTGCAGTACCGTGCGTTGATCCCTGAGAGCTCCATTGCTTTTGAATTTATAAAACCGCCAAAAGATCCGTTCAGAAAAACCGGATTGTCAGGAGCAGCACTGTCAAGTTCAGCAAGTGATGGCTGCCTCATTTCAATCAGTCGTGTGGGGAAAAACTTTGGATAATATGATCCAGCTCCCTGCAGGCCTGGTCATTGTCTCATGTTTAATCCAGTTGCAGCAGCTGAGCCATTGTGTGCAGATCAGGAATAGTATCTTCAAGTTCACTCACGGAAGCTGATTCCGGATGCAGATGGGAATCAATCAATCCGGGGATGACACTCCTGCCATGAAGATCTATAATTTGAGTCCCTGGACCGGCAAGCTTTCTTATTTCAATATTGGTACCGGCAGCAAGGATCTTGTTTTCTCCGATTGCAACTCCCTCGCAAATTGCAGATTCTTTGTTAACAGTAATTATCTTTCCGTTGATAAGAATAAGGTCGGCGTATTTCATCGGCTTGCAGGAATGATTTGTAATAATTAATACAAATAGTATGAAAAACGGTGCTGCATATCTTAATTTCATTTTACTTTATTGAATAATTCATTTATTTTACAAAAAGTTTCATAATTGATTAGTGAAGTTTAATTAAACACGAAGGAACACAAAGGATTTCACAACGGTCTCAAAGGCTTTAAACCTGTGTTTTACAAAACAGATTTATTATTTGGAACACTTCAAATTTATAAATATTTAATGGTTACATATAAAACATGACTAAAATGAATAAAAATTATCATTATCCGGTTATCCAAAAAGATCCTGAAATTTTGTCTGCTCGCATTTGTATTGCCTGTTGCTTACTGTTCTGCCCAGTACAGACCCCAGCTTTTCTTCAGGGAGGATTGGAAGGATACACCTGCTGCAACACCGGTGACTCAGCAGCATGTTCTCAATAAGGAACTTATCCTTGGCTTATACGGCCCCGGCTGCGACAGCATAAAGAAGAGCCATCATGAGGCTCCTGTTGATGATCCTTATTATATATGGTCAGGATTGTGTCTGGGAAACTGGGCTGTGACATTAAAGAATACAAAATCGTATGTTGATCTGAGCAGCTTTGGCAAGATTATGTGGAGATCGAAACAAAGCGGACTCAGATGCCTTCATGTTGTTCTTAAACTTGCAGACGGCACATGGCTGGTTGGAAGTCAGGGTGACTGTATCTCAAAAGACTGGAGGATCACTGAATTCAATATTGCTGATATAGAATGGTATACTCTGAATATTAAAACTGTTATTGAGGAAAGGCCTGTTTCAAATCCGGATCTTTCAAAGGTTGATGAGATAGGGTTTACTGATCTTATGCCGGGAGGAGCAAGTGATGCCTGTTCGCGTCTCGACTGGATAGAGGTCTACGGCAAACCGGTAAAACGTTAATTTCATTGTCAAACCATTTGTTAATTGATGCTTACTGTACGAATAAGTCAAATCATGGATTGCAAAGCGCGCAACAGGGAATACAGTAAATCGTGAAACGTTAATCATAAATGTCGTTGAAAGATTGGTCGGGGCCGTAAAAAAAGTCCTCTGTGAAACTCTGTGCCACCTCTGTGTCTCTGTGTAAGTTTTTAATATTTTAAAATTCCGGACCATTCTAATTTATACCTGGTACATCGGACATTTCAAACCGGAGAGTTCCTCCGTTTATTAATTCAGAATGTCTTAGCCACCAGCGGTCAAGAGGGATATCATTTAGCCAGACCTTTTTTACATATTTATTCTGCGGAGCATAATTCTCTGCAATTATTGTGAGGGTATTTTCACCGGTTTTTACTTCTGCCTTTCTGAAGAGAGGAGCACCGATCTGGTAAATATCTGATCCGGCAACCGGATAAAATCCGAGGGCACTGAAGATGTACCAGGCCGATAGTGTTCCTGCATCATCATCTCCGTCAATTCCGTCATAAAGCAGGTTTGTATTTATTGTCAAGTATCCACCTTACCCATTTTTGTGTAAGGTCCGGTCTGTCCTGCATAGTTGAAGAGGTATGCCGCATGTATATCAGGTTCATTTCCGTGCCAGTAATATGGCCCCGGATATAACCTCCCGACTGAAGAGTCAGAACTTGCAAAAAAACTGTTGAGCTCCTCTACAAAATAATTTTTGTCTTTGAAGAGAGATACCAGTCCGTTTCCGTCAAAGAAGAGCGCCCATCGCCATTGCAGCGCACTGCCTTCAACATAAGCATTTGTGTACTCATTGTCGGGATCAAGATAAACGAGCAATCGTGGTTTGAATTTCTTCACAAACTGGCCGGAAGCATTCTCTTGGCTGGAAGTATTGAGTTTCAGGATTCCATATATTTTTGTAAAACTGCGAATGACTGGCAAACAGAACAGCATCCTCTTCATGACCAAGGGCCTTTGCCAGTTTTGAAATGGCATCATCGGCATAGGCATATTCGAGTGTTTTGCTTACGGCTTCATCCATCAGATCAGCCGGGCAATATCTGTATTTCAGACATTCAGCCATATTTTCCCTGGGCTTGAATCCCTCCTTTCGGGATATCTATGGCAAGAGCTGCTTTCCGCATTGCCGTGTATGCTGTTTCCACATCAAAATCCCTGATCCCTTTAAGATACGATTCAGTTATCACAATATCAGCAGATGATCCAAGCATAGATCCTGTATAACCGCATCCGGACGGCCATCTGGGAAGGACACCGCCCTGTTCGCACATCTTTGATGAGCGATATCATCATATCTCGCTGATCTTCCGGTGCTATAAGAGTAAAGAGAGGATGGGTGGTACGGAAAGTATCCCAGAGAGACATGTCTGTAAAATATGTGAAATTATCTGTTTTATGGATTTTTTTGTCAAAACCGATATAGTCGCCGTTTACGTCATTAAAGATTGTTGGCATCTGAAGGGAGTGGTAAAGGGCAGTATAAAAGATCTTTCGCTGCTCATCACTTCCTCCTTCAATTTTGATAAGCGACAGTTTATCCTCCCATTTTTTCTTTGCTTCACGCAAGAATTTCATCAAATCCTGCATTGCCGGTTTCAGCTTCACGATTTGCCCTTGCATTGTCAATACTTACATATGAGATCCCCATTTTTAGAACGATAACCTTTCTTGTATCTGTATTACTGAAAGAAAGATCAGTTCCTATATAATCACCTTTTGCAGATGACTGATGTTCAATCAGTTTCCTTCCTGACCAGATTCTGTAGGATTCAAATGGTTCACTGAATATTGCCGAGAAATAGACTTTTATTCCTCCATATCTGCCAGAGAATGATCCAAAGCTCTTTATGGTGCCTGTAACCTCTTGATTTCTTCAGGATAAATCGTTACTTCACCATCAGCGGATCTGCCCTTTCCCATGATACTTGATACATCAATCAAGAATATGAGGCTGCTCTTCTCCGGAGAATGTATACCTGTGCACTCCCGTATGTTCACTTGCTGTCAGTTCGGCCAGAATACCCTCTTCCGGGAGCATTACTGCATAATATCCGGGAAAAGCTTTTTCATCATTGTGGGAGAATCTGATAAACCTTTTGTTCATATACTTTTTATATCCATCATCTCCTGATACAGGAATTACCCTGAAGTTTGCCCCATCTGCTGCTCCCGTACCAATAAGTCTGGTATGGCTGAATCCCATAAGCTGGTTATCCCCGTAATAATATCCGGCAGTACTCACAGAATATCCCCTGCCAAGATAGAAGGCCAGGAAATATTTTGTATCCGGACTAAGACGTACCATTCCGAATGGCATTGTGGCCCCGGGAATATCTGCTCCGCTTGTATATGGAGGAAATCCTCCGGTTCCGATAAAAGGATCGACGTATGCTTCCCAGTGGTCCGGCTTTGGCAGACGTAATCAGTTTCCCGGGTTTTTCCTGGACATTGGTTTGGTACAGAATTGTTTTATATGATATTGAAACAGCAACGATTGTCAGGGTGAATTAATTAATATTCCCAGGTATTTCAGAAACCGTTTTATGATTTTTATTATCATACGATATTCAGGTTAAAAATGTCTCAAATATAACAGCGACCTTTTAGTTCAGCTGTTTTTAAACCGCCCTGTTGTGGGTGAGTAATTTAAGCCCACAGGGGGTTAACCAGATACGAATGTAAAGTAACATGTAATAATTTTGTAATGGAATATTAACCTTATTTTTCATTTTATTATCTGTTTGTGAATATGCCTGTTAATATTTATTGCAACAGGTTAATATTTGATGTAAGAAGAATAATATTCTATAAACTTCATAAATCTTTGTATCATATATTTGACATATTAATTTACGATTGGTTCAATCCTAACTTCCTTAAGTTTTAAAAACGAGTCTATTATTACTAACTAATCTACTTATCCTAAAGTCTAATGGTCTGGATCTCAGTGGTTCAAAATGGATTAAATATCTTGTTGTTGATGCCCCTCCTTCAATGAGCAAAAAAATAGAACTCTTTAAATTCCATAAAAAATCTGAAACGCTTTTTTTTAACTCTGATAATTATTTCGGCAGCAGCTTGTTCAGGATTCATATGCACTGGAATTTAAGGAACAGGTCAGCGTAATTCAATTGAAATATGTATATTTAAAATAATCTGATACTGTATATCACGGAACATGGTGGCAGATGCGATCTTAGGTTGTGACGGCAATTGAAGGGCTCATTGAAACAGCAGCCGGCGGATATGTACAAAAATAACAGAGCGATGTCAGTGCAATTTCATAAGATTTTTTTTACCCAACCAAATTTTATAACAGATGAGTCAGACAAGTACAAATGAAAACACCGGGAGATTGATTTCACTCGATGCATTCAGGGGAATTACAATAGCAGCAATGATCCTTGTGAATTTTCCCGGAAATGGAGACAATGTTTATGCACCTCTCAAGTCATACCCACTGGAATGGAATAACACCTACTGATCTTATTGCTCCATTCTTTTTATTTATTGTTGGTGTTGCAATAGCCTTTGCTTATACAAAACGGCTTGATGCCGGAATCAGCCCGTCGAAAATGTATCCAAAGCTGATTGGAAGAGCTGTTAAAGATTTTTGCGGTCGGAATGTTCCTGAATATCCTGGGCCTGTTTCCTGATTTCAATTTTGCAGATATCCGATATACAGGAACCCTGCACAGGATAGCAATTGTGTTTCTTGTCTGCGGCTTTATTTTTCTTAAGACAAACTGGAAGACACAGGCGATAATTGCAGCTGTAATACTCGTAGGTTACTGGCTTGCAATAAATTTTATTCCAACTCCAGGTTATGGAAAGGTTATGCTTGAACGCGACATAAACCTTGCACAATGGATTGACAGTAAATTCATGCCCGGAAGATTGTACCAGAAGGTTTGGGATCCGGAAGGTATCCTAAGCACATTTCCATCTATTGTAACTGGAATTACAGGTATGCTGGCAGGGACTCTTCTTCTGAAGATGAAATCACAGGAATACAAGGTGATGTGGCTCTTTCTGATCGGATTTATTTCAACAATTGCCGGAGTGGCCTGGAACTGGATCTTTCCTTTAAATGAGAATATCTGGACCAGTTCATTTGTACTGTTTACTTCGGGACTGGCATCGATGACTCTTGCTGCCTCAATCTTTGTTGTCGATATACTGAAATACAGAAAATGTGCACAATTCGGGGTAATATACGGTTCGAATGCAATATCAATATATGTTCTGGCAGATATCTTTGCCTTCTTATTCTATGTACTTAAATTCGGAGGAAGCAGTTTAAATGATCATTTCTTTAATTTCTTCACTTCCGCAGGATTGGCTCCGAAATTTGTAAGTATGATTTATGCACTCATATATGTTGGGAGTTTTGTTTATTCCTGCATATATCCTTTATAAAAAAAAGATTTTCATTAAATTGTAATGCTGTCATTAATTGTTATCAGGCACTCTGCGCTTTTCTCTGTGACCCTCTGTGCTTCTCTGTGCGACTCTGTGTAAGTTCTTCAATTTTCTTTGCTTAACCACTAACTCAGGATAATTTATAAACTCATGACTTCTTTTAAACAAATTTTTGGTTTTTTGATTTTTTTCGTAATCTGTGGGCAGTCATTTTCGCAGAAAACATTTGAGATCCTGACTGCTCCGGCCGGAGAGAAGGCGACAAAGATAAACATAGGTGGTACCACTATCCTGCCCAGCGGAAGGTTGCTTTCCCCTGCCGGCGATTTCATTAGAATAACCCATGATCCTTTCGGAATGGCTCTTTCTCCCGATGGCAAAAAGGCAGTCACCCTGCACGACGGAGTATTTACAATTATCGACCTCAAGTCGTTGACAACCACCAGGGTCCCAGGCTATGACGGCCACATCAAATCACCACTGTCGGACGGATCATACCTGGGTGTTGCTTTCTCCGGCGATTCAAAAACAGTTTACCTGAGCGGTGGCGATAATGGAGCCATTATTATTTATGACATTGATTCACTTACAAGACTCGATTCAATTTCGCTGAATGGCAAAGTGGATAATATTGAATTTAGTGACAGTTTTACATCCGATCTTGTTTATAATGAACCGCAAAATGAACTCCTGGTTCTCGACAGAGCCAATTTCAGGATGGTCCGCATTGACCTGGCAACCAGAAAGATCACTGCTTCTGTTAAGGTCGGAAGGCAACCCTTCGGATTATCTCTGAGTCCCGACGGAAAAACTGCATTTGTGGCGAATGTCGGGATGTACGAATATCCTCTTATAACAGGTGCTACACCTTCAAATTATGATTCACTGCTGATCTCACATCATCCCTATGGCAATAATACTCCCGAATCAATTAACGGAACAGTTGTGGAAGGGCGTAATATCCCCGGTGTCGGAAGCCCTCTTCATCCGGATGCAATGAGCGTATTTGCAATTGATCTGCAGACCAACACGGTTACTGATAAATTCAAGACAGGCTTTCAGATAGGTCAGATGATTGAAGATGCTGAAGTTGTAGGAGGTGCAAGTCCCAATTCACTGGCTGTAGGAACCAGATATGCCTATGTGTCAAATGCAACAAACGACAACATTTCAGTAATCGACTATAAGAATCATACGATTACAGGGCATATCCAGATCAGGGTTGATGGCAGGATTGACAGATACCGCGGATTGTTGCCTTTCGGACTGACACTTTCAAGGGATGAAAAAACTCTTTATGTTGCTCTCCTCGGATTTAATGCAGTAGCTGTTATTGATGTTGAATCAGGAAAAACAAAGGGACTGATCCCTTCGGGCTGGGGACCGACAAGGGTTAAATTGTCGGCAGATGAGAAGGAACTTTATATTATAACCTGCAGAGGTCTTGGAGCAGGTCCGAATGGTGGAAAGGGATTTGTTGCACCTGTTCAGGGTTATTATGTCGGTGATATTCAGCTTGGAAGCTTTCAGAGAGTAAAGCTTCCTGATGAATCACTTTTGGCGAAGTATACAGGTCAGGTTATAGATAACACATTTGCATCTGTCAGAATAAAAGATGACAGGAAAAATCCTTTGCCGGCTGCTTCCCGGATCACATAAGTCGCCGATAAAACATATAGTATATATTACAAAGGAGAACAGGACTTATGACGAGATCTTCGGACAGATGAAGAATGCGAATGGCGACAGTACGCTTGCAAGGTTCGGAGTCAATTGTGAGTATACCCTGCCTCGAGTTGTTCAGAGAAGATTTTACCAACCTCAGGATCTCACCCAATCATATCAAAGCTGCAAGGCAATTTTCCTTTTCGGATAATTATTACTGCGATAGTGATGCCTCAATTCATGGTCACCACTGGATGATGGGAGTGATACCAAATGAATGGGTGGAGGCGAATTCAAGCGTTACAAAAACTGCCAGTCTGTTTTCAAAGGCTCCGGGAAGAAGACATCCCGGCTCAACAGGAAGCATGGATCCTGAAGATTATGCCGAAATCGGAGGATTATGGGAAGCACTTGAAAGGGAAAATGTCTCCTTTTATAATTTTGGTGAAGCAAATGAGACGGCACATACCCGTGAGGAATGGTATGATACCAATACCGGTGGAGCTCATGGGGTGATGGTGCCGATGCAGAAAGCATTATTCACCAGAACAAGCCACGATTATGCCGGGTTTCAATATGAATATTCCGGATCAGTACAGGATGGATCAGTTTGAAAAGGAGTTTACTGATAAATGGATTACAGGAAAGGAGGCGATGCCTTCACTCATTGCAATTCAGATCCCGAATGATCATGGCGCTTCAATAAGACCGGAAGACGGCTATCTGCATTCCCAGTCGTTTATGGCAGACAATGATCTTGCCGTCGGGAGGATATTGCATTTTTTGTCGCGGACAAAATACTGGAAGGATATGCTTGTGATTATTACTGAAGATGATCCGCAGGGAGGTGTCGATCATGTTGATGCCCACCGATCGGTTCTGATGATGGCCGGTCCATGGGTAAAAAGGGGATATGTATCCCATACTCACGCAAATTTCGGATCATTGCTGAAAACAATCTATAACATACTTGATGTACCATATGTAAACCAGTTTGATGTAACCGCTTCTTTGCTTGCAGGATTTCTTTACCTCTTCCCCTGATTTTTCACCATATACGATTGAAATGCACGATAAAAGAGTTTTCGATGCGGAAATAGCAATGAAGAAATATAACAGGACAATTGACTGGAGGAAGATTGAACAGGGACCTCCACTTGATGATGAGGATGTTGAAAGAGAAGTGCATTATAAAAAATAAAAAACAACAGTTTCCAACTCCGATCCTAAGTTCTTTACCTTATGAGGATTAACCGCAAAGGTCGCAAAGGTTCAGCGCAAAGTAACCAGAATTCCATTTACCACGGGGGACACTGAGGACACGGAGAAAAACACGGAGAGCTTTCTACTGGCAAAAGTATATTTGATCATGAATATTAGTATTATAACCTGAAAAGAGTCAACAAGGCTGGATTTTCCTCCGTGATTCTTCTCCGTGCTCTCAGCGTGCTCCGTGGTTAAATTTTTTCTCGTAAGGACTTCTGATGATTTACGCTAATAGATGTAAATCGGATTTGAATAGATCCATGGCATATCAGAACCTTTGATCTGAATATGAACTTCAATGCGATAGGCTCCTTTTTCGATCATATCTCCCCAGTTATACTCATAGGTGTCATATGCTGATGTATTTACAATTTCACCGTTATGCAACAGCCTGAATTGTCCTGGCAGGGGAGATACTGCATTCAATGCTCTTGATTTTGTCAAACTCAATCGAATCACCCATCATGCAGCAGATACTGTCGTTCTGGCCGGTGCCATAAAACATAAAACCTCCTGCATCACCAAGGCTTTTGAACGCAGTGAAGAGATGCCCTTTCTTTATATGTTCCGATAGTGATGAGACAGACAGAGAATTTGCATAGACATAGTTTGTAATGAAATTGAAGCCTTCCCTGTAGGTATCTGTCATCAATTTGAAGATCCAGCCGCTTTTATCCGGCGGATGGAGGAGCCATCTGTTCCAGACCTTACTGCAGTTGTGTCGATGACTTTTGCATTCGGGCCTACCCATTCAATTCTTCCGTCTTATATATCTGGCGCGGATATTTTGATTTTCATGAGCGTCTACCGCAGAGAATCCAACAATCTTTCTTTCCCTGTTCAGACTGTCCCATCCTGAAAGAATTGCAGTCTGTTCATCGAACATCTCACGAAATGATAATTGCGGATATTTTCTTCCGTTAACTATAAAATTGGCAATGTGCGGAACAAGAATTTCATCTTTTGTATCTGCATGAAAATTGTAGATCTCCATACCCTGAAACCATTTGTTTCCCCAGTTGTGTTCCTCTTCAGGATGGGCATAGAAAATTAATCCGCCATTCTCAACAATGTTTTTTGCTATTGAGTCCCTGTCACTGCTCCAGTCTATCACTACACTATCCAATGGCCATGCATCGAATCCCTGTTTTTCGCTCCCGGGAACTATCAGCACTTTGCCGTACCGCCGTTATAGCCTCTTGGCAGAGTGTCGAGATTTCCACGCGGGTGGTCAGTAAGAAAAATAAAATCATATTATTTGTCTCTGCGGCGGGGATAAGATCCGCCAGGGTTCCCTTGCTGTCGTGCGACCAGAAGCTATGCACATGCATCACACCCCGTAAAGATTAAGGATGTGAGTGATCGGTCCTTCCTCTGTTTCTGAAAATTATTTATCTCCTTTTCAGCCCCGGATATGTTACAAAACGTCTGAAGAGAGGTGGTGTGAACAGGACTGCCATAGCAATTATGAAAAGCCATGCAAGACAAAGAAAAATGTATCTTATAATTCTGAAGATCATATGAACAGATTTTAAAGATTTTCAATTTTCGTTACTGTCCTGACCAGCCGTTCCTATCAGGTCAACTGTATATTCACCCATGTTCGGACCAAACCAGCCCATCAGTCTGGATTCATATTCATCAAGGTAAAAATATTTTCCGGGAATAATATAGCCCACATAGTTGCCATTGAAGCTTGTTACGTTTGCCATGAAGCCTTTCACTGCAAGGGAGTTCTTTATCTGCAGGGCATATTCACCGCTGAAATCAGCGGGAGCAGTTATCCAGACCATATTGCCTATCCTTGCAGCCTGCAGATACACATTTACCGGTAGTAGGCATTAATTTCCTGCTGAAAAATGATGAGAGGTTTCTTTTTGTGGTTATTCGCATATTGTAATCAGGAAGTTCTATTCTGAGTGAGATTGCTGAAAAATCAACCTTTTCGCTTAGTCTTACATCCTTCATATGAGCAGATCAGGCTGTCGGCAAGAGCTTCCCCAATAAATCTTCGATTTATCAAATCCTCTTCCTTCTCCTGCAGGGCTTTGACTTCCCGTTGAACCGGCACAGAAGAGCAGCAAGCCCGCCTGTAGCATTTTCAATGCTTCTTTCCCAGTAGCCAGGGTAGTCAGCGCTTATTTCCATATTTTCATCTCCAAGTGTGGTTGCATGGGCAGAAAATGAACCGATAACTGCCTGTTTTCATACTCTCGCTGCTCAATAGCAGATAAAGCTGAAATCATCATTTTTTGTACCCAATTCTCCAACAAGGCGGTTTCTTGTGTAGATTCCTGCATTGAAATTTCCGGTATCCTATGCTGGCAGGCTGAAGATCATGAACTGCACTGTAGAACAGCTTCTGCAATCTTTTTGACAAGCCATTTTTGAAGGTTTTTATTTTCCTTTCCTGCAAATTGTTCCCCTACAAATCCGCTTCCCCATCCACCAAGACTTGAATGACTGTGAGTTGCAGAAAAAAACAGCTGCCCGCGCCGGATACCTTTCTGGTGTTAATGATGCCATTACGGAATCGGTGATATTCGGAGGCATTATCAGAAGATCTGCTCCAATGAATACAATTGTATCGGAACCTGCTTTTAATGCAACAGCTTTTACAAAAATACTGTCATGTACACCGGTGGATGCTTTTCCTTTTCGTGCTCCGTATCCGGCAAGAGGTACCTGCCTGAATCTGCCTTCTTCGATATTATCCTCACTGCTATTCAGATACAGGGGTTATGCTCACTCTTGCAAAACCGGCAGATATTGAATCATTTACAGTAAATGTAAGTTTTGCAAGACTGTCGGCCCTTGCGCAGCTTGTTTTGTAATAGCCGCTCTCAAAATAAGGAGAAGCTGTCAATGTTTTCTGTGGCTACAACATATACAAGGACAATAATTGCGATCAGCCCTCCTGCGACAATAGCTGTTTTTCTCATTTCCCGGTTAAAATTAAAATTCTGTTTAATCGCAATTAATTAATGGCTGAAGCAAAGAATCTCATCTGAATTTATAATTTACACTCTTAATATAGATAATTTTACATAAAGTTTTGGTTAAAATTAGTTACTTTCATTCTACTATTTGTAGTTATTTAGTACCATATTTATTAAATTCATATAATTTATGACATCAGCAGAAAAGTCCTCTCAGAACATCTACCTGGGTTTGGATATAGGCGGAACAAAATGCAGTGTCGTAATTGGCGACAATTCCTTTTCAATAAAGAAGAAGATTTTTTTCGAAACGAGGACTGAAAGGGGTTATATGGAGATTCTGGAGGATTTCAAAAGACATATGAGAACTTTACTGGCTGAATTCCCTGAATATAATCTCAGGCGGATAGGAATAAGCTGCGGCGGGCCGCTTGATTCAAAGAAAGGCATGATATATTCACCTCCAAATCTTCCCGGTTGGGATAGTGTTCCGATTACAAGGATTTTCAGTGAGGAGTTTGGAGTTGAAACAGCGGTGCAGAACGATGCAAATGCCTGTGCCCTTGCTGAATGGCTGATGGGGGCAGGAAGAGGAACTTCGAACATGATATTCCTTACATTTGGAACAGGCATGGGAGGCGGGCTTATTCTTAATGGCAGACTTTACAGCGGAACAAATGATCTCGGAGGCGAAGTCGGGCATATCAGGCTGGCAAAAGATGGTCCGGTTGGATTTGGCAAAGCCGGCTCATTCGAGGGATATTGCAGTGGAGGAGGAATCGCACAGCTTGCAAAATCAGTTGTGGCTGAAAGACTTAAAAATAACCAGACAGTATGTTTTTGTCCCTCTCTCGATAAGGTGGATGATATTGACACAAAAATGGTCGCCAGGGCAGCAGTATCAGGCGATCCTGTGGCATATGAAATTATTAGGACTGCTGCTGAATATCTTGGTCAGGGGCTTGCAATCCTTATAGATATACTCAATCCTGAATGCATAGTTATCGGCAGCATATATGCCCGTAATGAAATGCTTTTTAAAACTCTCATTGAACCTGTATTGCGCAGGGAAGCTATTCCTGCTGCACTTGATGTCTGCAGGATAGTACCGGCTCAGTTGGGAGATTCAATCGGAGACTATGCTGCGTTATGCGTAGCAATTTATGAAGATAAATTTTAAATCGACAGAAAGTGGAAAACAAGATCTTTCTTGATGAATTGACCAGCAGATATCCGCAACTGGCGAATATCAGCGATTCAATCAATGAGGCGGCTGAACGCCTGATAAGGTGTTATCAGAATGGCAATAAGGTTCTGATCTGCGGAAACGGAGGAAGCAGCAGCGATTCAGACCATATTGCCGGAGAGTTGCTGAAGGGCTTCGAACAGAAACGCCCGTTGGAGGAAACCCTGAAAAAACAGTTGTGAGTCAATATCAGGCGAGAGGGGATCCTTTCTGGCTGAGAAACTCCAGACAGGATTGCCTGCTATCTCACTGTCATCTCACACCGGACTCATAACTGCTGTTGCAAATGATACTGATGCAAGCCTGATCTATGCCCAGCAGGTAATCGGCTACGGTAATCCCGGCGATGTCCTGTGGGGTATCAGTACTTCGGGGAATGCCCAGAGCGTGCTTGATGCCGCTATCACAGCCAGGGCAAAAGGAATGACGGTTATTGGAATGACGGGCGAAACAGGAGGAAAGCTAAAACCCTTCTGCGACATCCTGATAAATGTTCCTGAAAAGCGTACATCCTTTGTACAGGAATTACATCTCCCTGTCTACCATACAATTTGCCTGATGATTGAAAATCATTTCTTTGGAATACAGGAGTAAACGCGTCCGCTAATAATTGTTTGTCCCAAAAAAACAGTCATGAAGAAAGAAAACAGATCAAAAAAAAGTAACAATATCTCAAGGAGAAAATTTATAAACTATAGTTCAGCTGGTATTGCAGGAATAGTTCTTTCACCTGTGCAGGGCTTAATGGCGGCTGATGTTTCCCAGAACACTTCATGGCCTTCAGACGCAGGAAAATTCAGGTTTCATATGATCGGACAGGCTCATATTGACCCTGTATGGCTGTGGCCATGGTCAGAAGGCATTGCTGTTGTTCACAGTACCTTCAGGTCGGCTCTTGACAGGATGAATGAAAACCCTGAGTTCTGTTTTACCGCAAGCTCAGCTCAGTTTTATGAATGGGTTGCTGAAAATGATCCGGAAATGCTTGAGGAGATCCGCAAAAGAATAGCTGAAGGACGCTGGAACATGGTTGGCGGATGGTGGATAGAACCTGATATGAATATTCCATCCGGAGAGGCCATGGTACGTCAGGGCCTCTACGGACAGCTTACAATGGAACGTCTTACAGGCCATCGTGCAACTGTTGCATATTGTCCCGATTCATTTGGCCATGCCAGCACGGTTCCACAGATCCTGAAGCTCCAGGGAATGGAAAATTATATTTTCATGAGACCGGCTCCAAAGGAAAAATCAATCCCGGCTGATCTTTTCTGGTGGGAAGGACTCGACGGAACACGGATATTGACATACAGGATCCAGATAAGTTATAATGACAGCAGATCAGTAAAAAACAGGGTCGAACAGATACTTACACAGTATCGTGATCAGCCAATAAAGAGCTTCATGGCATATTACGGCGCCGGCGATCATGGAGGCGGCGCAACAAAGGAAAATATTCAGTCAATAGAAGAGCTAAAGGCAGACAAAAAGGCCCCGAAAGTCTTCTTTTCAACAACAGACCGGTATTTTGAGTGAAGCAAGAGCTTCGGGGAATATAAACTTACCTGTCGTTAATGATGATCTGCAGCATCATGCAGTAGGCTGTTATACAGCTGAATCGGCAATAAAAAAAGGAAACCGCCAGTCTGAGGCGGCACTTGCGACTGCAGAGAAACTAGCTTCAGTTGCATATGCTGCGCTTGGCTCCGCTTATCCAAAGGAAGAGCTGACACGAGGCCTGGAAGAAGGTTCTCTTTCCTTCAGTTCCATGACAGCCTGGCCGGAACTTCATTGCCGGAACATTCACAGTCTGCAAAGGAAGGATACGGTCATGCCCTGGATGTCGCTCATTCAGCATCCTATATGTCGCTCCAGAAGCTTGAATGGCAGGTGCGCATCAGAAGATCCTGCCTCACAGTATCTTCTGGTCTTCAACCCTCATGCATGGGAAGTGAATTCAAATCTGGAGTATGATCTTAACGGAATGCAAAATACCACCCGTGTTGAAGATGAAGCAGGAAATTCACTGCCGCACCAGTGGAACCCGGGCTCAACTGAAACCAACCGCAAAAGACTGATCTTTGGCACCAAAGTACCTGCTTTTGGCTACAGGCAGATCAGAATTTTGCAAGGGTGATCCGCTTCAGATAAAAAATAGCCCAAAGGCAGAAAACAATACTCTGGAGAATGAATACCTCAGGATTACATTCTCTTCCGATGGCAGCATTGGAATATTTGACAAGGAATCCGGCAGGGAGAGTCTTTGAAGGAGGAACAACCGGCTGCAAGGCAATCGTGATAGATGACAAAAGCGATACCTGGAGCCATGATGTGAAGACATTCTCCGGTGAGACTGGTGCCTTTTCAGGAGCAAAAATAAAAGTCCTTGAAAACGGCCCTCTACGCGCAGTGATACGTGTTGTATCCACATATGGAGATTCTGAGCTTGGGATAGACTGGATTCTCTATGCAGGGTCGAGGAATGTTGAAGCAAGAGTAACTCTGGACTGGCATGAAAGACTGAAGATGATAAAATTCTCATTCCCTGTGGATGTTGAGAATCCTGTCGCAACATATGAGACTCCATACGGCAATATTGTCCGTGAAACAAACGGGAATGAGGATCCGGGACAGAGATGGATCGACCTGTCCGGAAACAGAACCGGAGGAAAGTACGGTCTGACTGTCCTGAATGATGCCAAATACGGATACAGCGTAAACAATAACGACATGAGGCTCTCGGTTGTCAGATCATCACCATTTGCCCATCATGTTCCAAAAGTACTTGATCCCGAGGCATTGAACATATCTGGATGGATCAGGGCATTCAGACTTTCAGGATGCTGCTTGTCCCTCATGCCGGCACGTGGCAGGATGCCAGCATACCAAGGATTGCGGAAGAATTTATATCACAGTCGCTCGTAATTTACCAGGGAATACACAGGGGTACACGACCAAAATCAGGATCTTTTCTCTCAGTTGACTCACCGAATCTAATTAGTTCCGGCTGTAAAACAATCCGAAAAAGGTGATGATCTGATAATCAGAGTTGTTGAAACTTCAGGAAAACAGGTTTCTGCATCAGTCAGACTGCCGTTTGTAAACAAGTCATGGACAGGAGACTTCAGACCATATGAAATAAAAACACTGCGCTATTTCAAAAAGACCGGGGATATAAAAGTTGTTAATCTGCTTGAGGAATAAATCCTTTGTGCTGCCCTTTGTGCCCTTCGTGTTTAATTTTAATTTTTTAAATATTTACTAAAAACTATCAATGTGAATAACTCAAAAATCAGCCTAAGCAAGACACTTCCCGTTTTTATGTCGTTCATAGTTATGGGGTTTATTGATATTATCGGTGTAGCTACCGGATATATAAAACAGGATTTCAAGCTCACTGATTTTGTTGCACAGTTTCTGCCAATGATGGTTCTTCTGTGGTTCTTTGTTCTTTCAGTACCGGCAGGTGTTTTGCAGGATAAGTATGGCAAGCGCAATATGCTTAATTTAGGTATGGTTATCCAGGCTGTTGGATTGGGCTTGCCGTTTATTCATTATTCGTTCGGGATGATGTTTGCTTCTTTTATACTTTTGGGTATAGGCAATACAATTATTCAGGTTTCGGCCAACCCTTTATTGCAGGATGTTACTCCGGGTGAGAAGCTTGCCAGCTATTTGAGTACCACTCAGTTTATTAAAGCAATAATCTCATTCTCAGGACCAATTATTGCCACCTTCATGGCAAGAAGCTTCGGCGACTGGAAATTTGTTCTTGCTGTTTATGGTATAACTTCATTGCTTTCAGCATTCTGGCTTTCAATGACACCCATAAAGGAATCCAAAGCCTGACAGGAAACCAGCCTCATTTGCATCATGTTTCGGATTGCTTAAAAACCGTTTTGTAGCATTTATGGCTTTGTCAATTTTTCTGATTGTAGGTGCAGAAGTTGCTATAAATACAAATATTGCAAACATCCTGATTGCTAAATATGGAATTACTCTGGAGACAGCAGCTTATGGCATCAGCGTCTTTTTTGCCGGTGAAACAATTTCCCGTTTTCTTGGCGCAATCATTTTAAACTGGATCAAACCCCGTCAATTCCTTTTTCTGATTGCAATATTATCACTTGCCGGCGTTCTTGGGGTCTTTTTTGCTCCGGGAAATACTGTTGCATTTATTTCAATCTTTATTATAGGATTAGGTGTAGGAAACATGTTCCCGGTTATTTTTTCACTTGCACTGGCAAGATTGCCTGAACGTGCAAACGAAATTTCAGGTTTATTGATAATGGCTGTATCAGGTGGAGCGGTTATTCCGCTTGTTATGGGATTTGTGAGTACAACATTTGGTCCGCTTATCAGTATAACAGTAATTGGTGCCTGTATGCTCTATATTCTGTGGGTTTCATTTTATGTCAGGAAGAGTTAAGTTGCTTATTTTAAAAATACAAACACATGAAAAAGGAAAAACTTCAGACAGATCCTGGATGATATAAGCCGGGTGAAAGTAGCTGTAATCGGTGATTTTTGTCTTGATGCCTACTGGTTCATCGATGAAGCCATGAGCGAAATATCAATCGAGACAAATGAGGTGACACGGCCTGTGGCAAAACAGCGTTATTCACTGGGAGGAGCAGGGAATGTTACAAATAACCTCGCTGCAATGGGTATAAAGGATGTCCGTGCCTTTGGTGTGATTGGCACTGATCCCTTCGGGGCAGAGATGGTAAGAATAATGAAGGAGACGGGGATCAAAACCGATAACCTGATTATTCAGGAGGAGGCCTGGTCAACCCATACCTATGCCAAACCATACATCGATGACAGGGAATTGAATCGTGTGGACTTCGGGAATTATAACATTCTCTCAAAAGAGACCGCCCACAGATTAATAGACAATCTGAAAAAGGAGCTCAGGGAAGTAGATGTAATAATAATTAACCAGCAGGTTCCTTCCGGTATCCATACAGATTATTTCAAGCCGCTGCTTGCAGAGGTTATCCTTCGGTCTCCTCAGAAAACTTTTATTGTCGACAGCAGGAACTTCAATGATTTTTATAACGGAGCAATCCGTAAAATGAACGATACGGAAGCAATGCGCCTGTGCGGGATTATCAAAAAGCCGGATGAAGTAGTGCCCCGTTCAGATGTCGTATCTGCTGCCGGGAAATTATTTGAAAGATATGGAAAGCCTCTTTTCATTACAAGGGGCAGCAGAGGGTCACTGACTATTGATGACAAAGGCATATCAGATATTCCTGGTCTGATGATCCTCTCAAGTGTTGATACGGTGGGAGCCGGCGACAGCTATCTTGCAGGAGCCGCTTCTGCGCTTGCAGCCGGGTACAGCATGAATGAGGCTGCTACAATCGGAACATATGTTGCCGGAGTTACTGTTCAGAAATTATTCCAGACAGGTACTGCCACACCTGAGGAGATACTCACTATCGGAGCCGATCCGGATTTTATTTATTCATCCGAACTTGCTGAAGATATCAGGCATGCCAGTTACCTTGAAGAATACCGGGATTGAAATTATTCACAAATGGAAAGAAAAACCGGTTATCGGATATGCCATTTTTGACCACGACGGAACAATATCAACCTTACGTGAGGGATGGGAACTGATAATGGCTCCTGTGATGATAAGGGCAATACTGGGTGATAAATTCTCGGATGCTGATGAATCGCTTGTTCAATAAAGTTAAGCAACAGGGTTGCTGAATACATTGACAGGACAACAGGTATTCAGACCCTTGTTCAGATGAAGGGTTTGCTGGGACTGATAAGGGAATTCGGATGTGTGCCTGAGGCTGCAATGCTTGATGAGTTCGGCTATAAGAAGATCTATAATGACGAATTGCTTAAGATGGTAAAGGAAAGGGAGAGAAGAAATTCGAGAGAGGAGAGCTGTACTCTTGAGGACTTTACAATGAAAAATGCAATTCCTTTCCTGCAAAAGCTTTATGATTCAGGAATTAAACTCTACCTCGCGAGCGGAACAGATGTCGAAGATGTTGCCAGCTGAAGCAAGGGTTCTTGGATATGATCACCTTTTCGGCGGAAGGATATTCGGAGCTGTGGGAGATATAAACAAGGAGGCAAAGAAGATCGTGCTTGACCGGATTCTTGATACTATCGGCACTTCTGCAACAGGCAAGGTGGTTACCTTTGGCGACGGTCCGGTTGAAATAAGGGAAACTAATAAAAGAGGCGGATATAACTGTGGGAGTTGCAAGCAATGAGCTCCGTCGTTATGGACTGAATGAAAACAAGCGTACACGGCTCATTAAGGCCGGAGCCGATATAGTGATACCTGATTTTTCACAAATGTCACAATTGCTTGGTTTATTGAATATTAAATAACTTAAGAATGCCATACCTGAAAATTCGACAGAAACAGGCTTGATATTAAAAAGCTCAGTGTACAGAAAAAACAAGATCTTCATTGAAAAGTCACAGGTTCCTGTTAGCCAGAAACCTGCAGATTTCTCAGAAGCTGCCAGTCTGCTTATTGAAAAAACTGCCGAGAGAATAAGGGGTGCACAGGGAGAGGAACCGCTCAGTGATGCTCACATTTGGAGCGCATACAATAAAGAATGGAATGTCAGCAGTTCTGATCGCCTTAATGGAAGAAGGATGGATCACCCATCTTTCAACAAACGGAGCAGGAATAATTCATGACTGGGAATTTGCCTTTCAGGGAAAATCGAGCGAGGATGTCAGGGAAAATGTGGAACATGGCCAGTTCGGGATCTGGGATGAGACCGGATTCTACATAAATCTTGCACTTATTGTGGGTGCTTATGAGGGACTTGGTTATGGAGAATCTGTAGGAAAAATGATCTCCTCAGAAGGTTTGGAGATTCCGGAGCTCTCCTTTCTCAGGGATGAGGCAATAAGGCTGATCAACACTGACCCTGACAAAGCTGCAGCAGCTGCTGACCTTTCGGGAACCATCAGGAAATTTAATCTCAAGTCAGGCTTCATGCCAATACCTCATCCTTTTAAAAAATACTCGGCCCAGGCCAGGGCTTATGAACTAAAATTCCATTTACAGGGCATCCGATGATCGGACATGATATAATTTACAATCACCCGATGAATCATGGTGCCGCAGTGGGACGAACAGCATTGAACGACTTTCTGTGTTATACAGACAGTGTGGCCAATCTCGATTATGGAGTCTATATGTCTATCGGTTCAGCTGTAATGTCTCCGATGATCTTTGAAAAAGCGCTTTCAATGAGCCAGAATATTATGATACAGGAGAATAAGCATATTGACAACCATTTCATTCTGGTTGTAGATCTTGCAAAATCAGACTGGGACTGGCAGAAGAACGGAGAACCTCCGATGGACAATCCGGCATATTATCTGAGGTACTGCAAAACTTTCAACAGGATGGGAGGGGAGATGAATTATCTTACGGCCGATAACAGGGATTTCCTGCTGGCGCTGTATCAGGAGCTGAATAAGAAATGAATTGATTTCTTCGCTCCCCGAAAATCAATTTGCTTCGCCGAAGCGGCTACGCGAAGGCAAGGGGGAGTAAATTAATTTTCAGCGATACATAATTTGTATCTACTAATATTAATTACTACATAAACTTCTTATCAATGAACAGGAACGATCTGATTTCTTTGAGAAAAGAAGCTGAAAACCATCTTGTCAATGAATTATTGCCATTCTGGACAACAAGGATGATAGACAAAGTCAATGGCGGATATCTCACCCATTTTGACCGAAACGGAAATGATTCAGGCGAGGACGAAAAGTCACTTATCGCCCAGGCAAGATGTCTTTACACCCTCTCATCAGCCCATCGTGCCGGATATGGCGACGGCAAATTTGCAGCAGTTGGCGAAACATGGCGCTGACTTCATGATCGACAAGATGTGGGACAGGGAGTTCGGCGGCTTTTACTGGATGATGGACCGGAAAGGAAATGTGAAAATTGATCAGAAAATAGCATATGGCCTGAGTTTCGCTATCTACTCGATGAGTGAATACACTCTGGCCACCGGTGATCCAAGGGGAAGGGAATATGCTGAAAAAGTCTTTGATCTTCTTCAGAAATACGGCGCAGATACAATGTACGGCGGATACTGGGAAATGTTTCACCGCGACTGGACCCTCTGCGGTCCCGGGAGCAAGGGCGGCGACAGGAAAACCCTTGATGTTCATATGCACCTGATGGAAGCATATACAACTCTTTATGAATGCACCGGGCTGGAGGTCCACAGGAGAAAACTGCTTGAGGATATTGATCTGCTTATTAACCGGATCATCCATCCCGTTTATAAAACAGGCATTCCGCAGTTCTATAAGGACTGGACAGTTGCCCCGCAGATCAAATTCGACATAATCTGGGGCTGGGACAGGTTCTCTCCTGACGGACTGAAGGGCAATGCCACAGATAATACAGCTTACGGACATAATGCAGAATTTGCCTGGCTTCTGATCCATGCTCTTGATATTCTGAAGATCGATAAAAATAATTATTCGGCTCTGCTCAGGACAGTTTTTGACCATACAGTTAACAATGGCATCGATTATGAATTTGGCGGAGTATATGTCGAGGGCCCGCATTCAGGTGGTGTCTACGACATGGAGAAAGAATTCTGGCAGCAGGCTGAAGTTCTGATCGGCATGCTTGATGGCGCCTTGATGTTTGGCGATGAGAAATATTTTGAAGCATATAAAAACGTGCATCGCTTCGTACTTGACAAAATGGTGAATAAAGGTGTTGGCGAATGGTATCCTCTGATGACAAGAAAGGGAGAACCAATCTGGACCCATATGAGCCATTCATGGAAGATAAATTATCATACCGTAAGAGCAATGGTCCAGAGTATCCGACGAATGGACAGAATCCTTGACAGCAAAAATCTTGTCGGATAGATCTCATATCTTAGATTTTCGCAGGAACATGGGATTTTTAACCGCAAAGAACGCTAAGGTTTGCGCAAAGGACGCTAAGATAAATCATTGATATTATGATCTTTGCGATCTTGGCGTTTTTCCTTGGCGACCTCTGCGGTTAAATTATTTCAAAAGTCCTCTGTGAAACTCTGTGACAACTCTGGGTTCTCTGTGTAAGTTCTTAATTTTTGTTACACAGAGGGCACAGAGAAGGCACAGAGTACCACAGAGAAGAAATTACACTGAATTTAGACTATTTCCCCCGGAATGAAATCGGGAAACTATTTTATTATTAATATTCCGCTTAACTTTACAATGCAGCCTTAACCTATAACCATTTAATAATATGAAAAGACT
Organism: uncultured Bacteroidales bacterium; assembly: GCA_963818295.1. Taxonomy (GTDB): domain Bacteria; phylum Bacteroidota; class Bacteroidia; order Bacteroidales; family VadinHA17; genus LD21. The sequence goes on from CAWFRW010000010.1 coordinate 92,929, forward strand.
CTGTTATCTCTCAGTTGCGGTTATTTCTTTAATCGTTTTTCTTTACTCTGATGATCTCCTGCAGCAACTCTGAACCTCAGGTTGCATCACGAATTGAAATATTATCCTCCGGTTGGAAAATGCAGCCGGCTGATAAACTTAATAATGTTGAAGAGACATCAGTTTCTCTCAATGATTATAATGCTGATTCGTGGTATGAAGCAGTGGTACCCGGGACTGTTCTCGGAAGCCTTGCTTCAAAAAAAGTTGTGGATGATCCATATTTCGGGATAAATATGCAGAAGATTGATCCTGCCAGGTTTAAACAGCCCTGGTGGTTCAGGAAATCATTTGATCTTTCAGCAGCTGATATGGGTAAAAAGGTAGCACTCAGGTTTAACGGGATAAATTACCGCGCCGATTTGTATGTCAACGGGAAAAAAGTTGCTGATAAGGATACATTTGCCGGAGCATACAGAATGTTCACTTTTGATATTACCGAAGTTTGTTCAGGAAGGACAGGAATACTTTGGCTTTAAAAATGCTGCAGCATGCCGACGGTGAGTATTCAATCGGTTTTGTAGACTGGAATCCACTGCCTATAGACCGAAATATGGGAATATTCAGGGAAGCCTTTCTTGAAGTAAATGAAGGCATTAAGATCCGGAGCCCCTTTGTATGGTCAAAGGTAAATAAGGAAAACCAGAAGGATGCTGATCTCTTCATTCAGTCTGAGCTTATTAACAGCGGCAGTGAGTCAGTAAGCGGAACTCTGAAAGTTGATTATGAACTCGGCGTTATTGAGAAAAAAGTTGAAATAAAGCCGGGAGAAACTCTGACCTGCAGCTTTTCACCGGAGGAGTTTCCCCAGTTGTCTGTGAAAAATGTAAATCTCTGGTGGCCAAACGGAATGGGGAAGCCAAGCCTGTATAAGATAAAGGTTGAGTTTCTTAAAGGACATAAAATTCTTGACAGTGAGGAGAGAAAATATGGAATCCGTGAAGTAAGAAGCTATCTCGATGCCAAAAAGAACCGTGCCTTTGAAGTGAATGGAAAGTTTGTGCTCATAAAAGGAGGCGGCTGGACTGATGATCTGCTTCTTCAGGATACAAAAGAGTCAGTGGAAGCCCAGCTGAGATATGTAAGGCATATGAATATGAACAGCATCAGGCTTGAAGGCTTCTGGGGCAAGGATGAAGATCTTTACAATCTCTGTGATGAGTACGGGATACTTGTTATGGTTGGATGGAGCTGCCATTGGGAATGGGCAGAATATCTGCTTAAACCCATGTGATGAAAGATATGGCGGTCCTGTTTCTCCGGAAGATATAAACCTTATTTCAGCTTCATGGTTCGACCAGATGATGTGGCTGCGGAATCATCCCTCAATATATGTCTGGATGACCGGCAGTGATAAGCTTCCTGCACCTGACCTTGAGAAGAAATATATTGAGATGTTCAAAAAATATGATCCTTCCCGTTCATATATCACCTCTGCCGGAGGAGCAGGAACCGAAGATAATACTGTGGTGGCTCAAATGTTCCGATATACAGTGAAATAAGCGGACCGACCGGCATGAAGATGCTCGGGCCATATGACTTTACTCCGCCTGCATACTGGTACACTGATACAAAACTCGGAGGCGGATATGGTTTTAATACCGAGACCTGCCCCGGACAAAGCATTCCTCCTGTTGCCTCACTGAGAAGAATGCTTCCGGCTGAGAGCCTGTGGCCGATTGATAAAAAATACTGGGAATACCATACCGGGAGAAACCAGTTTACAACTCTTGACCGCTATCGTAAAGCCTTATCTGCCAGATACGGAGAATCTTCAAGCGTGGAGGAATTTGCATACAAGTCGCAGGTAAGCAATTATGAGGTTATGCGTCCGATGTTTGAAGCATTCGTGGCACATAAACCTCTCAGTACCGGATTGATCCAGTGGAAGCTTAATTCGGCATGGCCCGAACTTATCTGGCAGTTGTACGATACTTACCTGCAGCCCAATGGGTCTTTCTATGCTGTCAGAAAGGCCTGTAATCCTCTTCATGCAATTTACCGCTATGGATTTGATGATATCTACCTGGGAAATGAAGACCTGAATGCAGCTGAAGGCCTTACAGTTAAAATAAGGGCCTTCGATCTGAAATCAAAAGAGATCTTTGCTGACAGCTGGAAAGGGGATATTGCATCAAATACCTCAAAATTCATTTATAAGCTTCCGGAAATAAAAGGACTGACACCTGTCTGGTTTCTTGATCTGAGAGTGTATAATAAGGATAATCAGGAGATTGACAATAGTATCTACTGGCTTTCAACAAAAAAGGATATTCTTGATTATGAGGCTGCCAAAAAGCTGGAATGGGCCTTTTATACACCAACCAGTCAGTTTGCCGATTATACTGCACTCAATCAGCTGCCAAAAGTGAAACTGGATTTTGATTACCAGTTCACAAAAGGCACTGAATCAGGCGAGATCTCACTCAATGTAAAAAATCCGTCGGATGCAATTGCATTCTTCCTGTTCCTCGATGTTGTTGATCAGGGCAACCGGAATGCCGATTTTGCCTGTGTACTGGGATGATAATTATGTTACCCTTTTACCGGGTGAAGAACGCACCTATAAAGCCACATACTTCCTGCGTGATGCCGGAAATGAAAAACCGGTGATAAAAGTTAATGGCTGGAATGTTGATATGGTAACATGTGAATGATTTCGGATTGCGGACTTCAGACACCGGCTTTCGGCTCTAAGTCATCATGCTTCACTGTCATTAGTAAGATCTTTGCGCCCTTTGCGCTAATCCTTTGCGTACTTAGCGGACAATGGATTTATTTGACTTTGAATTGATTACTTACTGAATACCGGTTACCGAATACCTTTTCACTTCGGACTTCTGACTTCCGACTTCGGTCTCTTTTCCTTGTTATCCTTATTGAAATATTTCATTTTGCATCTTAATTGATGTGAAATGTTTTCGTTTGCTTATTACTCTTGTGTATATTTGCTTTCTTAAATATATCTGGCATATGATTTTGATCTGGGTTGCCATTTTACGGGAAAGAATTTATCTGTCAGTATTGCTGACTCTCTTGAATTGTTTCATGCTGCCTCTTGCCTCAAGGGCACAATATACTCAGATTAAGCACCGCACTCCTGAACATGGTGAAATACCTGTTACCTCGCCGGGATATTGTGATAAACCAGGATCGGTCTATGTTCTTGTGAATGACATATCTGCTCCCAAAAGCGCTCTGTTTCTCGGTAAGGATGTGACTCTTGACCTTAACGGATATACAATAACATATGCCGACGCAGGCTATAATCACATTCCTAACGGCAGCTTTGAGGAGGGAACACCGGATGGGATCTGACAAAAGCCCCGTCTGCAAAAATTGAGGATAAAAAAGTTCATGTTTTTATCGGAAATCAAATTCTCAGGCTTTCAAAAGGGGAGGAGATCGTATCTGAATTCATAGACCTTCCGCTGCCCTCCAGATCATATTTCGCTTTTTGCGGTGTTATCAGCCTTGATATGAAAGTAAGCGTTTTTGTTGAAGACAGTAATCAGAAAAGTATCAGTTGCATTACTGAATATGCTGATACCACTCTTGTCTCATGTCCTGTGACAGCCAGATCTCCACAACTGGGAGGCGGGTTTGTCTATGCCCATCTGAACAGATTGCCTGCCGGAAAGTACAGGGTGAGGATTAAAGCAGAAACAGATTGCCTGGTAGACTATATAGATATCAGGCCTGCAATGGATGTCGGTATTGGGATAGTTGAAAAGACTGATCCCATGGGGCATAATGACCATCTGTATGAGAGAGCTCACAGTGCATTTTTTGATTATACAGCTGATGTAAAAAACCGCATCCCGGTTTCCGGCATCCCGGTTGTTAAAGGGAGAGGTTCTGTGACTATCAGAAACGGAATCATAAAAAATGGGACGCCGGGGATATTGTCGTGGGGAATACAGTCAACAGGTGAAGATGTAATGGTGGTGCTCGACAACATCAAAGTGATCTCTTCAGGCATCAATTCAACAGCTGTCGATGTGCCCCAGGCTGTTATAACTCATTCATCATTTGATGTTGATAACCCTTTTATAATTAACAGACATGGTTCCGAGTTCTATGCTGTTGATCTGCGTGGAGATAAACCTTCTGAAGTCTCATATTCAGAATTTTACGGCGGCCAGGGTTGTCTGGTTTTTAAAGGCGATTTTTCGAAAGTTCATCATAATTTTTTTGCAAACAGACAGATGGTCACCAACCATTACAGCATAATGGCCATGGGAGACAGTTCATTTGTCTTCGAAAACCGTATTGAACCGGAGGTAGGTTCCGGGATCGAGATCTATGTTCACAGGGGGATCGAGATATTCAATAATGATATAAGGATCAGCGCTTCACCACCTACTTGTGAATATGGTCATGAGGAATATTCTACAACCGCAATACGGATAGCCGATTACAATGCTAAACCAGGAGCACCGGGAGGATGTTTCGGAAATAAGGTTTATAATAATAAAATTTCAGTTACAGGACTGGATTATCCTGAATATCACCGATTATATTCCGATGGCATGGGCTGTGTTTTACAGTTCCAGCGCAGGTGATAACTATATATTCAATAATGAGATTGTTGTAAATGATAAGACTCCGGGATTAAAAAATGAAACTTCTGCATTCTATATCGGCGGCGGAGCAATCGGTGGTCAGTTTTATGATAACAGGATAACGTCTGATGTGCCTGTAGCCTGGGTTGCATCACCGTATGGAGCTGCAAAGGATACAAGGATCTTCCGGAACACGATCATAAAAGCTGAATCGGCCGGGGCTGATTTCAAACCATTCAGAATGGGATGGAAAGGGTGGCAAGGTAGTGTGGCTGAGAATATCAGGTTTGAGTCAAATACTATCACAGGTGCCGGCTTTGGTATTGATGCAACCGATCAGATTCACAGCTATTCTGTTTACTGGACTCTCAAAGTTAAAGTAGTGGATAAAGGACGGCAATGCTATTAACAGTTCCACTGTGAGGATTCTTGATAAAAACGGGAAAGAAATTGTAAACACAAAAACTCCTGTTGATGGAATAATTCAAGTTGAATTGCCTGAGTATACTTTTACAACTCCTGAAGCAGAATACAAATCACCATATAAGGTAATTGCGGGCAAAACGACAATGGAGGTGAAACTTGATAAAAATCTTGAAATCACGATTCTGAATAAATAAAGTCCCTGAATATGTCAGAAGGGTATCCTTGCAAATTTGTTTTCATCCGATCCTCATCTATCGATTAATAGCAATCTAATAATCAAACTATGGAAATCAATCGTCGGAATTTTATGAAAAAAGCTACAATTGCAGGTTTGTCAACTGTGGCTTTAACCACATCGGGAATATCAGATCAGGCTCCAGGTCAAAAATCAAAAAAGAAATCTGTTCCGGCTGCGACGGACAGGATCCGGACTGGTTTTATTGGTGTCGGGAACCGCGGGCAGGGACATCTCCGGACTTGTCTGGATTTGAAAAATGCTGAAATTGTTTCAATTTGCGATATTTCTGAAAGATCATTGTCTGACGCAAAGAAGCTCATCTCCGGATCAAATCGTCCGGAACCGAAGGTTTATACAGGGAGTGACTTTGCATATCTTGAGATGCTTGAAAAGGAAGAGCTTGATGCTGTTATAATTTCAACTCCATGGGAATGGCATACAAGGATGGCTGTTGCTTCAATGAAATCTGGCGCATACACAGGATTGGAAGTGCCTGCTGCAACAACTCTTGATGAGTGCTGGGACCTGGTTAATACCCATGAGGAAACAGGAATTAATCTGATGTTCCTTGAGAATGCCAATTATGACCGTTCTTTCCTTGCAATTCTGAACATGGTCCGTCAGGATATTTTTGGTGAATTGCTGCATTGCCGTTGCGGATATCTGCATGATCTGAGAGGCGTAAAATTTAATGATGGGATTGAGTACGATTATGTGCCTGGCCATCCGTTGAAATTTGGTCAGGATGCATATGCGGAAGCACAGTGGAGAGGACTCCATTCAATAAGGCGTAACGGAGATATTTACCCCACCCATGGTATTGGCCCGGTGGCTAAAGTGCTCGATATTCATAATGGTAACAGATTTTTGTCACTTTCCTCATTTGCAACAAAGGCGAGAGGACTAAAAAAATATGTAGATGATTATGGCGGCGCCAATCATCCATTGTCAAAAATACAGTGGAATTGCGGCGATGTGGTTACCTCCACGATAAACTGTGCCAATGGGGAAACAATTCTTGTGACACACAATTGCAACAACCCGAGACCTCATGTGGGTGATTTTATGGTTCAGGGAACTAAAGGTTTGTGGTATGAGGACTGGAAATCTATTTATGTTGAGAACCAGTCGCCTGTTAAAGACACTTATGAGCCGGATGAACAATGGATGGCAAAATTCAACCACAAATACTGGAGGGAAGAGGGAGCAAACGCCGAAGGTTCAGGACACGGCGGCATTGATTATATGGTTCTAAATGATTTCTTTAAGGCAGTAAAGGAGAATAAACCTGCACCAATTGATGTTTATGATGCGGCGGCCTGGAGCGCAATATCCGCACTCTCTGAAATGTCAATATCAAGAGGAAGTATTCCGGTTGATTTTCCTGATTTTACACGAGGCCAGTGGATAAAGTTCAAAGCTGACAAAATCTTTGCATCTGATGACAAGTTTCCAATGTTACCAGACAGATTCATAAAATATTGAAAAATAGTCATTCATAGTCATTAAGTGGTCATTAAGTGGTCATTAAGTGGTCATTAAGTGGTCATTAAGTGGTCATTAAGTGTAGTCATTAAGTAGTCATTAAGTGGTCATTCAATAGTCATTCAAGTAGTCATTAAGTGGTCATTAAGTGGTCATTCAATAGTCATTCAATAGTCATTAAGTGGTCATTCAATAGTCATTGATGTTAGAATTGGCAAGACACGACTTAATGACAATTAATGACAGCGAAGCTAATGACAAAGTTAATGACAGCGAAGCGTAATGACCATTAATGACAGCGAAGCGTAATGACAATTAATGACAGCGAAGCTTAATGACAATTAATGACAGCGAAGCATAATGACAATTAATGACAGCGAAGCTAATGACAATTAATGACAGCGAAGCATAATGACAATTAATGACAGCGAAGCTAATGACAATTAATGACAGCGAAGCATAATGACAATTAATGACGCGCAGCATAATGACAATTAATGACAGCGCAGCAAATGACCATAAATGACAGCGAAGCTGAATGACAATTTTTCAGGTAATAGTCAATCCTCCGTCAACATATCCCGGACGGGCCCATGAGAGAGTATGTGCACCTGAATAACGAGCCATCCTTTGTTCCAGCTCTTTTCTGTTTATGTTTGAGATTCCTGTTTTACTGAACTCCCGGGCAAGCTGCAGATTCTCCTGCAGACTTTTTATTCCGAAATGTCCTACCAGTGCTGAAGAGACTCCCTCCTGAGACCAGACATATTCAAGTAATTCCTTTGGAGTCGCATCTTTACCCACAATGTCGCGAAGCGCTTTCATAGCAATTACCCCTACATTCTTCTTTCTTGCAGCCGGCAGGGTTATGTTGATGAAGTTGCCATGGTTTGTAGCATTCATTGCTAACAGCACTACATCAAAATCAAGTTTTTCAATTAATTCTGCTGATCTTTCGGCACTGTCCATTGAAGAAAAACCAATATACTTTGTCATTCCCGATTCCTTCAGCGAAATCATCGTTTTATACAAACCTTTTTCAATTTCAGATGTGTTATCCGTTGGTAATATGGCATGAATAAAAAGAATGTCAACATGGTCGGTTTTCAATCGTTTAAGACTTGCTTCAAGTTCGGATTTTGCCATCCCCGGATCTCTTGATTCCAGTTTTGTCGACAGAATAATCTTGTTTCTGTGACTGGCCAATAATTGTCCATATCTGTCTTCGCTGTCAGGTGATTTCGGACCTTCCAGGTTCATAGAGGCTGAAGTGTAAGATGAAGCTGTATCAAAGACATTAATACCACCTTCAATAGCTGATTCAAGTACTCTTTCCCATTCGCCGTTCTGGTTTCTTAAAAACTGCGAACCTCCTCCAAATGAAAGAAGAGATACCTCCAGCCCGGTTTTTCCCAGCTTCCTGCGCAAAATTTCCGGCTTCGTTTCTTTCAGTCCGGTGATATTATCTGATGTGGGGATCAACCCATAAGCCGTAACAGCTGCAATAGCTCCGGCACTACTTTGTATGAACTTTCTGCGAGTCATACCTGATCTGTTTTTTTTCATTTTTCAGGTTTTTAGTGATCGGAAAAACATATTATACGTTTGGTTGAGATTGATTATCCTGTATAACAAACTATATCAAAAAAAGATTTTATTAATTCGGACCTGCCTGGTCAAATATAGGACAAAATTCAATACAATCCTTTGAATTTGTGATTAATATGTATTTTCTTTATAATGCAAACAGCGGCTGTTTATTTGCTTTCGATTATTATTTTATGCTCCGGTCCGGTTACATCTGCGAGATTTACTGTTCTGAATGCAAACTCAGCTTTTTCCCCTTCAAGTTTAATTTCAAGATCCTTTTCCGTTTTCATCCAGGTTCCGGAGGGTAACTGTTTCATCTGGTATTCTTTCAGGTTTGGCGTGGATGAAGTCATCGTTATCCTTGCAATGTTATCCTTTATCTCAACGCCTGAACTGATTGTATTTGGAGTCCAGTAGATCGAATCCCTTTCACTGACCAGTTTCAGTGATTCCGGATGGGAGTATGCCCAGTGAGGCTTATTATCCCAGATCCAGGTATTCGATTTGAAATATTCATCGCTGTACATTATGAGCAGCTCCTTATAATCAGGAAAGTCTGTAAAGAGATTGTTATAGCAATGCCATTCAATCCAGGTATATGTCTGAGCATTCTGCACCTTGCTCAGTCCGGTCTCCTCGTCTATATCAAAAGAAACCCTGCCGGGCCCCTTTACCTTTATAATGTCGGCACAGTTGTTTTTAAGAAACTCATCACGGATCTCAAGGGCAGACAGTGGTATGCCATTCTTTTCAAAATGATGGTCGTATTTGGCATCACAAAGAAACCATTTGCTGAACTGATTGCTCCATACCTCATCAATGCCATGATGTCCGTCAGGTCCTCCTTTTACTCCCGGACCTGCACCCAGCGTCCTTGTTACATAGCCGTAAGCATTCATTATTGCATTCTGAACCACCATATAATGTCCGCAATGAAAGCCGTGGCCTTTAAGTGCTGCATCCAGGATCCCTTCAGCAAAATTGTCACCCGGATAAGGTTCGCCATGATCATCTATCCTGATGACTGTTTTTATCCAGTGCCTTATAAGCAGGATTCTTTTGAATTCATCGGTCTCACCATTGAATATAGTATCAAGCTGATATTTACTCTTCAGATGAGCGAACTTCGGAGAGGTAAGATCTTCAGCTGAACGGAATACAAGATTTGGCCTGTATACGGGATTGTCGGACTCTGCCTGATAATAGCTCTTTTTTACACATCCTGTGAATAGTATTGCAAGAATCAGCAATAGAAATTCTACTTTCATAACCTTATCCTAAGTTTTATATCCAATTGTAAATGTATGAAATATTTATCAAAACCTTGTTTTGTATTTCAAAATTATTTAAGTTTGAGCTGTTCCCTTATAAATTTAAAATCAGTAATCCTTAATTAATCTTCAAACCTAACCATATAAGATCAAGATTTATCCGCAGATGAAAATAAAATCATTGATTCTGATCACAGTCTTGCTATCCTTATCAGCAACACTAGCTTATTCAATCGAAACCGGAGTGTCGCCGTTGTGGAAAGAGAGGATAGCCATTATCCCGTATCCACAGTCAGTTGTGATAGCCGGAGAGGACTTTGTATTTCCGGATGAAGTGCAGATTCATGTTGACGGAAATGCATCTCCTGAGGATCTGTTTGCCGCTGATGAGCTCTGCCGGCAGCTGAAGGATCAGTGGGGACTAAATTGCCGGATAAGCAGGGACGCTCAGAAATCAGCCATCTTTCTGACACGGAAGATCCGTCTTTCATCACATGGTGAAGAGGGGTATCAACTTGAATCGACATCTTCCGGACTTACTGTCAGTGCAAATAAGTCTGCCGGATTGTTTTATGGTGTTCAGACCCTTCTGCAGCTTGTACAGAAAGAGGATAACCGGATAATCCTTAAAGGGATGAAAATATCTGACTGGCCTGATATTTCTTTCAGGGCAGTTCATTACGACACTAAGCATTTCCAGGAGAAAAAGGAATATGTCTTTAATTTTATCCGCACACTCGCACGTTATAAAATAAACATGCTGATATGGGAATGGGAAGATAAATTTGCCTACAAAACCCATCCTGAGATCGGCGCTCCCGGAGCCTTTACAATGGAAGAGATGCAGGAATTTACAAGGTATGCAAGGAAATATCATGTGCAGATAGTTCCTCTGATTCAGGGACTTGGACATGTAAGCTATATTCTGAAGCATCCGGAAAACAAAAATCTCAGGGAGATTGAGTACGATAACTGGGGATTTTGTCCCCTTAGGGAAGGAACTTATAACCTGATGAATGATCTTATAAAAGAGGCTATTGAGGCAACTCCAGGGTCGGAGTTTGTGCATATCGGATGCGACGAGACCTATGTTCTTGGAAAAGGAGTTGAGTGTGGCTGCAGGGATAAGGCTGAGAAGGAGGGGAGGTATGCCCTGATGGAGATTTATGTCAACAGGGTCGGGGAAGAAGTAAAAAAACTTCACAGAATACCAATGTCGTGGGACGGAGGTTACAATCCTGATGAAAAAATAAAGCCTTTAAAGGGGTTGTATACTCCCGGTGGGTTTGATGCAAGGCTTGATTCTGCATCAGCGGCAGCCGGGTACCCGCTCTATGTTTATGACCCTAATCCGGGTATTGAACACCTTTTTCTGCCATATTTTTACAGGGAAGGGGAGAAGGGGCCTGTCAAAGCTCATCTGGAAGATTCATATTCAGTGCTGACTGAAGCAGCAAAATCAGGAAAGTACAAAGGGATGATATCAACTTCATGGAACTGCTCAGGTGTCCATAATCAGATCTGGATGCTCAGATATATTACTGCAGCCGAGTATTCCTGGAATGGAAGTATGCCTGCATTGGAGGAGTTTGAAGACACATATTTTTTAAATTATTATGGACAGCAGGCGAAAGATGTTAAAGAGCTCTTCATGCTTCTTAACAAAGCCAGCTATTACTATATGAGCACATTTGAAAGAAAAGTATGGCACTGGGGTGAGGTAGGAAAAACTCATCTTCCGGATCTCCCGCGCGATGATATGGAATTCGATCCATTCTGGAATACTGAATATGCTGAAATGATAAAGCGTTCAAAAGAGATTTTGCCCGGCATGGAACGTGTGCTGGCAATCTGTAATGAAAACATTGCCGGCGGTGCAAAAAACGAATATGACTTTGAACTGTTCGAGGGCCTTGCCAGGCTCTTTATTCATACAGCAAATACATATCTCACACTATCAGAACTTGAAAAGTCAGTTCAAAAGGCAGCCGGATTGCATTTCACAGATAACCGGGCTGTTTATGATGAGCTGAACCATGCAGTTGATCTGATTGATGAAAATCTTGCAGAGCGCGACAGTGTTTTTTCAGGAATAAAAACAACATGGGAAAAGAGCCAGTTCCCCAAAGGTATGTCAACCCCTGAAAAGAAATATGTTCATGCCCGCGATCAGCAGAGGAATTTTGCGAACAGACGACCTGATCTTTCGTTTATGATCTGCGATGAACAGGCTCTTGGATTGGAGGAGTACAGGGCGAAACTGCTTGAATATATGGCTCTGTATAAATCAAAATAGGGAAGCGTCGCGACCCTTCCCTACCCATGGAAATACAAACCATGAGTTTATTCATTTTCTTCTCCTGATACCGAGACCTGAAATATCCTCCGGGATTGTATAATATGGTGCTGAATAGTCAGGACCACCGGTAAAAGGTTCATTTTCCGGATCAATATGCGGATCGAGATCAATATAACTGAAACAGCCCAGTCCGGCCACAAGACTGACTGAGCATCCCAATCCCAGTTTTGTCTCGAGCATGCATCCTATCATCAGCTTTATATTGGCGCTCCTGGCTATGGCGGCAATCTCAATTGCTTCGAGGATCCCTGATTTCATGATCTTTGATATTTATCACATCCGCGCATCCGGTCCTGACAATATTTATTGCATCAGCGCTTGTAAAAACCGATTCATCAGCGGCTATCGGAACAAATGAATGATCTTTTACAAATCTCATTCCGGCCAGATCGGTTTTTACAACAGGCTGCTCAAAGAGAATCGGACGGATATTATTCTTTTCCAGCTCCCTTAGAAAATGAACGGCATCACCGGGAGAAAATCCCTGGTTAGCATCCAGTGTGATCCCGCAACCGGGAGCCCCCTCCTGTATAGCCAGTATCCTGTCAATGTCATCTGTAAGGTTTTTTCCGACTTTTGTCTTCAAGTACCCTGTAACCTTTACCAGCTAATTTTGCTGCATTTATTCTTGCAACTATCAGGTGTAACAATATCTATTGTATAGTCAGTTTCCACCTTATTGTCGCTGCCACCCAAGAAATTTATAGAATGGGATGTCAAGACATTTGGTAAAAGCATCCAGCAGAGCCATCTCGATGGCACATCGTGCAGTAACCTGTGCCCAGAATACACTTTTGAGCTTTTTGGCTATTGCTGTATATTCAGAGATATCGTTACCGATAAGAAAATCCCTGCAGCTGTTCAGGGTGGCAAGTACGGTTGCCTGATTTTCACCGTTTATAGGCTCAAGCGGAGCCGCTTCACCATACCCTTCAATTCCATTGCTAAGCACGACTGTAACCAGAGCATTCTCAATGCTGTATTTTGTTCCGATGGCAATCCTGAAAGGTTCATCCAATGCAACATTAATCGGGTCAATGAATACTTTTATGATCTTAATTCGTTCCATATTTATCTTTCCATTTGGTTAAATTTTCAAGCAGGCTGGCTAATCTGTTCATCAGTGTGTTCAGCTGTTATGGCGATCCGTAATAAAAATTTGTCCTGTCTGACCGGATAATTCATAAACGGAACAATAATGCCCTTTTCTTCAAGATATGAAGAGAGGCTTTCTTGCACTTTCAGAAGTATCAAACATAACAGGTATTATCGGAGTCTCACCGGGAGTAGTCTGGAATCCAAGCAATGCAATTTCTTTTCTGAGCATCGCCGGCCTTTTCAAGAAGCCGGGTACGCAGCACCGGATTTTTATTCAATTATATCCAGTGAGGCTATTCCGGCAGCGACAACAGGAGGAGGCAGAGCGGTTGACGACTGATAGGTCTTTGAGCCTTCCCTTATTGAATCTGTCAGATCCCTGCTTCCTGCAATAAACCCGCCATAGCTGCCAAGCGCTTTGCTCATCGTCTCGGTCTGATAAATATTCTCCCTTCCGTTGATATGAAAATGCTCAGGTGTTCCTTTGCCGTTTTGCCAAGAACTCCTGTGGAATGGGCATCATCCACAATCAGGAGAGCATTGTGCTTCTCAGCTGTTTTGAATATCTCATCCAGAGGCGCTATCTCCCCTGTCAGGGCAAATACGCCATCTGTAATAATCAGCGGCTTTCCTCCGGAATGTGCGGCCAGCAGTTCTTCAAGATGACCTGCGTCACAGTGCCCGAAGTATTGAATATCCCTGATGTCAGCAGGGATGCTTCCCTTAATGCTCGGGTGAGCAAGCGTGTCAATAAAAACTGCAGAGTAGGATAAGTTCATTGTTTCGAGAAGTATGCTGTTTCCAAGGAAACCTGAGGCATATATTACAGCATCTTCATCGCCTTTAAAAGCAGCAAGCTTTTTTTCAAGTTCAAGGTGAAGGTCCGCGGTACCCGTTGTCCGTCTCGATGCTGAAAAATTGACCCCATACTTCTCAATAGCCCTGATGGCGGCTTCTTTTACTTCCGGATGATTTGCCAGACCCAGATAGTTATTGCCCCCGAAGTAAGAATATTTTCTCCCCCCGCTCATTACATAGTTCCCGACTCCGCTGTTCAGTATAGTCATTGGCGATCAAATGATTAAAGATACATAAAAGATTTCATCCCCTTTACCGCTGCCCCGATTGCTCACGACATAATTGCCGCCCCGTTTCGCAGTTGATTTTCTTCGCTTCCCCAGGGGGCGGGGTAATCGAAAAAAATCAATTATTATCTATGCATGCTTCCTGTTATTCAAATTATGCCGGATTTCTAAATTCTCCACGGGTAAAATAACTCATTTTTTGAATCATTAGCTTTATTACTATATTTGTATTAATTAATGGTAAAAATAACTAATTGCAATAATATTTGTGGCATAAAACTTTCAAAAGATTATTAAAGGACTTTAAAATAAAATAATATGAAAAAAAATATTTTCAGCAACTTTTTTATTGATTTTGCTCACTGCTTCATTCTTCGGATTGAATGGACAGGCTCCCGGCAAAGGGTAAAATTGCTGTGATACAGGCAACAGCTACTGCCAAATCAGGATCCATTCATGGGGGATTATGATCCTTCAAAAGTACGTCCGGGGGTGTCGGCACATCTTGATAAACTGCTTGGACTGTTCACAAAGGCAGGAGAGATGGGAGCCGACCTTGTGTGCGGACCGGAAGATATGCAGCATATTGGTTCCTATGGTCTATATATCGATGTGAAGGACACTGAGACGGGCAGGATTTTATTTAATTCACTGGCAGTTAAGGTCCCGGGTGAACTTACAGACAGGATATCGGCGATCGCACGCAAATACAAAATGTATATAATTGCACCTATATACGAAGAGGAGGATGGAAAGATATTCAACAGCGCCGTGATATTCGATCGCGATGGCAAAATTATGGGAAAGCATCATAAAACTGTACTTCCGATATTGGAAACCTGGCTTGTTTCAACCGGAGATAAATATGAGGTTTTCCAGACAGATTTTTGCAGGTTTGCTGTTGCCACATGCTGGGAAATATCTTATCCTGAGATTTCAACAATTTATGCCCTTAGTGGTGCAGATATTATATTCAACCCCACAATGGCTCCCGATAACAAACCGGGTAAGAGCCTCAGCACAGCCCCAATGTTTGTTACAAGAGCCAGGGACAATTCAGTTTACATTGCCCCTGTTGTCCTCGGAAAAGATGGAAACGGGATAATCGATTATGACGGAAATGTTGTTGCGGAAGCGCCGGGTAAGGAGAACACTGTAATTATGGCAGAAATAGATTTCTCAAAGGAACGATTGAATGAAAGCGAGTGGTGGAGATCAATTAATGGCACAGACAATATTAAGGCCATGCATCTGAAATCAAGACGACCTGAGACTTACAGGATGCTGACAGAACCGAATCCTCCGGTACTCGATAAATATAAGGATATTCACCTTACAACAGGTGATAAGGATCGTCAGCTGAAGGCAGTCAGGGATGTCGATTACGGACCGAAGGCGGGGGGGAAGAAGTAGGCGGAAGGCGGAAGGCGGAAGGCTGAAGGCGGAAGGCGGAAGGCGTGAAGGCTCAGGGCGCAGAGGACTCAGGGCGGATCAGGGCTCAGGGCGTCAGAGCACAGAGCGGTTCCCCTCCCTGGAGGGGTTAGGGGTGGGTTGTTAGGTTAGGGCAAATTTAAAATGTAGGGTATTCAGTTGTCGGCAATGGATAAAAGTGACTATTTGAGCGTAAAGCATGGAGTAACTGGTTCCCCTCCCTGGAGGGGTTAGGGGTGGGTGAAGGTAGAGTCGGATAGCTCAGGGCGGATTATTCAAATGTTAAGTTCAATTCTAAACATATTTTGAAATTATGAACAAGAAACCAATTAACAGAAATTTAATCTTCCTTTTGATTTTTTCAATCTCAATTTTATCCGGGGGATTCATATTCTTTATGCAAGTGAATTGTCTGAAATGGGATTGAATGTGATTCCATACCCAAAACAGGTGAAAACAAACGGCACAAATTTCTCGTTTGGAAAGGAACTGACGGTTGTACTCGATAAGACATTTACAAAATCAGACAATTTTACTGCTGAAGAACTTATAAGGGACCTTAAAAAGGAATTTAATATTACTGCAGTAATTGGCAAAAGAGGTAGTTATCCGGCGGTTGTGCTGACACGACAGGGTGCTTCAGGTAAGCTGAAAGAACAGGGCTACACGATTGCAACATCAAACGAAAAGGAATTGATTATAAGCGCAAAAGGAGAGGCCGGTCTGTTTTATGGCAGCCAGACCCTTCTGCAGCTTATCCGGCAGTCCGGAGCCGGTTATGAAGTTCCCGGACTTGAAATAACTGACTGGCCTGATATTCAGCAACGTGCAATTCATTATGATACAAAGCACCACCAGGATAAAGCTTCATATGTAAAATCATTTATCAAGGATCTGTCGAGATATAAGGTGAATATGCTGGTCTGGGAATGGGAAGATAAATTTGCCTATCCGAGTCATCCTGAAATAGGCGCTCCCGGGAGCATTTACGATGGAAGAGATGCAGGAATTCACAAGGTATGCAAAACAATATCATATTCAGATAGTTCCTCTTGTTCAGGGCCTCGGACATGTGAGCTTTATTCTTAAATGGCCTCAGTACAGGAATCTGAGGGAAATTGAATCTTCAAACTGGGAATTCTGTCCGCTTAAGGATGGAAGCTATGCTCTGCTTAATGATTTGTGGAAAGATGCAATGGAAGCAACTCCCGGTTCAGAATATATACATATTGGTTCAGATGAGACATATGAACTTGCAGAATGTGAAAAGTGCAGGGCAAAAGCAGAGGAGATAGGGAGAAGCGGATTGTACCAGTTGTTCATTAACAGGTCAGCTAAATATCTTACAGCTCAAAAAAGAAAGGTAATGGCATGGGAGACTCCCATGGGATGGAAGATCGGCGAATCTCCTGCAAAGGGTATTGAACCTGTCCCCGGACTGGTTTTTACCGAGAGTTACGATTATGAGACACCCGAGATGAAATATGCAAAAGAATCAAGATCTCTCGGTTTTGAAGTTTTTGCCTATGATCCAAATCCGGGTGTCGTTCCTATGATGGTACCATATTACTTTGAAAAAGGAGAGGCCGGAGAGATCAGAAAAGGAAGCCTTGAAAAGTCACACGGATTCATATCACAGGCAGCCGGAGCGGGGATATTCAATGGTGTTATCTGTACTTCCTGGGATGATGATGACCTTCATAACCAGATGTGGATGATGCATTTTGTGAATGCTGCAGCATGGTCGTGGAACGGAAGTGCTCCCTCACTGGATGAATTCAGGAAGAGATTATTATTCAGATTATTACGGAGCGGCAGCAACAGGAGTGGATGAGATTTTCAGACTTCTTAATGAAGGGGTCTACTACTTTGCCGGGACTATGGAACGCAATGTATGGCACTATGGAGAGATAGGACAGACTCATCTTCCTGATATGCCAAGGGGCGATGCTATTGAATACGATCCGTTCTGGAATACTCAGTATAAAGATAAAGTTGTAGCAGTCGCAGGAGATCCTTGTAAAAATGGAAAAGGTACTCGCACTCATTAAAGTAAATGAAAATGCAGGTGTCAGACATGGTTATGATTTTGAGATATTCCGTACCACTGCAAATCTGATAAAACATACCTGTCTTACATACATTGATCTTTCAAACCTTGAATATACAATCAGGGAGGCTCATGTGAACCGTTTTGTTGATTGCAGGGCATCGGTTAACAGTCTTGTCAAGGCTCAGAATATTGTCAGATCAACGCTTGCAAGAAGGGACAGTATCTTTACCGACCTTGTAAGAACATATGAAGAGACCCGTCTTCCAAGAGGATTCTCCACAGATAGATAAAAAATATTTCTGGCAGCAGGACAGGGCCCGTCATTTTGGATTCAGGACAGCCCGATATGTCTTTTCTTATTTATGATGAACAATTGCTCGATATGGAGGGATATCTTGAAAAACTAAAAGCCTATACTGATAGTTTTAAAAGCATATGTGATAAATAATATGAACTGCTGTTCGAGGCCACAAAACTCAGCGGGGACAAAACATATGCAGACATTGCAATACAGCATGCAAATACAACTATGAAGAATCATTACCGTCCCGATTTTTCAAATTCAATGATCCTTGGTCTACCATTCAATGATCCTTGGCTTTGGTTTTACAACATTGATGTTTATCTCATCAAAGATCCCGGAGGCAGTTGTTATGCCTGCAGGCTGATTCAATAATCGCCTTGCCGGCTGAATCCAGCAGGATTATGCCATTTATTTCAGGTTTCACCGAATTGCCTGTGACTGCTTCAATTTCAGCCTTGTAAAGCAATGCCGGCTGTCCGGTCTTAAATTCATCTGAAGTTTTCCTCACTTCATCATATTCGGGATAGTTTTCATTATAATCGCCGGCAAGGTTCACTTCGATCCAGCAGATCCATCTGCTGCCAGGAGCTATCCTGACACGCGTATCGAAATAACCGGGCTTTGGGGTTGCACCTGTAATTGCAAGTTGCGGAGTCTCGTCTGAGCCGCTGTTTTGCATTGCCTGTTTTTCAGTTTTATTTATTTCAAACCACTTTGGCAGTGCAACAGGCACTGCTGCTTTTCCTTCCCAGTCACCAAGACCGGCCCTGCTGGTCACAAAAATTGTTTTTACCGTACCGGTTAGACGGATCCTCCAGCCAGATCGCAAATGTCGGTGATTCGCCGAAGGTTGATTCCCTCACGAGTTTTTCATTTATGTGGATCCGGAACTCAAGCTCTGTTTTGTTCATGGTCCTGGCAAAAGCATAAATAACAAGGCCTCCGGCAACAAGTATTGCAGCTGAAATGAACAGTAATATTTTCTTTTTATTCACTCTTAAATTCATCTCTTATCCTGTTAAATCTCTTTTTTAATTTCAAAACCTGTTCTGTATCCCGGCTGTGACATAAGCTGTGCATTTTTGTCGTTCAGGATGGTCTCGTATTCAGGTGAGAACATAAGCTGTTTATTGCCTGCCCGGTATGACAGGTTTGCAAGATGTATGAGTACTGAACTTCTGTGGCCTTCAGCTATATTGCCATTTGGCTGGTTTCTTGTCCGTATGCAGTCGACATAGTTCAGAATATGAGCCTTTAAGGGAAAGATCCCTTTATCCTGGGCTACAATTTTCTCATCTTTGTCAAATACCTGCCATCCTCCGCCCATGCGGCCAACATACATCATTCTTTTTGTTCCGAGGATATCGATTCTTGTTGAATTCTGCATCCATTTCGGATAGATTGTCCCAAACCTGACATCCGGACCTTCCTTCTGCATATATGGTGTACATTCACCAGTCTCAAGTGTGAGAACGAATTTTCCATAATCAAAAGTTGACATCTGGTAATCAGGTATTTCCCTTTTGTCATCGAAGAAATATCTTCCTCCAGCACAATATACCGATTTGGGGAAATCGGGATTGTCGAGGATCAGACGGGCCATGTCGAGCTGATGTATTGAGCCTCCTGACGTAACCGGGCCGCCGGAATAGTCCCAGTAGTAGATCCATGATTTGTTGCGTGATATACTGTATGGCACCTTTGGGGCAGGTCCGAGCCACATATCCCAGTCAATCGTGTCAGGGGCATCCATATCTTTCTTTTCATTGAAAGGAACAGGTCCGTCGAGAAGTTCCCGTACATGCACCGACACTATATCGCCAAGTTCGCCGCTTTTGATATAATCTCTTGCAGTAAGCGCATAATCAGCGCTTCTGTTCTGGGTTCCGCACTGTATTATTCTCTCATATTTCATCGCAGCCTTTATCATCTGCTGTCCTTCAAAGATGGAATGGGATATTGTCTTTTCAACATACACATCCTTGCCTGCCTGACAAGCCCAGATAGCTGCAAGGGCATGCCAGTGTTCGGGTGTCTCGATGAAAACTCCGTCAACCTCTTTGTCATCATAAATCTTCCTCATATCCCTCACCGCAATGGGCCTGAATCCCTGGATTTTTTCGAGCTCCGAAACAGCGTTTCCGCCTCGTGTGTCATCCACATCGCATACATATTTGATCTGAATATTTTCGCCCGACTTTGCTGCTTCAAGTATCAGGGCTGTACCCCATGAGCCGGCTCCGATAAGGGCCAGTATCACCCGGTCGCCGGCAGGTTTTCCTTTCACAGTTGTAAAGGAGGTTTTCAGGCTTTTTCTGTAATCAGGTATTTCATTAATTGCTGTAGAATCTGTTCCCTCCGAGACTGTATTGTTTCCAGGTACATTGCAGCCTGAAGCCAGGGCCATGCCGGCAGCTCCGGTTGCCGCAAGACCTAAAAAGTTTCTTCTTTTCATATCAATATAGCTTTATGTTTCAATTATATATCTTTATTTATTT
Source organism: uncultured Bacteroidales bacterium (assembly GCA_963818295.1). Lineage (GTDB taxonomy): Bacteria > Bacteroidota > Bacteroidia > Bacteroidales > VadinHA17 > LD21. Next base: position 113,371 of record CAWFRW010000010.1, read on the forward strand.
CAAATCCGCTCCTGTAATGAGGCTGAGCCAGAGCTATTGCTGTTGTGTCATTCAGAATGCTTTCTGTTTCAGGGGAAAATATAAGCTGCTTTTTGCCTGAACGATACGACAGGTTTGCCATATGAATCAGATGCTGCACTTTTATGGCCTTCAACAATATTTCCGTTTGGTTGTTTTCTTGTCCTCATGCAATCGAAGAAATTTTTTAAATGAGCATCCAGCGGGTAAATACCCTTGTCGCTTGCAACAAGATTCTCATCCTTGTCAAATACCTGCCATCCGCCACCCATGACACCTACATACATCATTCGCTTTGTGCCGTATATCTCAATTTTTGTTGCATTCTGCTGCCATCGCGGGAATTCCTTTCCATAACCGGATCTCCTCGCTTGTTTTTGCCAGATAACGGGTAAATTCACCCCCCTGCAAAGTCATTACAAAATTGCCATAATCAAAAGTTGCTATCTGATAATCAGGAATATCTCTGTTGTCTTTAAACAGATACCTTCCTCCGGTGCAATATACCGATTTTGGAAAACCCGGATTATCCAAGGACCAGCCGAAGCATGTCAACCTGATGAACTACACCCTGGCCAAATGCATATCCGCCTGCATAGTCCCAGTAATACTGCCATGATTTGTTGCGGGATACATTATATGGTACTTTCGGTGCAGGTCCAAGCCACATATCCCAGTCAATTGTGTCAGGTGTTGCTGAATTTTCCTTTTCATTGAACGGAACAGGTCCGTCTGTAAGTTCAATAGCAGATACTGTAACAACCTCACCCAGTTCACCGCTTTTGATATAATCCCTTGCAGTAAGGGCATAGTCAGCGCTTCTGTTCAGGGTTCCACACTGTACAATGCGTTCATATTTCATTGCAGGCCTCAATCATTTTCTGTCCTTCATATATCGAATGGGAGATGCATTTTTCAACATACACATCCTTGCCTGCCTGGCAGGCCCATACAGTAGCAAGTCCATGCCAGTGTTCCGGTGTGGCAATAATAACCCCGTCGACCTCCTTATCATCAAATATCTTCCGCATATCCCTGACAGATACAGGCTTAAAACCCTGGATTTTGCCAAGCTCCTCAATGGCTTGTCCGCCCCGGGTATCATCCACATCACATACGTATTTTACCCTGATATTCTCATTAAGTCCGGCTGCCTGAATTATTATATGTGTTCCCCAGCCACCTGCGCCTATAAGACCTAGTAACAATCGCATCATTTGCAGATTTTGTCTTTCCCTTGTGAAAGGCGGATTCAATAGTATTGCGATATGCAGGGATCTCATTGCTGACCGGATTTGTCAGATGAAGCATTTTCCGGCTTATTCGGGTTTTGTTTACAGGATGTGCTCAAGCGCCAGTCCTGCAGCTCCATATGATATTGTCTGAAAAAATTTTCTTCGTTTCATTATCTGATATTTTTATTTCTGAAGATATCGGTAAAATACGGATTATGAAGACATTACTGAATACTGACTTTCGGCCGGATTATTCCAATTTAAAATCAGGGTTTTGGATTTCAGCTGTTAATTCAGCGGGGTCCATAATGGGGATATTCCTCTCCAAGTTCATATGCTCCAATATCCGGTCCTTTACCTGTGAATTTGTCATTTATATTTGGAATAAGCACTCCCGCATCAATTACAACAGATCCGGGTCTGGGTCTTAAATCCTGTATATCCCGCTCGGGAACAGGCGGATCAGGGAAATGGGACATTCATAAATATCTCACCCAGATTAATATGTTCAATTCCGTGTTTTTCAACTTCTGAGAATTGAAGTTTTCCGATCCTGGCCACATATGGTACCTTAAATGAACCAACAGCATCATAATCAAAGCTGCAATGTTGCTTAGGCTTTATAATATCGGCAGCATATGGATTGCCGGGTCCGTAATCGCCCCATTTCACTCCGCCGGTCGGTCCTCCGATTGCAAGATTATTCCTGAACCAGGCATAATCCATTGAATCATTGCCTCCAAGTCCTGTCCCTACTTTAATTACAGTGTTGTGCATAGCCACATCTCCCTGGCTGAATCTTTTAAACTTGAAGGCGCCGTGTGTCAGATTGTACATGCTGTTACGATAGAAATAGTTGGGTCCTCCGAGACCCGGCTGAGAGCTGAGACCTACAAAGCAATTTGTAATACGGTTGCGAAAGATCCTGCAGTTTGAGAAGCAGAAAGTCTGCCTCTATAGCATCATCCACTCCGCTGTAGATATCATTATTGTAGATATCAATGCATGTTTGTTCGGCAGTTCTCTGATCTTCCATTGTTGAGATACAGTCCCTGAAACCGGTTAGCTTGTTGTAACAGATAACATTTCCTGAGCCTGTAAGCTCAATGCCTTCCCCGATGTTGTCACCGTGAGCACCCATTGATTCGTTGACCCATGTACAGATGCCTGTCAGAATATTATCACTAGATATAACAATTTGCAGCACCGGGTTTGTCAGCTACCATCCCATAGACTGATTTTATTGTACACCCTGATATCATGCAGTCTGATGCGCCGTCAAGAAGGATCCCGACACCCTTCCTTGTTAGTATTCTCAATGTTCAGTCCGATAATGTAAACCCATTTTCTGTTCTTCATATCAATATGGGTATATGTTGCTTTACCTCCTTCCGGCATATATACAACAGGCCTTTCCTTTGTGCCGCTATGTGTATGGAGGGTATCATAAATGCCCGGCTTTATATATACTATTTCAGCTGAACTGCCGGCTTTAGGAACAGCCCTTGTATGAGCCTTTAAAGTTCTCTCCTCAGACCCGCCGTCCGGATCGGAAAGCGAAAGCTGTATTTCATAACCTGTATCTGGCTTGAGGTCAAAAATACTTCCGGAATGCTTATTGGTCCATGAAAAACCTAAATTTTTACCTGCAGGAACCCGAAACAGTGGCATCCCTGTATGCCACTCCTCAGTCCCTTCTTCCCTGTACCGGACAGTAACAGTACCGTTCAGATTATCATCGCCCTTTATCTCCCAGTTTACTGCAAGATTTATTAAGTGTAGGATAGGGAGATGTTAAAATGCCGGGAATTGTATTATTCTGAGAATAAGACGAGCATTTGCAGCAAACAAAAGCAGACAGACAGTGATTAACAATGGGCTTTTCATTTTTCAGATTTTGATTTTACACTGTATGCATATGATTATCAAAATTTTATTCTGATCTCATGTTTTCCTGCCCCATGAGGAATCCTGATCTTAGACGAAGAGTCTTTTTGAACTTTACCATCTACCGATATTTCAGGAGACTTGCCGGACTTTGTCTTCATCCAGTCCGAAAATTCAATGGTCCAGTATGATTCATGTGTTTCAAAGTACTTGCAATAGTGAGCATCATAATCAACAGTGACTGAGAGTGAATTGTTCTCCCTGACCCATTTTCCTGAATTTCTGGCATGGAGGTATCCAATGAATTCATTTATGCTTATAAACCTGCCCTTCGGATACTTGTCAAAGATTGTCACAAATGACTCAGGACTTGTGTAGATGCCAAAATCATGAAAATCGGGAGGAGCTCCGACGATCAGCGGAGACTCTGGTGTTCCGAAATACTTCCACCCTGTAATAACAAGATCCCTCCCAAGATAACCCGATTCCCATCCGTTCCAGCCGAAACCTGCCTTTCCTGCGATCTTTGCAGTGTTGTTAAAATATGAGACAGAACTGCCGAGTCCGCCCGGACAAAATTCAAGCGGCACAACGCCGAATTGTTCTGTCAGCCAGTCAATGGCCGTATTCATCCGCCAAAGTTGTTCTGCGGCTGGAATCTCAGTTTTTCTTCTTGTATCGCCAAATTCACGATACCAGCCAACTTCAGATTTTTCTCCGTCAATTGGAGTACCATACCAGCCGGGATCTGACACCAGATCCGGTTGCATATGAGTCAACCCGTGGCACATTACCTCAAATACTCCTTGTTTTACCCCTTTGTCATACCCTTTTTTGCTTGAAATATAATCCTGTTTTGTTCCGAACCCGTCGGTAAAACTATGATTCCAGCTTGGTTCCAGCATTCGTTTGCCTTCATTGACAAAAGCCGGCACGAAATTAATATTGAGAACCGCTTTATGTTTGAGCAAAGGTGCGATCAGATATTTCTCAACAGCCTCCTCCGGAAGTACCGGGTAATGCCAGTGTTCCAGATAATTATTTGCTGCCCCTCCCGGATCATCCATGATCATTATGAGGTCATTGTCCCATGTTTTGTAAAGGTTATAACCTATCGTCCAGGTAATTGCATTTCTGAAGATCGTACGCATTGACTGAAAGGAAAACATATAGTTGTGATCGCTTCCAAACCATACTGCATGACCTCCTGATGGGTATTCCCTCGCTGTAACCTGGGCGTAGGAGCCCTGCATTACTATGGGAATAGTGCCTTCGAGAATTTCAGCCTGCGGTCTCTGTATGTGTCCGATAATACCCGTGTCGATAACAAAGGGCGAAGCTATTTTTTCATTAATGAAATGGCTGTTTTTTGCCTCAAGGGCAGTGTTGCTCTCCCAGCTTCCTTTGTATTTCAATCCGAGCAGTTCCTGGATCTCCGGTTGGGAGATCCTGTCGGAGAGAGCGATCAGACCTATTCCGTGCTCTCTGACCATTTCAGCTATTATTGAATAATCCTGAGCCTGCAGGCTGTCAGATTTATTAACATCCCAGATTATTGAACCATATTTTAAAGCTCCATGAATATCAAGAAACATATATCTGTCGAGAATCTGCTGGTCGAGCCTTATCACATCGAAGGGTATGCACCATGACTTTAGCAGGACTGTAAGATCGTGAAAATCATTGTCGCCATTCACCTCCGGCGTTGCAGCATATCCCGAATATGAGCCAGAAGGTTTTGGCGCTTCCACAAGATATCCCTCCGGATCCATCCATTGATCACCAATAATGACAGCTACCCTGAAGGGATTTAAGTTTACCTTGACTTCACCTGCTGCAATACTGATTCCGGGAGGGAAAATAACTGATAAAAGAATAAGAAAGAATAGCCTCTGAAATATGGTGCAGAGTGTTTTCATCATTTTATATTTTATTGTTTTTTAGTTTCATTCTAACCTGAGATTACAAATTTAACCGTCAGGAGTATACATGGTTCATCGATCAGGAAAAATCTGCTAAAGATTTCAAAATATTTCGTATTATTGTAATAAGCTTGCGATACATTATTAAATTTTTTGTAAAATAAGTAAATGATCTAAATAAATGCTTGCTTTTATAATATAAATTTTGAAAGGCAACCCGGTCAGACAGATTTAATTTATATACAAGCAGCCATGAGAAACCAGTTTTATCCATCACACTATTTCTATTATTGCTGATTCCGGCAGGCTGCGGAGAAATCGGAAAACATCCTGACGGCCAGTACGGCTAAGGTTGAATCGTCATGGAGAGTGATTGGACCCGGAGGAGGAGGAGGGGTTCTTAAACCGACAATAAGTCCGTTTAACGGGAATTTTGTGCTCACCCACTGTGATATGACTGGTTTGTATATTACCCATGACGGCGGCGTGACCTGGAAGATGAAGAATCTCTGGAATGTACCGGATGATTTTGAATTTGACCCTTTCGATTCGGCTTCGGTCTATGTTGCAACAAGGGGATTTCTCCACAGCGAAGACCGTGGATCTGGTATCAGCTTGCTGCTCAGATCAGAAGACAGCGGAGAGCGATGGAGGATAATATATCCTGATGTATCAAAATCACACAAGGTTGAGAGGCTGCAAAGCACCAGCCTGCTGCCTTCAGCCCTGATCGACGGAGCCAATGACGGAACAATACAAAAAATCAAGGTCAGCCCTGATAACAGGAACAATATTTACCTTGGAATTGCCCCTCTGATCGATTATATGGCACGTGAGAAGCAAACAGCTGCAGCCAGCACTGTATCGCTTGTATTCTCAGCTGACAGGGGAGCAACATGGAGGACGGTTGCATCGGTACCCGGAAAGAGTGTCAGGGCAATCTTCCCCCATGGGAATCAGGTTACATTATTTACTGAAAGTGGCTGTTATGCTGTTGAAACGGAATCGGGAAAATATGAACAGCTCCGGTTGCCGGTCGGGAATATTATTGAAGCAGAAGGCGGACGACTCGGAAACAGCTACCTTATATATATTGTGTCGGAGATTAAGAGTGTTAATGGAAAGATCCAGGGTGGAATTTACGCCACGCGAGATGACGGAAAATCATGGTCGCAGGTTAATACAGGACTGGCGAATCAGGGTGAGAAAGATATGCAGCCCTATTTCAGAGGGGGATTGGCTGTATGTGAATCAAAACCCGATGTGGCATATCTGTCGGCAATTATCCCTGTTAAAAATACAGATGGCAAGCCTGAAGCTGTTTACAGTATCTATAAAACAATTGACGCGGGAGCAGCCTGGAAACCGGTATTGCTCTCTTCTACTCCGGGAGGATATATTACAAAAAACTTCAGCGGCTCATGGATGGAGGAGAGCTTTGATCCGGGATGGGGTGGCAATCCGATCGATCTGGGTGTTGCTCCGGGTAATCCGGATATTTGCTATGCAGGAGATAACGGCAGGGGATATAAGACGGCTGACGGAGGCAAAACATGGAGTCAGGTATACAGCCATAACAATCCCGACGGTTCATATACAAGCAGCGGTCTCGATGTAACAACATGCTATGGTGTTCATTTCGATCCTTTTAATAAAGATCATTTCTTTATCTGCTATACCGATATCGGCCTTTTTCATACTTTTAACGGAGGGAAGAGCTGGTTTCACTCTCTGACAGGCATTCCAAGGGATTGGCAGAATACCTGTTACCAGGTTGTCTTTGACCCCAAAGTCAGGGGAAAAGTGTGGTCGGTCTGGGCAAATGCCCACGATCTGCCAAGAACCAAAATGTTCGGAGGCGATGGTTTCAAAGCGTATCAGGGAGGTGTTGCATTATCGACCGACAGCGGACGCACATGGAAACCTGTTACCAAAGGGTATACCTGAGAATTCAGTCTGTACAAATTTTGTAATCGACCCGTGCCTCTCCGGCTGAATCAAGAATAATGTACGTCAGTATTTTCGACAGGGGCATATATAAATCTGTTGACGGTGGGGAAACCTGGAAAGAAGTCTAACAATGGACTGGGAAATAATCTGTTTGCATGGCAGATAAGGATTGATTCGCGACGCAGGCTCTATGCCCTGTTTGCAAGAGGTGAAAGGAAAAATATTACAGTCGATGGTTGTGTTTACTACAGCGATAACGGAGCAATGACCTGGAATAAAATGAGTCTGCCGGAAAAAGTGAACGGCCCTCATGATCTTCTTTTAAATCCTGATAGATCCGGATATAATGTATTTATCCTGCTGGCCCAGGACATCCGATGGAGTGACAGTAAAGGCGGTGTTTTAAAAACAACCGACAGAGGAAAAGACATGGAAACAGATATTCGATGACAGGGTGCGTGTGAATTCTGCCGGAATTGAACCGAAAAAACCCACAACAATATACATAAATACATTCCAGAATGCCGCATATTACAGTGAGGACGCAGGCTCCACATGGAAGAGGATTGAAGGTTACAGGTTCAAATGGGGACAAAGGGCAATACCTGATGTAAATAATCCGGGAATGCTCTATCTTTCCACCTATGGAGGCAGCGTTTTCTACGGTCCTGCAAAGGGAATTCCCGGTGCATTTGAAGATATTGAGAATATGCCGGAAGGCTGGTGGTAAACATAATCAGATAGATCCAGACAATTGTTTAACATTACAATCTCAGATTCTGAACCGATTGAATTTTATACTGGAAACACAGAAAATTTAATCCTTGATATGTAGTTTATTACAGGAATATTTAAATAAATTTGATTAATCATCGATATGTCAATCAGGGATAGATTTATTAAATCAGAAATGAAAAGATTGGAAGAAAGTTTACTTCTGTTTTACAATTCTGTTATTGCCGGAATTTTAACATTATTGGGCTTCACCACTTCATGTGAAAAATTTGGATCCGGAGGAATTGTATGCATGTATGGAACACCTGCCGCTAAATTTATAATAAAAGGCAATAGTGACATCTCTGGAATCGGATAAACCGGTTCAGGATATCAGGGTGTTTATAGCAGGTGATACCTCAAAAACAGATGCAGACGGGAATTATTCACTCGCTTCAAGCGGATTTCCTGTTGACCAGTCAATAAATATTTCATTTCAGGATATTGACAGTACATTAAATGGCGAATTTGAGAATTTAGATACAACTGCTGTTTTCAAAGACCCGAAATATATAAATGGCGATGGTCACTGGTATCGGGGAGAAACTTCAAAAGTGTTAAATATCAAGTTGAAAACTAAAAGATGACAGTCGATAAGCTCTCTCTCAAAAAGAAAATAGCACTTAATCTTTTCAGGAAATACAGAATAAACGAAAGCAAACTCCATCAATTAAGCTATATTCTCTGGGAATGTACTTTGCGCTGTAATCTGAACTGTCTCCATTGCGGGAGCGATTGCAAAAAGGATTCCTCACTGCAGGATATGCCCGCAGACGACTTCTACAGGGCAATTGACCAGCTTAAACATATCATTAACCCAAACAAAACAATGATCGTCCTGACAGGAGGCGAGGCATTGTTGAGGAAGGATATTGAAAAAATAGGGATTAGTTTATATCAAAGAGGATTTCCCTGGAGTATTGTTACAAACGGGATGCTTTTAAATGAGCACAAACTTCAATCATTATCTGATTCAGGATTACGTTCAATAACAATTAGTCTTGACGGATTGGAAGATTCACATAACTGGCTGAGAGGTAATGAGAATAGTTTCAAAAACGCAATCAGCTGCAATAAAACTATTGCCGAAAACAGAAAATTTAAGATATGATGTTGTAACATGTATCAACCGCAGGAATTTTAAAGAATTAGCCCAGATCAGGGATTTACTGATAAATTCAGGAATCAAAGAGTGGAGAGTTTTTACCATTTTCCCTGTCGGGCGGGCTAAAGAAAATCCACAATTGCTTTTAGAACCCTCTGAATTCAAAGTCTTATTCGATTTTATCAGTCAGACCAGGAAAGAAAAACAAATCACTGTTAATTATGGATGTGAGGGTTTTCTGGGTTCTTATGAGGGTGAAGTCAGAGACAATTTTTTCTTTTGCCGTGCCGGAATTAATATTGCATCGGTCCTGGCAGACGGTTCAATCTCTGCCTGTCCGAATATGCGCGATAATTTTATCCAGGGGAATATTTATACTGATAATTTTGCTGAAGTCTGGGAATCAAAATATGGCATTGTTCAGGGATAAAAGCTGGACAAAAACAGGCATTTGTTCAGATTGTGATTTTTACAAGTATTGTGAAGGAAATGGGATGCATCTGAGGGATGAAAAAACAGGCGAGTTACTATTCTGTCATCTTAAACGAATTGCAGAGGGTGAAACAATACCAAAAGACCGAACCGAGAATGCTAAGTCCCGATAGCTATCCGGATGGGCAAAAGGCCAATTGCCTGCCAGAGTAAAGAATATAAAAAGCTGTCCTTGATTTATTTCGATCTGCTTATCTTTATCCTGCAATACAATTGATCGGATTGCATAAAGATAATATCCGGTTCCACTTCAAATATTGTTGAATAGCACGATCCTGAATTACTGATGATTTTGTTGTTTACCCATGTCAGCCCGCCATCTGTGCTGAGCGCAAGATTTGTATACCCTTCGCCGGGGTATTTAAACCGGCCTTTATCACCATCGCTGTCCAAGCATTGACCAGCCTTCAGGAAATCGTCTGCCCCAGCTGAGAGCAACTGTGCCGTCATGAAGAGTGATAAGGCAGGGATCACATGCCCTGTCGAGACCGGTGTACAACGGTTCACTCCAGGTTTTGCCATTATCACTGCTCCATGAGGCATAAAGGGGATAGTGATGACCGGACCTCATTATGCAAAGAAGCCGTGCCGTCTGTGAGCATCGTCAGGGCAGGCTCAACAAGACCCTCACCAACAGGGTCGCCTCTCAGTGGCGCTGCAACTGTTGAAACATAGTGCCAGTTGTTACCTTTATCATCCGACGAGACAATAAATGTTCTCTGCATGTATTTTGTCTCCTTCCTTGCATCCGAATCATATGGTATAATCGTATCACTGACAAAATTGCCATACATCGTCATCAGCCATGTGCTGTCAGGCATCATCAGGATCGTCCGGTAAACAAAGATCCCGTACCATTCAGTGATATTCTCTATTGGCGCTGCACCTTCAGGAATATGGAAAAGAGGTTTTTCTGTCTTTAACCGATTTAAGATTATCTTCTGATCTCCATGCTCTTCCCCCGAAATATACCGGGGCTTACAAACTCTGTTGGTCCGTCAAGTGCATAAAACATCTTTCCTGATGATAAAACTGCCCTTTCGGGCGCACCGTTGATCTCATTGAGATCAAGATCGGTCTGTGGCACAAGTGTTTCACCTCCATCTCTGCTCATCAGACTGTCAGTAAAATAGATTCTGCCATTATCAAGACGAAAACAACGGCTCCATTTTGAGCCGTTCTCCATGCTCTTGTTTTTCCTGTAAGCGACCGAAATAGCATCGACTTCTTTGCCTCTTTCATCATTACCGGCTGATGTGCAGCTAAATATAGACAATACCGTAAAAATCACCGGAGACAGCCAGTTGGATAACAGATTTTATTCTTTCAGATAACATTTTCAGGATTTTAAAAATTCGATAATAACAAATCTAGTTAATCTTTTGTTTTAATACTACTATAGGTACCCCTGGCATCAAGGGCATCCTAAAACATCATATTCATTGCAAATTCAAGAGCAAAATCTTCGTCATTTGCAAGTTCAACAAGTACTGATTTTGAAATAACAGTTCTTCATTGCTTCATCGAACCATGTCGATTTCAGTGCGGCAAGCGCACCTGTGCCTGATGTATTGCCCAGGGGGATGATCTTATCCTTCATCTCGGGAGGCAGCAGTCCGATTCTCATGGCACTGTCGGTATTTATATAATTACCAAACCCTCCTGCAAGAAAAAGGGTATCGAGCTGGTCGAATGTGAGTCCTGACTGCTTCAATAAGATTCTCACTCCGGAGACTATAGCTGATTTTGCGAGCTGAACCTCACGGACATCAGTCTGATTTAATGTAATAGTATCTCCGGTTCCTGATTCACTGGCAGGAACAATTATAAAATCCTCTTTAAGCGTACCTTCCTGGTCAAGCCTGCCGTTATCGCACAGCCAGGCAACAAGATCTATCAGCCCTGAACCGCATAATCCAATTGGTTTGTCGTGCCCGATTACTGTATATCCTTCGTCGCCGTAAGCCGATATTGCCCCGTCAACGGCTCCCATGCCGCATGAGATCCTTGCGCCTTCAAAGGCAGGACCCGCTGCAGTCGAAGTGCACCATATGCGGTTCTCTGTCACGAGGGCAAGCTCTCCGTTGGTGCCTATATCCATAAAGAGGTAATTGCGGTGCATTTCCGATGGAGCAATCGATGCCAGCCCTGCAACGATATCTGCCCCTACATAAGCCGATATCGAAGGCAGTATTTTTATCTCCGCACCTGGATAACAGTTCAGTTGCAGCTCTTCGCCCCTCCTGATCTGTTCCTCAAGGAACTGAGCCCTGAATGGCACCATGCAAGCGGCATCGGATCAACTCCAAGCAGGAGGTGGAGCATCGTTGTATTTCCTGCAATCGCTATTTTGATGATCTCGTTTTGAGAGATGCCCTCAAACTGCACAGGTGAGACAGTTCGTGGTTTATAGCATCGAGAATCTCTTTTTGAAGAATATTCAGGCCATCTGCGCGGGTTGAAGTGAATTGTATTCTTGATATTACATCAGCCCCGTATTTCGCCTGGGGATTGAGGATTGCCCTTGTTTCAGCAATAGTTCCGGTGATAAGGTTTACAAGATAGAATACAAGGCTCGTTGTTCCGATGTCAATTGCAACTCCATGCGGATAGCCTGATAGGTCAGCAGACGGGACCAGGGATCAGGGGCAGCTGAATTGTATGTGCATGCTGGGCCACAAGTACTTTTGCCTCGCGCTTGTCAGGGAAGCACTATTTCAATCGAATCATTTACTGTAAAAATGCAGGACGTTACAATTCCCTCACCCTTCACAAGGACCTTGCATTTACCGCATGTCCCGTTGCCACCGCAGGGAGAATATACATCGAAGCCATTATTCCGTAACACGTTCAGAAGAATCTCCCCTGGAAGCGGTTTCTGTCTCCCTGATTTTTCCGTTCTGATATACAGTAAGCTTTGCCATTAATATCACCTTTTAAAGAGGGCTTTAAAATTAGCATAAAAATCAGATTTTATGTAACTGCAGAAAATGCATTGTAATTTTCTCTGTGCGACTCTGTGTATTCTCTGTGCATCTTTGTGAAACTTTAAGTTAAGAACTTTCACAAAAAGATCCTGATGTGAATTATATAACTCTTTCAAAAAGTTATATAACATATTCAAAACCTAGAATTCTAATTTTGACAAGCTGTTTTATGCAAATATATCCGGAAAACTAAACCTTAATTGCTCATTATTTATAAGGCAAAATACAAAAATTATGAAAAGAAGTATAACCAGTTTAATCGGATACTCAATCAAAGCCATTGATGGAGAGATTGGGAAAATAAAAGAGTTTTTCTTTGATGATGAAACCTGGACTGTCCGTTTTTTGATAGTAAAAACCGGTAACTGGCTGACCGGCCACAGGGTGTTTATTTCTCCTGAAGCCCTTATGGCATCAGACTGGGATAATGAGAATTTTAAGGTAAATCTGACCAGGGAACAAATCAGGAATAGTCCGTTAATAGATACAGCTAAGCCATTCTCGCGACAGCAGGAGATCAAAATTTTTGATTACTATAAATTGAATTCTTACGGAAACAGAGGAATTATTGTCAGGGAAATGCAAAAGACTGTTAAAAATGGATCTGCAAAGGAGGAACTTTTTTCTGCAACATTGAAATCATATGGCAACAATCTTTTACACAGCACCAGAAAAATGACCGGTTATGCAATTAACGCCGTTGATGGAGCAATCGGACAGATTAATGATTTTATTTTTAATGACAGGAACTGGAAGCTTGATTTTATGGTAGTTGATAATGTTGATTGGAATCCTGGTGAAAAAGTGATTATATCGCCAAAGAGGATAAAGGAGATAAAATGGGAATCATCGGCTGTTACTGTCAATACAATGGTTGACCTTGTAAAAGACAGCCCTGAATATGATCCAAACCTGCCAATAGGTGAAGTATATGAGGCAGACCTTGATAACCATTATGATGGATTTGTTTGTCATAAGCGATAGTTTCTGTCCGAAAAAGCATACAGGAAAGATCAGATAAGCTTTGACGTGAGAAATCAATATCGTAACTTTGTTTCAATGGGATCTTTCACATCATGAAGTGTTTTAAACCGTTGAAACAAGTTTATGGGAACATATGTAAACAATCATCTTATTAAAGATGAATCGGTAGTCACGGAGACAAATTTTCACTGGATTATTTTTATCTCATGGCTTGGAATTTTTACCCTTGTTCCTTGGACCTGCAATTGTCCGTTGGTCATCGGAATTTGTGATTACAACCAGACGGATAATAATTAAAGACAGGTTTCATAGCCAGAAAAACATTTGAGATGAATCTCTCCAAAGATTGAGAGTGTCAATGTTGACCAGACCTTTATGGGCAGGATCTTTGGTTATGGCTCAATGACAATTATCGGCACCGGAGGAACAAGAGAATCATTTCATAATATCAGAAACCCGCTCGAATTCAGAAAGGCGTTCCAGGAATTGTGTTAAAGACTATATGTTCTTTTGCTGAACGAGCTCTGCGAATTTCATCCGGTGACTGTAAAATAGTTCAAATCTGAACAAATGAAAGCTATCCTTGTTTTTGTTTCAACACTGGACGGTAAAGTTACGCAATGGGGTAACCCGGATGTCAGGTCATGGTCGTCACAGAGCGACAAGGAATATTTTAGAAATATCTGGAACAATAGCCACCTGATTGTAATGGGAAGCAATACTTATAACGTGGAGCGGTTAAAGCCATCATCAAAGCATCTCTTATATAGTCATGACGCATAATCCTCTTGAATATAAAGGAGATGAGAGACCAGGTCAGCTGGAATTCACTGAATGATTCGCCTGAAAAGCTATTTAAGAGGTTTGCTTCGGAAGGACATCAACAAATGGTCGTTGTAGGGGGAGCACAAATTGCAACTTCATTTCTGAAGGAGCAATTAATTGACGAGCTGTGGCTTACAATTGAACCAAAAATTTTCGGCACCGGCGGAAGTTTTGTAACAGAAGAAAACCTTGATATCAATCTGCAATTGCTGAGCAGTGAAAGAGTCAATGAGCAGGGAACCATTATAAATAAATACAGCGTGATAAAGTCCTGAAAGATGAGTGAATCAAATTAATAGATGCATCATGAATAAACTTGAAACAACTTACATGGGGATCAGACTGGCTAATCCCCTTATAATTGGAGCCTCCAATATGGCAAATGATCCGGATATGCTTAAAAAAGCTGAGGAATACGGTGCCGGGGCAATAGTTTTTAAGTCCCTGTTCGAAGAACAGATCCAGCTCGAGAGTTTTCAACTCGATGAGAAACTGACTGAATTCAATGATATTTACGCGGAAATGCTTACAATTCATCCTGATATTGAACATGCAGGGCCCGATGAACATCTTCTGAACATCAGGAATGCAAAGGAAAGCTTGTCTATCCCGCTGATAGTCAGTCTGAATGCTGTAAATAGTGAAACATGGGTCAAATACGCCGGATTATTGGGTGAAACAGGCGCTGACGGTCTTGAACTGAATTTTTATCAGATCCCGTCGGATTTTGAAAAGGATGCTGAAAGTGTCGAGCAATGAACAGGTAAATATTCTGAAGGAGATCAGGAAAAATACTTCTATTCCGATAAGTGTAAAATTGAGTCCGGACTATTCAAATATTCTGAATTTTATAAAAAAGCTTGACACGGCAGGGGCAGATGCATTTGTACTCTTCAATGCCTTTTTTCAGCCCGATATAGATGTTTTAAGTGAAAAGCATATTAAAACTTCACATCTCAGCCATGAAGGCGACTATAAGGCATCACTGCGGTATACGGGTCTTCTGTATGATAATATAAAAGCTGACATTTGCGGCAGTCACGGGATCTTCTCAGGGGAAGATGTGAGTTAAGCTTTTATTGTCCGGAGCAACCTCCGTGCAGATTGTGAGTACATTATACAGAAATGGTTTGACGCAGATCAGTGATATTCTCAGGGAACTGGAGAACTGGATGGATAGCAGGAATTATAATAGTCTCAGCGAATTCAGGGGCAAACTGTCTAAAAACAGACTCACAGGTAATCCATTCGTTTACAAAAGAGCTCAGTATGTGGATCTGTTTTTGAATTCAGGAGAGATCTTCAAAGGCACCTGACTAGGATCCCATTCAAGGGATAGTTGAACTCTGATTTCCGTCAGATCTGCAGGTAATTACAAGGCATTAATCAAAATCGATTTTTTTCGAATCAGCCAGCTTTGTTGCCTGTTTCCTGTAATTCTTCCTGTTCTCCTTATTCCCGTCAGCTTCTGCGATCCGGCTGAGCCCAAAATATGCATAGGCCGCAAATTCGTTACCGTAAGCGCCGAATTTTTCAAGGTGCCGGATGCCTGTATTATAATATTGTTCAGCCAGCCGGTTATTGTGATATTTTTTTTCCTGTATAATTCCTTTGAAAATTAAGATCTGTGCCTGGTAATATCCGTTATTATCATTCGGGCCAGTAGACATTACAAGTCTCTCAGCCTCATCATAATCCTTAACAAGCAAAAGGTTTTTTATGTATTCGGTCAGAAATTCCGGATTTGCAGGATACAGTTCATGAAGACGCCTGCTGTAATCAAGGGCCTGCTGATAATCATTTTCATAAGTAAGGTAGATATATGAGATATCTGAAACTGATTCAGCTTTGAGGAATATTGAATTACTTGGCTGACTTCTGAAGGTCCGCCAGACCTGCTTCCCTGTTCCCTTTTCTGAAAAGGACCACAAGCGGTTTATAGATAGGATGCACCTTTGGATAGACCTCGCGATAATAATTGTAGAGTCCGGTAAAGAGGTAGAAATCAGAATATATGCCGGTATAGTCAAACGATCTGTTTATATACCTGTAGGTGCTTGTTGCAAGCGGGAACACTTCATTGCTGATCTCATTATTTGAGTAATAGGTCAGCAGCATACCTCTGGCGCAAAGATTGGCAAGCAGATATTCTGTGTCATTTGACGCTTTTGCCTGATTTTTCACACAGTTCGATGCACTTTCGCATATTTTCTTCAAACAGAGGCCGTGAAGGAGAAGAGGGCAGGAGCGGGTAATTTTCCCAGTATGTCATTATGCCGCTGTAGAGGATAACGACCGGATTTCCCGGATACTTTGTGCTTATCTGTCTGATAAATCTCACCGGCCTCGGTAAACTGCATGTTGTAGATATAGTCCACCCCCTTTCTGATCAGGTTTAAGGATGATGAATCGCGCAGTATCTGGGCATTCAGTGTGGTTGTGCCAAGAACAGATCAGCAGACTAAGCCATCTCATAAATATTTTGAACCCATGTTCCAATGACTAAAATATAATATCATATTCATAGGCAAAGTTAATTTCATTTGGTTATTCTTTTATTGCAGAGGTCATTTTTTGATTTAATGTTTGTGGTCATTCTTCTTAAGATCTGCGGCTGTTGAACAGTCCACAGTGTAACTCTGTGCAAGTTTTTAACTTATTGTTACACAGAGAGACACAGAGAAGGCACAGAGTCACACAGAGAAAGCAAATACAGAACACTTTAAATTGGAAGAATTATCAAAGTGATATAACTCTTATTTTATTCCGGATAATCAGCGGATTTATTTTTTTAATATCTTTATAACAGAGAGCAGGTTTCCCATAAGTCAAATGTCTATGAAAATACGATCAGTCCTGACGCTATGCATATTTATTGTAATGTCTGTTTTGAATGTAGGTGCACAGGAAATCCGATTTGGTATTCTTTCCGGTTTTAATGTTACGCGAACTAATATTTCGGAGTATACAGTATCTGCTGTTAGTTATGGAAAAGATCAGAAGGATCCGATGGCTTCTTTCAATATAAACGGGTATTTTGAATACAAAAGTGCCGGTTTATGGGGACTGGCTGTTGAACCCGGATATATCAGAAAAGGCGGATCAAACCCGGTCAATCACGATGGGAAAACCTGTCTCAACTATTTTGAAGTGCCGGTTTTGGTTAATTTGTACATATCAGAAAGGCTATATGTCTCTCTCGGACCGGGAGTCAGCTATCTGCTAAATGTGAAGTATCATTATAAGAGTGACTCATATGATATTCCTGTTTCCGGAAACAGATATGAGATCTCAGGATTGATAGGTATTAATTATGACATTTTGAAGAATATGGGTATAGGATTAAGATATAATCAGGGTTGGGCCACTATTAACAAAAGGTTTGAAGATGGAAAAGGAAATGTATTGTATACTATGGAATCCAAAGAGGTCCATCAGTCGCTCCAGTTAATTGTGCGATTTTTTCTATAACTCTGACGTTAAAACACTTTAGCCAATTCACATCAGATCTGTTTAAGCTGTCTTTTTCGCCAGATTTCCCAGTTTACCAATGAAAATAAAAGTCAATATTCAAGTTTCAGTTTCTGGAATATTGCTTAACTTTATTCGAGTGTGCTTTGCTCTCTCACTTCAGCCAATTCTATTCCGGCTCTGGACAAATACTGCTACCTGGACAACTTTATCCTAGGCCTGGATTTGCAAAAATTGCGCCATGGTGGCTTGCAAGCATTTACAAGTAACAATCTGCTTTTACAGATAAAAAAATAAAAAATGAAAGCTATTGTCTATACAAAATACGGAACACCTGATGTTCTTGAATTAAAAGAGATTGATAAACCTGTTCCCGGGGAGAATGAAGTCCTGATAAAAGTTTATGCGGTTTCAATTAATGATTGGGATCTGGGGCTCCTTCATGGTGACCTCATAAATCGCCTCATCAACGGTCTACTTAAACCTAAGATAAAAATACTCGGCTCAGACATCGCAGGACGAATTGAAGCAGTTGGTAAACATGTAAAGAATTTTCAGATCGGGGATGAAGTGTATGGGGATCTGAGTGGCAGATGGGGAGGCTTTGCTGAATTTACCTGCGCCCATGAAAATGAATTGGCCTTAAAGCCGGTCAGTATGAGCTTCGTGGAAGCAGCGGCAATCCCTCAGGCAGCAATGCTCGCGATACAGGGTCTTCGCGATAAAGGGAAAATCCAGTCAGGTCAAAAGCTGCTGATTAATGGTGCGGGTGGTGGTGTAGGTACCTTTGCTGTGCAGATTGCCAGATTATCCGGAGTTGAAATTACTGGTGTTGACAGCTCTGAAAAATTGGATATGATGCGCTCACTTGGTTTTGATCATGTCATTGATTATAAACAAGAAGATTTCACAAAGACGGGGAATTGTTATGATATGATTCTTGATGTTAAAACAAATCGTTCGATTTCCGGTTATGCCAGAGCATTATGTCCTGATGGAACATATGTCACGGTTGGCGGTTCTATGGTCAGGCTTTTACAGGCATTTATATTAACGCCCTGGATTTCGATGATCAGTAAAAAGAATATCCGTATCGTTAGCCTGAAGCCAAACAAGGATTTAGCATATATGAATGCACTTTTTGAAGCCGGAAAAGTCAAACCCGTTATAGACGGACCCTACAGGTTTGATGAAGTTCCTAAAGCATTCAGACATTTTGGTAAAGGAGCCCACAAAGGCAAAGTAGTAATAAAACTAATCGACTATTCGATAAAGACAGAGTCAGACAAACTATATATTAAGTTATGATCATGTAAATATATTTTAATCCATCATTCTAAAATTGAATTAAGAACAACCCTAACACGGAAGGTGGCCTTGTTATTATTTTCTGGTGCACACAGGATCCTTATTCCACTGATGAACTTCTGCCATTTTTAAAATTGATCGTTGCATATTGTCCCTGTTTATCAGAATTTTATAAATTTACATGTAAGCATACAACAAAACATTAAACCAGTGTCAGAAATAAACCTGACTTTGACAGATTCTCAATACACTAAGACACGCATACACAAAGTCACCAAGACACTAAGTCTCACAATGACTTTATATTATGCGATATAACCTTGGTGCAGCTTTGTGACTTTGCGCCCAGCCTTCGCTTTCGCTATGACAGACAATGCCTGGTGGCAAAAAAAGATTTTTCGGAGTGGACTCAAATGTTGCTGCTAAAATTTTGGAGTCATTTAAAAGTCGCTGCTAAAAATTAATCCTGGTCCTGAAAATATTATTAACCAAATTAAAGAAGTCTAAAATGAAATCAAAGAATTTATTCCTGTTAGGCATTTTGGTGTTAACATTAATGCCGGTAACTTCTTTTTCACAGGATGAAAAAAAAGTTGAAAAATCAGTTTATAATTTAGACGGAGTTTTTAGCGGCGCCGGAGGCAGGTATTATCTGAGGCAGTTAGGTAATGAAATACTCTGGTACGGGGAAGAGGATGCAGTTTCACCCGCATGGTCAAACGTCGCACATGGCGTTATTAAGGGTAATACTATTACAGTTAAATGGGCGGATGTTCCTAAAGGAGAGATTATGCAAAGCGGAAGTCTTGTTATCAGAATTAATTCAAACGATGAATTGGTATTATTAAAGCAGACCGGAGAGTTTTTCGCAACTGATTCATGGACAAGAATACCATTAGATTAAAATCACACGGCAGTCTGGTCTAGGGTTGAACAGATCAAAACCCCACTTACGATGGATGGTGAACAAATGTATTATGGGTATGGCTGGATGACAAATAAACTAAACGGGGAAAAAATTGTTCTTCATTGAGGTTCAATGCCTGGTTTTAAATCTGTTTATTTTCGTTATATCGAAGATAACACAGCAATAATTGTTTTAATTAATCCTGATAATGCAGATGCTTATGGAATTGCATTTGGAATATCAGGTTTAATCCAGACAAACAAATAAAATGAGAAAACTGATTGCAGCAATCAATATGACACTTGACGGGTTTTGCGACCACACGGCAGGGATCCCGGATGAGAAAATACATGAGCATTATAATGAGCTGTTAAGAAACGCAGATGCCATTTTATACGGAAGGATAACCTACCAGCTTATGGAAAGTTATTGGCCGGATATAGTAACAAACCCCACTGGCATTGACTCAATGGATGATTTTGCAGTAGTTATTGACAACATTCCTAAAATTGTTTTTTCCCGCACACTGAAAAGTGTTGAGTGGAAAACTGCAAGGCTGGCAAAGGGAGGCATTAAAGAAGAAGTTTTGGAACTCAGGCAGCAGGCAGGCAAAGACATTTTAGTTGGCAGCCGGAGTTTGATTGTTGCCTTAATGAACCTTAATTTAATCGATGAATTCCAACTCTGTGTTCATCCGGTTATTTTAGGGAGCGGTTTAACACCATTATTTAAAAACATAAACGAAAGGATTGACCTTACGCTTTTAAAAACAAAATCCTTTGGCAGTGGTGCCATAACGCTTTACTATCAGCCGACCAAAAAATGACTGCAAAAGGGGCAGGAGTCCCGTGGCTACATCAGCCAAAACACAACACCAGAAGGCTTCGAAACATTTTCCAGCCTGATACAGTACAGTACTGATGCAGATTATTGATTTAAAAATTCATTAAACTAATTGTATGAAGCAATTTTTATTTTTACTGACTATCTTTTTATCTGCATACGATAATTCCATGGCTCAAAAGCAGATTAGAAACTTTATTTTTTTTGAACTTGAGCGCGAGCGGATTCATGATACGAGTTTTCTGCATAATGTCGGTGCCGTGGGAGCACAATTAAAATATATGTGGAGAGAATTGGAGCCAGAGGAAAACCAATATAATCTGCAACTGATACAAAATGACCTTGACTTTCTTACCTCTAATGGCAAAAAACTCTTTATCCAGTTACAGGATGTTACATTTGATACAATCTTTAACCCGGCTCCTGATTATATTGTTAGTGATAAACGATACAACGGAGGCATAAACATCAAATATGAAACCAATGACAAAGATGAAATATTATATGTTGATGGTTATGTGGCAAGAAGATGGGATAAGTCTGTTGCGGAACGGTATAAAAAATTATTGACAGCATTGGGTGAGCGGTTTGACGGAAAGATTGAAGGGATTAACTTACCTGAAACCTCGGTTGGTTTCGGGGAAACAGGCAAATTGTATCCCGAAGGGTTCACACCTGAGATATACCGTGATGCCATAATTGAGTATATGGCAATGGCAAAGAAAGCTTTTCCTCATTCAGTTGTAATTCAGTATGCCAACTTTATGCCTGGAGAGTGGCTTCCATGGAATGATATGTCATACCTGAAGAGCTTGTATGAGTTTGCAAGTAAGGAAAAAATAGGCATGGGTGGTCCGGACATCAAAATTTATCAAAAAGGCCACATGAATCACGGTTATAAGTTTCTAAGAGAGTATACTAATTCAATCACTGGCGGAGTTGCTGTACAGGATGGGAACTATGAGGAGATAAACCCAAAGACCGGAAAACGAGTCACCATAAAAGAAATCTATGATTTTGCGGATGAATATTTAGGCCTTGATTATATTTTCTGGTGTACACAGGAACCTTACTATACTGAAGGCCTTCTGCCTTTTTTAAGATCTTTAAGCCTCGAAAGAAAAATTGGTAAATAGGCCAGCTGTGCTGACAGGGGAGGTTCCGGACAATCGATTTCAATATTTTCAATGAACAATTTTTTCTGAAAATCCTTAATTATGAAAATAATCTGACGATGGCAGAAATAAAAACAAAACGAAACGATGCAGATGTAAGTGAATTTATCAAAGCATTTGCCGATACGGAACAAAAGCGTAAAGACAGTTTCGAGTTAATAAAACTGATGCGGGATTTCACAGGTTTTGAACCGAAAATGTGGGGTCCGTCAATTATTGGATTTGGCAGTTATCATTACAAATCGGATAGAAGCCGGCAGGAAGGCGATTGGCCCTTGGTGGGCTTTTCACCACGGAAAGCTGCTATTTCACTTTATGTGTATACAGGAGCCAGAGAACATGAGTATCTTTTGGAGGGGTTAGGTAAATATAAAATGGGGAAAGCCTGCATTTATATCAGGAAACTTTCAGACATCAATCCGGATGCTGTTAAGAAACTAATGAAAGTAACTATTGATTTTTTGCAGTCGAAATACAAAACTGGTTCTTAATACTCCTTTGGATTAAGTCACGACCACAAAGCCTGCGCCTTTCGCCCAGCCTTCGCTAAAGCTATGGCTGGCAAAGCCTGAGCCCTGCGCCCCGATTTATGAGAATTTGGATATATTTATAGAAAACAATTAAAATATAATAGATCATGGTTTCAGGCATTCAAAAAGACAAAGCTGAAATGTTCTTGAAATTTCATCAGGACAAAGAAATTTTGGTACTGTTAAACTCATGGGATATCGGAAGTTCTAAATTAATAGAAGCATGTGGCTATAAAGCAATTGCAACAACAAGTATGGGAATAGCCGCTTCTTTAGGTTATCCTGACTGCCAGGTAATAAAGTTGTCTGAAATGATTGGAGCAATAACCGGGATCGTGAATGCAGTGCAGGTTCCGGTAACTGTTGATATAGAAGCCGGATATGGAAATAATCTGACTGAAATAATTGATTCGGTTAAAAAGATAATTGCAACAGGAATAGTTGGAATAAACATTGAAGACAGTATTGATTTAAATCCGGTATTAATTGACGAGATTGAATTTTGTGAAAGAATATCAGCTATCAGGGCATTATCAGATTCACTTGGTTTTCATTTAGTAATTAACGCAAGAACTGATTCATTCTATACTTCATCTGGTTCGACACGGGAAAAATTATCCGAATCAATAAAGCGGGGCAATAAATACCGTGAAGCAGGGGCAGACTGTATATTTATTCAGCCCGTGTGGGAGAAGGAAACAATTTCAACACTTGTTAAGGAAATCAATGCCCCGATCAATATTCTTTCAAACCCCGGAATTGCAGGAGGACTACCTCCATCTGTCAGTGAATTGCAGGATTTAGGTGTCGCCCGTTTAAGTCTTGGTTCAGGAATGATGAAGGCTACTTTAGCTTTAATTAAAAAAGTAGCTGACGAACTATCAGAATACGGAACTTACAATATTCTGCTGGATACTTTAACCCCGCTTCCCAACACTGCACTGGCTTATAAAATGGCAACAGGGTCAGACAGGCGGTAGGCGGAAGGCGGAGGGCGGAGTGCGGCAGGCAGAGGGCAGAGGGCTCAGGGTGGAAGGTGGGAGGCAGGGATTCTAAAACATGGTTACGGGTAATAGGTACCTGTTTGCTTGATTTAAGCTGATCAATTTTATATATTTGCTTTTTGTACCTATTTAATGATGAATCTATCTTTTCAAAAACTGTTTTATGCCCTGGCCACCGTATTTGCACTTTTTGCAATCTTGATTTTGGCTAAATCTATTCTGATTCCTTTAGGCTTTGCTTTGCTTATGTCATTTATACTGTTTCCGTTAACAAAGAGGTTTGAGTCATGGGGAATGAATAAAATACTCGCTGCTTTTCTCTCCATTTTAACAGTGATTTTAATAATCGGAGGAGGCATTTTCCTTTTCTCAACTCAGATTATCGAACTCTCAAAAGAGTTATCTAACTTTCAGGATAGAATCATCCGTGCTTTTGCTGACGTCACTTTATATATCAACAAGAATGTGAACTATTATCTCAAATCTGGGGAAAAATGAGCTATCTGACAAAATCAAGGATTGGCTTAACGAATCGACAGGCTCACTGGTAAGCAAAACATTCACCACTACGACAACTTTTCTCGCCGGACTGCTTGGAACAATTATATTTACTTTTCTGATCTTAATTTACAGAAATGGATTAACACAGGCATTTATCGAGTTTTCTCCTGAAGATAAAAGAGAAAGAGTTATAAAGATGTTTAAATCAATTCAGCAGGTTGGACAAAAATATTTGTCCGGAATGATTCTTCTCATTATTATAATAGGATTGGCAAATAGCATTGGGCTTTGGATTATCGGCATTGACAATCCTTTCCTGTTTGGCTTTTTAGGTGCTGTTTTGTCCATCGTTCCTTACGTAGGAACAGCTTTTGGAGCTATTATTCCTATCCTGTATGCTTTTGTGTCTTATGATTCTCTGTGGCCGGTAATAGCAGTTGCAATTTTATTTTGGGCCGTTCAATTGATTTCGGATAATTTTCTCAGTCCAAAAATTGTAGGAGGCAGTTTACAATATTAATGCATTAGTAGCCATTCTGAGTCTGATCATTGGTGCTTTAGTCTGGGGCGTGGCCGGAATGATATTGTTTTTACCGTTTGCTGCAATGTTGAAAGTTTTTTGTGAGGAATTTGAAGAACTTAAACCAATCGCGCTATTAATTGGTGAACCAGAATTATAAAGAAAAAAATAGTGGTGGTAAAATTATCAAAAGAAGGTTTACAAAGGTACACGGTTGGTTTTCTAAAGTCACATCGGCGTCAAAAAAAACTCAGGAGACAAAGAGCCGGATAAATCTGCAGAATAGACATTGCCCTTTACAGTACCTGAAAACGGTACCTTTAAGCCAATAAATATTTACCTTAGTACTGCATTGTAATTTATGCACCCTGATTTAGTTTTTAAGAATTAAATAATGAAACCAGAAATTTTAATTTGGCTTTTTCCGATTGTTTTCATGATTCATGAATTTGAAGAAATCGTATTCATGCGTTGGTGGCTAAGAAAAAATAAAGCAAATATTTTAATCAGATACCCAAAACTGGGACAACAGGTACTCGGACAGTTTGATACCTTGTCTACAGAAGCATTTTCACTGATCGTAGCCGAAGAATTTCTCATAGTATCTTTCATTGTGGTTTTTTCCGCACTCACAGGCAATTATGATTTGTATGCCGGACTGATTCTGGCTTTTTCTTTTCATTTGTTCATACACCTCATCCAATCCGTTGCACTCAGAAGTTATACTCCGGCTATAATCACAACTCTGTTAACAGGTATTTTTTGTGTATTTGCAACTACTATATTGATAAAGAGTCAGTTATTGAGTTTCAATCGTACACTTATAATTACTGTCGTTTTGACTGTGATCATTTTTCTGAATCTCAAAATAATGCACAGTCTTGTAAAAAAAATAAAAATATTGACCTGACAGAATAACAGGGCATGTTCAATAAATGACAAAAAAGTATACTTGTGTCAACCCTGACTGACTGCTGAATTGACTTTGTCTGTAAATTATAATTAATACTACTATTAGTTGTTGAATAACAACAATAAATAGCCATATAGCAACTAAATGTTTCTATTTTATGTTGATTCCAGGAATGGTACCGGGTATCTTTGTAGTGTCGGTAAAATTTAAAAACATAAAAAAATTAGCTATGTTAACCACTACAATGATTGGAAATAAAATTGCAGATGCACGAAAGAAAATAAATCTTTCTCAGGCCCGGCTTGCTCAGCATCTGTTTATAAGTTCACAGGCAGTCGGAAAATGGGAGCGTGGGGAATCTATGCCTGACATCATTACTTTTAACCGTCTGGCGGAGGTGCTTGGTGTTGACCTTAATTATTTTTCAGAAAACCTGCAGTCCGCAGCTTCTAAAAATACGCCTGTTGAGTCTTTTGTTATGCAATCGGATGAATTACGATCCGGAAAGTCTTCCGATAGCTCCCGGGAGAGAAAGCTTAGCTGGGATATGTCGCGAGGAAACTGGATTGACGCGGATTTTTCCGGGTTGAAAAATCTGAATGAAAAATTCAGCTCCTCCAACATGCAGCGCTGCATGTTTATTGGTTCTGACCTGTCGGGACTTCTTCTAAAAAACAATAATATTGATAGCTGCAACTTCTCAGGATCTGATATCAGCAACAGTCACATTCAGAGTTCCAACATAGCCAACAATTTTTTTAAAGACTGTTCCCTGAATGAAACTGAATTTTCAGGATGCTATATAATGGGCTGCGATTTCTCAGGGGCTGATTTTACAGGAGCGGCGTTTAAATCGGGTGGCATTCAGAATAACCCTGTAGCTAATGCAGTTTGGAATCGCACCTCTTTTATTGGAATGCAGATTATCGATATAGTCTTTGAAGGTACCGTGGAGGACTGCTCTTTTGAAAACTGCGTCTTTAAAAAGGTAATATTCCGGAAATCAACGCTTATTAACACTTTTTTTAAGAACAAGAGTTTGAAAGGAATTCAATTTATTGATTGTCAAACTGACCGGCTGACTTTTGCATTCCTGAAAAACGGGAAAGCTGATTTAACCGGGATAACTTTGGTACCGGATACTGAATACTGAATACTCTCCATGCACCTCTGTGGCTCTCTGTGTAATTACCGATTTTCTCAACCACTGATTATCACAGAGTTTCACTGAGTAAGAGCTTTGCGACCTTTGCGGCAACCTCAGCGTCCTCTGCGGTTAAAGGATTTCGGATTTACCGGATAATGAATACTGAATACTGAACCTGACCGCATTTCAAAATTCTTTGTATTTTTGACTATTGGCACTTCTGTAAATGAGTCAGAGAATAGCCAAAACGTCTGCTTGTGCAGCTAAAATTAAGAAAGTGAAGGAGAAAGAATGAAACAGCAGAAATTCCTTTTGATATCCTGTGCAGTTCTGGCCAGGGAATGTTATTATTGCGCTTCCGTCTCAAAAAATATCATTGATCTGAAGATACTCGAACAGGGGCTTCATGATGTTGGAGAAGTGAAGATGGCCGCTTCACTGCAGGATACAATCAATAAGGTTGAAACTGATAAATATGATGCCATCCTTTTAGCATACGGGTTGTGCAATAACGGAATACG
Organism: uncultured Bacteroidales bacterium; assembly: GCA_963818295.1. Taxonomy (GTDB): domain Bacteria; phylum Bacteroidota; class Bacteroidia; order Bacteroidales; family VadinHA17; genus LD21. The sequence continues at coordinate 140,390 of CAWFRW010000010.1, forward strand.
CAACCTTCATGCAGAATTGCCTCTGGTTATTCCGCGTGCCCACGATTGTATTACCCTTGCTTATGGGCTCAAGGAAGGCATATCAGAATTACTTCAATGATCATCCGGGGACATTCTATCAATCAAATGGCTGGTCGGAAAGATCAAAACATAATTTATCCAATCCGGATAGCACAACAAGGCAAATGGGTTTGGGAACCTATGAAGAATATGTTGAGATTTATGGAGAAGAGAATGCTAAATATCTTATGGAAGAACTTGGAGATGGACTGAAGAATTACACTCGTCTGACCTTCATAGATACAGGGATGGAAAATTCGGAATACCAGAGGGAGGAATTAAATGAATGGGCACGAAGCGAAAAATGGGAGTATGATGAATACAAGGGAAATACACGCCTGCTATTGATGCTGATGAATGGGGAGTGGGAAGAATCGGAATTTCTTGTCGTTGAACCTGGCCATACAATCAGTCCAACTTACGATGACGGGATCATTCAGTCTGTCTGAAAATAGGAAATCATTTGGCGGACCCGGTCCGGCATCCTCTGCTTAAGAATTATATAAAAACGATTAAAAGTCTAACCTGAATTGTTAAAATGACAAATCATTAAAACATACTGCAAATGGATGAAGTCGACATGTATATATCAGATTTTCCGGCAGATGTCAGGGAAATAATGACACAAATCCGTGGAATTATTAAAAAAGCTGCACCGGATGCCGTTGAGAATATTGCATACGGAATGCCTGCATACAAGACAAATGGAAAGCCTTTGGTAGGGATAATTCATTTGGATTTTAAGCCAGTTCAATTTCCGCTTAACAAGCCAGTTCCATATGACCTGATAAAGAGAATTGTTGAATTCAGAGCTGAAGAGAATTTTTTGAAAAAGAAAAAATAACAATTTATCCGGCCCCATTCCGTCAAGCTTTACAAAACAGAGAAAAATCTGACCGTTCTTTTGATCTGGTTGTAGAGAAAAGTGAGACAATCTGCCGGATCCTGTTCGGATGGATGAGCACAATAAGAAGTCCGCCAACAATATTGCCTAAAGTTACAGGTAATACATTATGAAACATTACAATAAGTTGCGGCACGGGTAAAACCTTTCGTAATCAGACCTGCAGGAATCAGATACATATTTGCAATACTATGTTCAAAACCCGAGGCTACGAATGTCATTATCGGGAGAATAATACAGATAATCTTGGATATTATATCCTTTGAGAAATAGGACATTATTATTGCCAGAATAACAAGGATATTGCAGAAGATTCCCCTGATGAATGCCTCGTTGAATGTGAGGTTCATTTTATATTCAGCAATCCTGACTGCCATATTGCCCATTGATGAAAGTTCCTGATCGTGTCCGAAAATTCCGGATTTGTATACAAGGATGGCCATAGTTACGGCTCCTGCCAAATTTCCAATATAAACAACAATCCAGTTTCTGAGGAGCAGCAACAGCGAATAATGCCCCGAAATTGCACCAACTATCATCGTTATATTACCTGTGAAAAGCTCTGCTCCTGCAATTACAACAAGTACCAGCCCAACACTGAAACAGGCGCCGGCGATAATCCTGCCCATGTTCTGCTCCATTGCAACAAGGAATAAATGTGAACCAAAGCCAATATATAATCCGGCCAGAAGTCCAAGTATAAAAAGTTGCCAGACTTTGGTATTTGCTTTTTTTATGCCCAGAGAACTGATTGTCGCACCTACCTCATTATGGGATAATTTTGGGTCATAATTGCTGTTTATTGCCTTTTTCATTTATTCCTTGTATTAAATCCATTAATATTTTGTGAATATAACTATTCTTTAATATCATCATTTAAAAGATTTTAAGATATTAACCAGGTATCAGGTAAATATTTAAGACTCACAAAACCCTGATGATGAATTTAAACAGTACTTAAATTCAATTTGGAAAAATAGGATATTTTATGACACTGTTCAGATTGAAGATACAGAATGTTACTTTCTCTGTTTGGAAAGGTATTTATGCTCCTCCCAATCCCTAACACCCCCATCCCGATAGCTATCGGGACCCCCAGGGGAGCTTATATTGAATACCGAATGCCGAAACTTTGAACCTTGAACAATAAACTTTGAACTGCGTTGTCTGATTCAGTGAATTAATGTTCAGGAGTAAATATTTTCAATAATACCATATTACAAGTTAATTTTACCATTGTTGATTTGTCTCTTCCATCTATCTTTGTATCAATAAAATAAAAAATGTGAAGACAGACAATCGCTAATCCGAAAATAATAGAATCGTAAATTAATGGAAATCGTAAATTAATGGAAATCGTAATTATTAGTTTGGCAGCCTTTTTTACAGCCATTCTGACTTTCTTTTCGGGTTTTGGGTTGGGGACTATACTGGCTCCTGTGTTTGCAATATTCTTTCCAATTGATATTGCAATAGCATTAACTGGTGTAGTACATTTCTCAAACAACCTTTTTAAGATTGCTTTGGTTGGCAAAAACACGAATAAACCTGTTTTGTTAAAGTTTGGCATCCCGGCAATTTTAGCATCATTTATAGGAGCATGGTTACTTCTTAGAATAACAGTTTTACCCTCACTCTTTAAATATCAGATCTGGGGTAAAGAATTTGAAATAACACCTGTGAAGTTAATTATTGCAATCCTCTTAATTATTTTCTCAATTATAGAGATTGCACCCTCCGTTCAAAAAATTCAATTTGACAGAAACAAGCTTGTTGTCGGCGGTATTTTAAGCGGATTCTTTGGTGGTTTAACCGGAATACAGGGAGCAATCCGGAGTGCATTTCTTATTAAAAGCGGACTATCAAAAGAAGCCTATATAGCAACAGGCGTTGTAGTTGCCTGTTTGGTTGATTTTACACGACTTTCGGTTTATGCTTCAAGGTTTACAGCATCGAATCTGCATGAAAACCTGACATTGCTCATTTCGGCAACCTTAGCCGCAGTTACAGGTGCATTCATTGGTAGCAGATTGCTTAAAAAAATAACATTGCGGTTTATACAGGTGTTAGTTGCGATTATGCTTTTGCTTATTTCATTTGCTCTTGGTTTGGGAGTAATTTAAAAAACTGATTATGAATGCTTTTACAAATTTAACAAATGTCATTTTACGTACGGTAACCGACAACAGGTCAATTCTCCCACGAATAATTGTAGGTTTGGTTTTTCTGTCTGAAGGAATTCAAAAGTTTCTTTTTCCTGAATTGGTAGGCGTAAGTAGATTTGAAAAAATTGGGTTTACAAATCCTGAATTCTTAGCTTACTTTGTCGCTTCCTTTGAAATTATTTGCGGAGTTCTCGTTTTAATAGGATTACTCACAAGATTAGCATCCATTCCGCTAATTATCATAATGACTGTTGCCCTCTTCACAACTAAAATCCCAATTCTTATGTATAAGGGTTTTTGGGCAATGGCACACGAATACCGAACGGATTTTGCCATGACTATGCTTTTAGTTTATTTATTGATTTATGGTGCTGGGAAATGGTCTATTGATTCAAAAATTTATAAACTCTCAAAAACTTGAATTATGGAAACTTTCAGTAAAATCAAGCAATTTTCCGTCGAAGGTTCAGGTAACAAACGGCGGGATTTCCTTAAAAAAGGCATCATCGTTGGTGCATTGACCGGTATCACCTACAGCCATCTGGTTTCCGGCTCTGGACATACTGGTGGCCTGATGGCTGCGTCAGGTAACACTTACTGCCCATACCCGCCGCCTGCCGCCTGACGCCTCATTGGTGATTTATAAAAAGAAGTTTTTAAGATTACTAGCGGAGGTAGTACGACAGGGAAGAAAATTTAAAAAAAAAGTGAGAGATAAACTGACAATTTTATAAGTTTTATTGTTATCTGATAAAAGTTACTCAATGGACACACCAATTATTTTTTGGATAATTTTTAATGCTTTTGTGATTATCATGCTGGCACTTGACCTGGGTGTTTTTCATCGAAAAAGTCATGAAGTATCAGTGAAAGAGGCATTAATATGGACATTTGTATGGATTTTTCTGGCCTTATTATTTAATGTAATAATTTACTTCTGGAGAGGACAGCAGCATGCATTGGAGTATTTTACCGGTTATCTGGTTGAAAAGGCCTTGAGTGTTGATAATATTTTTGTTTTTATAATGATTTTTACTTACTTCCAGATTCCTTCGAAATATCAGCACAAAATTCTTTTTTGGGGTATAATTGGAGCATTAATCATGCGTGCAATTTTTATTTTTGCAGGTGTTGCTCTTCTTGAAAAATTTCATTTCACGATATACATTTTCGGCGCATTACTTATTTTCACCGGAATTAAAATGTTTAATCATAGTAATGCTAAAATTGAGCCCGATAAAAATCCTGTTTTGATTCTCTTTAAAAAGTTTATGCCTGTTTCATCAACTTTGCACGAAGATAAATTCTTTATAAGAATCAATGGCAGGCGATTTGCCACACCATTGTTTTTAGTATTGATTCTCATTGAAACAACTGACTTGATTTTTGCTGTTGACAGCATACCTGCAATTCTTGCAATTACTCAGGACCAGTTTATTGTTTACACGTCCAACGTTTTTGCGATACTCGGATTACGTTCTTTGTATTTTGCCCTGGCCGGAATTGTTCATCGTTTCTGGCTTTTAAGCTATGGTTTAGCTATTGTACTGATTTTTGTTGGCATCAAGATGATTTTAATTGATCTTTATAAAATACCCATTGAATGGTCTCTCTTAGTTATCGCTACAATAATTTCGGGAAGTATTTTTTTATCATTGAAATTTAAAAACAAAAAAAGCAGTGTATGATTTTATTGGACAGTAATTCCTTGAATTTTGTTTTTGATACCCATCATATTATAGAATACGGAGGTTTGATTCTGGTTTTGGTAATTGTTTATATTGAGACAGGATTTTTTCTTGGGCTCCGCCTGTCAACCTCCGCAAGGTCCAGGCCAAGGCAGATTTTCAAACCAAATTATCATTTTTTTGTAACTCCTTTATCCTGATTATCTACCAGGACTTTGCAACGATCAAACATATTACATTTTTGGAATAATTTTTGTTGTTAATTAATTAACAATTTAATTTGACTAATAACCATTAACCATGAAACAGTACCTGCTATTTGGAATTCTGGGTCTATTGGTTTTGACATCGTGTGAGAAACTCGATAATGAGGTTTTCTTAAAAATTGGAAGTGGACAAGAGTATAAGTTTAGTGACATTGAGCTATATGATACATCAACACATATTCTATATTTAAAAAGAGAACAAGAGTACTTCAAAGACACATATGAAAATACGTTTTCCTTTTTAGACAAGAATCAGATTATTTATAAGGGCAGTTTTGTCCCTGGCTATTCAAGTTCGATTCCGAATGGTCCATTCATTATGTCACCTCCGATGTATGGTAACTATGCCCTTAAGATTGAGAACTTTATTCCTGGTGAACAGGACATAAGAAAAGATCCTAAAATGATTAATATCTTAAACCAACATGATCTTCTGCATTCAGGACTTGCAATTTCATCCAGTTCTATCGAGATTACCGGAACACAACTAACTTTTAGGTTTACAGTTATTAATCAGGATCAATCAGACCTTATGATTATAGACCTTGATAAAGCAGGACCTAATCTTTTTCACTATTTTACAAATGGCCTAATTATATATGACCTAGCCCATAACGAAGTCTTTTCCAGTAATATACAACATCAAGCTCCTGATCCATGGAACAGTTGGGAAATTGACTGGTTATCTGAATTAAAATCTGGAGATTCTAAACAGTTCACGATAAACTATACAATTAATAATCCGATAGATCCAGGGGAGTATGATACTGCTTTTGAATTCCCCGGATTGGCATATCAGGTGACACAAGACCAACTTTATCAAGGGAATAGTAGAATTTGGCTTGGAGACATCACTCTTAACAAAAGGAGAACTATCCTATAACATCCACCTTTGGATAATAAAATATATCTTGACTCCATATTTTTGAATTGTGCCTAAACCTAAACGGGTATAAGCAAAAAACCTTGTCACAATTTTTGCATCACACCTTGACAGTTTTATCGGGACATAAAGCTTATCGTCCGTTTACAAAATCAGTTATCTCGGCTCTGGACAGTTCCTGTAACCGAGACAATATTAATCTGCTCAATTTGTTTCTAAAAGAATTATTATTCAATAGATTTGATTTACGATGCCGAACAAGATTTTCACAATGGACCAAAAACAAAAAAGAGAATTAAATTCTACTTTTTAAATTACATAACATATATAAACCACGCTACATTTTTTCCTGATGAAACAGATACTTAGTATTGTTGGATTGCTCTTGTTACTAAATTGTATTTCTTCCTGCAAGAAAGAAGAAAAAGTACTCCCCGGTGTTACAACCACCGTAGTGACGGCCATTTCAGGAACCACTGCTGTATCCGGTGGTACTCTAACTGATGGGGGCAGCTCTCCCATACTAAAAATTGGTTTATGTTGGAGTACATCTCCAAAACCTACAATTGTAGACAGTTATACTATCGATACCTTAGTTGATTTAACTTTTAGCAGTAAGTTGACCCAGTTAACACTATCTACAAAATATTATGTACGAGCATATGCTGCTAATAGTAATGGTATAAGTTATGGAAATCAAAACTCATTTACAACAAGTCAGATTCCCGCATTAACCACTAAAGAAATTACAAATTTAAGCTCAACTAAAGTTACAACAGGTGGCAGATTTGCAATTGATAATGGTGCACATTTAACTGCAAAAGGTGTTTGTTGGGGAACTCATGAGAATCCCACTATTGATGACAGTAAAACAATAGATGGCGATGGGACAAAATCATTTGATAGTTCAGTCAGTGGATTAGTGAAAGGTACAACATATTATGTGAGAGCATATGCTATTTGCGATGATGGAACAACATATGGTAATCAATTAACCTTTCAAACTCCAGATGAAATTTTTCTAACAAAGGAAAATTGCATCTTGTCGGGAGGTTCAATTATAACAACCTTCGATGGTGGTCATATTGTTTATGGTAAAATCCATAACCCTCTGTACGATTGGATGCCATACATAATAAAGCTGGATGCAAAAGATAATAGAATTTGGGAGACTGAAGTCAGTGTCAATATTTCAGCTAGCCTTCCTCTTGAACAATATAATTCTATATTGGAAACAAAAGACCATAAGATCGTCTTTTGCTACAAATCTTATGTTGTAATGATTGATATAAACGGGACCATTCTCTGGAAATTAGAATATAAAACTGATGAAAGATATTGCTGTTTCTCAGTGCTTGAGTCAGATGAAGACAATTTGATTGTTCTGGCATCTAACGAATTGCAAACTTCATTATTGAAAGTCAGCTTAGATGGAAGACTGCTTTGGGACAAAGTTGTTAAGGATGGAGACGATGTCAATTATAATTATGGTTATCTGCTTTGCAAATTAATCAATGGAAATTATATCCTTGCCGGGCATTCGAATGTAAATAGGCACTGGAGGATTTGGTTAGCAGAAATCAACCCAACGGGAGACATTATAAGGGAAAAAATATATTTAGATGCTTATGGGGAAAGTTATTGTAGGGATATGATTACAACTAAAGATGGGGGAATAATTATTGCTGGCATAAGCGTGGGGGAGGGAAATGCAACTTTCGCTAGAATTATTAAACTTGATTCTAATTATGATATTACCTGGGAAAAAAGTTATTCTTGGGATGGTTTTGCCAATTCTACTAGCACAATAACACAAGATACTAATGGTGATTATGTTTTCTGTGGGTCGCAAGGTTACCAGCGCGTTAAAGCAGTTTTAGTCAAACTCAACATGAATGGCGATGAGCTTTGGAAGCGCACTTATTGGCCAGAAAACGAAATGGATTATAGTTGGGCTTTTTTTAATCTCCTGCAAAAAAATGATGGAGGATATATTTTGATTGGACGCCAAGGTACTCTTTGGGGAGAAATGGCTAATAGTATATGGATAAAAAATGTTGACATAAATGGCCATTAGTTATACGAAGTATCCCCAGTTTGCGCTTTTCTGAAAATCGGAGTCGATAAGTTCGGAATTTCGCAAGCCGATAAATATTTTGATACGCTTTTTGAATATTTTGATATTATTGCTCAAAGACCATTTTCATTTGAATCAGTAGATTATATTAAAAAAGGATATAGACTTTGTGTTTGCGGGTCTGATAGTTTTTATTATAGATTACATAGTAATATAGTTGAAATAATGGCAATTATCGGAAGACAAGATGTTGATACTATTCTTTGATTTCTGAATAAAATACTGTTGTCAACAGGCGGTATCTGAAATTGCCTGCGGCAGGCCTTGACAGATTGGTAATAACCCCAAACATCTCATGATATGCGTTCGAATCTTTTAGCAAATTTATCGACAAACTGCCGTTAGGCTCAATTTGTACTCCGATTTCAAATTGAAAATTAAAAAACGATGTAATGTCTCATCGACAAATGCGTCTATAGAATAAAAGCCACTTATGAATAAATTAATTTGTTCTGCACACAAAAAAAATTAATCATCCAAAAATATATTTTTTAACAATATACGAATGTCTTCGTATAAAATATTAAACCAATGACTCGACTTATTATTTTAGCCTGTTTGACAATTTTATCAAGTTTATCAATATGTTCAGCTCAAAGCGACCAATCTGAACAAAGAATAAATTTTTCTGCCTCAGAGGTGAAAGAAGATTTTAAGTATTTTTATAAAACGCTTGAACAAACACATTACAACCTTTATGTTAATACAAAACAAGAAGTATTTGAAAGGCAGTACGAAAAAACTTATAATTCAATAAAAGATAGTTTAACACTACTCCAAATAACACGGCTTTTTCAGCCATTTGCAGCGCTTTCTAAGCTTGCTCATTGTAATATAAGTTTTCCCTGGAATCTTTACTTTGAAAAAAACAATCAAAGTAATGCGACTTTATTTCCATTTAATGTTACTATCACAAACAATCGAGCCTTTATTATTGACAATTATTCAAGCGACCTTTCCATTCAAAAAGGTGATGAAGTGTTATCAATTGATGGAGTACCCATAAGTGTTAAATTAAAAGAAGTCTATGGTTTTTTATCGGGAGAGGGGAATGGTATAAAAAACACGTTGTTAGATTTATTAACTTTTTCAAGGGTCTATTGGTGGATATATGGAAGCAGTAATCAATACTTAATCCAGATAAAGCAGAAAGAAGGAAGTATTAAAAGCGTTATAATCAAAGGCATGAAAGCCTCTGATTACGAACAAAGAGCAAGCAAACAGAAATCTGTATTTAGTTTGAATAGAGAATTTAAATTTATAGGAGCTATTGCATATTTACATCCGGGTATGTTTATAAACAATCAATCCAGTGGGAATACTTCTGAACATAAAACTTTCGAAACAAATGAATTTCTTTCATTTATTGACTCGTCGTTCAGAGAAATACATAAAGCCAAACCTCGTTGCCTCATCATTGATTTACGAGGAAACCCAGGGGGCGATAATGCCTTCAGTGACCCTATGATTGCATATTTTGCTACAAAATCTTTTTGGTTCTGCTCAGAATTTAAGGTTAAGACAAGCAGTGTCACAAAGGATTTCTGGAAGGATGTAAAAGATTCGTCACTTCAGGATTTGAAAAACCAGATACTTACAAGAAAAGATGGAGAGATATTTAAGGTTTCATTTAGGAACTACCCTCCAAGAACGGATTCTTTGCATTTTGATGGCAGAGTATATGTGTTGGTAGATAGGTATAGTTACTCAAATACTGTATCGGTTGCAGCAATAATTCAGGATTATAACTTCGGAGTTGTGATTGGCGAGTCAACTGCAGATGTTGCTTCAAGTTATGGGGCTACTCATGAGTTTAAATTGCCTAATTCACAGCTATACGTTTCTTATCCGAAAGCATTTATTGTAAGACCAAATGGGAAAAGAGCCCTTAAAGGCGTGACTCCAGATATAATTGTGGACAATAATATTTTTACAGAAACCGATGAAATATTAGATTTTACAATAAAATACATCACTGGGCGCAAATAACAAAGCGGCATACAACAGGGGGGTGCCAAAATGGGGAGACAAATTCTTTACAGAAATTAGTTTTAACACTGGCCTATATTAAAGACTGATGGTATAGGTAAGTGCCTTCAGCAGCCCGGACAGCTTATAGTTTTCCTGAAACCTTGTTTTGACGGGAGAAATGTAGAACTCCGGGGATCAATAAAGTTCCTCGTCTTATCTTGCTGAATGACAGTAATAAACCTATAAAAAAACGGACAAATCTCTGAATTTTAAGATTTGTCCGTTTTGGTGAACCTGGAGGGACTCGAACCCCCAACCTTCTGGTCCGTAGCCAGATGCTCTATCCAATTAAGCTACAGGTCCTTCAAATGCGACGCAAATATAATAATATTTGGAAAAAAAAGAGCCTGTGTGGAGCTAAAGTTTGGATGGAAGAAGTTTAAATGTTGAAAGGTTGAAGGGTTGAAGGGTTTAAAGGCTCAGAGCGCAGGGCTGACAGAGCTCAGGATTAGATCAGACTGGTTCCACTCCTTCGCCTTCGCGAAGCCGCTTCGGCGGAGCAAGGCCCGGAGGGGCTAGGGGTGGGTTTTATGGATCAGGCAGGGAGTTCAGAGTTGAAGGGTTTAAAGGTTGAAGGGTTGAAGGGTTGAAGTGGTTGAAGGGTAACAGTCCTTTGTCTTTGTTATCCTTTGTGCCCTTCGTGTTTAAATGAAAAAGAGTTCAGATCAGATTGTCCCTTGATTACGGTCACTTTTATTCCATAAATTCTCCTCTTTTTTATTCCGGTTTATAATAATTACTTTTATACTCCGTTAAATGAACAAAATACGTTCTGTATTGTATTGATAATCAAAGATAATCTGAGAGCAATGAAAAAGACCGCCGTTATAATTCTGAAGATCCTGGCCGGATTAATCATATTGATACTTATCCTCCTTTTTACAATTCCTGTAATATTTAAGGATAAGATCAGGGTCAAAGTGGAGCAGGCAGCTGCCGGCTCCCTGAATGCAAAAGTAAAATTTGATGATTACAGCCTCGGATTCTTCAGAAATTTTCCCAATCTCTCATTTTCGCTTACAGGACTTTCAGTCGTCGGTGTTGATAAGTTCGATAATGATACCCTTGCAGCCTTTAAATCATTGAGCCTGGTTTTCGATCTTTCATCACTGTTTAAGAAATCGGGTTATGAGATTAAATCGATTGGTATTGAAAATGCTGCCTTGAATGCAATTGTACTGAAAGATGGTTCTGTAAACTGGGATATTGTGAAGGATACAACTGAAACAGCCGCCGCCACAGGTGAGGAGGAACCTTCATCACTTAAAATACTTCTGAAAAAAGTAACGGTTTCAAACAGTTCAATATCATATACCGATGCTGAATCTGATATACAGGTCTATATGAACGACCTGAATCTCATAATGAAAGGCGATATGACAGCGAGTGAAACCGATTTGCAGATCATCCGCCCGAAGCGGTCAGTTCACCTATGTGATGGAGGGAATGAAGTACCTCAACAGGGCTGTGCTTGATGCAAATATAGATATGCTTGCTAACCTTGATAACTGGAAATTTACCTTCCGTGAGAATTATCTCTCTTTAAACGATATGAAGCTGAATTTTTCAGGTTATGTGTCGATGCCAGCCGATGATATTGAGACTGATATCCAGTTCAAAACAGCACAGACCTCATTCAGCTCACTGTTATCGCTGATACCTGCTGTATATATGAAAGATTATAAGGATCTGAAGACTACCGGGGAATTTGCACTTGTCGGGTACGGCAAAAGGAATTTACAGCGATGCAGACAGCACGATGCCTGATGTATCTCTCTCCTTATCGGTTGCAAACGGATCTGTAAGCTATCCTTCATTGCCTGAACAGATAAAAAATATAAATGTAAAGTCGGAAATGTTCATTGACGGCAGGAATATGGATAAATCGACCGTGGCTGTGGACCTTTTTCATATGGAACTGGCAGGCAGTCCGTTTGATATGAATTTTGACCTGAAAACTCCTGTAAGCGATCCGGATTTTAAAGGATCAATGAAGGGACATATTGATCTGTCTGCTCTGTCAAAAGCAGTGCCAATGGATAGTATATCACTGTCGGGCATTATAGATGTCTCGGTAGAGATGGCCGGCCGTATGTCTGCCCTCGAAAAGCAGCAGTACGAAAACTTCAGGGCTTCGGGCAAACTTGGAATTCAGAATATGCTTATTGCTATGAAGGGATATCCTGAGGTTAAAATCAATAAGGCAGGTTTTGAATTTTCTCCGGCTTATGCCTCAATGACCGATGCAAATATTGTTGTTGGAAGCAGGAGTGATTTTACCCTTAACGGCCGTCTTTCAAATTATATTCCCTACTTTTTAAAGGATCAGACAATAAAGGGTAATCTTTCAATGCATTCAAAACTTGACAGATGCATCGGAGATTATGTCAAAAATCGCCGCCGACAGTTCAGCTGTTGAGGATACAACATCCCTCTCAGTGATGAAGGTTCCCGGGAATATCGATTTCGACTTTGATGCAATTATTGATGAATTCAGGTACGGAACAATAAAAGGAGAGAAGGTAAAAGGACATATTATAGTCAGAAATGGCATTCTAAGCCTGCGTGAGGCCGGGATGAATATTCTGAATGGTACACTGTCAATGAATGCCGATTATGATACAAGGGACACTCTGAAGCCATCCATGAAGGCAGACATGGATATCACGGGTATTGCAGTGAAGGATGCATTCACAGCTTTCAATACAGTTCAGAAGCTTGCTCCTGCAGCTAAGGGAATTGACGGAAAGATCAGCATGAAGTTCGGATTCAGCAGTCTTCTGGGCCGCGACATGATGCCTGTGACAAATACAATAAGCGGGGAGGGGAAACTCAAATCTGATGAAATCACCCTTCTGGAATCAGAAACATTTAATAAAATGAAGGAGACACTTAAGCTCGGTGATAAATACAACAATACCTTCAGGGATGTGAATGTGAGCTTCAGGATCAATGACGGCAGGATTTATGTCGCACCGTTTGATGTGCGTACAGGCAATCTTAAAATGAATATCAGCGGTGACCAGGGTATAGATCAGACAATAAACTACTTTGTGAAGACTGAAATGCCAAGGTCAGATCTTGGTTCGTCGGTAAATGCCCTGATAGATAATCTGTCTGCCCAGGCTGCCGCTTTCGGAATCTCATACAAACCATCAGATGTTATAAAGGTGAATCTGAGTGTGACAGGCACTTTCACAAAACCGGTTATCTCTCCGGTTTTTGGAAAATCAGCGCTTCCGGAGCAGGAGGGAAGGAGTCTGTGACGAAGGAGGTCACAAAGGAAGCTGGTTGATGTTGCCAGGGCGAAAACAAAGGAAGAAGCAGAAAAGGAGGCGGCACAGCTTGTTAAGGAGGCAGAGGAGAAGGGACAGGCACTAAGGGATGAAGCCGCAAAGGCTGCGGAGAGTATCAGGAAAGAGGCGGATACTCAGGCTAAGAAGCTGATTGACGACAGCGCAAAGAAAAGCACTCTTGAACAGATGGCTGCCAAAAAGGGAGCAGAGTCTCTGAAAAAGAATGCCGACAAAAAAGCCGGTCAGCTCGTGAAGGAGGCCGATAACCAGGCCAATAAGCTCGTTGAGGAGGCAAAGAAGCAGGGAGCCGAACTCGTTAATAAGATTTAAATTTTTTGGTTACACAGAGATCACTGGAAGGCTGCGTGCGCGGATTTGCACTCCGTGCCAAACTATTGATTCTTAAAATTACCAGAGCACCGATTACAAATCGGCGCTAACTGGTGCAACTTCGTTGCGCATTTGTAATCCGTGCCAAACCAATAAAAAAAGCCGCTCATTACGAACGGCTTTCTATATATCACTACGCTTGTATTAAAATTTCCTTTCGCGGATACGGGCTTTCTTACCGGTAAGATCACGAAGGTAGAAAATCCTTGCCCTGCGTACCTTTCCATGTTTATTGACTTCAATCTTGTCAATAAATGGCGATGCAACCGGAAAAATTCTCTCAACACCAATGTTGCCTGACATTTTCCTTACTGTAAAAGTCTCGGTATTCGCAGTTCCGCTCCTCTGTATCACAACACCGCGATACTGCTGAACTCTTTCCTTGTTACCTTCTTTAATCTTATAATGGACTGTCACTGTGTCGCCGGCCATGAATTTTGGAAATTCGTTTTTTACCGCATATTCCTTCTCAACAATATTCATTAAGTTCATCTCGCAAAGTATTTTGTATTCTCAGTTTGGTTTCAAAAATCCGGTCGCAAATTTAAAAATAATATTTTGATAATCCGCATTATGTGCGAAAAAGTTTTAAACACTATTTCTCCCTGAACTTGTCTCCTGTACTGTTTACAATAGCACGGTACCACTCTTCACTGTACCCCGGCTGGCTGAGCTTGGGATTTACCCTGTTATATCCCGCCGGAACAGCCTGCTTTTCCTTCACATTCCCGTCAACATATTTAACAAACAGAAATTTATAAAGTTCTTTCCACTGCATCACCGTATTATTGCCTGATTTAACAGAATAATCAGTGACATATTTTACTGCTTTCTCAGGACTTTTCTTATACAGTTCTGCAGCTGTTTTGTCGATAGCCTGCAGTCTCTTTCAGATATCCATCCTCGAGTTCCTGTCTGTTTTTTCTGAAGATCACCGATAAGCAGACTGGTACGTGTATAGGCAAAATTAGTGACCTGGTTGAAAACCCAGAAGGCTGCATTATCGCTGAAGGTCATCATATCACCGTTTCCAACAGCAAATGTTTCAGGAATTGTAGTCATTCCGCAGTACATTGGAGAATAGACTGTGTAATATGTGTCATCTACTCCAAACCAGTTGATTCCGCCAACCGGATCGGGAAGCCATGAACGGCTCTGTGCAATAAATGAAAAGCCCGTCTGTTGTGTTGACACAGCTCTCTCAAAAATATACTTTGTGCTGTCTACCTTCCATTCCATTGGTCTCCACCTTACAGTACTTTTGTATGGTCCGGCTCCGATATCCTTTGTCATATCCATAGGAGTTCCCTGGTAATAATCCCTCATAAGATGCTTTACATCGTTAAGATCAAGCTTCTTGTCGGGTTTGATCCACAATGGCATCCTGTTATTCAGGTTCTCGCCCATTGCATAATCAAGATACTTACCCATCTGGCTGTTAACCTTATTAAATCCCGACCATACCCTTGCTTCACAAAATCTTGCACCTGAAAAATCAAGAGGAGCATATGTGTCGCTGTAGCTGAAATCCTTATCTTCTCCATTGAACCAGCCATAGCTGCGTGCAACATCTATTACATCATATGAATAGACAGTCTCCACTTCAGGATTATAGATCTTGTCGATCTCTTTTGTTGTAATTGATTTTTTACCGTCAGCAAGCGGAAAGGTTGTAATTCTCGGATGGTTTGCATGACCTGAGATATATCCGTCAGGAATACGTCTTGCTACCCATACAGCTCCCTTGTTGCCTGGTCCCTTGCCGATGAGTTCGAGTATCCATGCTTCATTGGCATCACCAATTGAAAATGATTCACCCGAACTGCTATATCCATACTCTGATACAAGCTGGGAGAAAGTATAAATAGCTTCCCTTGCATTTTTTGCCCTCTGTAAGGTTAAATAGATCAGACTGCCATAATCGATCAACACCTGTTGAATCCATTAATTCAGGACGTCCTCCGAATGTGGTTTCACCAATTGAAACCTGGTGCTGATTCATATTGCCTACAACTGAGTAGGTATGTGCTATCTGTGGAATTTTGCCAAGAAATTTGCCTGTATCCCATTCATAAACATCAACCATTGAGCCTTTCGGCCAGTTTTTTGCAGGCCAGTAATAGAGCTCTCCATAAAGAACATGAGAATCAGCTGAATATGTTATCATTACTGATCCATCAGTTGATGCCCCTTTTGTAATTATAAAATTTGTACAGGCATTCGTTATCTGCAGGTTTATTAAACCTGTGACAAGGATTACCATTATAAGCGCAATGACTTTTTTCATAAAAATCTCGATATGTTATTTGTATTGATTAATAAATATGATTTCAAACTGTCAGGATTGAAAAAATTTCCCCCAAAGATATCAGCTTTCGCACAATCTCCAAAATTCTTATTTCGGAATGAATAACCTTTCTTCAGTGGCAAGGTGATGCATTCTAAAATGTTTAACCACAGAGTTGCACGGAGTTTGCACTGAGTTGCACTGCTATAATCGGATGGACACCAAGGGATCTTACTCCGAGTCTTCCTCCGTGCAACCCCGTGATACTCCGTGGTTAAAAAAGAAAAATCTGACAGGCAGATCTCTATATCTCCCTTAAGATCCTTATTATATCTTTAATTTTTTCAGTATCAGCAACTTTCCTCCTGAACTCATCATATCCGGGCAAATTGCCCATTGTTACTCCTTCCTTTCTGAAAACCATTTCGCTTTCAATTACCTTTCTGGCAGAGCAATGAAACTCCTTTGCACCGCTTATCCCTGCTATTTTTTCAATATTTGTTTCATTTATTCCGCTTCCCGGCATTATAATGATCCTTTCACCCGCCAGTCGTACGAGCTCTCCCAAAAGTGCTGAACCCTCCTCAGCACTGTTTTTGTGACCTGAGGTAAGAACTCGGTCAGCTCCTGTCTTAATTATATCCTCCAGTCCCTGAAACGGATCGATGCACATATCAAAAGCCCTGTGAAATGTCACCGACATAGGGCGTGCAATTCTTACAAGTTCCGATGTTCTCTCAGTATCAATTGTTCCGTCGGAGTTTAGAATCCCGGTTACTATACCATCTGCCCCGCATTCCCTGCAGATCTCTGTCTCGCGCAGCATTATTTCAAACTCCGGTCCGGAATATAGGAAATCGCCGGCTCTTGGCCTTATCA
>CAWFRW010000011.1:0-271085 GCA_963818295.1 uncultured Bacteroidales bacterium
CAATGTTTGCCGGAGGCATAGCAACAATCATTGGCGCTTTGTTCTTTTTGAGAAAGCTCCCTGAGCTGAAAGTTCTCGTTCGTCCTATATATGTTAAAATGGGGATCATCCCTGAAGTAGCCTCGGGTATTCAGAGGGCTACGGAGATGGATTCTGGTCAGTAGACGTGGCTTTAACCCCTCCCTGCCCTCCCCAATATGAGCTTTAACCCCTCCCTGCCCTCCCCAGTATGAGTTTTAACCCCTCCCTGCCCTCCCCTTAAAAAAATAAGGGGAGGGTAAGAGCTAACAATCTGATAGTAACGTCTTTTGCCCCTTCCCTTAGTCCTTAAGGGAAGGGGTTAGGGGATGGGTTTGTAACTTATTTATAGGGAGTTAGGGGATGGTTTTTTAACTTATTTAAAGGGGGTTAGGGGATGGGTTTGTAACTCATTTATAGGGGCAAGGGAAGGGTTTGACTGTTGTCATTCTATTCAGGATGGTTATGTCAATAAATGTTAAAATGTATTTTGAATAGAGTTATTCTTATATATTTGGAACAAATCATCAGGATTTACCTCTTTTATTATAAAATCTATCTTGCCCGGCTGTTTAATGAAACCATCTGCAATTTTTAAGAATATTCTGACATTTTTTGTTTCCGGATTCTTTTTAACAATACCTGCATTCCCATCCGGCCATGCGGAAGGGGGTGAACCTCTCCAGGACACTGTTCCTAAAAAAGGGGCAGTGGTGCAGCCGGTTTATACAACTACCAGACTAGTTACTTCCAGACCTGCTATCGACGGCAAGCTTGATGATGAATGCTGGAAGCATGGAACATGGGCGGGAGACTATCATCAGTGGATCCCTGACGAAGGAGCAAAGCCAACTTATCCCACAGAGTTGAATATACAATACGATGATAAATATATCTATGTGGCTTTCCGTGCTTATGATGGTGAACCTCAGAAGATACAGCGTCTGGCCGGTACACGTGATGAATTCGCAGGAGATATGATAGGTATAAATTTTGATAGCTATCATGATCACCGGACTGGTTTTGAATTCAATCTCTCAGCCTGGGGGCAAAAGGTTGATCTGGTTCTGTTCAATCCTGAAAACTGGGATTTTAACTGGAATGCTGTATGGAAGGGTAAGACTGGGCTGGAGGATTCTGCATGGGTGGCAGAGATTGAAATTCCTCTGAGCCAGCTTCGCTACAGCAAGGAGGAAGATCAGGTCTGGGGAATGCACTCCTGGAGATGGATTAACCGTTTAATGGAGGAGAGCGACTGGGAATATCAGACCCGTACAGGGCCTGGCGTCCTCTTTAATTTTGGAGAATTGCATGGGATAAAGGGATTGAAAAAATCACAACGGCTGGAAATTATGCCATATGCTCTCGGGGAACTTGAGACTATGGAAAAGCAGCCTTCAAATCCTTTTGCAGACAAGGGAAGACGATGGAGTGGAAATGCAGGGCTGGATGCCAAAATTGGTGTCTCAAGCAATTTTACGGTCGATCTCACTGTCAATCCGGATTTCGGACAGGTCGAATCAGATCCTTCGGTGATGAACCTGACAGCATTTGAAACATTTTATGAAGAGAAGAGGCCTTTCTTTCTTGAAGGGCTGACAATTTTTGATTATAAATTTGACAATGAGAGCCTTTTTTACTCAAGAAGGATAGGCCATTCTCCGTCAATAACTCCTGAATCCAACGATTCTCTTTATGTTGATAATCCTGATATGACAACTATACTGAGCGCTGTCAAGCTCAGCGGAACTACATCGAAAGGATTGTCAGTGGGTCTTATTCAGAGTGTGACAGCAAATGAATATGCAAGGCTTAGCGATCCGGAAGGAAACATCAGCACGACTAAAGTGGAGCCGCTCACCAATTATATGGTTGCAAGGCTCCAAAAGACTTACAATGGCTCAAATACCGTTGTCGGGGGTATGCTTACATCAGTAAACAGAGTGATCAAGGAAACCAACCTTGAGTTTCTCGCAGACGATGCATATACCGGAGGCCTTGATATCAGGCATCACTGGAATGACAAGGAATTTTATGTTGACGGACGCCTGATCGGAAGTTATCTGAATGGCACAACCACAGCAATGACCACCCTGCAGGAATCCTCTGCAAGGTATTATCAGCGCCCGGGTGCAGATTATCTTGACTATGATACATCACGAACGAATTTAAGCGGCTACGGGGGAAAATTCAAGATCGGAAAAGGATCGAAAGGATTATGGAGATATTCTACAGGTGTTACCTGGCTCTCTCCCGGGGTTGAATTAAACGATCTGGGATATATGAATTCAGCAGATGTTATCAACCAGGAAAATGAAATAGCATATTTTGTGAATAAACCGGTTTCGATCTTCAGGACCTATAAGATCGATCTTGAACAATTCAACTCCTGGAACTTCAATTCAACTTTTCTTGGTTCAGGAGGACATCTTGCATTTACCTCTGAATTCAAAAATCAGTGGAGCCTTGGATTGAATCTTATTTTTCATTCAGCAGCCATCAATACCAAAATACTCCGCGGAGGTTACGATATGATGATGCCTTATTCCCTCCTTTCATTCGGTGGCCTGCATACTGATAATTCGAAAAAGGTAGCTTTAGGACTTGAATACAGTTATGAGTATAAAGGTGAGAATTCTGCGGTGAGCTATGAGCTTAAACCCGGTATTACCTTCCGGCCCTTCAGGAGATTCAAGATCGGTGTTTCCGGCGACTATATCGATAACAATGACGAACTTCAATATGTTGCAACGAGGAGTTATAATTCTGAGCAGCGATATATCCTTGGAACAATCGATCAGACGACAATGGGTGTAACACTCAGACTGGATCTCAATATTACCCCTGAATTCTCTATTCAATACTATGGAAGCCCCTTTATTTCAAAAGGCATCTATTCCGAATTCAAGTATGTGACAGACGCTGTTGCTGATGAATATAATGACAGATTTGAACTGTATAACAACGTGGTCCTTTCCGATGGCAATTACCTGTTTGATGAAAATGGCGATATGGTGGCAGATTATACGGTAGCAAATCCCGATTTCAACTTCCATCAGTTCCGCTCAAACTTCGTGGCAAAATGGGAATACCGCCTTGGTTCTTCAATATATTTTGTCTGGTCAAGCGAACGGACAGGAACCTCAGCTTCATCACAGGCCTCTCTTAAAGAATCTTACAAAGAGCTCAGGAGCATATTTCCCAATAATATATTTCTGATCAAGTTTAATTACTGGTTCTCGTTGTAGCTGAACCATATATTACTTGCCCGTTTTCTTAGAGGATCCATTTTAAAAGGTCACCATTTTTGTGGGACAGACGCTCGAAAAATCTTAAGAGAGCCGGAAGATTTTTCGAATAAAAAGGGTCTTTTCCTCCAATTACAACTAATGGTTAACCTGTTAAACACCTCTTTTTGACATATATTTGAAATTCTCAATTGTCTGAAAGCATGGTTTGCAGCATAGATATTAACCAGATGCCATATATATTTCCACTTTCGTCAAAAACCATCTAATTACTTGGAAATAATTGATAATACTTGTTTTTATCTTTTTATCTTTATCACCAACTAATATATTTGGTATTTTATTTTAATTGAATAAAAAGTGAAAATACTCAGGGGGTATTTTTTTCCAAGATGAGATTGCTGGTATGTGAAGATAATAAGTTGGTCGTGAAAACCCTTTCTGTTGTTCTTGAAAAGGATGGATTTCAGGTTGATCTTGCGGAGGATGGCAATAAGGCTTTTGAATTTCTGCAAAAAACTCTTTATGATCTTGTTCTTGTCGATATTCATCTTCCGTTTCACAGCGGACTTGAAATAATAAAGTTTATCAGGAAGGATCTCAAGCAGAAAACGCCTGTACTCGTTTTGTCGGCATTCAGTGATCTGGAGGTGCAGCGACAGGCTGGTGAGATGGATATTGACGGGTATATTGTAAAGCCCTTTAATCCTTCTGAACTTACCCAGAGGATCAGATCAATTCTCAAACTGGACTTATGAACGGAAGAGCTATCCTGCTTTTAATTATTTTTACCCTGGCAAGGCTACTGGTTTCCGTCCCGCTTTTTTCACAGGAAATCAAAGATCCGGAAGCGGAATATACTCGTATCAGGGCAATGGCTTTCGAAGGGAAACTAGACAGCGCATCTGCTGATGCACGCAGACTTGTTAACAGCTATCCATCGTACGGCGATGCCAGGATTCTTCTGGGGCGAATACTCGCCTGGCAAAAGGATTATGCAAATGCGACTGCAGTCATTGATACTCTCCTTATGTCCGAACCAGACAATGCTGATGCCTTATCTGCAAAAAGGGATATTCTCACCTGGTCAAAAGAAAATAATCCTGTATCCACAGGAATAAGGGCCGGGTATTTATTCGATACTTTCAGTGACCCCTATAACAGGTACTGGCAGGTTTTTAATGCAGGAGCGGAGCACAGGTTTAACTGGGGGCTCGCAGCCGCCGGTGTAAATATAGGGAATGCAATAATAGGAGAGCCCGATCCTGATAACGCTACTGAATGGCAGATTGAAGCTGAAGCATATCCTAAGCTTTCTGCAAAGAATTATGCCTATCTCGCATACGGCTACAGTCCCGGTGCTTACTTTCCCACTCACAGGGCAGCACTGGAGGTTTGGCAGGTTCTTCCTGCCGGCTGGGCTGTATCAGCAGGAGGTAACTATTATTATTTCAACCGGAATATCTTTATCGCCCTGGCATCTGTTGAGAAATATATCGGAAGATATTGGATGTCGCTCAGGGCTTACCTCTATTTTAAGGACAACGGTGTGACTACTTCGGGATATCTTAACATCAGAAGGTATTTTAATGATAAAAGATTTTCTGCAGCTTACACTGGGAGCAGGAACTGCTCCGGATGAACCATTTGATATACAGACTGACCTTATGAGATTAAGTGCTTACAGTGCCAGGCTGACTTATAATGTTTCTCTCACGCCTAAGCTGATGATGAGGATCGGAACAGGCTATTCATATGAAGAATATGCTGAAAATATATGGAGGAACAGATTTGAAGGGAATGTAAATTTCACATATGCAATTAAAATGAAATAATGAAGTATTTGCTGCTGTTGATATTGCCCTTATTGTCAAATGCAGTGGTTTTTGAGATCAATGCTTCTCCTCGCATGCCTGCCGGAATAAGTTACTGTTCTCCAAATGTTGAAGTGCAGTTAGCTAAGGTAGTCAGCAAAACAGATACCCTTATAAACATAGAGGACTACCTCAGGGAAGTCTTTGAGGATATTTTTGTGGTTTCTCCAAAAGATACTTTCCCCATTCAGGTCGGAGCATTCAAAAACAAATCCAATGCAGAAAAGATCTCCAAGGGGATGCTTAACCTTTCCGATATAAAAGTGAGAATCGTTATGGAGGAAGGACTTTACAAGGTAAGAATATCCAGGCTTCCGATGGTAGACGGGATCGATTCTGATAATATGGAAACTGCTGCTGAACAGGTAAAGAGTGCGCAACTCCCAATAATAGCAACAGACACCATAGAGGATACTTCGCATTTTACACAACTTTCCTATCATCCCGGACCAGTCATTGATACTCCCGAAACCGTTGCTGATACTGTCTATCGGGATGGTGAAATCATCTTCTTTAATGCAAACAGTCCATGGCTCAAGAGAGTTAAATATTTCGGGGAGTCATTCATGTTTGTAAATGCCCTTATTATTACAATTCTTATCTCAATCTGTTCGATGATCACCCTTCTGATTGTCATACTCATGAACAGGAGGCGGATGGAGAAGGAAGAAAAAGTGCGGCAGTATTTAATGGAAAAATATCAGAGTCTGATAGTTGATTATCTGTATGGCGGCGCAACATCCCAGGAATTCAGGGCTATCGCATCGAATGGCTACAGCCGCCAGGTTCTGATTGAGCAGATGATCGATGTGAGCGTGAATCTGAAAGGAGAAGAAAGCAATAAGCTTTTTGATCTGTATAAACAGCTCGGACTCGACAAGGATTCACTTGCAAAAGCCCGGAACTATAGATGGCATAAAAAAATAAAAGGATTCCGGGAACTGGCATTTATGAATATAAGGGATGCGAATGATGTCATTTATAAAGCGCTTGATTCATCGAACGAGATTCTCAGGATGGAAGCCCAGATAGCGCTTGTAAGGCTTAGCGATAAAGATCATTTTGAGTTTCTTACAAGGCTTAAACGCCCATTCTCGCTCTGGGAGCAGATAACTCTGCACGATCTTATCATACAGCATAATATTCCAGTGCCTGCATTTAAACAATGGGTAACATCATCAAATGACACAGTTGCTGTATTTGCACTGCGAATGATAAGGGAATTCAGACAGACAGATGCAGAAGAGGAGATCCATAAAGCCCTTCTGCATGCTTCACCGGCCATAAGGCTGGTTGCAGTTCAGGTGGCGGGTGATCTTGGAATGAGATCCACTCTTGAAATCCTGAAGCATATGTATAAAAATCAGGATTATAAAACATGCCTTGAGATTGTAAAATCAATGGGGAAAATGCCAGATACATCCATGCTGGGATTTCTGAAGCTTGTTCTCGACAAAGAGGATGATGTACAGCTGCAGATTGAAGCCACAAAATCGATAGAAAAAATGGGTGAGGAGGGTGTTAAAGCACTTGTTAAAATTATGAAATCGGAATACAAGAATTATAATATTATTGTAAGACACGTACTGGACAGGAGAATTAACTAAAAGCCATGGGAATTCTTTTTGCAAATCTTATCTTCATTCTTACACTGGTACTCTTTACCTCGTACCTTCTGCTTGGAATTTTTTCCGCAGCAGCTCTCAGAAAGTATCTGAGGAAGAACAGCTATATCAATTACAACACTCTTGTGTTGTCGCCACTCGTGCCCAAGAATATCGATAATTGCACCTGCTTTTAACGAAAGCAAATCTATTATCGACAATGTAAGAACTCTGTTGTCACTATATTATAACAATTTCGAAGTAATTATCGTGAATGACGGTTCAACGGATGACACATTCCAGAAGATCGTCCAGGCATTTGAACTCGTTAAGGTCAACTACTACTTTGATTACAGGATCCCATGCGAAAGAATAAAAGGAGTATACAAATCAGATAACCCTTCATATAACAGGCTTACCGTTATAGATAAAAATAACGGAGGAAAAGCCGACTCGCTCAACGCAGGAATAAATATAAGCAGAAACAGCCTGATAGTGACCATTGATGCCGATTCGATAATTGAAGCAGACTCAATCCTGAAGCTGGTTAAACCCTTTCTCGAGGAGAAGGATCACAAGGTAATAGGTACGGGCGGAGTGATCAGGATCGTCAATTCATGCGAAATTGAACGTGGCCATATTCGCGAAATAAAGCTTCCCGAGCAGATCCTGCCGCGCCTTCAGGTGCTCGAATATACTCGTGCATTTCTTCTTGGAAGGATGGCCTGGAGCCATCTCGACGGATTAATGCTTATCTCAGGCGCAATGGGAATGTTCGATCGCGAGACTGTGATAATGGCCGGCGGCTACAGCGTGAAAACGGTTGGGGAAGATATGGAACTTGTTCTCCGTATGCGCAGGTTCAAGGCAGAGCGGGATGAAAAATACGAAGTTACATATATCCCCGATCCTCTCTGCTGGACAGAAGCTCCTTCCGATTTCAAGTCAATGAGGAAACAGCGTACCAGGTGGACACGCGGACTGATTGAATCATTGTGGACACACAAGAAACTATTCATGAACCCCAGCTATGGAAGACTTGGAGTACTGGGCTATCCCTACTGGCTTTTATTTGAATGGGCCTCTCCGCTGATTGCCTTCTCCGGATTTGTTTATACAATCTATCTGGCAATTTCGCATAAGTTGAACCTTCCATTCTTTCTGCTGCTCTTTCTCTTTGTCTATACTTTTGCAGTAAGTCTTTCAGTCTGGGCAGTACTTTTTGAAGAGATCACCTTTCATAAATATGGAAGGAAAAGAGATGTGTTGCGCCTCCTTGCCTCTGCACTCGTTGAACCATTCTTCTATCCAATGCATACACTCTTCGCCCTGATAGGTAATTTTGAAGCCATTAGCGGCAAACAGGGATGGGGAAAAGCCAAAAGAAGCGGCTTTGAGAAGAAGAAGAAGAAGGTTAAAAAGCCCTAGCAGCTGAAATATCAGTTGGCAAATCCCGGGATAGCCATCAGTCCTTCCTGAACAATATTCAGGGATTCCTTTTCCTTGGGAGTTGTCGGAGGAACAACAAGCCATGTATTCCAGTTATACCTGTCAGTTGTAGAAACCACAGTGCCTTTATAATATACAGATAAAGCAATTCCGTCAGAATGTGCAGTTTCAATTGTAAAAGTATATCCTCCATCGTTCGATACGGCTCCGTTAATAACTGACATCCTTGTAGGATCATAGAAATAGAGCATTGTCCATGGTATACGGAGTTTGAGTTTATTTGAGCTCCAGGCAATGGCAGTTCTGTTTCCCTCAGAGAAATCAGCTGAATTTTCAACAGGCAGCCGTCCAATATCCTGAACAGTTTTCTTAAATTCATCATTTATCCATCTCATGAGCTTCCAGGGAGCTCCGTCGGTAACTGTGCTTTTATATTTCTGAACTGAAGGATCTGACAGATTGAACCTTGCGGTGAGGCCGTACATATCATAGGCCTCGGTAACATAATGGAGGGCGGAGTCATTGCCTGCCACAAAACTGCACAAAAACTCTGACCTGTTCTCAACACTTTTCCCATTTATCAGAACAGACTCACCCGTATTTTCGGAATAGGTGTCGAATGCTATAAGTACAGTATCTCCTGCTGTGATGCCGGGTTCGACCTCTATATTAAGATAAAAGAAGCTGTTGTCATTTGTTGCCTCAATCCTGCTGACAGGTCCGTTGTGATTATTGATCTGATAGCCCACATATGGGAGGATATCTTTCTCGACAAATTTTACAAGGCCGAAATTCTGCTCCGGTGATGTTACGTTTTGCCACAGCTGGCGCGTGGGTATCATTGTTCCGTCGGAAAGAAAACCGAAGGCCTCGAGGTACTGAACTATCCAGGTTGGCTTAAACCACTCGTCTATCCATGAGAACATGAAGCCTCCGGCGCATCCTGCATCGAGAATGTTGTGCATAAGCCTCATGTTTTTTTCTCCCTGCTGAATTTCCGAATATCCGCCATGGTCCATATTGCTGAACGACTGATGTGCACTGCCCCAGCTTGATGGAACACCAAACTCCCCGATTACAAGCGGGATATCGGTATAATGATTCTTAAGGTCATTAAGATAACCCAGATAACTGTTCTGGCCTTCTCCGTCGCTGAAAGTCTGATACGATGGCTGATCACTTATAAAATTCGGATAATAGGGATAGGCGTGGTAGGTTGCAAAGATCCCTGCCTGTGACTGAGCCCTGTTTATTTTTGTGATATCGATCGATTCGGAATCTTCATCGGTATAGACTTCTGTGGGATGCGTCAACGGGTCGAGTGTTGGCCAGCTTGATATACTGACAGGGCGGAGCACATTATAATGCAGATTCTCAAATGAGGCCGTCTCATCGAGCATTGTTGCGGCAAAGACGTCAGTAGGTGATGCTGATGAAATACTGAACTGATTTCCGGTGAATGAGGTAACGGAGGGATTTGCTGAATTTGTATATGAAACCTCAGCCGGGCTTATCTCCCTGCCAATAATGTATCCGGCGGTCCACCTTGATAGGTCTGTAATATAAGTTCCATATGCCTTACCAGGTCTGAATGCAATATTTTTATTGCCATGGATGCAATCAATTATCTCATGGATTTCCGTCCTGAATGCCGGTTCCCTCAGAATAAGATCAAACTGTGAGGGATCGGATGGAGTATCAATTTCTTCAAGCCAGATCCCCTGGAAAAGCAGTATAGGATCATACGGGTGCCGGCTGTTGTAATTTGCCAGTTTTTCATAAAATACCGGAGGGTGAAGAGTATAGATCCTTATGCTGTTAAAGCCTGCCTGCCCTATCCTGTTGATCCATGATTCGTAAAGCTCCCCGGGAACAGAGTAGGCAATCTCTCCGGGAAAAGTTCCGGGCGTGGCGGCTCCAAGATTAATACCCTTCAGAATCAATGGTCTGTATCCCGATTCGGTAAACATTGCAATATTGTCAGGCTGTGTTTTGTATGGGATCTCCTCCATCCTTGCAATTATAAAATCGATCGTTGTGTCGCGCCTTACTACAATATCGGTAAGCCTCAGAGGATAATAGCCGGTACAGTTGACGGCTGTAATTACAGGTACGCTTAATGAAGGCGAAGTGACAGGTGGTATGACAGGTGGCAACATTACAGGTTCAAGCGTGGTGGCTGAGGAGAAAGCAGAATATCCAACCGACTTGATAATTTTCGATGACCATGTCTTCCCTTTGAAGGTAAGAGCATAAATATATATGCCCTGTCTGACAGGCGATCCGTTATCGTTGCATCCGTCCCATATTATCCTGTAGCTCCCTGCAATTACATCGCGGAATAGAATATCTGTTATTTTCTGACCGGAAAAGTTGTAAACTGTATAGCGTACATCACCTGAAGAGTTTATTATAAATGGGATGTTAACTGCGAAGGTGAAAGGGTTTGGATGAGGCATCCCGAGTTCGAGCATATCAGAATTATCACCGTATATGCCGGATATTCTTAAAGAGTAACTGCCGTCAGTTCCTGATACAGCACTATATTCGACAGTCCCGTTGAGCATCGAAACTTTTGCGTTCGGAACTACAATCCCTGACATATCAGTTACTGTTCCTGAGACTATATAATCCTTAGCTGCTGAATTTCCGGCAAAGAGAGTTAAAAACAAGGCGGGAGTAAAAACCTTGCTGAATATGAATCTTTTAAGAATTGATCCCCGGGTCGATGTTATTTTCAATAAGCTTCGGTTTTATTGTTCAAATGTAGTCAAAACATGGAGTCTTCAATTGTTGATAATTCATAAAGTATTAACAATTTTTACCTTTGATCCGGGGCATGAAGCTGTTTCGAAGTTGATCAGGATTAGTAAGACTTGACCTTTTACGGGGAAATGTTTTTCATATCCTTATAAAAGAATTATTTATTTTTGATGCACGAATCAACATTCTTGTAAACATCATGGGAAATCAGAATATCATCTTGCGCAGGATTGAAGAAAGGGACAACACGGAGATAGCAGAGCTGATCAGATCGGTCTTCAGGGAATTCAGGATTGACAAACCGGGCACAGTGTATTATGATCCGACAACCGATGATCTTTACAGCCTGTTCAGGAAACCAGGCTCCTGTTACTGGATAGCCGAAGAGAATGGAAAGATCATGGGAGGTTGCGGAGTTTATGCGACTCCCGGACTGCCTGAAGGGTGTGCTGAACTTGTGAAGCTTTATCTGTCTGCCTGAGCACAGGGGGAGAGGTGTCGGCAGAATGCTTATGGAAAAAACCTTTGAAGAGGCACGAAAGCTGGGCTACAGGCAATTGTACCTGGAATCAATGCCGGAACTGAGCAAGGCGATCGGGATCTATGAAAAGGCCGGATTCAGTTTTATTCCTTCGCGTATGGGCAATTCAGGCCATTTCTGCTGCGATATCTGGATGATAAAGGATTTAGCGTAAAGGTCAGTATCAGAACAGGAAGCCCATTCCGAGATAGGTTCCCCTTGTCCCATCCCGCGGATCATCGGACCAGCCATAATCAAGGGTCAGAACAAAATTGTCATTGAGTGCACAATGAGCTCCTCCTCCATATGTGATATGCAGCTGTTCCTTTTCTCCTTTTGCCAGCCATGCAATCCCTTCAGGATCGGTAGTTTCGGGAAGTTTATATTTGCCGGTCACCATCCCTGCATCTGCAAATCCGGAGAGGGCAAAATAAAAATTCTGATTAAAGATAATCGCCCTGAAAACCTTCCATCTGATTTCAGCATTTCCATATACAAAATCTTCACCCACCACCCTGTTCCTGAGAATACCGCGGATTGTCTTTGCACCTCCGAGACCGCTTAAAGTAAGCTGAGGCGCTGAATTGTACACAAGCGGCAACATATAAAATGGCATTTGTCCCCATAATTTAGCCTGATAGGAGAGCCTGTAGCCAAAATTTACCCTTTCTGAGATCAGAGTAAAATACTGTCTGTGGGTAAAAGCGAAACGGGTATAGTTGTATCCTTCACTTAGAAATCCGGGGATCATAAGAAGCTGTGCTTCTGTCCAGAGTCCTTTCATAGGATTGGCTTCATTGTCACGGGTGTCGTACTTAACTCCGATCTTGAAGGCACCTGTCTGGCCTCCATGGATCTGATCCTCAGGTATCAGACCCCATCTGACAAAATTGCCATAGAGACCGCCGCCTACTGCCGGAAGATAATCATCAGGGTCTCTGCCTTTGTTAAGATTATCTATATCAACGGTGTCCAGCTTGTTGTTCAGATACTCAAATCCGCCAAACCATTTCAGATTCTTTCCCTTAAGCTTCCCGATAAACTCCAGCTTCAGCTTTACCATATTCCGATCCATGCGGTAGAAAACCGGTGAGATATATGATGGATCTCCTGAAGTTGTCATTGCAGGATTGTAATATGCATTATATCCGTTAAAGCCATAAAAATCAAGTACTTTCTCTGTGAGGTAACTCGCTTCTGCAAGCAAACGGATCCCCGGTATCAGATTCCGGGTCTCATAGGTCAGCTGATTGATTCCTGAACCTTTTGTGGTCCTTGACCATTCAAAATGCAGATTCTGATCATACATAGGGTATTTTGTGCCATCCCCGTAATCAAATAATTTCAGTATTCCCCCGTATTTTACACCTGTGTTCGAATCATATCCAAATACAGGAAATGCCCCGAATGTCCACCCTTTTTTCATCTTAACCTTCTCCTTCTCCTGTCCGGAAAGAAGACTGACCTGTAAACAAACAACTGCAATCAGAAACAGCGATCTCTTAATTATTTTCATAGAGTTAGTTGAGCAGGCAATATACCAATACTTTTCAAAAAAACTCAATGGGGGAAGGTATTGAATTTGGAACGGCCGGGTCGCGACCCGGCTCTACAGGATTTTTGGGTCATTTCTGTAGGGACAGGTCGCGACCTGTCCCTACAAAGTTCTTTCAGGTTGACGTCTTTGCTTCGTTTCCCTTTGTGCCATCCTTTGTTTCCTTTGTGTTTAATCTTTGCTCTTCTTCCGGATTTTCCAAAAAGATTTTGAAGTTCCTCGCATAATGGATACATTTGTTCAGAGCCGTTCTGTTTTTGGAACAGATCCGGTGTTGAACGGAGATTGGCAGGAGATTATCTGGTGAATTCATCAATTCATTTTTGCAAAATATCTTTAACTTTTTAATCAATTTATTCAGTCATGAAAAAACAATTCCTTCTCTTACTCCTTGCGTTTGTTTTTATTCTGGTTGCAAACGGTCAGAATAATTCTTTAAGGGTGATCGTTTTTGGTGCTCATCCCGATGACTGCGATCTTGAGGCAGGCGGTATCGCTATAAAGTATGCCAAGATGGGCCATAAGGTAAAGTTTGTCTCAATGACAAACGGGGATGCCGGTCATCAGTCCATGGGCGGAGGAGCATTGGCGAAAAGGCGTATGGCTGAGGCCCAGGAGGCAGGCCGCCGGTTTGGTGTTGAATATACTGTTCTCGATAACCACGATGGCGAGTTAATGCCAACTCTTGAGAACCGCCTGAAGGTAATAAGGGAGATTCGGAACTGGAAGGCAGATATTGTTATCACACATCCTTCAAATGATTATCATCCCGATCACCGTTATACAAGTCTGCTGGTACAGGATGCATCCTTCATGGTTCTTGTGCCCAATGTAGCTCCTGACACACCTCCACTCAAAAAGAATCCTGTTTTTTTCTGGTCAAATACTACTGATCCTGATATAGCAATAGATATTGATAATGTGGCGGACCAGAAACTTTATGCTGCAGCGGCACATGAATCTCAGTTTTTTGAGTGGCTCCCATGGCTCGATGGTACCCTTGACAAGGTTCCGGCAGGACAGGAGGACAGGCTTAAATTCATGAGAGTATGGTTGTCGCCTCCGGCCCCGGCAGTGCGGGAGTGTCTCAAAAAGTGGTACAATGAACCCCAGGCTTCAAAGATTGTAAATGCCGAATCATTTAAACTGGCCGATTACAGCAGAAAACCCGATCATGATGAGATGCTTAAGCTATTCCCGATATTAAAATAATATTCAAATTCATACTGACATGAAATCATACTCCTTCACTATTTTACTCTTAACCGTAGTCCTCTCCTTTTCCTGTGGCACAAAGTCGGGCCGGCCGGTTAAAGACATGAAACCTTTAAAGATCGAATTCGCCGATCACTCATCTGATAAAAAGATTGATATTATTGCGGATGGGAAACTCTTTACCTCCTTTTGCTGGTACGACAATGTATATAAACCGATACTCTATCCGGTATTTACATCAGAAGGAACTGAAATTACGAGAGGATTTCCCCGTAATCCAAAGCCGGGTGAAAGTACTGACCACAGACACCAGATCGGCATTTGGCTTAACTATGGAAATGTGAACGGACTCGATTTCTGGGGAAACGGATCTGAAGGTAAATGGGGTGTCAGGAGCGGGGAGATAAAGCATCTCAATATTGAGAAGATGGTTATTGAAAACGGCGAAGGGATATTCATAACAAATGAGAGCTGGATCGATTCTGTGGGGAATGAGCTGCTTGCAGAAAAAACCGAATACCATTTCATAGCTTCAGGGAAGGTGCGTATTGTCGACCGTATCACCACTCTGACCGCTACCCACGATACAGTAAAATTCAAGGATACAAAGGAGGGAATGTTCGGGATTCGAGTTGCACGTCAGCTGCAGTTGCCATCGAAGGAAGACCTTGTGATTAAAGAGACAAAAGGCGGAACTACAACTGTAAAAGCTCTTGCTAATGAAGATATTACAGGTAATTACAGAAGCAGCGAAGGCATAACCGGCGATGCTGTGTGGAGCACGCGTGCAAAATGGATGGACCTGTACGGGAATATCGGAGATGAAAAAATATCGCTCGTTGTATGTGACCATCCGGAAAACCAGAGTTATCCGACTTACTGGCATGCACGCGGTTATGGCCTTTTTTCTGCCAATCCGCTTGGCGCTTTTGATTTTACACAGGGAAAAGAGACTTTAAACTTTCGGATCCCGGCCGGCAAATCCGCTACATTCAGGTACAGGGTGATTGTCAATTCAGGCTCTGATCTTTCAGATTCTGAGATCAATGCATATTCAGATGATTTTGCTTCAAAATATTGATTCAGTTATTTTAAATCTATAAAAGAATGACAAAAAGACGTGAATTTATCAGGACGAGCGTTATGGGTTCAGCAGGAATAGCTATCGGAGGTATAGGCTTCAGCGCTAAATCATATGGCTCCATTATCGGCTCAAATGAGCGAATTACTGTTTCTGTAATCGGTATCCGTAACCAGGGCAGTTTTCATATTGAAAATTGGTGTAATCTGAAAAGCAGCCACAATGTGAAACTCAAAACCCTTTGTGATACTGATGAACAGCTTTTCGGATCACGCACAAAAATGGTGATCGATAAAACCGGTGATAAGCCGGGTGTCGAATGGGATATGCACAAGGTGCTGGATGATAAGGAGATTGATGCCGTTTCTATTGTTACACCGAATCACTGGCATGCACTTGCAACAATCTGGGCTCTCCAGGCCGGTAAGCATGTTTATGTTGAAAAACCTGCTTCCTATAATATTGTTGAAGGGAGAAAGATGGTCGAAGCCGCACGGAAATATAATCTGCGTGTTCAGGTTGGTCTGAATAACAGGTCATCGAAAAATGTCATGGAGGCAATTAAATTCCTGCATGACGGTGGTATAGGAGAGCTTTTCATGGCCCGCGGCCTGTGCTACAAGGCGCGTGATTCATATGGTATCGCCAGGGACAGCGAACCACCTGCAACATTTCATTACGAGCGTTGGCTGGGGCCTGCTCCATGGAGACCATACAATGAAAAACGAAGCCATTATGTCTGGCACTGGTATTGGGATACAGGCAACGGGGATACCGGGAACACCGGACCTCATCAGCTCGATATTGCCAGGTGGGGACTGAATAAGAATGAGCATCCGGTAAGCGTATATTCTGCCGGCGGATTATGGGGACTCAAAAAACAGCCCAGCCCGCCCGATAAGATGACCCCCGGGAAAATGGCCTACGGAGATGTTGAGACTTACGGCAATGAAATGACATCACAGGAAACTCCCAATACTCAGACCAGCGTATTTAAGTATAAAGATGGTACAATGCTCGAATTCGAAACCAGGGGCTGGTATACAAATCAGGAAGGCTATAAGGGCAATGAGGCCGGAAACCTGTTTTATGGCAGCGACGGATATCTTGAAATATTAGGCGACACCTGGAGGGCTTTCAGGAAAAGGGAGAAGGAACCATTCGCAGGTTCAAAAGAAACAGAAGGAGTACCAACTGAGACCCATTATACGAATTTTGTAGATGCAATACGGGCAGGCAAAAATGATCTTCTTCATTGTGATGTAAGCGAAGGTGTAATGTCATCAGATCTTCCTCACCTGGCAAATATTTCATACCGCGTGGGAAGGGAATTGTACTTTAACGGGGCAACAGAGAAATTCGTGAATGCTCCTGATGCTGATGCTTTGCTGACAAGGAAGGAATACCGCAAGCCATATCTGCTTCCGGATAAAGTTTAGACAGCTAATTCAAATATTAATAAATACGGAAAGGATGCCCCAACCTGCAAACAGAACAGGAAACTACCGGTACAGGATACTTGCGCTGGTGTTTATGGCCACAACGATAAATTACTTTGACAGGAGCATCGTCGGAGTTATGGCACCAACACTGCAAACCCTGTTCAACTGGACAAACAAGGATTATGCGGCCATAATGGTCTCCTTTAAAATTGCCTACGGGTTGGGACTTCTTTTCATGGGGGGAATAATTGACAGGTTCGGAACTAAAATTGGCTATACGATTTCAATTGCAATCTGGAGTCTTTTTGGAATGCTTCATGCTGTCGTGAGGCCCGCCTTCAGCCTTATCGGGTTTATCGTCGCACGTTTTGGACTCGGGATTGGCGAATCGGGTAATTTTCCTGCGGCAATCAAGACTGTTGCTGAGTGGTTCCCAAAGAAAGACAGGGCATTCGCGACAGGTATTTTCGATGCTTCAACAAGCGTCGGAGCTATCCTGGCTCCGTTTATCGTGGGTGCAATTGTAACTGTTGATGGCCATAACTGGCAGATACCATTTCTCTTTACCGGAGTTCTGAGCGCCCTCTGGGTTTTTCTCTGGATAAGAACTTATCAGAAGCCGGAGGTTCATCCTAAATTGTCAAAGGATGAGCTGGCTTATATCAACAGCGATTCTGAAGAGGAGACAACGGAAAAAATTCCATGGATCAGGCTTCTGCCAAAAAGGGAGACATGGGCATTTGCCCTGACAACAATTACTGACGGAGTCTGGTGGTTTTATCTTTTCTGGGGTGCGAAATTCCTTGCCGTACAGTTTGGGGTGGATATAAAAAACATAGGTCTGCCTTTCCTTATTATTTTTATAATGGCAGATGCAGGAAGCCTTCTTGGAGGATTAGCCTCGGGTGCCCTGATAAAAAAAGGATGGTCAATCAACAAGGCAAGAAAAATAACCCTCCTTGTAAATGCAATCATTATTTTACCTGTGGCATATGGTGCCGGTGGTAGGGAGCAAATGGCTTGCAGTCTTCCTGATTGGACTGGGAGCAGCAGGGCATCAGTCGTGGTCAATAAACAGCTACACCCTGGTTCCTGATGTATTTCCAAAAAAAGCTACTGCCTCAGTTATCGGAATTGGCAAGATGGTCGGCGTCGCAATTGCCGTCATCGCGGATCTCTCTCTTGGCGCAGTTTTGGATACTGCAGGTAATTCAGGCTATTTCTGGGCATTTGTAATAGCGGGTTTTTCATATATAAGCATACTCGGATTTGTACACCTTCTTATGCCCCATATGACACCGCTGGATGATAATCTTGAATATATAATCCATTGAACTTCAGGCTTAAGCCTGAGGCTAATAACCAAACAAAACGTAATATGGCAAAAAATGAATTATCACGAAGAAAATTTATAGGAAAAACAGCAGCTGGTCTTGCCGGCGTAACTGTTTTATCAGGTTCTGCTTCAATGAGTGCCGCTTCATACAGTAGAATAATTGGCGCAAATGACAGGATAAATATCGGATTTCTTGGCTGCGGAGCCCGAAGCGGCGGACATCAGGCAATGGTAAAAGGATCAGAGAAGGAAAAGAACCTCTCCGTTGTTGCCGTTTGTGATATCTGGAAGCTTAACAGGGAAAAAGCAGCAGCAAATTGTAAAAAGCTCTTCGGTGCAGATGTAAAGCAATTCAAATATTCGGAAGAGATGCTTAAAATGGCTGAACTGGATGCGGTAATGATAGCAACCGGTGATTTTCAGCATGCAAAGACACTCGCAGAGGTTGTCAGTGCAGGGAAGGATTGTTATTGTGAAAAACCAATGGCAATTGATGTCGCGGATGCCAAGCTTGCAAGAAGCGCTGTTCTGGGATCAAAACAGGTGGTGCAGATGGGATCACAATGGGTAAGCGACCCGATCCAGATAAAGGTAAGGGATATAATCCGCTCCGGGAAGCTCGGGCAGATAACAAAAATCGAACAGGTCTGGAATGACAATAATCCCAGGTGGCATGTACCCGATGATCCGGATGTAGCTGCTATCAGGGAAGGTGATACAGACTGGAACCGCTGGCTGCTTGGAAAACCATATGTCCCGTTTGATCCATGGAAATATTTTGAATTCAGGATATTCCGTGATTACTCAGGTGGAATAACCTCTCAATGGATGAGCCATGGGGCCGGGCTGGTGCATTTTTATACGGATACTTCAATTCCTGATACCATGGTGGCAAACGGAGGAATTTTCGGATGGCCCGATATAAGGCAGAACCCCGATACATTTCAGGCACTTGCGACATATGAAGACAAAAAACTATTGTATTCATATACATCAAATTATGCAAGCATGTTTGGTGATTATACCTGTATCAGGGGAAAACAGGGCACTCTTTTCGCACATGGCGGAGAAGGCAGCTCAAGATGGTTTTTTATACCTGAACATCAGGATCTTCCCGGAGGCTTTGATTTTTATGAAGGGATGAGAGAGCTTGTAAAAAGCGGAAAGGCAGAGATCGTGACCACTGAGGAGTACGGGATGAAACTCGGTCCGGTGAACGTCAGCGATGACAGCAAGTATCATCTTGATAACTGGATCGATTGCATGAGAGACAGAAACAGGGTCCCCAACGGACATATTCATACAGGTTTCTGGCATTCCATAGCAAGCATTATGGCAACCCGGGCTTATCGCGAGGGGAAAAAACTGTACTGGGACAGGGCAAGTGAGGAGATTGTCGATCATCCTGTAATTGGTTAATAATTTCAGATAGTATTAAAAGCCTGATACATTGAAAAACTATATTAATATGAAAGTGAGATTTTTGCTTCCGCTTGTAATTTCAATTGTAATAGTCTCCGGGTGCAACCGGTCTGACCTCAAAAAGGATACTTCACCTCAGCCTTTTATTATCGATTCCCATATGCATTATACGGCAACCGATGAATGGGAGAAATCATTTCTCGATGTTTTCACCAGCCATAATGCAATGGCATGCCTGCTCATGCCGATGAAGGATCTTGACAGGGGCATTGCTTTTGCCAAAGCCCATCCTGACAGGGTGATCCCGTATGCAGAGATAAATATTGACAGCCCGACAGTAGTTGAGGATATTCTGAAAGTCCATGCCATGGGTTTCGTAGGATTGGGAGAATTGTTTGCCATGGGAAGAAAGGATTACAACGATCCCGTATATGATACAATCTGGGCCCTTGCTGAACATCTGGGTATGCCTGTAGCGCCTCATACAGGTATACTGTCTGATGGCACAATGGCTAACCTGCGTCCTTCGTTTATTGCAGATGTTGCATCCAGACATCCGAAACTGATGATCCATGCTGCTCATTTCGGGAATCCATGGTACGAGGAGGCTGCTGAAGCCACAAGGAGGAATTCGAATCTCTATTTTGACCTGTGTGGATCCTCGCTCATAAAGAAAGAAAATGATCCGGGCTACTGGGCTCAGTGGCTGTGGTGGACCGATGCGGCAGGGAAAGCCCATATGCCAAAAGTGGTTGTGCCTGCCTGGGAAAAGATCCTCTTTGCAACTGATGAGGATCCGGATGCTCTTGAAGAGAATATCAGGCGTTTCAACAAAGCCCTTGATGCATGCAATGTGTCTGCCTGAAACAAGGGCAAAATGCTATGGGCTCACAATTGCCAGAATGCATGGTATCAAAACCAATTAACAAACCTTATAACATCTTTTACATACTGATTTGAACCCTAAAGCAATTCTATGAAGACCTGGAATTTTGGAATTATCGGAGCAGGCCTGATAGCTGATTTTCATGCCAAAGCAATAGAGAGCCTTAATAATGCACATCTTACAGGTATCTGTGGTACAAATCAGGGGAAAGTTACCACCCTTGCTGAAAAATACAAATGCAGAGCATTCGCAAGCCTTGATGAAATGCTCAGTTCTCCTGATATAGATATTGTTACAATCGCCACCCCGAGCGGAGCCCATATGGAACCTGCTATTGAAGCTGCAAGATCCGGTAAGCATGTGCTGTGTGAAAAACCTCTTGAGATCTCCCTCAGCAGGATCGATAAGATGATTAAGGCACATGATGAGGCAGGTACACGACTGGGCGGAATCTTCAATTACCGTTTCAATGATGCTCTTCCTTATCTTAAAAAGGCTATAGCGGATGGCCGTTTTGGGACAATAACATATGCCTCGGTTCATGTTCCCTGGTGGAGAAACGAATCCTATTATAAGGATAGCTGGCATGGGACGTCAGAACTGGACGGAGGAGGCGCTCTGATGAACCAGGCCATACATATGATTGATCTGCTCCAACTGCTGATCGGGCCTGTTGATTCACTTCAGGCATATGTGGCAACACTGGCTCACAATATTGAGGTGGAGGATACAGGCGCTGCCGTTCTGCAGTTCAGGAACAAAGCACTGGGAGTTATTTATGGGACAACAGCTTCTTTTCCCGGGCAGTTCCGAAGACTTGAAATCACAGGTACAAAGGGGACTGTGATTCAGGTTGAAAACAGTTTTAAGGTCTGGCAGTTCGCCGATCAGACAGAGGCAGACAATGAAATATTCAACACTTTCTCACAGATTGAGGGAGGTGGAGGGGTCTCGGATCCCGGAGCAATACCATTCAAGCCGCACGCAAAGAATATCGCAGCATTTATTGATTCGGTTGAAACAGGAAAACCTTTTGAAATTGATGGATCTGAGGCCCGAAAGTCTGTGGAAATAATTCAGGCTATTTATTATTCCGCACGCGAAAAGAAACGATTTTATTTCACGGAATAAACACACTTTATTATTAAAGACTTATAAGAAAATCAGATATTTGCCATTATGAAACGAAGAGACTTCATCAAAATATCAGCTCTGGGCGGTGCATTAAGCATACCCGGTTTAAATCATGGCAGATTTCCTGTTAGTACCGGTGATATAACATATAATACATTGCCACGGTGGCGAGGCTTTAATCTTTTGGAAAAGTTCACCGATAAGCCCGATGAATGGCAGACAGTTGCTCCGGAATGGGGGTATAGGAATGAACCCTTTAAAGAATCTGACTTTGCAACTATTAAAGAGTTGGGTTTTAATTTTGTCAGGCTGCCTATGTCGTATAAATGCTGGACAGAAGAAGGTGACTGGTATAAGCTCAAAGAGAAGCATCTGAAAGAGATTGATCAGGCTGTTGGATTTGGAAGAGATTATGGCCTTCATGTAAGTATCAATTTTCATCGTTCACCGGGGTATACTATAAACGATATGCACTTCGCTCCTCAATACAAGGAAAAAACAAGTATATGGGATGATGAAGAAACATTGAAAGCCTGTGCCTTCCACTGGCGCCATTTTGCGGAGCGGTATAAGGGAATTCCAAATGATCGGCTGAGCTTTAATCTTTTCAATGAGCCGATGGGCACAACTGAAGAAAAACATGACAAGGTTATCCGTTACCTTGTCAGGGAAATAAGGTCGATCGACGCAAATAGGCTTATCGCAATTGATGGATATGATTTTAAACCCAGCACTAACCTTCTTGATCTCAAAATTGCACAGTGCGCCAGAGGCTATACTCCGGGTGTTGTGACTCACTATAAGGCCACCTGGAGCACAGGCAATGATGTTTATCCCACGTGGCCGATGAAGGATAATAATGGGATCTTATGGAACAAGGCCCGGTTGGAGGAGCACTTTACACCATGGAAGGATATAGAGAATAAAGGTATTGGTGTCTATGTTGGTGAGTTTGGAGTCTATAACCAGACACCGCATGATGTAACATTGAATTTCCTGAAGGACAATCTTGAAATCTGGAAACGAAATAACTGGGGATGGGCAATGTGGTGTTTCAGGGGATCATTTGGCATATTTAACAGCGGACGTAAAGATGTTAAATATGAAGACTACAAAGGTCTTTTGTTAGACAGAAAGATGCTTGAGCTGATCAGACAAAACTCCTGATAATCAGATATGAAGCCTTGGTTTGCCGGTGAAGCTTTTGCTGTAGTGCGTGTAAAAAATTTCCGCCTTTATCTTCTTTACCGTGTTTTTATGACAATGGCTGCCCTGATGCAGTCAGTAATTGTCGGATGGCAGATCTACGATCTTACACATAATGTTTTATGGCTTGGGATTATTGGTCTTGTGGAGGTAATTCCACAGGTAACGATCTCTCTCTTCGCGGGCCATTACAGCGACATCTGGAACAGGCATAAAATAATAAAGTATACTTCATTGTTGTTGATCCTTGGAGCAGTGATCCTGTTGATATACAGCGCTGATGCCTCATATTTCTCTCAGAAATTCGGCATATTCCCGTTATTCATCACAATTTTTCTCACCGGTCTGGCACGGGGTATAATAAGCCCTTCACAGGTTGCATTGCTCGGGCAGCTTGTTCCAAGGAATTTATATGCAAATGCAGCAACATGGAACAGCGCCAACTGGCAGCTTGCTGCTGTTCTGGGTCCTGCCATCGGAGGGATGATTTACGGTTTCTTTGGTATTGTACCTGCATATTCAATGGTTCTATGTCTGTATAGCATCTCCTTCATTTTCCTTCTGCTCATTAAAATCGGCAAACATGAGGTCACGGCTACCTCGGAGGGTGTATTTACAAGAATCCGAAGCGGAATCGACTTCGTCTTTAAGACTCCTGAATTACTTGGAGCCTTTACACTCGATATGTTCGCTGTTCTTTTTGGCGGAGCTGTTGCCATGCTACCGGTATTCGCATCCGATATTTTGTTTATCGGTCCGCAGGGACTCGGAATCCTTAGAGCCTGTCCCGCAATAGGAGCTACAATTATGGCAGTGGTCCTTATGTTCCAGCCACCGGTAAAGGATACAGGCAAGGTCCTGTTTATTTCGGTCCTTGGTTTTGGCCTTTGCATGATCGGATTCGCACTCTCAAAAAGTTTTTTGTTATCTGGAGCGCTGTTGATCATGAGCGGAGGATTCGATAATGTAAGCGTTGTTATCAGGGGAACAATACTTCAGCTTTTTACACCTGATCATATGAGGGGGCGTGTTGCCTCTGTAAACAGCATCTTTATTGGATCTTCAAATGAACTGGGTGCGTTTGAGTCGGGAGTTACAGCAAAGATCATGGGCCTGGTGCCTTCAGTTGTATTTGGAGGTTTCATGACCCTTGCTGTTGTATTTACCACAATAAAGGTGAATAAACCTTTGCTCAGGCTTTCTCTCAAAAACAGGATCTGATCGAGTGTTTTAGGATTCCTGACAAGACCTTCATGCATAAGGGATTTCTGTTTCCCGAACCTTAACACATTGTTAAATATCAGAATTTTGGAAATATTTTATCCGACTGGCATATAATTTGATCTAAGAATTAACATTAAAATCAGGAGTTATGAAAGCAACGGCAAAATATCTGGCAGGCCTCTTAATAGTACTTGGATTAGTTGGCTTTTCTGTAAATAGTAATTCTCAGGATCCCAAGCCTGACAAGAAGGCAAGGAAAGAGG
The DNA here is from genome assembly GCA_963818295.1 of uncultured Bacteroidales bacterium. GTDB lineage: Bacteria > Bacteroidota > Bacteroidia > Bacteroidales > VadinHA17 > LD21. Next base: position 24,241 of record CAWFRW010000011.1, read on the forward strand.
CAAAAAGGGCTGAGTCTGAGGCTAACTTCCGTGTTCTTGACTCACTCCTCTATATGGGTCAGTACGTTCTGGAGGCAAATTATCTGCAGAATAAATACGGCGACAGGGTTTTGGTATCTTCCAATCTGAATTTTATCAGGGTAGACGGCCCCAGGGGCGTACTGCAGACAGGATCGGACCAGAGGTTTGGTTCAAATGGAGTAGGAGGTGTTACAGCTGAAGGAACTATTGGCAATTATAAGATCACCAGGAATTTAAAAAATCTTAGTTGTACAGTGACTTTCGATATTGTCACAAATGTTGGAAGTTTCAATATTATACATGATAGTTTCGTCTGACAATAATGCGAGAGCCACAATTTCAGGCACAACCTCCGGAAAGCTCACATGGGACGGTCATCTGGCAACACTCGATAATTCGAGGGTCTTCAAGGGGAGCAATACTATCTAGCTTTTCGTTAACTCAATTTAAGGAAAGTTAGCAGTTGGCAAAAAGCAGTTGGCAGCAAAAATTGCCAACTGCATCCTGCAATTGCCAACTTAAGATTTTTGACATAATTGATTTAAATTAATACCAGCTTGAAGGAAAATATCTTCTTCAGTCCTGAGATTGCAGACTTCAGACTATTGACCTGAAGTATGCAATTGTCTTCATCAAACCCTCTTCAAGTTCAATCTTTGGCGACCAGCCGAGTTCCTTTTTAGCCAGGCTGATATCAGGCTGACGTTGCGTAGGATCATCAGGAGGCAAAGGCATCCTGATGATTTTCGATTTTGATCCGGTGAGTTTAATAACCTTTTCTGCCAGTTCAAGGATTGTAAATTCATTCGGGTTGCCTATATTGACAGGACCGGTGAATTTATCCCCTGTATCCATCATCAGGATCATTCCATCAACCAGGTCATCAACATACTGGAAACTTCTTGTCTGTCTGCCATCACCATAAATAGTAATATCATTGTTCTTCAGTGCCTGAACAATGAAATTTGAAACCACCCTTCCATCATTGGGATGCATCCTCGGGCCATAGGTATTGAATATGCGGATGATCTTTATCCTTACATTATTCTGTTTATTGTAATTGACAAACAGGGTTTCGGCGGCTCTTTTACCTTCATCATAGCATGACCGCTCACCGATTGGATTCACATGTCCCCAGTATGTTTCCACCTGCGGATGGATCTGAGGATCACCATAGACTTCGCTTGTCGAGGCCTGCAATATTTTTGCCCTTATACGCTTTGCCAGTCCAAGCATATTAATGGCCCCCATAACGGAGGTTTTAATTGTTTTGATGGCATTGTACTGGTAATGAATTGGTGAAGCCGGGCAGGCAAGATTATAGATCTCATCCACCTCGATGAAGAAAGGCATTGTAACATCATGCCGTATAAGTTCAAAATATGGATTATTGATCAGGTGGACGACATTCGCTTTTTGTCCTGTAAAATAGTTGTCAAGACAGACAACTTCATTGCCATCCTTTAAGAGCCGGTCACAAAGGTGCGAGCCAACAAATCCGGCTCCTCCGGTTACCAGTACTTTTTTTCGTATCATGTTTTTGAAATTAAGCGATTAGTTTGCAAAAAGGGAAAATCAATCATCCGTGAGTAAATTTACCTTAAATTCCTGATAAAGAGATGCAAAAATTTATCTGGAAGTATCAACCCCGATGCAGAAATATTTAAATTCGTTCTGTTTTATTTCATCCCTGTCGTAAATATTCCGTCCGTCAAATATGACAGGTGTACTCAGAAGCTTCTTCATGATCTTGAAATTCGGGAATCTGAACTCCGGCCATTCGGTGATCAGCGCCAGGCCATCGGCATCTATCAGGGCTTCATACTGATCATTAAAATAGCTTACTGTATCTCCAAAAAAGTGTTTTGCTTCAGCGCATTGCCACAGGGTCATAGACATTGACTTTTGCTCCGGCTTCAAGCAGTTTCCTTATAATTACAAGTGACGGGGCTTCTCTCATGTCATCGGTCTGCGGTTTGAATGATAAGCCCCATAAAGCGATTGTCTTATTCTTTAAATTGCCATTGAAGAAATCAATTATCTTCCTGAACAATACCTGTTTCTGATCATTGTTAACGGCTTCAACAGCTTTCAGCACCCTCAGCTCATATTTATTTTCTCCGGCAGTTCTGATCAGCGCCTGAACATCCTTTGGAAAACATGAGCCGCCATATCCGATGCCCGGATAAATAAATTTATTCCCTATCCGTGGAATCTGAGCCTATCCCCTTACGGACCATATTTATATCGGCGCCGACAATTTCACACAGGTTCGCTATGTCATTCATGAAGCTGATTTTTGTTGCCAGCATTGAATTGGCAGCATATTTGGTCATTTCCGCTGATGTGATATCCATAAAGATTATCGGATGGCCGTTAAGTGTAAAAGGTTTGTAAAGGCTTCTCATAAGTGTTTCTGCCCTGTGAGATTCAACACCTATTACTATTCGGTCGGGTTTCAGAAAATCTTCAATGGCAGCTCCCTCTTTTAGAAATTCAGGATTTGAAGCAACATCAAATTCAATTGAGACGCCTCTTTTATCGAGTTCCTCCTGAATTGCATTCTTAACCTTGTCTGCAGTACCGACAGGTACTGTGCTTTTGGTAACTACAAGAAGGTAGTCTGTCATAAGCCTTCCGCAGTCGCGTGCAACAGCAAGAACATACTTTGAGATCGGCGCTTCCGTCTTCATCGGGAGGTGTGCCAACGGCAATAAACAGCACTTCGCAGTCAACAAGCGCTTCAGCAATATCTGATGAGAAATTAAGCCTGCCCTTTTTCACGTTACGGGTCAGCATCTCCTCCAGGCCAGGTTCAAAAATCGGTATGATACCCTTTTTGAGATTTTCAATTTTATTCTGGTTAATATCAACACAAACGATGTCGATACCTACTTCCGAAAAGCATGTACCTGTTACCAGACCAACATAACCACTTCCTACTATTGCTATTTTCATAATGAGAGCTTTTTGATTATAATTATACACAAAGATGCATGCTAATCTTCTTATTTCAAATTGGCTGTACCGGAACACTCCCTGTTGGTGATGTTAAAAATGTCCCGTTTTGTCCACTCCTGCCGAAAGAATTATTGAAAGTCTTTTCTATCCTCTGCGAACCGAATTTTAGCTCATTCCGTCTTTTCAGTCTTGTAACTCTCTGAAATACAATTTATTTGAGAAGACAAACCAAGATAGAATTCTCAATTGCGATATAAGATATCTCCATCACTCTCTCCTATGATTCAATCGATTAGTCAAAAACTCATTTTCAGTCTACGAAATGTCCCTTAACAAGTTTCACCTTCAACATACTTATCGGATAGCTTTGCATGGTTGGGTTTACTTTCCTGAATTACATTAATTTTTTGTCATGTCCTTAATTGATGTGTATTTATGATAAAATCTACAGTAATTCAGTATAATTCCAAAGGTTTTAAAAGAGAATATGAAAATGATGAAGCCTGAGTCAGAATATTCATTGATGAAAAACAAGAAGGGCAGAGGAAAAAAATTCTTCAGACCCGGCGATGGATATATTTTTTTCAATGAGTCCTGACCTGTCATGTATCATATCATCTGAAGGATGCTTCCTGAAGCTTAATCAGTCGTGGGAACTTTTTTTGGGTTATACTTTAGACGAGATTTTAAGGAAACCTTTCACTGATTTTTTGCATCCTGACGATATTTCGCATACAATGAAAGGATTCGGGGAAGTGCTCGCCGGGATAGATGTCTTTGGAATTTTAAACCGCTACAGATGTAAAGATGGTTCATATAAATGGCTTGAATGGCTTGGGAAAGGTTCTGAGGATGGAAAAACAAGTTATTGCATAGCCAGGGATATTACAGAAAGGAAAAAAGCTGAAGAGGCGCTCAGAATAGCGAAGACAGGTTTCGCCAGCTGTTTGAGAATATTCCTATGGGAGTTTACAGAACAACCCCTGACGGACACATTCTGATGGCGAACAAGGCTGCCTGCAAAATGCTTGGTTTTGATTCCTTTGAAGCTATGGCAAAATTTAACCTTGAAGCGGAAGGATTTATGCCAAGTTATTCGCGCTCCCAATTCCACGATCTGTTGGAAAAGGATGGTGAGATAATTGGTCTGGAGACAGTCTGGAGACTTCACAACGGTTCGAAGATCTTTATAAGGGAAAGTTGCAGGGCCGTGCGTGATTCCGATGGTGATATACTCTTTTATGAAGGTACTATTGAAGATCTTACCGAGAAGGCACACTCAGATGATGAGATCAGGAAACTTTCAAGGGCAGTTGAGCAGAGCCCGGTAAGTATAATAATTACTGATATAGACGGCATAATAGAATATGCTAATCCCAAAGCCTGTCAGTCAAGCGGATATTCAGCCAGGGAACTGATTGGAAATAACCCCAGGGTACTAAAATCCTTTGAAACCACCAGAGAAGAATACGAAAACCTCTGGAAGACAATAAGTGAAGGGAATGAATGGAGGGGAGTATTCCATAACAAAAAGAAGAACGGAGAATGTTACTGGGAATCTGCAACGATCTCTCCTGTTTTTGATTCGAAAGGAACAGCTACAAATTATGTTGCCGTAAAGGAGGATATAACCGAGAAAGTGATGATTGAAAAGGCGTTACGGGAAAGTGAGGAGAAATACAGGGCGATGGTAGAGGAACTCAGGGAAATAAATAATACAAAGGATAAGCTTTTCTCAATAATTGCACATGATCTGCGGGGACCAATAGGCAGTTTTAACCAGGTTCTGGTCATGGTTACAAATGAAAGAACAAATGATCCTGCCATGAAAAATAATTTACTGGAGGAGTTGGAGAAATCTTCCAGGAATATATTTGACCTGCTGGAAAATTTACTGGACTGGTCAAGGATACAGCAGGGTTTAAGAAATATTGAGCCTGAAAACTTTAATCTCAGGGGATCGGTAAACGAGAATATTGAACTGTTTTTGCCTGTGGCCGGACAAAAGCAGATTAGTATTATTGTTGAAGGAGATGATAGCATAAATGTTTATGCAGACAGGAATTCAATTAATGTGGTAATACGGAATTTACTGGCCAATGCCATCAAATTTACACCAAATCAGGGAGAAATAGTTGTAAGAGTAGCCGATGAAGATCTAAATACCACAGTATCAATATCTGATAATGGAGTAGGTATGAAAAATGAATTCGTTAAGAATCTGTTTAAACCTGAATCAGGATATTATACCTCAAAAGGAACTAATGGAGAAAAAGGATCAGGATTAGGTCTGTCACTGTGTAAGGATTGTGTTGAGAGAAACGGAGGGGAGATAACTGCTGAAAGCACGCTTGGTAAGGGAAGCAGGATTATGTTTAAGCTTCCCAAAATACAAATAGCCTGAATTACAGTAGAATAAGTTGTTATGTAAATGTTACATGTTAGAACTTTTTAATAAATGGAAGTCAAGAATGATTTTCTTCTGGGTGAAAGCAATGAAGCCGGGCAAAAAGCGTCAGAGCTGACTTTGCAATTGAGTGAGGAAAGGTACCGGAAAATTATTGAGTGTATAAGTGAAGTTGTTTATGAGATTGACGATAAAGGCGTTGTGATTTTTATTAGCCCCTCGATTGAAAAGCTGATCGGATATACTCCGGAGGAAATCACAGGTACGACTATTCTGAATTTCATTGATGAAAGGGGCTATTCCCTTAAGGAACGTATGCAGGAGTTGAAAAACAGCAAGGAGATTAATGGTGAATTCAGGATGCTGACTAAAGCTGGTGAAGAATGCTGGATCAGGTTCTCAACCAAAGCAAAATATGACAATGAAGTATTCACCGGTGGCTACGGAATTCTATTTGATGTAAGTGAAAAGAAAAAAACTGAAATAGCTACTTCAGAAAAATGAAGAAAAATACCGTCTTCTGGCAGAGAATATCTCAGATGTGATATGGGTATATAACCTTAGCGGGAAGAAATTCACCTATATGAGTCCTTCGGTGTATAATCTGCGCGGAGTAACTTTCACAGAGGCAAAGAACCGTCAGCTTGAAGATGATCTGGCAGAAGACTCAGTTAAAACGATACAGCAGAGAATTTCTTCCACTCTGCCCAAATTCCTTGCTGATCCAACTCAGAAAGTCTGTTATCTGGATGAGGTACAGATCAGAAAAAATGACGGTTCACTGATCTGGATTGAAACTAACTCTCACTATAATCTGACAGAAAGCGGAGAGATCGAAATAATAGGTATATCGCGAAATATTGAGAGCCGGAAACAGTCAGAAAGGTATCTGCAGAAGTATGCAGAAGAACTCGAGATATCTGAGGAAAAGTTTTACAGCATCTTTAATAACAGCCCGGTTTCAATGATCATCAGTGATCCGCAGTCATTGCTCATAATGGATGTTAATGAGCAGATGGTTATTACATTAGATCTGGAAAAGAAAGATATAGTAGGAAAAAGACTGGAGGATATTGGAATTGATATCCGTGATAACTGGTATACTGATATTATTAAGCTGCTTCTTCAGGGCAAGTCAGTCAGAAATCATGAATCTTCCATAGTTATCGGGAATGAAGAAATACTTGACTTTCAGATTTCTGTCGATTATATAAGGATCAAGGGTTATGAATATTATCTTTTCACAGCTGTTGATATTACCCAGCTCAAAAAGGATGAGATTCAGATCAGGCACTATAACTCTCACCAGAAGCTTATTGCGGATATTTCACAGCTTATCAATCGCCCTGCAGATTTTGGCGACTGTTCTGATTGAAGTTCTTGAACTGATTGGTTTCTATACGGGCCTGAGCAGGGTATGTATTTTTGAGGATTCACATGACGGTGACATTGCAGTTGATACTTATGAATGGTGCAATAATGGGATTGAGCCCAGGAAGGACTTTGTCAGGGAGATCCCGTATAAATATTATCCCATCCTGGAAAGAACTTTTAAGCAGGGAAGGAAGGATATTCTCCTGCTAATATTGAAGAACTTCCAATGGATATTTTCCTCATTCTTGAGCAGGCGGATATTAAATCTCTTCTGGTTTACCCTCTATCGGTTGATAACAGATCTATCGGCTTTATCTGTTTCGAGGATTGTGAGAAAAATCAAATATGGGGATTAGACGATATTGATTTGTTACAGACAGCTTCCAATCATTATTTCAAATGCATTTGCAAGGAAGCAGATAATTGATAAGCTGGGGAACAGTGAATTACGATTGAAGCTGGCCATTGAGAGTGCACAGGAGGGATTATGGGATTGGAACATCGCAACCGGGGATATTTTCTTCAGTGATATATGGTGCACTCTTATGGGATGTCGTCCAAATGACTCCAAATTACTTCTTGCGGCCTGGGAGAACAGAGTCTTTCCGGAGGACAAGGAAAGAGTATCGGAAGCCCTGAATGCTCATCTGAAAGGAGGGACAGAATTTTATGAGGCGATTTACAGGGTGAATTCACAGGACGGAAAGCTGAGATGGATGCTCGAGCATGGGATGGTGGTTGAGAGAGATGCTCAGAAAAAGCCATTAAGGATGATGGGGATGATAATCGATATTACCGGTCAGAAGGAGATTGAACAGCTTCTGAAAGAGTCAGTTGAAAGCCAGCAAAAATTATTCTCAATCATAGCGCACGATCTGCGCGGTCCTCTCGGAAATTTTGTTCAGATCCTTGAAATGATCACAAACGGCAGGAATCTGGAGGAGGACATGAAAATAATGTTCCTTGAAGAGTTAAAGACTGCTTCAGGAAGCACATTCACTCTTCTTGAAAACCTGCTTAACTGGAGCACAAGCCAGACCAACACAATCAAAATAGAACCGGAACGCCTGAATATTTCAAAGATACTTAATGAAAATGTCGAAATCATGAGGATTGCTGCCTTCAGGAAGTATATAAACATGACAATTGAGGCTGATGAAGAGTTGAGTGCAGTTTGTGATATGAATTCCATCAACCTGGTGATCAGGAATCTGTTGTCAAATGCAATTAAATTCACCAACAGGAACGGGCAGATAAGAGTATCAGCAAAGGACAGCGGAGGGAATGTTCTTGTCGAGATCGCAGACAACGGAATAGGAATGGAGAAGAGCACAATCGATAAACTGTTTAAGATGGGAGCTTTCCGTTCGACATTTGGAACAGAAAGAGAAAAAGGGACAGGGATAGGACTTCTCCTTTGCAAGGATTTCATTGAAAGAAACGGTGGGGAAATTCATGTGGAAAGCATTCCGGGCGAGGGAAGCAGGTTTGTTTTTACTTTAATAAGAAACTGAATAATAGTGAATTACAATTATATCATGACTGTGTAATGAGTGGTGAAATTTTGAATGAACTTCTGCTGGGACCTCGCAATATTGCCTGACTTCGCTGAAGGTGAATCAAAAACTGCGATCGGGGCTCTTGACCATTACCTGAAAAAGCTTGATTGCACAAAGGGTGCTGTCATCAGAAGAAAAGTGACTGGTAATGAAATTATTGCATCCCTTCCTGAAAAGCCTGATGATGATCCTGCATGGAATGTGCTTTGCGGATTTATTGATGAAAATCATTCGCAATCAGCGAATAAGAGAAGGAGAACTTAAATTAGGTGAAACGATTTACCAGCTGTTTCATCTGAGTGATTACGGCTATCTGATCCTGGGCAGTGCAACTCCGTTTAATAAAAATCTTGTTTCAGGACTGAAACCTGTCGCAGCAAATCTTGGAAAACTGCTGTTGATGGCTTCCGAGATCGAATCTCTTAAAAATACTGCAGGGGAAATGGAGAAGCTTGCATTCATTGCCTCCAAAACACTTGATATTATAATTATAACCAATATACAGGGGAATATTACTTATGTAAACAAGGCTTATGAAGATTTCACCGGATACAAGTTTGATGAGGTGGTTGGAAAACGGCCCGGCGATCTGGTACATGGATCAGATACTGATCAGGTTACAGTCAAAAGGATCAGACAGGCAATTCAGGAACCGGAGATCAATTCATGAGGAGATCATGAATTATACAAAGTCAGGGCAGAAGTACTGGCAGTCACTCACAATTGAACCGGTATTCAATAAGGATGGAGAATGCATTTCTTATGTATCAATAAGCAGGGATATTTCGGAGCGGAAGAAAGCAGAAAAGGAGATCAGAAGGAAGGAGGAAATGCTTCGTTCTGTAGCAAATTCTGCTGATGAATTTCTCTCGAATCCTGATATTTTCGATGCTATCGCAAAGAGCCTTCCAATAATGGGAAAAGCTGTTGATGTTGACAGGGTATATCTTTTTCAGAACAGTTACAGGGAACAGGGCACTATTGTCACCTCCCAGAGGATGGAATGGAACTCCGGAATTGCAGATCCCCAGATAGATAACCCGGGGATGCAGAATGTGCCTATTGAAATATTTGACGCTTTTCTGCCAGATCTTTATCAGAAAAAGCCATTTAAGACAATTGTTTCGGATCTGCCTGAAGAGATGTTCTATAAATCCGTTCTCGAATCACAGGATATACAGTCAATACTGATTCTGCCTATTTTCACAAAAGGCATTTTCTGGGGTCTTGTCGGATATGATGAGTGTAAATATAAGCGCATATGGGCAGATGATGAGATCTCAATACTGAAAAGCTATACCATTACAATCTCATCAGCCATTGAGCGTTCCGGCATCATTGAGGACCTCTACAACCTTTCACTCTTTCCACAGGAGAATCCTGATCCGCTTTTCAGGATTGATCTTGCAGGAAATATTGTATTGAGGAACAGATCTGCAGAAAATCTCACATACTTTATTTACAGGGGAGTGAAATTCTCATTTCAGGATTTTGCACAGATGGTAGCAGGTGAATTAACTCCGGATGATCCGATCCGCGATTATGAGGTTGAAACTGAAGGAAAGATCTTCATGATAACCTCTCTTCTCTCCCAGAATCGTATTCATATCAATAACTATGCAAACAACATTACTGAACTTAAGAAAACCCAGAGCGAACTGGAAAGATTATCTGTGGTTGCGAGTACAAACAGGCAGGGTGTTCATTTTATGGGGCGGGATTATAAAATAAATTACGCGAATGATGCATTGCTCAGGCTGACTGGATACACCCTCGGGGAGGTTATTGGAAAGACACCAATGGAACTTTTCCATGGCCCTCTTACACAGGCACTAAGCTTAAGAATTCTCGAAAGAGGTTCTGAAAATGTAACACCTGTTGAAGCCGACATAATACTATACAGAAAGGATAAATCGTGGTTCTGGGCTAATGTGAAAAAACAGCCCGTAGAAAACAGGGATAATAAAACTCTTGAATTCTTTTCAATACTTGAAGATGTAAGCGAAAAGAAACTTGCGGAAGAGAAGCTGAGAAAATCACAGAGTATGCTGTCGTCCCTTGTTGGCAACCTTAAGGAGGGAATTCTGCTGGAGGACGAAACAAGGCATATCGTGATCGCCAATGATAACTTTTGTTCCACTTTCAATATCCCTGTAAGTGCTGTTCTTCTTACAGGATCTGACTGCAGCCACTCGGCAGAACAAAGCAAAGACCTTTTTAAAAATCCGGAGGGATTCGTGATCCGGATTCACGAAATTATAAGCAACAAACAGTCTGTTCTCAATGAGGAGATTGAAATGATAAACGGCAATGTTTATCTGCGCGATTATATTCCCGTCATTATTAATGATCGCCTGACAGGTCACCTCTGGAAATACACTGATGTAACGGAGAGTAAAAGCCAGGAGAGAAGACTAAGACAGCAGGAAGCCAAATACAGGAATATTATAGCAAACATGAAGCTTGGACTGCTCGAGACAGATAACGATGATGTTATAAATTATGTCAATCAGCAGTTTTGTGAAATGTCAGGCTTCTCAACGGATGAGCTTATTGGTAAAAAATCGGTCGATATGCTTGTTTCGTCAGAATATAAAAAGGAGGTAAGGGAAAAAAATACCCTCAGGTATGATGGTGTTTCTGACACATACCAGGTGCAGGTGAAGATACAGAACGGTGACCTTCGGTGGTGGCTGACAAGCGGAGGTCCCAATTTTAACGATCAGGGTGTTCTTGTAGGAACAGTGGGTATCTCCGTTGATATCACCGAGCAGAAGCATCTTGAAGAGGAACTTGAAATTGCAAGAAGGACGGCAGAGGAATCAGCGAATGCAAAAGAGGCATTTCTTGCAAATATGAGCCATGAGATAAGAACTCCTCTTAATGTTGTAATAGGAATGATCAGGGAACTTTCAAGAGACACTGTATCTCCAAGGCAGGATGCATATATCAGGAATGCCGGTTTAGCCAGTCAGCATCTCCTCTCAATTGTAAATGATATCCTGGATCTGACGAAAATAAAATCGGGTCAGTTACACCTCGACATGGAATCCTTTAGCCTGAATAAGGTGATTGTTGAAACGATTTCAATTCTTGCCCCAGGAGCAGCTGAAAAAATGCTTAAGATAACTCCTGTAATATCTGACAGCCTGGCAACTGCATACACGGGTGATTCAAACAGGATCAAGACAGGTACTCCTTAATATATTGAGCAACTCAATAAAATTTACCGAACAGGGAGGGATCTCTGTTGAATGTGCCGTTACTGAGAATCATGCAAATTTCCATTCCATACAAATGAAAATCTCTGATACAGGCATTGGAATGGAGGAATCTTTCCTTGATAATATTTTTGACAAATTTTCACAGGGCGACTACGCTTCGGCGAGAAGATACGGAGGAACAGGTTTGGGCATGGCTATAACATACGAATTGATCCAGCTGATGAATGGGTCTATCGTTGTAACGAGTAAAGTTGGTATCGGAACAAATGTTGAAATCAGGCTGAAGCTCGAAAAAGCCAAAGAAAGCGAACTCAGGGGAAACAGCACAGCCCGGACATATAATGACTTGAAAAACAAAAATATATTGTTGGTTGAAGACAATGACCTAAACCGGATGGTGGCTCTGAATTCACTCAATTTTTACGGGATCAATGTAACCGAAGCCATTAACGGGTTAGAAGCACTCGAAATATTGAAGAAAAATTCATTTGATCTGATCCTGATGGATCTTCAGATGCCTGAGATGGGAGGCATAGAAGCCACAGCAAAAATAAGAAAGGAATTTCACCTGGATACACCGGTAATCGCACTTACTGCCCATGCCCTGAGATCTGAAGTCGATAAATGCCTTAATGCAGGGATGAACGATTATATAATTAAACCCTTTGAAGAGACTAAACTGATGGATGCAATTCTTAAAAATGTAAACCTGCCTGCAAGGAGTAAAACAGATTCCTCTGTCAGTACAGAACAGGCACAGAATCCAAGACTCTATAATCTTGAAAAACTGATTGAGATGAGCAGAGGAAATAAAGATCTTGTCAGAAAACTGATAAATATCTTTATTGATCAGACACCGGTTGCGGTTGAACAGATAAAACATGCCTGGAATATCGGCGATCTGGTCACAGTGAAGAAAGTTGCACACAGGATTAAACCCAATATAGACAGCTTTGGAATAACAGATCTTAAAGAAGAAATCAGAAGTATTGAAGCAATGGCTGAAGAAGGACGTTCTACTTCTGATCTTGAGATCATGATAAATAAACTTTCCGATATAATCGATATTGTAGTGAAAGAACTGAAGGATGAAAACCAGTGAGTAATCGCTGACGGATTTCAGAGGACTTTATCAGGATCCTAAAAAATATTGCAGAACAGAAACATAAAACTTACTGAATTTTTAAATATGAGATATAAAATACTTGTAATTGATGATGAGCTGAGCATTCGTTTACTGCTTGAAAATTTTCTTTCGCAGGACTATGATGTTATCTGTAAATGTGATGGAGTAGAGGCGCTTGAATGGCTTGAGGGTAATCTGCCCGATCTTATAATATGCGATATTCAGATGCCGAATATGGACGGCTTCCAGTATCTTAAACAGGTAAGGAACAGAGGTTACACAAAGCACACTCCCGTGATCATGCTTTCTGGTACCGACGCCAGCAGGGAGCGGATAAAGTGCTATAAGCTCGGGGCACAGGATTACCTGACAAAACCTTTTAACCCTGAAGAGCTTGAAGAGCTGATTAAAAAGAATCTGCATCCTATTCATTATGCATTAAAATGGTGATCGGATCAGATGGATTCAGAACTGAAATAATATGTATTAGAAACTGACAGAGCCATAAATGAAAAATACAATGAATCTTCTTTATGTAGGGAATTCGCACTGAGAATATCAACAGGTTGAAAGAGAAGACAATGACTAAGATTACGATAACAGAAAATATCCTTAAGGCGGTAAATTTTATGCAATCGGGTCAGAAAACAGATGGTGTAATCTGCGAACTCTCTGTTCCGGGCGGAAACGGTTTCAGTATGTTGGAATGGACAAGGGAACATTTTAATTCAATTCCATTTATCCTTGTCGCCAATGAGTTTAAGGACGATCTCTTCAGGGAAGCATTCACTAAAGGTGTCGATGATCTTCTATATCACTCCGGTCCCGTCAGGAGAGGATATGACTACCAGGATAAAGTTCCTGGGGGAATTCAGATCACGGTCTGCAAAACCATTGCCCGAGGCCCGGAAAGATCTTAAATACAGAATGCCGGTCTCAAAGAGGATGTTCGATATTGCAGTCGCATCCACAGTCCTTCTAATGATCTCGCCGATTCTTCTGCTTATAATGCTTGCAATCAGATTTGAATCAAAAGGGAAGGTCTATTATATATCAAGAAGGGTAGGCCGGAAACCATTTGACTTCTATAAGCTTCGCTCGATGCGCTCCGGATCAGATGCTGAACTGAAGAAGCTGGCAAGTGAAAAAAATCAGTATAACACAACAGCCGGGAAAAAGGAGGTCGATTTCAGTCTGGCCTGCCCGAGATGTGCTCTCCTCTTTGATGGAGAGCTCTGTTCTCCTTCCCTGCATATCGGTGATCAGCATATTTGCGATTACTGGTATAATTTTCAGAAAAAGGAGATCGCAAGAAACAGCTCCGCATTCATAAAAATTGCTGACGACCCGCGAATCACTAAGGTTGGAAAAGTAATCAGAAACTCAAGTATTGATGAACTTCCCCAACTCATAAACGTACTGAAGGGGGATATGTCAATCGTTGGCAACAGACCCCTGCCTGTTTATGAAGCTGAATTGCTCACAATAGATACAATGTCAAAAAGATTTCTTGCACCTGCAGGTATAACAGGCCTCTGGCAGGTTGAACTGCGCGGAAGGGGAGGAGAAATGTCGGAAGATGAAAGAAAAAGGCTCGACAATGAATATGCAGATCATTTTGCCGGTGACAGCTACTCTTTCTGGTATGATATCAAGCTGATTATGAGGACTATTCCTGCACTTTTCCAAAAAGACACTGTTTGATCACCAAAATGTAGTTTATGAATTTTCTGAAAGATATATTACTCTATTGCGTTTTTCTGATAGCTCTTTCGCTCACAGCTTTTGCCACAAAAAGCCGAGCTTCCGGAAGATGAGCTTTTTGATCCCTCAAATGCCTTTCCTCCAATGCGTGTAATGATTGATTCTGCTATTAAAAGAAGTGCCATGGTCAGGTACAGCAATCAGGAAATAAATTCAAAGGAATATAATCTGAAATCGCAGGAGACATCGTGGACTAAAAATGTGGGGATACAGGCCGATACACGTTACGGGACCTTTGATAATTTTTCAACAAATACAGCAGAAGGGCAAAATCCCAGCGTCCTTGCAACTAAAACAAGTCAGTTTAACTATGGTGTGGGAGCATATGTGAAAGTACCTTTCTATGATATTTTCAATCACAAAAACCAGATAAATCAGGCGAAAACAGAACTGAGTCAGGCAGTAAGCATGGCCGACGCACAGCGTGATGCAGTTACCCAGATGGTAATCAGGCAGTATAATGATCTGATTATGAAACAAAGACTTCTCAGGATTAAATCCCAGAATTTTGAAAGTTCAAAAATCAACATGGAGATGGCCGAAAAAGAGTTTAAGACCGGAGTAATAAATTTAAGTGAATTTGTGCGTATTTCTGATATTGTTTCGAGGGCAGAAACTGATTATGAAGCTGCAAAAGCAGATTTTATAACGGCATATATGCTTCTTGAAGAGATTACAGGAATAAAATTTAATATAATCTAAAGCAGGGTAATGAAGGTAATTGATTTTATCATGTTATTTCGCAAGCATTTGATCCTGCTTATTTTAGCTCCCGTTTTAATGGCCGGAATGGTCATTTTCATGACGCGGAAGCCAAATTATAAATTTGCCTCGGAAACAAAGCTCTATACCGGGATTGCAACCGGATCCGGAGTAGAGCTTGATAAAACCCTCAGTTATTTTGCCGCGAATACAGCATTTGACAACCTGATTAATATTATCAAATCGCGGGAAACGCAGCAGGAAGTTGCCGTCAGGCTTCTTGCACAGCATCTGCTGCTTGACGGCTACGATCCAAAATATATCTCTTCAAAGTCTTTTGATGAATTGAAGCGTATTACTCCTGCATATATCTACAGACTTGCCGGAAAAAGTAATCCGGTCTCTGAACAAAGAACTGAAGCTTCTGACTCATTGAATTCTGATTCTCTTAATATCAGGGGATCATTTTCGTTCAACGATTTAAAAAGCCTGACAAATTCAACAATGCTTCCCGCTTCAATCGATCCTTCAACCTATGAACTGACAGTCAAAAAACTGACTGACCTGATGGCAGGAAGTGATACAAATTTTGTTTACAGACTTTTAAATTTTGAACATCCCCACTACTCAATCAAAGCAATTTCAACAGTTAACGTACAGCGTATCGGAACCAGCGATCTGGTCCAATTGAAATATGAAACCGACGATCCCGGGATCTGCAGGCAAACCCTTGCCTTACTCATAGAATCGTGTATAAAAAATTTTAAGAATGTTAAGGAAAACCGTTCGGATGCAGTTGTAAAATATTTTGAATTTCAGCTGAAACAAGCCGGATCCCGATTGAAAATCGCTGAAGATAAATTACTTGAATTTAATAAAGTCAATAACATTATCAACTATTATGAGCAGAGCAAAGCAGTTGCCAATGTGAAGGAGGAGCTTGATATGGATTTTAATAACCGAAGGATTAAACTGGCGGGGATTAAAGCTGCAATAATCAGGCTTGAGGAGAAGCTGGGCAATCAGCAGCAGATTCAATTGCAAAGCTCGGGCATTATAGATAAAAGGGATCAGCTTGGTGATGTCAATTACAAGATTGCTTACTATGAGATGCTTCAGAATGCAGATACTGATAAAGACCAGAAACTCGCCGAATTAAAAGCCAGATCTGAGAAATTAAAAGAGGAAATAAGGCTTGCTGTAGGAGAATTATATTCTCTCGGAAATACAGCTGAAGGATTGCCTCTCTCAACTATTCTGACCGATTGGATCAATAATGTGATTGAAGCAGAGAATCTTAAAGCTGAAATTGAGATATTGGGCGAGAGAATCAAGGAGTTTCAGAAACAATATTCAATATATGCTCCCGCCGGGGCAAACCTGAAACGTATAGAAAGGGAGATCTCAGTTTCAGAACAGGAGTATCTTGAAATTCTGCATGGATTGAATCTTGCCAAGCTGAAACAACAGGATAATGAACTCTCTTCAAATCTTAAAATAGTTGATCAGCCATATTTTCCGCTTTCTCCGATTCCTACCAAACGTAAGGTAATTGTTCTTATGGCAGCTTTTGCAGGATTTATAATTGTACTCTCAAGCATCCTGGTTTTAGAGTATTTTGACGATACTCTCAGGAATCTGAAGAAAGCATCCGGGATCCTGAACATTCAGCCGGCAGGTGTAATTCCCAAAATCCTGCTAAAGGCAAATGTCAGGAATATACCCTTTATTATCAACCGGTTACTTGACATAAATGTTCAGAATCTTGAAATGTACCAGAATAGCAGCAAAAAAGAGAAGAGCACAAAAACTATCTTGATATTCAGCACTTTGAGCAAGGAAGGCAAAACAGTTATCGCGGGTAACCTTGCTTTTAAGTTTAAAAAACACGGCAAAAAAGTGTTGGTTATGAATTTTTCAAAGGAATCTCTCATTAAGAACGAAAAAGAGCAAAAGGGATATCAGGAAATACAAAATGTCCTTTCCCCGTCGGGAGAGACAACAAAAAAATCCGGCCATTCATTATTGCGATTGGTTTTGGGCTATTCAGATAACCGGATAAATTTTGACAGCCCTTTTCTGGAACAGCCTGATCGTTATCTGGATAAAGAAGAGTATTGTCAGTATAATGTTGATGAAAAGTTCTTTTCAGTTAAAAATTATCAGGAAATTCTTGACATCAATGGCCTTAAATTATCCTTTGTTCCTGATTATGTGCTTATTGAATTGCCCTCTATTCTGAACCATGCATATCCGGTCGGATTGATTGCAAATGCCGATTTACCTGTTCTTGTCTGTCGTTCGAACAGGGTTTGGACCTCAGCAGATCAGGGAGCCGTTGATACATTCGGCAGGCTGACGGAACACAAAATTCATTTTATTCTTAACGGAGTTGAACTTGCTGAAATTGAATCCGTTCTTGGCGACTTGCCAAAAAACCGAAGCTTAATAAGAAAAATTGTCAAGAAAATATTTCGTTTCCAGTTCTTTTCAAAGAATCAAATTTAATCCTGCTTAAGAGTGAAAAGTACTTTAAAAAAGATAATTCATGAAGATAATTTCCTTTCACTGGCAGGTAACCTGTCAATCTCCTTTTTTGGATTTGCAGGTTTTGCCATGCTTGCACGCAGTTTTCCGGTGGATCTGTTCGGTCAATATGTTCTGTTTATATCGTCGGGCACTTTCATTGAAATGTTCAGGTTTGGCATTACAAATACAGCCATTATACGCTATTTATCCGGTGCCGGTGAGTCTGACCGGTTAAAATTTATCGGATCAAACGGCTTAATCGGTTTAGTCGCAACGTTGTTCATAGGGATAACTCTTCTGGTTTGTTCCTTTTTCTTTGGTGATTCAATTCAGAAGGCCGGTTATGGACTGTTTTTTACCTGGTATCCCTTACTTGCATTCCTCAATCTGCCGTTCAATACTGCCCTTGTCATTCTGCAGGCCGACCAGGAAATTTGGAAAGATTTTGATCATCCGGATTATAAACAGCGGAGGATTCTTTCTTGTACTGGCTGTGAATTATTTTTTCCTCGACATGACACTTCTGCAGCTTGTTATAGCCATGATTATGGTCAATGCTTTTGCATCGGCCGTCAGTATATTCCTTGGCTGGGATGGACTGCGTTACCTTCGGAAAGCCACAAAAGATACAACCAGGACGCTTCTCGATTTTGGAAAATACACAACATTTACCCTGATAGGCACAAACCTTCTCAGGAGTGCAGATACTCTTATCATTAGTCTAAGCCCAATGGGCCCTGCAGCGGTGGCATTATACAGCATCCCTATGAAATTAACCGAGCTGCAGCAGATCCCTCTGCGCAGTTTTGCTGCAACTGCATTCCCGAAAATGTCAAGAGCAAGCATACTGGGAAAAATTGATGAGGTGAAATCAATCTTTTATTCCTATTCGGGCGCTATAACTTATATGTTTCTCTTTATAAGTATGGTGACATTTGTTTTTGCTGATTTTTTTGTCCTTATCCTGGGAGGCGCACAGTATATGGGCACTGATCCTGTGACAGGTGTGAACACCGCCAGTATTGTCAGAGTATTTTCACTGTATGGACTTTTGCTCCCCATTGACAGAATGACCGGTGTCGGACTTAGACAGCATTAATAAACCGGGGAGGAATCTTATAAAAGTGAGTTTTATGGTGATTGCCAATGTTATTGGTGATCTGATAGCTGTTTTCGTTTTTAAGTCACTGATCTCAGTCGCAATAGCATCTGTCTGCTTTACAATTATCGGTGTATTTATAGGATTCTATTTCCTTAATAAAGAGCTGGTTATTAGTCATATGAAAATCTTCTCTTCCGGGATTGAATTTTACAAAAACTCCTGGAAAAGAGCGCTTCAACTGATTAAATAAAAGCAATGAATGAAATATATAAACCATAATCGATTTAAATTCTCATGCATAATACTGAACCTATAGTTATAGTGGTTGCCTGCGATAATCATTACATGCCTCTGCTGGCCGGCCTGATGAAGTCAATTGAAGTAAATCATAAAACAGCCGAGCATATTCACTTTTTCATCCTTGATGATGGAATTACAAGAAGGAACAAATCAAAACTGACCAGGTCTGTCAGCTCTGAAGTTTTTACGATTCACTGGCTGGCAATGGAGGAGGTGATCCCTGAGGGCATGAATATCCCATATGATAATAGTTCCTATCCGCTTATCATCCACATGAGAATGTTCATCCCATATTTTATTCCGGAGGAGTATGAGAAAGTTATTTATATGGATGTTGATATGATCGTCAATGATGATATTTCAAAATTATGGTCGACAGATTTAAAAGATTTTACAATTGCCGCGGTTGTTGATGTGCGGATTAAGGAATTTGGAAATTCACATGCAGTTGAAAACTACAGAGAGCTGGGTTTTGACGCCAAAACCAGATATTTTAATACAGGACTTCTGCTTATTAATACACGCAAGTGGCGCGAAAATGATTTTACGCCCAAAGTTTTCCGATGCATAGATGAAAACCGGAAATTTGCCAATTATCCGGATCAGTATGGACTGAATGTTGTTTTCGCCAATAACTGGCAGGAACTTGATCTAAGATGGAGCTGGTCGGCTGAAGAGTGGAATCCTGATGCATCCCTCATTCATTTTATCTGGCGGAAGCCGATCTATAAAACATATATGTTTGATAAAAGGTATCAGGAGATGTTTTTTAAATATCTCAATCTTACTCAATGGAAGGGCTTTGTGCCAATCAGTGAATTTAAAAGGTTAGTGAAAAAAGGGATGAACAAGCTGTCTGAAGCTTCCTCTTCTGTTTAAAAAGATAGTTATGTAAATAAGTTAAAATATTAAACCGCTATGATTGATTTTTGGTTGCCAAAGTGGTTAAAGACGCTGGTACTCAGATATTCGGATAATAGTAAGCTTACAGGTGATGATATAGCGCTGTTAAGAGACCGTCTGAAAAAATTTGAAGTTGAGGATCCTCTGGTGTCAATTGTAATTCCTGCCTGGAATGAGGAGGAAAATATTACTAAGACAATTGCCTCGCTTGCTCTTAACAAATTCGACTTTCCTTGTGAGCTCTTTGTTGTCAACAACAATTCGACCGATAATACCCAGGCGGTACTTGACCGGATTGGTGTCCGTTCAATGATCGAAACAAAACAGGGTATTGCACCGGCGCGCCGACGGGGTCTGTTGGAAGCGAAGGGAAAATATCATCTGTGCTGTGACAGCGATACAGTCTATCCTCCGACCTGGATAAAAAATATGACAAACAGCTTGCAAAAAACTGAAAAGAATGGAGTCGCCTGTATATACGGATCTTACTCATTTATCCCATCCATGGGTAACAGCAGGTTTGTCATGGCTCTTTATGAAACCGGGAGCAGTGTTATACGGTTTTTTAAACCGAAGAAAACTGAAACGAGAAGGGTGATGGGCTTTAATTTTGGTTTTATACGTGCGGTTGCACTTGAGGTCAACGGGTTTATTATGGATAAGCCCCGTAAATTCCGGAATGAACTGGGAAGCGCCGAATATGTAGCCGACAGTGAGGACGGATTGCTGGCATTAAATATTAAAAAGGCGGGTTACAAAATCTTATACGTCAATAACAGAAAATCAAGAGTGTGGACAAGTGACAGACGATTGCTGATTGACGGAGGTCTCATTCGTGCAACAGGATTACGGTTGATAAAAATAATTAACAGAAAAGCGTTTGACAAAATAGCCAGATCGTAATCGTAAAGCTCAGATTCTAATTACATATATAATTTTCAGAAGCAAAATCTCAAATAAATATGTCGACTCAGAATAAATTAAGATCGAAATTCATCTGTGGGCTATTCAACCCATCATCTTCAATTGACGGGTTTATAAAAACCGGAATAGCAGGTGATACTCTTCACGGAAATATATACAATAACGGGTACCTCGCTGTATCAAAGCAGGGGAAAATCTTTATATATCTCAGAAACGATATATAATGCTGATGATATCCGGCAACAACTGAATTATTTGACGGGAAATACCGCAGACCTTATTCTTGAACTGATCAATCGTGAGGGAGTATCAGGTTGTCGTCGGTTAAACGGGAAGTTTACAATCATTCTGTGTGAAAATGAAAAGACAACTATTGTAAGAGATCGGAATGGTGAAGGACCAATGATTTATTTTACAAAAGATTTCTTTACAGATTCCTATTAACGGATTGTTTGATTTTAAAAATTTCAGTGCGGAACCGGATCTGACGGGATTGACTACGTTCCTGAAAATCGGATATATACCTGCACCTTTCACCTGCCTGCGGGAGTAAGCAAAGTTCCTGCAGGAGAGATTCTTTATTTTACAAATGATGGTTTCAAATTCGGGAAGCTTTTTGACTTTGATGAGATAATTAAAAGCGATCGTAGAGTCAGTTTCAGCTGCAGGAAGCAATTGAAACCTACAGCGATCTGCTTGAGAAATCACTTAAAAGAAGGATTGGGGATGCAAAGACAGTGGGTGTTCTGCTGAGCGGAGGGTACGATTCAGGTGGAAATATAGCCATGACACGCAAGGTTCATTCAGATACAGATTAAAACCTATTCAATTGGTTTTAAGGATAATCCGGCTTCAGAACTTCCATATGCCAGAATTATGGCCGAACAGTACGGGGCCGAGCATCATGAATATATAATGGATGGCACTGAAATTGAATTTCTGCCTGAAATCATTGATGCCCTCGGTGATCCTTTTTCCGAATCCGGTTTTATGCTCAACCATTCGGTAATGAAAATGGTTGGTTCTGAAAACCTGCCTGTCTCAATCGGAGGAGACGGAAATGACCAGTATTTTGGAGCCGGTATACGTGAAACGGCACTGCATTATAAAATGCAGCATTACGGGCTGACACCTTTTTCTGAATTGTTTGATAAACTGAGTGATAATAGCCTGTTTGACAAGTGATAACATGGCTTTCAGGAGTACATTTCCAGAACCAGAAAATTCTGAGGGTTATGGAACCTGAAACCTTTGGGTTTCATGATTTCCAGCTTAGAAAGATGTTCAATTTAAATAAGATACCTCCCCATAGCTATCTGAGCATTATTCCGAAGAAATTTAAAAGCTATGAAGAGCTTTTCCTTCAGCGCAATTATTACCTGCATCTTCAGCATTCAGTTAATGAGGTAATTCTTTTCAAGGCATCACGTATGTCAGATTATTTCAATGTCAACCTGGCTTTTTCATATACCGATCTTGATATCTGTAATTTTCTTCAGCATCTCCCGATTCAGTTGAGGGCTAAAGGTTCGGTTGAAGAATGTATGAAAGGGAAAGGTGTTACAAAATATATTCACAAAGCATTGGTAAAGCCAATGTTACCTGATGCTGTTACCAACCGGCCAAAACAGGGAGGTTTCTCTCCTCTTGAAATATTTTTTAATACAAAAGAACGGCGCGGGGCCATATACGAATACATAAGGAAATCAGCTTTTGCAGATTCCCTGAAGAAAAAGAATTTCCTGGATGAATTTTTTCATCCAATATGAATCCCTTGCATCCGGAAAATCCTACTGGTTTTGGTATAAACAGGTAAAATCAAACCAATTGATTAATCTGTTGATCATTGCTCTCTGGTGGGACAGGGTAATTGAAAACAGAAAGATATGACAGGTCTATCAGACTATATCGGGCAATAAATTATGTTCAGAAAAGATAAACCCCTTCGAAACTGAAACAGGCTCCGGCAGAATTGCAAAGCCCGAATATGTTGCATTAATACTTTGCATCGTTTCAGTATCGGCGTGGCTGATCTTCAGAATGGAAATTATCGGCGCCCTGGCTTTTATCCTGCTGCCGTTTTTTGCTGTATTTGTCTATTTTCTGTTTACCTACCCCATTCTTGGTCTGTATACTACCCTTGGATATGCGTTTATTGTGCTTGGATTGGGAAAGTATATTACAGGAATCCCTCTTGGCACTTTAATGGACGGCATTCTCATATTTGACCTATGTTGCACTGTTCATTAGCAAATTCAGGGAAAGGGTTGATTTCTCGCCGGCAAACAAAGATATCACCATTCTTGCCATACTATGGTTCGGCTATACATTATTTGAGCTTTTTAACCCGGAGGCAAGGAGCGTTTCCGCCTGGTTTTCAGGCAGGGGCGTATCGTTATATATGTTGCTGACAGTACCCCTTACTTTGTTATTCATAGATTCAAATAAAAAACTTAATACATTTTTATATCTGTGGGGCATCCTTTCGTTGCTTGCTACTCTTAAAGGTGTAATGCAGCATTTCCTGGGGTGTTGATCATTGGGAAAGAGCCTGGCTCAATGAGGGAAACTACAAAACACATATTTTATTCGGAAAGCTCAGGAGTTTCTCGTTTATGAGCGATGCGGGGCAGTTTGGCGCTAATCAGGCCTATTCGGCAGTTGTGGCATTCATCGTTTCCCTGTCATTTAAAGATCTTCGTAAAAAACTTTTCTTTTTAATTGTAGCTGTCGCGGGCTTGTACGGTATGGTCATATCGGGAACCAGGGGGGCAATGAGTGTTCCAATAGTCGGACTGGCAGTCTTTTTCGTTCTCAGAAAAAACATCAGGGTACTTATTACCGGGGCTATTGTATTAATGGCTGTAGTTGGATTCTTCAAATTCACTTCAATCGGTCAGGGCAATGCCCAAATCAGAAGGATGAGAACTGCTTTCGATCCCAATGATGCTTCATTGATGGTAAGACTGGATAACCAGCGAAAACTCAGGGCTTATCTTGCAACCCGTCCCTTCGGCGGAGGTATCGGTCATGCAGGTGTTAAGGCACAGCGCTTTCTTCCTGATGCATTCTTATCGAACGTGCCCACCGACAGCGGCTATGTATTGGTGTGGGCTGAAATGGGCATTGTGGGATTATTGTTGCTCCTTTTTATTCTTTTCTGGGTTCTGATAAAATCATGCTACAGGATTATGTTCAGAATCCGTGATCCTATGCTGAAACTTAAATTTGCGGCTCTTGCTTCAGGCATGTCCGGCATAATGGTGGCAAATTATGGAAATGCAGTGCTTGGTCAGATGCCGACAAACATGTTGATTTATATCTCGATGGCTTTGTTGATGAATTCTGAGCTCTTTGATAAAGAAGTAATTACTAAAAATATTGAATAATATTATAATGAAAGGCAGAGATTTTATTATTACAGGACTTCAGTCGTGGGATATCCCGATTGGCTCAAATGCAATTGATATTGCAAGGGAGATCTCTTTGCATAACAGGGTGCTGTATGTGAACAGCCCGATTGATATGATGACGCTTTTAAGAGACAGAAAAAGACAGGAACCAGAGCACCGGATGGATGTGCTGAAAAAGAGGAAGCCCTGTCTCCGGCAGATCACAGAAAGTCTCTGGGTCCTGGATTTTCCTTTCTGGGTGTGGTCGGTTAATGAATTGCCGGATGGATTTCTATTTGATCTCTTCAACAGGTTGAATAACAAAAGGACATTCAGATTTGTCAGACGCATAGCTGATAAGCTTGGTTTCAATGAGCCTCTGCATTTTATTGATAATGATATTTACCGTAGTTTTTATTCAAAGGAGATACTCAGGCCTTCTCTCTCAATATATTACAGAAGAGATAACCTTCTTCCTTTCGGTTACTGGAAGAAGCATGCTCTGAGGCTTGAACCTCTGCTGATCGAAAAAAGTGATCTTGTAGTCTGCAACTCACCACAGCTTGCCGCCTTCGCCCGGAAATTCAACGCCAAAAGTCATGACGTGGGCCAGGGAGTGGATCTTTCCGCATACAATACAACTCAGAAGTTTTCAATACCGGATGATCTGCGGTCAATACCCGAACCAAGGATTGGCTATATCGGAGATATCAACAGCCTGCGCCTCGATCCCGAATTGCTTTTCAATCTTGCAAGAAGCAGGCCCGGCTATTCATTTGTTATGATAGGCAATCAGGATAAAACATTTGCCTCCCATGAGATGCATTCTCTTAAAAATGTTTATTTCCCGGGGAGTATCCCCAAAAAGATGGTTCCTGCTTATATGTACTCGCTGCAGGTTTGTCTGAATCCACAGCTGGTCAATGAGATCACGATCGGAAATTATCCAAGAAAGGTTGATGAATATCTGGCTCTTGGTAAACCTGTGATTGCAACAAAAACAGATACAATGGAACTCTTCAGGGAACATTGCTATCTCTGCTCATCGCTGTCAGAATACCTTGAAGCAATTGACAGGTCTCTCAGTGAGAATAGTGAGGAAAAAGAAAGAGGCAGAATGCTATTTGCACAATCACATAGCTGGAAAAATAATGTGGATAATATTTACAGGCACATCCGTGAAGAATTAAAATAATACTGAAAATTATGTACTACAGAAATATCGCCGATCTGAATAAAATAATCCTCAAACGACTGAGCATTATCCCCCGCGATTTTGACCTTATAGTTGGCATACCCCGAAGCGGTATGTTGCCCGCCAATCTTCTTGCCCTGTACCTCAACAGGCCATATACTGATATCCATTCATTTTTAAATGGACATATTTACAAGGCTGGTGCTCGCTCCCAGTTTTTCGATATAAAGGATTTTAAGAAAATACTGATAGTTGATGATAGTATTGCCTCCGGAGCAGCAATGGAAAAGTGCAAGGAGAGCTTGATGCATCTGAAATCTGAATTCTGCAATAAGCTATTGTGCCATATATGTGATTCCCGGAAAAGAAAAGCTTGTTGACTTCTACTTTGAAATTGTTCCCCTTCCACGATATTTCCAATGGAATATACTGAATCATTCAACTCTTGAAAAGGCCTGCTTTGATATTGACGGCGTGTTATGCGTTGATCCTGCCCCAGAGCAGAATGATGACGGGGAAAGATATACTGACTTTGTTCTTAATGCACAACCATTGTTTATTCCGGGAAGTAAAATCGGTACCATAGTCACCTCCCGTCTTGAAAAGTACAGAAAGGAGACTGAAACATGGCTTAGAGCAAATAATGTAAAATACAACGAACTTGTAATGCTCAACCTGCCTGATATGGCTGCCCGTCAGAAAGCAAACAGCCATGCCGTACACAAGGCAAAAACCTACATGTCGGGGCCCTATGTGCTTTTTGTCGAAAGCGACCTCTCGCAGGCAATTGAAATAAACAGAATCGCAGGAAAACCGGTACTGTGCACTGAAAACTTTGAAATGATATTCGATTCGGAATCGGTATTATATAATCTTAAAAGCGGAAAGTATTTTCCCCTGATGCGGGAATATGCACTTAAGATCAGAAACAAGCTTCGTGCATACAGGAAAAATAGTAAATGAGATTATGACTAACGATATCATGCATATTGTAAAAATATTTCAGACTGCCCTTCTTATCATCATTGCGGTGCCGGTCTTATATATTCTCGTGTTTGCTGTTGCAGGGTTATTTTACAGGCAGCAGCCCGTCAGTGAAAAAGCCCTGTGGCGTATAATAGCTGTGCTCATACCGGCTTACAAGGAGGATGAAGTAATCATAGAAGCTGCAATGCATGCCGTAAAGCAAAACTATCCTGCAGGATTGTACGAAATTATTGTAATCGCCGATTCACTGCTTCCGGACACCATTGTAAAACTGTCCCGCATCCCGGTAAAGGTGATTGAGGTGAGCTTCGAGAAAAGCACCAAGGCACAGGCCCTTAACAAGGCGATGGAGAAGCTGCCGGATGAATATGATATTGCAGTTGTACTGGATGCTGATAATATAATGGAAAATGATTTTCTGATGAAGATCAATTCAGCTTTTGACAGGGACTTCTATGCTGTGCAGGGACACAGGAAAGCAAAAAATATGAATAATTCGCTTTCAATCCTCGATGCAGCAAGCGAGGAAATCAATAATCATATATTCAGGAAGGGCCACCGGGTACTAGGACTCTCGTCAGCAATTATTGGCTCCGGAATGGCATTCAGATATCAATATTTTAAGGAACTGATGTCATCAGCAAGGGCAGTGGGAGGATTTGACAAGGAGATCGAACTGAATATGCTCAGAAATGCTTACCAGATCGAATATCTTGATGATGCCTGTGTTTACGATGAGAAAGTCCAGAAGGCTGACGTATTCACCAATCAGCGCCGAAGATGGCTGTCTGCACAGTTTTATTATTTCCGTATGGACTTTCTGGCTTCATTGAAAGCTCTCCTTATTAAAGGGAACATCGATTATTTTGATAAAGCTTTCCAGTTTATTCAACCACCGAGGATCCTCCTGCTGGGAGTTGTTATTCTGACAGGTTCTTTTTTTATAATCTTCAGTTTTCTCACAGCCGCCGGGTTATTGTTTGCATCGCTCTGGCTGGCGCTCATGGCGGGTTGTATTTCTGCATTTCTGCTCTCTCTTCCCCGCTCTTTTTACAACAGGAAAACTTTGACAGGCACTTATAAGCCTGCCCCGGGGAATGGCCCTTATGCTCGGGTCTCTGCTCAGAATCAGGGGTGCAAATAAAGCATTCATACATACAAGTCATACTGTAACCAATCTTAAAGAGGGAGCATAATTTTCAAGATGTTTACAGAACTATTGCCCTGCAGACCTTTACAATAACTTTTACATGTGAAATATCAGAAGAATATAAAAACTAACAAAAAAAGATAATGAGAATCGGAATTGAGGCACAACGGATATTCAGGAAAAAAAAGCATGGCATGGATATGGTGGCTCTTGAACTTATCCGTAATCTTCAGAAACTTGATACCAAAAATGAATATTTTATTTTTGTCAGGTCTGATGAAGAACATTCCTTACTGAAGGAAACACCTAACTTCCGGATTATAGAAATTAACAAGGCATTTTATCCATACTGGGAACAAATCTCGCTTCCAAAGGCAGCGAAAAAAGCAGGTTGCGAGATTCTGCATTGTACAAGCAATACTGCACCGGTATTCACTTCTGTTCCGCTTGTGATAACACTGCACGATATTATTTACATGGAGAAGAGCTATCTTAAGATACTGACCGGAAACGGGAGCTGGTATCAGAAGATGGGGAATGTTTACCGGAGGTTGGTGGTTCCCAGGATTATTGGCAAAAGCCGGAAAATAATAACAGTTTCACAATTTGAGAAAAAACGTATTGCAGGGTTCTTCGGAATCGATAATGATAAAAGACTTGTCGCGGTTTATAACGGTGTAGGGGAACATTTCAGGCCGCTGAGCGATAATGCCGAACTGCTCCGTGTAAAACGGAAATATAATCTGCCTGACCGCTTTTTCTTTTTTCTCGGAAATACTGATCCCAAGAAGAATACTATGGGAACACTGCAGGCCTTTTCGGATTTCATTGAACGTACAGCGAATGATATTTGTCTTGTAATGCTTGATTATGACCGCGACGAGCTTAATAAGATGATCACGCGAGATAGGTAACAGTAAACTACTCAACAGGATCGTACTGACAGGCTATGTGGTAAATACTGACCTTCCGGCAATTTATTGCCAGAGTGAGCTCTTTCTTTATCCTTCGCTGCGTGAAAGCTTCGGACTGCCAATGCTTGAAGCAATGGCCTGCGGGGTTCCGGTTATCACCTCATCCACATCATCGATGCCTGAGGTGGCAGGAGCTGCTGCATTTATTATTGATCCCTTGAGACCCGCGGAGATAACTGATGCCATGATGAAGATCTGTGAAAACAGCACACTTCGATCCGGTCTGATACAAAAAGGCTTTATCCAGGCGGCAAAATTCTCATGGAAGGCAATGGCTCAGGATGTGCTGAAAATATATAATGAAACAGTTAACACAGACTTAAAGATCTTACTTATGACAATTCTTAAAATACTTTTCTGGGTCCTGCTTTTCATAGTATTCTATACTTATCTGGGTTATGGGATCCTTCTGTACATTGTGGTCCTGATCAGGCGGAAGGCTGGTCTGTCCGAGGCCGATGATAACCGACAATGCATATGAGCCTGATGTAACGCTGTTCATCGCCGCCTACAATGAAAAAGATTACGTGGCGCAGAAGATCAGAAATTCACGGGAGCTGGATTATCCTGCCGATAAGCTTCATATGATGTGGGTAACTGACGGTTCAGATGATGGTACTCCTGAGGAACTGAAAAAATATGAGGGAGTTGAGGTTTTTCATCTGAACGAACGTAATGGGAAAATCGGAGCAATGAACAGAGGCATGAAATTCGTGAAGACTCCCATTGTTGTCTTTTGCGATGCCAATACTATGCTCGGAAAAGAATCGGTACGACGGATTGTCAGATTATTCGGCAATCCGAAGGTCGGTTGTGTTTCGGGTGAAAAAAGGATACTTAAAAAGGAAAAAGACGGTGCAGCCGGCTCAGGCGAGGGGATATACTGGAAGTATGAATCCATACTGAAGAAGCTCGATGCAGAACTCTATTCTGTTGTCGGGGCAGCCGGTGAACTTTTTGCGATCCGTACAGAATTATTCACTGAAGTTGAACAGGACACTCTGCTTGACGATTTTATAATCTCACTCAGGGTGGCTCAGGCAGGGTATACTATTCAGTATGATCCTGAAGCTTTTGCCATTGAAGGAGCCTCCGCAAATGTGAAGGAAGAGCTGAAGCGAAAGATCAGGATCTCTGCAGGCGGGATCCAGTCGGTAATAAGGTTGAGATCCCTTTTGAACATATTTAAATACGGACGCCTCTCTTTTCAGTATATCTCGCACAGAGTATTAAGATGGACACTGACTCCGCTCTGTCTCCTGCTGCTGATGCCTGCAGGTGCAATACTCGCTGTCAATGAGGGCATAACTGCACCTGGTCTATACAGTTCCCTGTTCTGGCTTCAGATTATATTTTATATCGCAGCATTGCTTGGGTGGTACCTGGAGAACAGGAATATTAAGGTGAAGCTTCTTTTCGTACCCTATTATTTTTTTATAATGAATCTCTCGGTCTTTCTTGGATTAAACCGTTTTCTCAGAAGTGCACAGACTGTAAACTGGGAAAGAGCCAGACGTGATGCTTCTTCATTGTAAGCAAAGCCACTGCCACATACTTCAGAAATTATTTCACAGATTGTTTTTCTCAGATCATCCGTGAAATACATCCTGTTGGTATAACAGATTTGATGAACTGTTTAACATTTACTCATTTTGTGATGTAATTAATCCGTATCACGATGTTAAGAAGTTTCATCAAAATCGCTTTCCGTTATCTGTGGCGGAAAAAGAGCTATACGATACTTAATTTTGCATGTCTGACTTTCGGTCTTATCCTGTGCAATTATTACTGTGCTCTATATCATGAATGTTCTCAGTTATGATAAGTTTCACAGGAACTACAACCGTTTGTATGCGGTAGATGCCTACGTGACCTATTTCAATGGTGACCGTTTTCCCAAAGAGTATCTTTCGGCATCTCTGACTGATGTACTAAAGGAACATGCTCCTGAAATAGAGGAGATGACAAGGATCTCAGAGCACAATTTTAATTTTGTAAACGGAGACAGAACATTTTCCGGCAATAGCAATCTATGCTGACAGCAACTTCTTTAATGTATTCACTTTTCACCTTGTCAGGGGAGAGAGCCATAGTGTGCTCTCTGGTCTGAACTCAATTGTGATTTCAGAAAGCATGGCTCTCAGATTCTTCAACAGCATTGATTGTGTCGGGAAGGCTCTGATTATGAAAGATGGAGGGAAGGAAGAAGCTTATACAATTGCCGGGATCTTCAATGATGTTCCCAGGCAATCGGTACTGCAGTTTGACTTTGTAATACCCTTTGCAAGATTTCTGGCTGATAACAGCTGGGCAGGTGAAACAGGGGCGACTGCAAATGAGACATGGATCCTGCTGAAAGAATAATGTTGATAAAAATTATGTGGAGGATAAGATCAAAAACCTGATCAAAAATCAGGAATCCACCCTGAATCAGGAACTTTTTCTGTTTCCCGCTTAAGGAAAAGATCCTGTACTCGTACGCCGGAGGAAGAAGGGTATGGAAAGAGATGCAGAACATTGTGATAATCGGTGCCATCGGCTTTGCAATTCTATTAATTGCCTGTTTCAATTTTATCAATCTTGCAATTGCGTTGAACTTCAGGAGGTACAGGGAGGCGGGGATCCGTAAGGTGGCAGGTTCTGATAAATCCGGCATAGTGCTTCAGTTTCTCGGGGAGACATTCATTATAACACTCATAAGCCTTATGTACTGCGGTCATTCTGGTAAGGGCACTTGTAGCAGGATTTAATACAATGTTCAACTACGATATTCAAATGCGGCTGCTCGATCTGAGGATGATTATTATTTTTTACCGGTATTGCATTGTTTACAGGGTTGATTTCCGGAATATTTCCCGCTCTCTATCTGTCAGCAGCGAGCCCGATCAATGCACTCAGAGGGAAAATAGTCACCGGCCACAGTTACAGTATATTCAGGCAGAGCCTTATCGTATCTCAGTTTGTTATACCTATTGTTCTGATCATATGCATGATGATCATAAAAGCGCAGGACAGTTACATGCGTAATTTCGATGCGGGAGTGGATAAGGACAGGGTCATCATTCTGAACAACTCAGCAGGCATTCAGAGCCATGAAGAGAGTGTGAAGGCAGATTTGATTGCCATTCCGGGCATTGAAGCAGTCACTTTCAGCAATTGTATCCCTACACGCGGAGCAAGGGTTTCGAATGAGGTGAGCTGGGAAGGAAAGGATCCTTCCGGAAAGCTCCATTTCTGGTGTGTCAATGCTGATTTTGACTACATTAAAGTTGTTAAAGTAAAGATGATTGACGGAAGATTTTTCGACAGGGCATTTTCAACCGACAATACCGCTTACATTATAAATGATGTGGCTGCAGAAGTGATGAAAAACAAGAATCCTGTTGGCACGGCAATCACTCTTGAAGGTCGCAAGGGAACTATTATTGGTGTATTCACCGATTTTCATTCTATAGACCTCGCCGGCCCCATAGTGCCTACAATAATGAGCATACAGCCCGGTGAGAGGTCAAACATCCTGGTTAAATATTCGTCTGGCTCATTTCCCATCAATAAACGACGGGATAATGAAAGTTTACAAGCATTACGAGCATGAAGCCGCTTATCAGTCCACTTTATTCCGGGATCTTGTACCTTACTCAGATCTTAGTCTGCCTGTCCAGACTGGTTGGCCTGGCATTCATTATTGCGCTCCTTCTTGGCCTGTTTGGGATTGTTCGGACTTGCATCCTTCACTTCAGAAAACCGTACAAAGGAAATCGGGATCAGAAAAGCCAACGGGGCAACAACATTCTCAGTCATGAGTCTTCTGCTGACAAGTTATACGAAATGGCTTACTCTGGCATTTTTTATTGCAGTACCGGTTGCATTTATGGCCGGCAACAAATTTCTGGAAAGATTCCATTTCCACACTCCGATACCGCTCTGGGCATTTTTCGCAGGACCGCTGATTGCTTTTGCAGTATCATTGCTGACAGTCATGTTCTCAGACCTGGAGAGCAGCAAGCCGGAATCCGGTGAAAACACTCAGGTATGAGTGATAAGTATTAATCTGAGAGGAATTAACTTTAAATATCGATCAGGGTTTATTTAATCAGAAGATGGTTTTGAACATGTAACCGGACTTTTATATTTTTACAGTGTAAACCCTGTTTGAATGAAAAGAGAGAATCCAGACGAAAGCCTGACATTTGAGCCATCTGACAAAGGAGAACTGGAACAAATTTCTTAAGCTCTTCGGAGCAAATGGTGCCTGTGGCAACTGCTGGTGCATGTATTACAGGCTCAGCAGATCTGATTTCAATGAAGGGAAAATTGATGACGGGAATAAAAATGCGATGAAAGAGCTTGTCTGGCAGGATAAACCTGCAGGACTTCTGGGAATTATTGAAGGAGAAGCCATCGCCTGGTGCGCCCTTGCTCCAAGGGAGGATTTTATAAAACTTGAAAAATCACGTGTTCATAAACGCATTGATGATAAGGCTGTCTGGTCAATACCATGTTTCTTTATTGACAAAAGGTACAGAAGAGCCGGTGTGTCAGTTGAACTGCTCAGAGGCGCTGTTAAATATGCAAGACAGACCGGTATAAAAATACTTGAAGCCTATCCTACCATACCCACACAGGATAAGCTTCCCGATTCATTTTTGTGGATTGGTTTATACAAATCATTTGAAAGGGCAGGTTTCGAAATTGTGGATAATACATCAAAAAACCGTCCCATGGTAAGGTATTATCTTGACAAGTGACTCTTATCCACTATCACAACTTTGGACACAGGAAAATATTTTAAAATGCTGTCTCAGAAGTGCTCTGTGGAACTCTTCTTTTGTAGAATCCAAATTCCATCCTGCTGAACAAAAAAAAATCGGATTTGTTTTAGTGATAGAATCGGAGAAATTCCGTATTGGGGTCGAATAGTAATCAAACTTAAAATGGAGGAATTATGAAAAAGAATCTTACTTTTCTAGCAGTGGGTACGATGCTTTTCTTTCTGTTTGCAGTTGATTCAGGGGCACAGGAGATGAAAAGCGGTAACCCTAAAATGAGCCAGAGTTCTGGCTGACACTACTTTTTTGCGTGCAGCTGTCGTTACACTTGAGCCAGGTGTGAAGACAGACATGCATACACACCCGGCTCACTTCCTTTATGCCCTTACTGAAGGGAAGATACTCGTCCATTACAAGGATGGATCAACTCAAACGTATGACATGAAACCAGGCTTTGCTGTCGTCGGTCCGCCAGAGAAGCCGCATATAACAGAGAATGTAGGCACTACGACTGTAAAATTCCTGATAGTGGAGTTGAAGGAACATCCTTATACAGCCGAAAGATGAAGTAACTACAACTAATAAGTATTAATTCTGCCACAGTCACTTAGTCCCGGTATCTTTCTTACCGGGGCTTTTAATGTTTTAGGAGGAGTAACAGGACTCCTATGAGTGAATAATTGACTTTCCAATGACATTACAATGTTATTTTGTTGAAGGTTAATCTTTAAAATGATGTTGAGAGTATTATTACCGGGCTTAGTTGTCCTGCTGATTTCATGGCAGCACTCTCAAAAGCAAAATCTGATGGAGTCAAAACCATTTTATCATGAGGGTTTCATCCGGGGCGATGGAGTTAAAATGCATTACCTGGATTGGGGTGGTTCAGGTCAGCCACTTATTCTTATTCACGGTTTAGGCGACTCTCCTTATATTTTTGAGGACATAGCCTCTTCATTAAAAACTAATTTCAGAGTAATTGCATACTCAGGACGGGGACATTGCAAATCACAGGCAAGTGATTCAGGATTATAGTAATTCAACTCTCGTTTCTGATTTAAAACTTCTGCTCGATAGTCTGAAAATTGACAGAGCCAGTTTACTGGGATGGTCAATGGGAGGTAATGAAATTACAGAGTTCGCAATCCGTTATCCCGAAAGAGTAAACAAACTGATTTACTTTGAATCGGGTTATGACCTTTCGGCGGATGCATTTAAAAATATTTTAAAAACCCTTCCGCGATCATTTTTGGCTGACAGCAGTGATTTGCGAACTTTAGATGCTTACAGGGAATGGTACCACAAATTCTGGTTCGCAGATGTTGAATGGAATTCAGCTCTTGAAGCAAATTTAACGGCAACTACTCAGATTAATCCTGACAGCAGCGTTACAACTATACCCAATGACAGTATTTTTAGGATACTCCTGGAATCTGCAATGAGCTATCATCGTGATTATAAATTGATTCAGGCACCTGCACTTGTGATTTTCACAAAACCATTCTTTGTTCCGCCTGTTAAGGATGAAAGTGTAGTTTCAGTATATAATGATATCGAAACGAGGATTGTCATTCCCTGGCGATTAAGCACCATAAACCAGGTAAAGACAGAATTCAAAAATGTTACAATTAATGAAATGCCATCGGGCTCCCACACATCCTTTATATTTTTAAGCAGGGATTTATTGATTAACTCAATTACTAATTTTCTTCTGAATTAATTGAAGTCATATTCAAACAAATAAATCTTCTGCTAACAGCGGGTTTTGGTTTCGATGTTTCTTAAATTTCATCCTGATTTCAAGTTTAGATTTCCTGGATTTTATTTAGCTTTAATTCGAATTTATTTGCTCTTCAGAAGTGTTGTTAGATACAAACACTCTTGAACCTTAAAAGAATAATCTGTAACAGATGACAAAATCATTGAGACGTATGAGCCTGATCCTGATGGGTGTGGGTATACTGATTCAAACTAACATGGCTCAAACAGAATCTCCTCATGACTTTGTTATTCATGATACATATCCTGTGTTTTCAGAATTTCATACATTGTCAATTCATGTGAGAGACACACTTACTCATGATTCGCTTTTTCATTTTTTGACCGACAAACTAAAATTGCCTGTGTATTATTATCCATTGAGATATGGCAGGCGCAAATATGCAGGTGTATATTCGGGGAACCTGGTCCTTGAACCTTGCGGACCATATTCAAATTTTAAATATGCTGCAAATGACTTTAAAGCCATCTTCTTTGGTTTAACCTTTGAGCCTTTTGAATCTATATCAATGGCAGCAACAGCTCTTGATAAAAGGGCAATTCATCACCAGGTTCCGGGAGACGGGGAGATCTATCTGCAGGAGGATTCTGCTTTATGCGGAGACAATATGACAATCAGCCTTATAGACAGACTGGGTGAAAAACAAAATGATAAAAGAAAAATGGATTCTTTGAGATATGTAATGAGCGCAGATTCAGAAAATGAGTTAGGAATTGAATATGTAAAGGAGATATGTATAGGCTATAAAGACAATTCCAATCTGCAAAAATGGAAAGAATTAATTAATCCTTCGGAGCTCACAAATAATGAAGTATGGAAGGCAAATAACAATCTTGAATTTCATTTTATCAAAAGCCATATTAAAGAGGTGCAAAGTTTAACTTTTAGAGTAAAATCATTGGAAAAAGCAAGGCAATACCTGTTAAAGAATAATCTGTTTGGGAGTTTGCATGATGATAAAATAGAATTGAACAAAACGCTGACTTTTGGCTTGTCAATATATATTACAGAGAAAGATTGAAGATTACTTATGAAAGCAATTGTTTACGAAAAATACGGATCACCTGATGTTCTTGAACTCAGGGATATAGAAAAACCAACTCCTAAGGACAATGAAGTCCTTATAAAAATATATTCCACAACTGTAACAGCAGGTGATTGGCATATGCGAAAAGCCGATCCGTTTCTTGCAAGACTGTTTAATGGTTTATTCAAACCGGTAAAAGTGAAAATACTTGGATTTGAACTGGCAGGAGTAATTGAAGAAGTTGGAAAAAATGTTAAGTCATTCAAAGCAGGTGATAGTGTTTTTGCCTCTTGCGGTTTCAAATTCGGGGCCTATGCCGAATACAAATGCCTTCCGGAAAATGAGCTGATTGCTATAAAACCTTCGAATATGACCTTTGATGAAGCTGCAACAGTTCCCATCGGAGGCATTACAGCATTAAGATTTTTAAAAAAGGCAGGTATAAAGGCTGGATACAATGTTCTTATATATGGAGCCTCAGGAAGCGTAGGCACCTTTGCCGTTCAGATCGCAAGATATTTCGGTGCTGATGTGACTGCTGTATGCAGTACGACAAATGTAGACCTTGTAAAATCACTCGGAGCACAAAATGTTGTAGATTATACAAGGGAGGATTTTACAAAAATCAATACCCGGTTTGATATTATTTTTGATGCTGTCGGAAAAACCTCCAGATCAGCATGCAAAAAATTATTAAAGGCGGATGGAAAGTATGTTTCAGTAATGGGTTCTCCAACCAGAAACCCGGATGATTTATTATTTTTGAAGGAACTTATTGAATCAGGAAAGCTTAAGACAGTGATAGACCGGAGGTACAAACTTGAACAGATCAGAGAGGCCCATGCATACGTGGAAAAATATCATAAAAAAGGGAATGTGGTAATAAATATTTTGGAAAACAAGTGATTTTGAACGACCTGTCACTAGTATGCCACTCAGTAGTGAAATGAATATTATTCGAAAATCTTAATCTAGATTATTAATTAACAAAGGTTTAAAGTAAAATTTAAATTGACTGTATTATGTTTAAAGTTGCTATTAACGGGTTTGGCCGGATAGGACGCCTGGCCTTCCGTGAGATAATGAAGAGCGGAAAACTTGAAGTTGTAGCCGTTAACGATTTAAGTTCTCCTTCAATGCTGGCCTATCTGCTTAAATATGATTCCATTCAGGGCACCTTCAAAGCTGATATTCAATATACTGACAATTCTCTGATCGTGGATGGCAAGACAATCGCTGTTTATGCCGAGCGAAATCCCCAGAGCCTGCCCTGGGCAAAACATCAGGTCGATCTGGTATTGGAATGCACAGGTCTTTTCGAAACAAAGGAAAAAGCTTCGGCCCATTTTCTTGCCGGAGCAACAAAGGTTATCATCTCAGCGCCATCTGACAATGATGTGAAAACAATAGTCTATAATGTAAATCACACTATCCTGCAAAATAATGACAAGCTTGTCAGTTGCGCTTCATGCACCACCAACTGTCTTGCCCCGATGGCAAAAGTTCTGAACGACAGCTTTGGAATTATTACCGGCCAGATGACTACAATACATGCTTACACAAACTCTCAGCCACTGATGGACACCCCCGACCCAAAGGTGAATTACCGAAAATCACGTGCAGCTGCAAATAATATTGTTCCGTATACAACCGGGGCAGCCAAGGCCATCGGACTTGTAATTCCTGAGCTTAAAGGAAAACTCGATGGTTCATCCCAGCGGGTCCCCGTTCATTCGGGTTCGGTTGTTGAACTGTTTACAATCCTGGGGAAGAAGGTTAGTGCCGATGAGATAAATGCAACAATGAAAGCTGCTGCAAATGAGTCTTATGGCTATAACGAAGATCCGATTGTATCAAGTGATGTTATCGGGATAAGCTTCGGCTCTCTCTTCGATGCAACCCAGACAAAAGTGGTTGCATCCGGCGATACTCAATTGGTAAAAACAGTGGCATGGTACGATAATGAAATGTCGTTTGTATCGCAGATGATACGAACCGCGGAATATTTTGCAGGGTAACACAAATATTTATTTACCTTTAATGTTATTTCATTGTTTATTGTATTCTGAGAGAGAAAGACAGGTTAAGAGTGCTTCAAAATTATAAAAAAAACTTTCTTGCCGCCTGATAAACCTGTCTACTTATCGAGGAATAAACATGTTATGAAAATTCATTTCAGGCTTTTGAGCCTTGCTTGTATTATCACCTTTGCTTTCAATGCAACTCTTTTATTTGCACAGATTAAATATGGACCAAAAGTTGGATTAAATCTCTCGAAGCTTCCTAACTACACTGAATATATTATTAATCAGGAAATCTACAGTGGTTATCATTTTGGTGCAGTATCAGAATTTAAATTACTTGGGAATCTGTTTCTCCAACCCGGAATCCTGATTTCCAACAAAGGATCGAAGTACATTGTTGGGAATGATACAGGAGGCAGCACAACAGGATTCACAAATTTTCAATTTTCAATTTTCTATACTGTAGATATGCCTAGTAAATGATCATATAAAGTTGCCACGGGCTCATTTAAATTTTTATTATTAGCCGGACCCCAGATCGGGTATGGATTAACAGGGAAATGGAACGCAACATATGGCACTGAATCAAAGGTTCATTTTGGGAACTCCCCTGAGGATGATATAAAGCCTTTTGATTTCGGATTTAATATTGGAGGAGGAATGGAAGCAGGCAGATTTCAGATCTCTTCCAATATTATATGGGATTAAGAACACTTTCAACCCTGACTCCGCCTCTTGAATAACAAAAGTTTAAGGTTATAACCATTTCGATTGCGATTTATTGGCAAGGATCATAAGGTGTACAGGGATTATGAAAACAGATACAGGCGTAAACACAGTTGGAATAAAGGACATAAATAAAACACTGGATACTGATTCTGAAATAATCAAATATGGATTTCAAAAGTCATGGTTGGAAGGGGAAGCACAAGGTTATTCTTAGCCTGATTGTCCTTATCTGGATAATTTTCGCTATTCAAATTGCATGTAAAAAGCTAACAGGAGAAATACCTTCACTTGTAACTATAAATATTACGGATATAACATCTTCTTCGTTCATCAGCGGCGGACTGGTTATTTCTTCAGGTGGTGATCATGTCATTTCCAGAGGGAATATGTCTGAGCGAAAATGAAAACCCGGAAATTTCTCATAGCATCACTGTTGATGGAACAGGGAAAGGAAGTTTTACAAGTACCATTACCGGATTGAAGGCAGGAACCACTTATTATGTAAGAGCCTTTGCCACCAATAATATAGGCACTGGCTATGGCAATCAGTTTGTTATCAGCACAACCGAATCAGTTATATCAGTAACTACATCACCTGTATCTGCTATAACATCAGTTACAGCTGTCAGCGGTGGAATTATCACGTCTGATGGCACCGCCGATATAACTGAACGGGGCGTCTGTTGGGCAACAACCCCTGCCCCAGCCATTGCTGGTTCAAAAACATCCGATGGATCAGGAACGGGTGCTTTCACAAGCAATTTGAAAAATCTGACTCCGGGTACTACTTACTCTGTCCGTGCTTATGCAACCACAACCGCGGGTACAGTTTATGGCAACGAATTGACATTCATAACAGCCAACATAAAGCTTGCAACTATAACAACAGCTCCTGTTACCTCAGTTACTCTTACAACAGCGGAATCAGGTGGAAATATATCAGATAACGGAGGAGCAGAGGTTTCCGCAGCAGGTGTTTGCTGGGCAACAACCCCGGGCCCGACTATTGATGGATCAGCTAAATCATCTGATGGATACTGGATCCGGAGCATTTACAAGCAGCCTTATGGGTCTGACACCCGGGACAATCTATTATGTCCGTGCATATGCAACCAGCAGTGCCGGTACAACGTATGGGAATGAAGTTACCTTCATAACTGAGTGTAATATGCCGTCAGTGCCGGGGTCAATCGGGGGCAATGCAGACATTGCTGCAAACGCTCCTTGTGTTGCCTATTCAATTGCAGAAGTCACCGATGCAACGGGTTACACCTGGATCGTCCCGGCAGATGCAGTTATCACTTCCGGTCAGGGGTCAACAGGCATTCTGGTTGATTTTGGAACTACCGGAGGCAACCGTAAGTGTCCGTGCAGAGAACAGCTGTGGAAACAGCATATATTCAAATCTGAATATTAGCTATGACAGGAAGTACAAATTGCGGAACCATATCAGATATTGAAGGAAACATGTACAATAAGTGTGACGATAGGTGCAGCAGTGCTGGCTGACTGAAAATTTGAAAACAACCCGTTATAATGATGGCTCCCTGATTCCAAAAGTTTCAGACTTTGCGATCCTGGTCAAACCTGATTACTCCGGGCTATTGCTGGTACAGCAATGATTCCACAGCAAACATGCAGACATATGCTGCCTTGTATAACTGGTATGTTGTTGCCACCGGTAAACTATGTCCTCAGGGATGGCATGTGCCTTCGGATGACGAGTGGACTGAGTTGACAGATTATCTGTGCGGCAATTCCCTGGCTTCTGCAAAACTTAAAGAGGCAGGCACACTTCATTGGAACAACCCAAATGGCGAATCAACCAATATATCCCGGTTTACTGCATTGCCGGGAGGATACAGGAGCGATAGAGATGGCGCATTCTTCAGTATAAGAGATAATGGAAGCTGGTGGAGCATCAGCGTGATTGACAGTAATAATGCATGGATGCGGGCTATGACCAACTATGGCACCACTGATGTGAGGGTAATATCTGCTAATAAGCAATACGGAATTTCGGTTCGCTGTTTGAAGGATAAGTAACAGATCCTACGTGTT
Source organism: uncultured Bacteroidales bacterium (assembly GCA_963818295.1). Lineage (GTDB taxonomy): Bacteria > Bacteroidota > Bacteroidia > Bacteroidales > VadinHA17 > LD21. The sequence goes on from CAWFRW010000011.1 coordinate 65,225, forward strand.
TACAGCTACCGTAGGACGCAAGGTTGGGACAAAACTGCTAAGACAAAATGGTGTGAAATTAGTCTCTTTGCGAAATTTGCGTTTACTTTTATGCCCTTAGAGGTAAATGGATTTTGAATTTTGAGGCAGCATGCAATTCAGAGCAAGTCGAAAATCTGATATTACATTAATAATACAAATTCCTGCCGATCTGTAACCAAAATGTAAAATACTATTAATCCTTCCTTAACTCCTCTGTAACAATATCAATAGAATTTTGTACCAGCAAACTATGTGTACAAAACTAACTTACAGAGTAAAATGAATTATTATAATATTAAGAGGGGAATAATAACGATGCTGATCATACTCTCCTCTTCCATGCTGCAACCCTCGCTCAGACAGGTTCAATAGAAGGAGTGGCGACAGACAAAAAAAGCAGGGAGACTCTTCCCGGAGTTACTGTCACTGTTGAGGGTACAACAGTGGGTGCAGCTGCTGATGTTGATGGACATTTTCTTATAACAAATTTAAAGCCGGGCAGGTATAGTCTCAAAGCTTCATATATTTCCTTTAACCCTGCATATATACAGGATGTTAAGGTAGAAGCCGGAAAAGCAACAAAAGTATCAATAGAGCTGGAAGAAAATACTGTTGCTCTTAAAGAAGTTACAGTAACAGGTATCAGAAAGACAGACACTGATGTTTCGATGCTGAATGTAACAAGAATGAGCCCTCTGGTTTCAATTGCGATCTCCGGGCAACAAATACTGCGATCACAGGACAGGGATGCCTCTGAGGTCATCAGAAGGCTTCCAGGCACAACAATAATTGATGACAGGTTCATTGTTGTACGCGGTCTTTCGCAGAGGTATAATGCCGTCTGGCTCAATAATGCCGCAACACCGAGTTCTGAAGCTGATGCCAAGGCATTTTCATTTGATGTCATTCCTGCATCCATGATTGACAATATGGTAATTGTCAAATCACCTGCTCCTGAATTGCCCGCTGACTTCTCAGGCGGATTTGTGAAAATAACAACAACAAACCTGCCTGAAAAGAATTCCTTTTTTATTTCATATGGAACAGGAATTGGGCAGGGAACTACATTCAACGGTCTGAGTCAATATCAGAAGAGCAGTACTGACTGGCTGGGATTCGATAACGGTTTCCGTTCACTGCCTGCCGGGATGCCTTCTCATCTGAACGAGTATGAATCAGCAACCAATCCTGAAATACAAAACAGGATAACAGATCTGGGCAGGGAGATGAATAAAACATGGACTCCTCTGTCAGGAAAAGCATATGCCGATCAGCGGGCCTCCTTTGGATTCAGCAGGAGGTTCACCAGCGGGTCGCAATCATTCGGGAACATAACTGCAGTTACATACAGCAATACAAACAATCATGACGAGATCTCGAACAATACCTATTCAATCTATGATTTCAAAAATGATAAACCGTCATATGTAGACCAGTTCATTGATAACCAGTATACAAATTCAGTCAAAGCAGGTCTTGTGCATAACTGGTCATGGTATCCTGCACCAGGTCAGAAAATTGAATTCCGCAACCTTTTCAACCAGATCGGAATGAATCGTGTAACCGAAAGAGATGGAAGAGAATGGTATAATGACGGAAGATATATAAAATCAACAGAGCTGAGGTATCTTAACAGGTCTGTCTATTCCGGGCAGCTGGCAGGAGAAAGCTCCTTTGGACGACGGCGATACAAAAATAGACTGGGTTGCAGGCTATTCTTTCTCAAATAAGAATGAACCGGATCTAAGAAGATACCGTTATATCAGAAGCACTGAGGACACAACTCAGTACTTCCTCCTTTTCAACGACAATGCTGACCTTTCATCAGAATCGCAGATGTGGTTCAAACTGAATGAAAAGGTTTTTTCAGGCTCAGTCAATTTTTTCCGGCAGCTTGATTTTTCAGGGTTCAGACCTGAATTAAGAGCCGGCATTTATCTTGAAAATAAAAACAGGGAATTTACTGCCAGGAATTTCGGATACTCAAAGGCCAGCCAGGACATCAGATTTTGACCGTACCACGCTTCCGGTTGATGAGATCTTCGCTGATGAAAACATTAATCTGACGGACGGGATTAAACTGGCTGAGGTCACATCTCTTTCAGATTCGTACAGTGCATCAAATAAACAGATTTCAGCATACATTGCCCTGAAGATACCCGTTTCTTCAAAAATAAGTCTATACACAGGATTAAGGGCAGAGAAAAACCTTCAGACACTCTCCAGTTACAAGCAGGGAACAACAATACCTGTTAATGTTAAACAGGATACATTAAATCTCTTCCCCTCTGCAAACCTTGCCATCAACCTTAGCAAAAAGAACACCCTTCGGGCCGCTTATGGATTATCTGTGAACAGGCCTGAATTCAGGGAACTGGCTCCATTCTATTTTGTTGATTTTGACCTTAATGCCGGGGTCTATGGAAATCCTTCGATACAGACAGGCTTATATACATAATTTCGATTTGCGGTTTGAACATTATCCCTCTCCAAACGAAACATTCAACATCGGTCTTTTCTATAAAAACTTCCGTAATCCTATCGAAATGGTAATTATGGGAAACAGTCCCACACAGTACTCTTTTGAGAATGTTTTATCGGCTTATAGTTATGGTCATCGAATCTGATGTCAGGAAATCACTTGGCTTTATCTCAGGGGCAGAAAATTTTTCGGTTATCCTGAATGCAGCATTAATAAAAAGCAAGGTTCAGTTCCATGAAGGGGAACTGCACAGAGACAGGCCGCTCCAGGGACAATCCCCATATATGGTGAATGCAGGGATTTTCTATTACAATGATAATAACGGACTTATGGTAACGATGATGTACAACATAATCGGAAAAAGAATAGTTGCAGTGGGCAGGCCCTCACCAAACAGCTGGGAAGATATCCCGAATATCTATGAAATGCCAAGAAATGCCCTTGACCTTGCCGTCAGTAAAAAAATCAGGCAAAAAATTCGAAATCAAAATGGCTGTTAAAGGATATACTGAATGAGGCAGTCATCTTTAATCAAAACATAAATACTACAGTCGATATGGCAGAGATAACAGGAGGCAGCGTTAATACAGTAAAGGATTTTAACAGGGACCAGATAACAAAATCATATAATCCCGGGCAGATATTTTTCGGTTGGGGTTACCTATAAATTCTGAAAATAAAACATTAAACAATTACAATAAAAAGAAATTTTAAAACAATCAGAAACACTTAAAAACAATCAATTATGAAAAGAATTCTTAACAAATCAAAACAAATCCTTGTGCTTCTTACAGGATTCATTATCCTTGTAATCATCATGCTCAAAGGATCCTGTAGCCGGTTACAGACATTACCCTGGACAAAACAAATGGAACAATTCAGGTGGGAGCAACATCAGCTCTTGCATGCTTTTGTCACTCCTGCAGATGCTGACAACAAGAATGTTATATGGAGCTCTGATGATGAGGCAGTTGCAACAGTAAGCAATGGTGTTGTCACTGGGGTATCTCTTGGCTCGGCAACTATTACTGCAACTTCAGCGGCTGATGGAACGATTAAGGCTACATGCTCATTCATCGTTACTCCTTCAACAGGTCAGGTAATAAATGTCTCAGGCGATATTACTGAAAATACAACCTGGTATGCAGCAGCAAAGTATATGCTTGTCAGGCTTTGTTTATGTGAAAAACAATGCAACTCTTACTATTGAGGCAGGTACACTTATAAAAGGAGTATCAAACACAAAAGCAGCCCTTATTATTGAAAGAGGTTCGAAGATCATGGCCACAGGGAACTGCAACGCAACCTATCGTTTTTACATCAGACAAGGCAAAAGGGCAGCGTGCATCCGGAGACTGGGGCGGAGTTGTGATATGCGGCAAGGCAACCACAAATAAACATGATAATGGAACCGGTGTGGGAATAGCTGAGGGCGGAATAGGATCAAACTACGGAGGTACTGATGATGCAGACAATTCAGGTGTGCTTCAATATGTAAGAATAGAATTTCCGGGAATTCCGCTTACTTCAACTGCCAACAGTGAAATAAACGGACTTACTCTTTATGCTGTCGGAAACGGAACAACGATAGACCATGTACAGGTTTCTTACTCAGGCGATGATTCATATGAGTGGTTCGGCGGAACAGTAAATTGTAAATATCTTGTAGCATTACGTGGACTGGACGATGAGTTCGATACTGATAACGGATACAGGGGCAAAGTCCAGTTTATTTTTGGTCTGCGCGATCCAAACGTTTCTGATCAGTCCGGATCAAATGGTTTTGAATCAGATAACGATGCCGATGGTTCAACACTGACTCCGGTAACAATGCCTGTATTCTCAAATGCCACAATTTACGGACCTCTTACAGTAAGCGAAACTCTGCCTGCAAATCACCTGTTCAAGAGAGCAATGCATATCAGACGCAGTTCACAGCTCTCAGTATACAATTCAGTCTTTGCAGGCTGGCCTGTTGGTTTATTGCTTGACGGTACTGCTTGGAGATACCCCAACCGCTGCAGAGAATAATGATCTTCAGATTGAAAATTGCATTATGGCAGGTATGACAGCTGATTATGCTGAAGCTACAGGTACTCCTGCCACTCCGTATACTATTGCCCAGACAGAAGCTTATTATACAGCGCCTGCAAGAGCAAATGCAGTTAATACACTTTCAGAGATCATCGGCAGCAGCCTTTTAAGTCTGACAAGTCCGGCACTTCTTCCTGAAACAGGATCACCTGTACTGTACGGGAGCCTCATTTACAAACTCCAGATTTATCAGATTCATTCTTTACTCCTGTGGCTTATAAAGGTGCATTCGGAACAACAGACTGGACATCCGGCTGGTGCAATTTTGATCCCCAGAATACAGATTATTAATTAATATTCTTAAAAGAAACGACCATTTCTGGCCCCAGAACACTGATTATTAATGACTGTTCAAAAGAAAAGGCCGCTCTGAAAATTAGTGTGGTGCTTTAGTTTGCTTTGGAGGGTGCCTTGACAGGCACCTTCTTTTTTCTTTTAAAAGGGGGAGGAGGCACCATTGTATAAACCTCAAGCATTTGACTATAGATTTCGTCAGGACTGAGCTGAGGTATAATTTGTTCAGTATAAAATTTATGGAAAGCTTCCTTTATTTCATCCCTTACTCTCCGAAACTCACTCCAAATATAATCATCCGTCCCGGTCACATGTGATGGGTCATCAAAACCCATATGCAGACGGTGTTTTACTTTTCCGGTGAAATAAGGACACGATTCATTGGCTCCTCCACAAACTGTAATTACATAGTCCCACTCTTCTGCCAGATACATTTCAACAGGATCGGATGTATGGTTGCTTATGTCAATTCCAATTTCGTTCATCACAGCCACGGCTTTTTCATTTAATATCCCGGATGCCCTGGTTCCGGCTGAACGGACAGTAAGGAGCTCATCAAATGACTCCAGAAATCCATGTGCCATCTGACTGCGACAACTATTACCTGTACATAACACTAATATTTTCATAATTTCCGTTTTTAAATTGTTGCCTAAAACTCTGATAATGAGGTTCCCGGTTTAAAGATTCAAAAACTTAAAATCGTCGCTTACAGGAGAATCATGTACAAAGTTAAACCACTTCAGTTTTTAGCGGCGCTGAAAATTATTACATTATTGTTAAGATTTAATGACAGAAGTGTTACAACAGCTGAAACATCTCTATCACATTGTTTTCAGGACAAGGACAGCATACCGACCATTAAGCAGAATCATGTAAATGAACTCTATGCCTATATTACAGGTATAATAAAACATAAAAACAGTCACCTGTATCGTATAAATGGAGTTGAAAATCACCTTCACATTCTTACTGATATGAATCCATCTCTTACTCCAATAGATTTTGTGAAGGAAATAAAGGTATCCTCCTCGATTTGGATGAAAAGAAGCAATTTATTTCCTGCATTTAATGGATGGGCAGTTGGTTATGGCTCTTTTACCTGTTCATACAGAGATATAGACAGGTTAATTGAATACATAAAGAATCAACAAGAGCATCATCAAAAAATATCATTTGAGGACGAGTATAGAGAACTTCTTCTGGAGTATGGAATAACCCCGGATGAAAAGTTTTTTCCTAACTATTATATTCAGCTCCTTCAGAGCTGAAAAACATCAGTAGGCACTTACCCCCGGCTAGCGCCGGGGGTACAGGATAGCCCGGAATGCTTAAATTTAGCATTCAATAGATCTCAGGTTAACCGAAGTTAATTCATGAAATAATACTTAAGGCAGATGAAAAAACTATATAAAGTATTTTTTGATCAGTCATTTAAAGAATTACAATTTGTTCTTGCTTACCTTCTTTTTGCAGGAATGCTCCAAAGCTGCGAAAATGGCAGGAATAATGAAGCCCTGACAGTCGGAGAAAACGGGGAATTTGAATTCTATAGTTATACCTGATAATTCCGGTCAGGTAACAAGGTTTGCTGCAACAGAGCTTCAATCCTATCTGAAAAAAATGACAGGACAGGAACTCCGGATTATTGAAAACAGATCCAAAAAAGGCAATGAACCTGCTATTCAATTTGCTCTTGAAAAGAATAATTTGCTGAAATGGGATGGTTATGAAATAATGACATCATATAATGATATCAGAATTGTTTCGGAAGAACCGCGCGGATTGCTGTATGCGGTTTATACTCTGCTTGAAGAATCCGGATGCTCCTTTTTTTATCCTGGTGAGAAAGAGGAGATAGTACCTCAAAGGGCAAAGATTGTTTTCAATCCTGACACAGCTGTTTATAAACCTGTTTTGGAACATCGTGGTTTGACACCTTATGGATTGCAGGCCAGCAGTGCTGATATGGGCAGGGATTTTATTGACTGGATGGCAAAAAACAGATTGAACTATATACTGGTTTCAGAAGACCGGCCGAGTGACTGTGATGGACCGGCTCACGGCTCAATCTGGAAAGAAGTCAGGGAGTATCTTCTGCCGGAATTGCAAAAACGCGGGTTTGTAATTGAAATGAGTGAACATTGCGCTCCTGTATTTTTTCCACGATCTCTTTTTAAGGATCATCCTGACTGGTTTGCGATGAAAAATGGTGAAAGGAAGCTGGGTCTTCCTCCTTATTCAGGCCAGATGTGTTATTCAAATAAAGCAGCTGTGGACTATTATGCAACGGCAGATTGCTGATTATGCTGCCAGACATCCTGAATTTCATGTTATTGGCACCTGGCCACTGGATGGAGGAGAATATTGTGAATGTGAAAACTGCAAAGATCCCCAGACAGTGTTTAAAGCAGTAAAGCACGTGGCAGAAAAGGTCAGGGCAGTTCGTCCCGATATGATCGTGGAACACCTTGCTTATAAAGTCCAGACCTGGCAACCACCCGACACAGAAAAAGTCCCGGATAACATATCAGTATTGTGGTGCACCGATGCCGGAGAGATGGATACACTTGCACATAAATGGATTGAAAAAGTGAATCCGGCCAGTGGGGTATACCAGTTCGAATACTATATGGGCGATAATTACAGGACACGTGCAAACGTCTGGCTCCGTCCTGCATATTCTGCTGAAGTTGCACGTCATGCAAGCGAAATGGGATTCCGCGGAGTAATATCATTGTTCCTTCCGATACAGAACTGGTGGAGGGCATCGTTTAATAACCGGTTCTTTGCCCGGGCATGCTGGGACCCGGATCTGGATATTAAATTCCGATATTAATAAATATTGTCATGACTATTATGGCGACAAGGCTTCAGATGTTGAGCAGATCTTTAACCTTATTCTGACAGAGCTGCAACCGGAACCTTATAAGGATCAGTTGATATCAGCTTCTGAACGTTTGCCCAGAGTGAAGGCTTCATCAGATATAATACTGCACAGATTAGACAGTCTTTTGAATACTTCAGGTGACAGAGTTATCGTCTTAAGACTTCAACGGTTGAGGACTTATGTTGAGTATTCGCTTTTACATACAGAGGCGATGGCAAGCGGTAAGCCGGACGATCTTAAACGTCTCGCCAGCTACAGCAGGGAACATCCGGAACAGGATATGGTGCTGATGTATCCTGACTATATCACATGGCGCAATGAGTAGACCCTTCAGGACAAAGTTTGAATGACTTGAATCTGTATTCCTTATTGTTTCACATAGCCAGTCAATTTCATCGGCCCCATTAATCCTGATGGCTTAAGAGGCATGTCCCTGTTAAGGATGCTTTCGATTGGCGAGGTAGTCCAGAGGCTTTTTATGCTTCCGTATTGTATCAGATCACCAATAAAGCGGTTCCGGCAAACATTCGCCACGGTTATTTCAAGCTTATTGTCTGTTTTTAAAATACCGGTTACATCCAGAGATGAATTAGGCATCCAGACATAAGCAAGCAGATGTCCGTTCAGGACTACTTCGGCAGTTGCATCCAGCATGCCGGGATCAAGAATTATTGAATCGCTGGCTCTGAATAAATGCATCCGACACTTTGAAAGAGATAGTATATTTTGCCTTTCCTGCAAAGTACTTTATAGAAGATTCAGTAAAATCCGTGAATGATTTTAATCCGGTAATCTCAACCGGTGCTATCACCTCATCTGATATTGGCATAAATTCAATCCTGGCCTTATAATCATCAATTTTAAGGATTTTGGGTGATTCAAGGTTTCTTAATAATCTTTGATTGTCGTTAGTTTCAAACGTATATTCTCCGTCCAAAGCAGCTGTAAATTCGAATCTTCCCTCTTTTATATACAGCCCAGGGAATTTCAAAATATTGTATCATTCAATGTTTTCTGTGGAAATATTTCTTTCCCTCCCAATGAAACCTGTTGTATAAAATGATCAGGCTTTTCATTCTTAAATATAAATATCCTTGATTCATGGGGTTTGAATGTAACCGGTATACGGGTTTGATTTTTCTCAACCGAGTATATAGCGGGTTCTGAGGTTGAACCATTTTCAGGATTCCATATTTCAGGTGATTTCCCGGTTATCCTGAAAAGGATCTCACGGTTTATGCTTTTATTTTGCTGGTTAAATACAAAGTAAACATCTGTATCCCCGCTTTTTTTATGAATAAACATAAGTTCCTCGGGATCTTTGCTGTTGGTTGTCAGATCAGGAAGAATATTGAGCCGGGTTAACACTTCTCCTATTGGTTTTCCGGAAATCATTCTCCCTTTTCCGTAGCTGTTTTCGCTTGTCTGGCCCCAGAGCGCATCGGCTAATTTATTAAAAGCGGCCGCATCATTTCTGATTTCGGTAACTGACAGCATCTCATGCAGGTTTTGGTCCATAGAAAACTGCACCATCCTTCACAAGCGCTGCAATCAGTTGCAGGGTTGCGAAATCCATCTTTTTGCTGTCGGGCAGCATAACGACAGGAAAACTTTGTCTGCCGCCGAATGATATTTTACCGTCAATCACGCTGGCTTCATTTTTCAACATTTCGAAGTTGCATGCATTGGTCTGAAAACCATAAGGAAGTTCATTTATAAAACTCCTGCTGAAGTTCTGTGGAAGCTGATCTCCGGCATAAAAAATTACATCAACTACAGGTTCACCCTTCTGGAGGACATACTGAATGCGGGCCTGATAGGTGAGCCAGTCCTGGGAATATTCCCACCAGGGGTTATTCCTGTTAAAATGGGCTGCAAATTTACCGAGAGTTAATCCTGGTTTTTTATCTTCTGGCTGATGTACATAACTGTGAAGGATAAGTTGATTAATACCCGAAGCAATATGCAGCATCGCCAAAAGGTTTTAATTCAGACGGCGACTCTGAATAGTGTGCATAACCTGTATAGGCTTCCGAGCCAATAATCGGGTTTGTTTGCGGCAAGGGCTGAATAAACAGAGAATCCTGGTGTCGGCCTTTTCTGTGGCTTGTATTCAGGGAACTGGTTTGAATTGGGATCCGCCCAGAATTCAGTCATTGGCATGTCGACATATTTATTTGATCTTAATACATCAAGCGGAGGATAGCTGCCGGAGTTGCTGTAGATGACCTCTGCATGCATTTCAATCTGATTCCTGTGGCACAATTCACTGAAGTGTTTATAATAATTCTGATCGATGAGATCTGAAATTGTTTTTCGGAAGTCATGCAAAAAGGCTTCAGAGAGCTGTATGTTATTAACCGTTTCACCGCATAAAACAGGAAGCCAGGGGAGTATATCGTAACCCCTGCGATTTTTAAATTCTTTCGGAAAATCTTTTGACCAGTTCTGGAACTGGCATTCCCAGCTGTCTATTAAAATAAATTTCAGAGTATTGCCTTTATAAACCCCCGCTTTATCAATCAGTTTGGCTGCAAAACTATTAAAATGGAGATTTAAGGCAGTTGTGTCCATCTTATCTACTTCCAGTCCTGTTCCTTCAGGTGTGGCAGGTCCGTTTTTTACACCTGTGGAGGTGTATCCAAAACGCAGGATCTGCCAGCGCCCTTTCGGCGCCTTCCATTTCAGGGTTCCATCGGCTGATATCTTGTCAGAGAGGTTAATTACAGAACTTTCAGGAATACTCTTTTTAATGTTGTTAATGTCAGGATTAAATACATTTTCACTTACATCATAAACTGATGCAGTTTTTTCAAGAATTGACGAAACTCCGGGTGTGAATGCGGGTGATTCATCGTCCTTCAGTATCTCCAGCTCAGCAACCGGATAGTAATCAGTGTATATAGCAGTTTGATTTTATAAGTTCTACTCTGAAGAATTTTGCTTTTGTGGCAGGAAATGAGGCAGTGATGGATTTGTTAACTCCGGTAAATTCCTGATCAGATATTTTTTTATAGACTTTGCCATCGGTTGAGCTGTAGATTGTGAATCCGGCAGTTATTTTAGCCATATCGTCCCATGTGAATGGCAGGTAGGGAAATATTACAATTTTACTGCCGGTAAAATCTTTATTAAATGCAATATCAATTATATCTCCTTTCCTTATTTTTATTTCACTTTTTGGATTGCCATCGGCAAGTACTTTTCCCACAGGAACATTATTTATCTTAAATCCCGCAACTGCTTCCTGAAATGAGTTTAGCTTTTCTTCCGTTGGATAAGCTATTACGGCTACATCGCGATAGAAATTTTCGAGACCTGCAGGTTGTTCAAGTTTTATGTTCACATGACTGGCCGCCTTCAATGATTGTTTTGCTCCATACATATTGTTTCATCGACATTTCAGGAGTTATCCACGGACCTCCGCTGGTACTCCACCCGTCGCAATTGTGGAAACCGATAGTTATTCCCAGACGTGAGGCTTCGTGAAGAGCCCACTGAAACATTGCTATCCATTCCGGTGAATTGAATCTGACAGACGGTATATCTGGTACAGGTGGAATAAATCCGACATTCAGTATTGTTGCCTGGGCTATTCCCTGTTTCTTCATGGATTCAAGATCCTTTGTAATACCTTCTTTTGTGATATTTCCGCTGGACCAGTGCCACCATGTGTGCACCCTTGAAGAATCCGGGGGAGTCCGGAAATCATCCTTGTTCAGGATATTCTGGGCATTTATTGCGCAGGAAATGAAGAATAGAAATCCGGCGATTGTTGTTAGTGTCTTCATATAGCAGGGCTTAAAATAACTGATCCTCATTAGTGTCATTCAGAGTTCGTCTAAAGATATAAGAATTGGCTGAAAAAAAAATATACATCTGTCGTCATGATGTCAGATGAGCAGTCCTGAAATTGGCCATCTGATGATGAGGATTGTTTGAGATTACAAGAGTGTTAAATAATGGCTATCTGATTGTATCGATTAGTGCCCCTGAAGGAAAATCCTTGCTCTTTTGAATAACCTATGAATAAGTTTGATGCGTGGAAACCGGGCTAAGAAGAATATATAGATGGCCGGATTAAGTTGAATATGATTTAATATAAATTACTCAAACTGAATAATTTTAATTTCTACTTTTGATAAATCTTTGAATTCAGATTATATGAAACTTTCCTCTTATCAATATTAAATAATAAATTAATGAAAAAACTTATACAAGGGGCTTTTGTTTTTAGCATAACCCTGTTCGCCTGTAATCCCAACCCGGCATACGAATACAGTCATATTGAGGGTCTTGCACAAGGCACTACCTACCATATCACATTTGAGAACAGAACCGGGAAACATTATGAGGCAATAATTGACTCGATTCTGAAAGATTTTGATATGTCTTTGTCTGAATATAATCCAAACTCAATTATTTCAAGGATTAATTCAAATGATGCCACTGTAAAAGCAGATGAACACTTTAAGGCTGTTTTTATAAAATCAAAGCAGATCTGGGAACAATCGGGAGGAGCAATGGATATTACCGTTGGTCCGGTTATTGACGCACTTGGTTTTGGGCCCACCGAGAAACCTGTTGTAGACAGCGCAAATATAAGGCGGTTGCTTAAATACGTAGGCTTTGAAAAGGTCAGATTGGAAAACGACAGGATAATTAAGGCTGATACAGCTGTTAAGCTTGATGTAAATTCTATCGCGCAAGGTTATTCGGTAGATGTCATCGCTGAATTTTTTGATTCAGAGGGCATGGTTAATTATATGGTTGAGATAGGAGGAGAGGTCCGTTCCAAAGGAAAGAATTCAAAAGGGCAATACTGGCGTATAGGCATTGATAGGCCGGAAGAAGGAAATATGGTGCCGGGAGAAAAGATCCAGGCTATAATCAGCTTAAAAAACCAATCGGTGACCACCTCTGGTAACTACCGTGCATTTTACGAGGAGAACGGGGCAAAATACTCGCATATTATCAATCCAAAGACCGGATTCCCGGTAAGCAGCAGACTGTTAAGTGTTACTATTGTAGCAAAAGATTGCATCACTGCAGATGGCTGGGATACACCCTTTATGGTAATGGGACTGGAAAAAAGTATTGAAACCTTAAAGAAACATCCTGAACTGGAGGCTCTGCTCATTTATAGTGATGAAGAAGGCAACTTCAGGGAGTATATGACAGATGGCTTTAAAAAGATGATAGTGGAATAGGACTTGTTGCAAGCCTTAGCGTATTTACGGTTAAAAAAGACTTCCGAAACAAACTCTTTAACGCTCAGCCCTGCCATCCGGGCTTCAACTTGCAAAGTGAGATCTTAAGTATTGAAAAAAAACTGGCAGAGAGTGTGTTTGATATTATAAAAAGCAGGTAACCGCTGGATGAATTAAAAGGATATTGTACATCAGCTCAATTATGGCTTTCATTTGTATGTTTTTAGTAAAAATATCTTTTATCCTTTATCAGATTAATTACCACACCTCCTGAAATGTAATAATTCATAAAGCTGTTGTCGGCGTATAGTGACGGAGTGATTAGGTAAAAACCTCCGCCTGATTCAAAAAACAGCCCGGTAAACTGATTAAGCGAATATCTGACACCGGCAGCTCCTCTTAATCCAAAGAACAGATCTCTCTCTGCAGTAGATGGATCAACAGGGTTGCCTTGATTTTCAACTTCAAACAAGGGATAAGGAATTTTAACAGATGCCAGACCTATCGCCGGTGCTGCTTCAAAATAAAACATGGCCCTGTTAAGGAAACCATATCCGGCAGATTTATTATGAATCTGGATTAAGGGTGAGAGTAAATAAACATCTGCGGTGGAACTATTATAATCTGAGTATCCATCAAGTTGCCAGCCTGATGCACCATAATAATTGAATGAAGCCCCAATATTGACATAATTATCCTTGCGGATGAGACACTTTATAAATATGGTAGTCATGTTCTCAAAATTGGAGTACAATGAAGGAGATATAAATCCGTTATCGCTTACAAGGTCATCACCAATAAAATCACCTGTACCATATCCTACGGACAGGTCACTGTTACTTTTAATTATCTGTGCCCACTGATAAAATGGGAATAGATAAAAGCAAAATAATAAATACAGGTTCTATGCATTAAAATTATTTAGGATTATATTCTATCATATTCTGACCGGTGTATAGAACCCTCGCATACATAGGCTTTATTATCAAAAACATAACTTACTGATCGATTCCGCGGGCCGAAAGGTATGTCGGGGATACGGATCCATTTATTGTTTTTTATCTCGTATCTCCAAAAGTCATTCAGAATCGTCCCCCAATTGGTATTAATCCAGCCAGTTCCGGCATACCCAAAGTTTTCTATTACAAAAGTTGCCGGGCTTAATCGTGCAATTCCAGGGAAATCAGCTAATTTTTTCCAATTATCTGTTGAAGTATCATATTCCCAGAATTCATTGGATGAAGGATAAACATGTTCATTCGTTCCTAATCCGGCATATATTTTGTTTCCTGATGAAAAGCCTGCCACTTCGTTACTCCATGTGCTCGGATATTCTTTCCGGCTATTCCAGGTATCAGCTGCCGGATCATATTCCCAGAAGTCTCTTAACATAGTAGGACCCAGGCCCTCGCCTGTTCCAACATATGCTCTGCCACTTGCAACGAATGCAATTGCATGTATTCTGCCCTGACCAGGAAAGTCATTTTTCCTTGACCAGATATCCTCTGCCGGGTCGTACTCATACACATACCTGTATAAACCTTGCTCAGCGCCAAAACATACATAGCCTTTCCCTCCGACAGCAAAGCCAGTTGTATAACTTCTGAATTCACCCGGTAGATCTGCACATCTGGACCAGATGAATTCTCCTGAACGGAATTTCCACAATTGGTTATCAATTACCAGATAGGCATAATTTCCAATAGTAAAACTGGAATAGGCACCATTCCCGAATGACAAATTGCTTGAAACAGCTTTCCATGGAGCTCTGATAAGCAGTGAATCGTTCGCAAAACATGTTTTACCACCCACACTCAGGGATATTTCATTTTTTCCGGAGATCACATTATAAGGAATATATGCAAAGATGGTATCGTGGGATATCTTAAAGAGTTCAGCTGTTTGATCCTCTATTTTCAATAGATTGGATGTAAGTGCCATATTAAAATCTTCTGCTTTGATCATGATCATGTCACCACCTGCAAGTCTTTCAGGAGAAAAGTTAAGGATATTGCACCCTGCCAGTCTGAACTCTGAATCTGACCTGGCTATGGAGCCCAAAGTTTCAATATAGATAAAGACATTCCCTGAAATTGTGAGATTATCGGGTAAAACCACAATCAATTTTTCCGATGTTGCTTCAATAATCGTTGCAGAAGCATGACCAAATCTGACTTTGTTTCCCGTCAGGCTATTACTGAAATTCGATCCAATTATTGTAATTTGAGTATTATTGGAACCTTCTTTGGGATTAAAATCGGTGATAATAGGCCTGAGGCCACCTTTGCTTTTGAATGTAACAGTTTTACCATAAGTAATATACTTATTATTATAAACAAAGGCACGAACAAAATAGGTCGTATCCGATTTCAAATCAAATGAAACCTTAACACTCAGCGGTCCTGTCTTCGGTACTCCGGTCAACACGATTTTTGATGAACTCGTATCAGGAGTCTCCTTCACACTCCAGACAAAACCACACTTTAGAATTTCAGTTGCACCGTACTCAGTGATCTTTGCATGGAACACTGCTCCTGTGTTATCGATGTCAGTTACCTCTCCTGTAATTATTACGGGATAATCATATTCATTCTGCCTGTCACAGGCAATAATAAGCAGGATGATAAAAGAAAATACACTGAGATACTTCACACAGTACAATTTTATCTGCTAAAAATATATTTCATTAACTGGATACACGTTTCTGATGGGTGGGTTCCCATCCATACTTCTGATTATCTTAAAAGCATGCCAGAATTATCAGACTCACAATTTAAAGATAATCAGTTGTCAGAATATTTACAAGGGAGAGTGAGAATTTCTTTGATTAGCAGAATTGCCTGAATAATAGCCCTTGAGTTATATCCTTATAATTGGTGGGATTACTCACTCTCATGCAAAATATTGTTCTCTGAGAATGTTTTAGAGTTGCAGGCTGTCTCTGCTAAAGGGTGACTCAAAAGTCTTTTTTAACCACAAAGCACGCTAAGGTTTGCGCAAAGAACGCAAAGATAAAAAATTGGATTTAAGCTCTTTGCGAACTTAGCGAAAATCTTTGGGCTCCAGCCTTCGCTGTGGCTTCGGCTGACAAAGCTTTGCGGTTAATGGATTTTGACTTTTGAGACACCCTCTTTAACTCCGGCCCTGCCATCCGGGCATAAACAACAGGCAGTTCTAAAATTCTATTGAGCTTTCCACATTTACAATTCGAAAGATATCTTTTGACAAGGGGTTGAAAATAAGCAACCCATTTCCGTAGTGTTTAACAATAGACCCTGGGAACTCTTTTGTTAAATTAACCAATGAATTTTTCTTGAGAGCATAAATAGCATTTTGAGCTGAGAAATACAAAATTTCATTTACAGGATCTACTGCAAGTGAGGTGATAGTCATTCCTTTCTCCAAAGCAATAAGGAGGGTAAGTTTAGCTTTTTGCGTTGAATATGAATAGATGCCATTTTCAATCGCAATGTATATTGAATCACCCAGTTCAGAGATCGCCTTTAATTGGTTTAGGTGAAACAAAGAGATTCTTATACCTGCCAGGCTTTTGCCAGTACGTATGCATGATGCTTTTCTGTATTTTGTTCATTATCATACAAATATATTACATCCTTGCCTGAAGCTATTGACATATTGGGATAAGGTAAGTTAAATAATTTCTCCCAGTTTCCTTTTGTATTGATATAGCATAAGTCCTTGTTTTGGACGGCCAATAATAAGCCATCAGATGTATATGCAAATCCACTGATAGTCTGTTTACTCTTATTTCCGACAGAAGTGGCTCCTCCCCAGCCCAAAAGATACAGCTGATTGCCATTGGATAAGGTTATAAAATGTTGTGGTGAAATATCAAGGCAATCTGACAAGCGAACCATATAAGACTGAATCTTTCAACATCCCGTTATTCAATAAGATCTCATACCGGAGATCACTATTCTGGGAATAGCCCGCTTGTTGAAGCAAAGCAATATTGATTGCAAGTAGTAAGAGATATTTATGCACAGAGCTTTCTTTTTAACGGATTTGTTTCCAGGCCTTTGATAGATTGTCAAAATATTTATATTCCTCAAGTTTATTGATTGCGGCAGCGTTCATAACCCCAATACTTTCATCCTTAAGTCCACCTATGACACTCTCTTTGGCATTTTTATAATATATTTCGGCTGTTTGAGAAGCAGTCTTAAATAATGCATTGGTGGTAATTTTTTTCACATCAAACTCAGCTAATTCCTGCATTGTATAGGAATTTCCGCTTGTAACAGCATAAGTGGCATCATCCAGATAACTCATAACTCCATCTTTCACATTAATAATATACCTGCCGGTGATTGCAGCCAAACGGCCGCCATTTGATTCAACCATAGCGATGCCATCATTTATCAGCTTTTCATCATCTGAAAGTTCTGGTGACGGTATCTGGTTCAGGAATCTTACGGTCTGGTAAAACAGCAGAAAATTCATCATAATTCCAGGTGACACTTGCACCATGCTTTAATAAATTTTGTCTTTCCCTCTCTTCCATTGTCATCGGAGCATTTTCTGAAGGAAGAGGTTTCAATGATAAACCGGGATCTGATTTAGTGTCAAAACGAACAACGCCGGGATCATCATCCAGGGATTTGAATGTTTTCATTTCCCTGTCATGCCGCTCTTTTTTAAGGATCTCATCACGTTGTTTGGCCTCATTGGACTCTTTTACAGCCGCTCTCTTCCTGGCTTCATCTTCATTACCAAGTCCCGGAGTGTTGAACAAATCAATAAGCATATTCAACTGCTGTATATTCCCGGGTGTGCCGGTGCCGGTAGATTTAGTCCTGCCAGCCGGTGGGTTATAATAACGACATGTGGTAGAGTGCACTCCATTTTTTCCTCCGCATATAGCACATGTTGGGGTTGGTGGAGTTGTTTGGGAATAAGCCGGAGGGGAATAAATTATGCCCATTAACAAGAGGAAAAAATAAATTATATAAAATCTTTGCGCTTTCATGACCCATTTAGTTTTTTGTGGTTAAAGCTTCCCACCCGTAGATTTTATCCTGTGCTTCCCGGGCATCCTGTGCATTGGGCAAAAGGAGTAAATATTTCTTCATATTCAGGATTGCATAATTATAATTTCCGGCTAAACCTGCGATTAAAGCTAAATTATAGTATCCTGAAGGGTAGGAAACAGGATTCAGAGCGAATGCCTTGTCATAATATTGAACGGCACTCTGATAATCTTCTTTATCATTAAGTGCATTCGCCTGTACAATATATTTTCTCTGTTCTTCGGATATAGTTGGTTTCTCAGTTAAGGTTTGGTAGTTTTCAGCTATCTGTTTAAATCTTTGCAACTCTTCGATGGAATATTTCTTACCATAATTATACTGCATATAATACAGCAAATCAGGTAATTCGCGAATACAACAACAAAATTTATGCGCCCCGATTTTTGTATAGCATGTTTCTCCATTCCTGAATGGAGTAAAATATTCGATCCGGCTGTTCAGCACATCTTTAAAATAAATAGTCACTGTATCCCGGTACTCATCCTTTTTTCCGGAGGTGAACCGGATATAATCATCAGTCACCTCCTCATTATGAATACTCTTCAGGGAAAATGATGTTTCTTCGTTTTTGTATGACGGGTTACCTTCACCTCTGTCAACAACGTACTTTCTCAACATAGTTTGAATTCTTTCCTTTACAAACTCTGCATCATTAAGTGCGGGGTCAATATGGGTTGGAATATAGGGTTCATAACGGTATACTTCCTGTTCATTTGCTATCTGATTTCTGTAATTGGTAGCAGAATTTGTAAGATTCTGAAGCCCGCTCTGACCTGCGGACTGAGCGGCAACATCTATAAATCCGCTGAAAAAAATGCCTGATATAAATAAGCAGAAACAGAGTATAAAATCCCTTTGATTTCATATTCATTATAGTTTATTTGTCATAAAAGCTTCCCATTCATAAATTTTATCCCGGGCAGAAACAGCATCCTGGGCATTGGGCATCAACAGGAGGTATTTCTTCATATTAAGAATTGCCAATTCATATTTTTCAGCCAAAGCTGCAATGATGGCATAATTATAATATCCTTCAGGATAAGAAACAGGGTTCAGGGAAAATGCTTTATCATAATAAATGAGAGCATCTTCATAATCCAACTTTTTATTCATTGCATTGCCCTGCACAAATAGTTTCCTTTGTTCCTCATTCATGACCGGTTTTTCGGTTGTTGTCTGATATTTTTGGGCCAGTAATCTGAAGTTTTCAAGATCCTCTTCATAATATTTTACAGCATACTGATGCTGCATATAAAAAAGCAAATCGGCCACTTCTTTTCCGCCACAGGTCAGCAAATGGTCTTTTACCCTTACATATGGCATATAAAATCCCCCATCTGTAATTTTCACATAATAGATTATACGGCAATTCAGGAT
Organism: uncultured Bacteroidales bacterium; assembly: GCA_963818295.1. GTDB lineage: Bacteria > Bacteroidota > Bacteroidia > Bacteroidales > VadinHA17 > LD21. Next base: position 84,644 of record CAWFRW010000011.1, read on the forward strand.
ATCCTTATAGTATATGGTAACGGTGTCTTTGGAATGATTCTCACTGCCGGAAGTAAATCGCACAAAGTCATTGGTAACTTCTCCGTTACTGATTTTTTTTATTGTAAGATCCGTGCTCAGATTTTTATAGGCGGACACTTTTGAAACATTGTAATAGTTTACATATTTCTTTAAATCTCTTGTCAGCAGTGTTTTAACCTCCTCGGTGTTATATTCCGGATTAACTTTAGACAGGAATGTACGGATTATCTATATTTTCCGCATATTTTGCTTTTGCTTCATCACCAATTTTATTTATTTGTTCTGCAGCCTCATTTGCAGATTGCATTACGGAATTAGGTTTATCATTCTGGGCGTGGACCGGAGAAATTCCCAGGACAAGGAAACAGATTGATAAAAAGGGAAGAACCTTATAATTGAAGATTGAAAGTTTTAATTCCATAATCAGACAGAAATAAGATCTGCAATAAAATATATCTCTACCAAAGATAAAAAAGATACGACGCACAAAACAATTATGTTATGTTTTGTAGTGGTAAGTTTTTATTTGCAATACGGTAGCAGTCATGCTATAGGACACTGCAAAAAAATAACATTATAATTATATAGTTGCGCAGAATTGCAGGAGTTGCAAAAACCTCCTGACTCCAATCCTGCCACCTGCTGCAATAAGGACAATTTTATTTTTCATATATTATTTGTTAATTAATTCTCTTAGTTCTTCAACGGATAAAGCTCTTTTATAGATCCTGACTTCATCGATATCCCCTTTGAAACAATCGACCAGAGTGTGATTCATATCGTTTGAATTACCACCTATTAATAGAGGGTTCCTGTCATTGAAAAGCATGGGCCCCTTTAATGCGACTGAACTAATAAGTATACCATTTTTATACAGTTTAATGGTTTCATTATCATAGGTACCTGCAATATGAACCCATTTATTGGAAGGCACATTAATACTATCAGTAGTATTAGTATATCTTTTCCCATCAGGATCAATTGAAAAAAGGGCCTTGTTTTTGAAAACAGCCAAACCTATATATTCCGACCAGGTGCTGTCTATTTCACGGGAAACTACTGTATTCCAGTAAGATGATGTGTCTTTTTTAATCCAGGCAGTAACTGTAATACCTCCTGGAAAGCTATCGAGCACCGCGCTATAGGGGATTTCGAGGACAGATGAACCGTCGAATTCCATTGCTTTACCCTTATAGCCCTCAACAAATTTTGCACCTCTGTTGATTGAATTTAGTTCGTGTTCTGAGGAGTTACCTGTTGTTCCATTAATTGTCTTATCGAATGACCAGTATACCAAAAGATCTTTTTCACTTTCAGTTCGGGTGGAACATGAAAAGAAGAGAAGTGACAGAGCAGCGATAAAAAAGAGATATGCACTTTGAATTATTTTCCAGTTGCATCTGAATCGGACAAGGGTTAGCATGGGGTTTAAGATAATGATGGTTAGTATTTTAAGTGTTATGAATTTTGTTACAGGATAAACTTCCTTTAATCTTTCTAAGGTTTGATCTTGGCCCAATATATCTTCAACCTGAGGCAGTCAATTGCTTCAACACTTACCATTGGGGCAGCCTCTAAGCCGGTAAATTAATCCTTGCTTTCCGGAATTGCTTCCATTAATAAAGTATATGCTTTATTCAATGCCTTCCCGGCTGCCTGTTGTCCTTTGTAATGCCCGAGCCGGACAATTACCAGATCATGCGAAGGGATAATGGTTACTGATTGTTCACCTGCGCCCCTCATCATATATGCATCTTTCGGAATGGGGAAAGCGCCATCTCCGTTGATCCAGAATAAGCCGCCATAGACAGGCAGTCCATCTGCAACCCAGGGCTCTGCAAGGGTACTTACAAATTTTGTAAACCCTTCCGGTAAAATTTGTTCACCATTTGCAACGCCGTCCTGCAAATAAAGATTCCCTAATCTTGCCCAATCGCGGGCTGAGGCATACTCATACCCCTGCGTTAAAAAATTACCATAAGGGTCAGTCTCCATCACCATTGTACGAATGCCAATTTTATCAAACAGATTCTTTTGTGCAAACGTATAGTATTCTTCACCTTTACCTTCTATTCCCAGGCGATTCAGATAATTAATGAGTACCGGGTCACAGTTGCGGTAACGGCCAACACTGTTAGGTGGCCATTGTTGAGGCAGATTAGCTGCATATTCAAATGAATTGATTCCACCCGTGTACAGATACAAATGGTCAGGATAGCCCAGAGATGGGTTATAGTCAGGGTCTAGGGGGGCTCTGCAATACAAACCGCTTGACATATGCATGATGTCCATAATTCTGATTTTGGCCCGTCCGTCACCCTTGCCCTGCCATTGAGGAATTGGTGCAGGCTGCTCCAGTGTATATACTCCCTGGCGGATCAGTATCCCCATTATTGTGGCAGAAAGGCTTTTACCCATTGACCAGCTTTCTAAAGGTGTGTTTTTATCTATTCCAAAAGCGTACCGTTCGCCAATAATATTGCCTTTGTATGTAACAACAAAAGCTGCTGTCAGTGCTTCAGCCGGAGCAAATGCAGAGTCAATTGCCTGGCTTACTTTGTTCATATCAATGTTGGAAGGCAGGTCTGTAACAGGCAGCACATCTCCCAACGGCCAGGGAGTCGAGGAAGGGTCCGGCAGGTCAGTATTAACTTTTACGGGTTTGAAGTACAGAGAATTACTCCCTTCCGGTAAACATACACAGCCCTGGTCGCCGGTATAAATTGCAGTTCGGGTAACTCCATTTGGAAGTATTATCGAAACAGATTTCTTTTCATAATCTATAATTGGCTTTCCTACCTTTGCTCTTTCTGAATAAGGAGCAGTAAAATAACCAACATTCTCAGCAGCAAACTCAGGCGATAGTCCTGTAATAAAAATTGCCGAACACATAATTTTGGCATAACCAGCGGTATTGTGCGAAAGTGCATCTCCTGGTGGTACTTATCCTGGTTGTTTTCAGTTCAAGTTCAGCAGCACGGTCCAACCTTTTGTTTCGTACTTCCTGAGTCATATCCTGAGCATTGCTAATCAGTCCGTTTACAAGAAACAAAGCCAGTAAAGAGATTTTAATTATTTTCATCGTGATCTTCTTTTCGATTAGACGAAAGTTAAAGATTTATTTGTTCTGTTTGCCTGACCATAAGACTTAATATCCCTATTGCCAATATGATGTAACTAATTTTTGTAATATGGACGGTAACATAGCTGTTGAATGGTTTTAAAAATTATTTAAGAACTTACACAGAGAACACTGAGTTTCCACAGAGATACACAGAGGACTTTTGAGACAGTTTAATTAAAGTTCGGCCCTGCCATCTGTGTTAAAGAGTGAGAGTGAGAGTGAGTATTGAGAAAACAGAACGAGAGTGCTCGCTCACGCTCTCACTCTCGCTCTGTTTTAGTCCTCCTTCGCCACCAACTTCGCTAAAGTTTCGTTGGTCAACGAAGGCTTCGGAGGACAATGTACCCGGAGCCGGGATCGAACCGGCACAGCATTGCTGCCACTGGTGTTTGAGACCAGCGCGTCTACCAATTCCGCCATCCGGGCTAGTTTTTCCTGCGGCTATTGCCCTCCGGAGCTTTAGCGAAGGAGGGTTTTGCAGTCTGCGAAAATAGAAAATATTTTAGACTTTTATCTTGTGACTTTTATCTTTTATCTTTCGAAAGATCCAGAATTTCGACTTTCCTGAATTCAACAGGATGACTTTCGGCCTGCAGACAGATATATCCCTGTCTGATAAGGGTGCCCTCAGGAACCGGATATCCATCGGGTATTGCATTGCCGCCAACCTGTGGATGCATATATGTGAGTACAGTATCACCATCAAGGATATGATGAATGATACTGTCACCCAAAACAACAAATTCGGCAGTCACCCATACATCTCCATTATAGGTTTTGGAGGTCGGATTCAGTGCAATGCTGCGTTATAAGCTTGCCGTTCATCTCAATATTGGTGCCCGGAGTGCAGACATTTGAAGTATGCCTTTCCGATATTCCGTCGCCACCCAGGAACTGTCCTTCGATTGAAACGGGGAAATCCTGGTTTAAGCCCATCGATGCCGCCGATTGTGCATGAAGCATTACGCCGCTGTTCCTGAACCCCCATGAAGGTCCCCCGGGTGTCTGTTCGCCGATAAACCGGTATTCGACGCGAAGCTTGTAACTGGAGTAATGGGGTTTTATAGAAAATATGTCCGAATTCCCCATCGAATTTATCATACTGATCGTAGGATACTCTTAAAAGGCCGTCATCTACCCGGAAGGTATTCTTGTAATTATTGTTGAGCTCGTAGCCCGAGATCTTTATGTCCCAGCCATCAAGATCTTTCCCGTTAAACAGACTGACCCAGCCATCTTCTTTGTTCTTTGGTGATGGAGGTGCATGAAACGAGGAAAACAAAAGGAAAAAAGAGTTAATGATAGGTTTCATGGAGCACAGAGGTGGAGCATAGAGCGTAGAGAAAGGGAAAATGGTATTCGGTAATGGGTATTCAGTAACCGGCAGATTTGAACGGAGTTTCACAGAGTTTGAATTTATTCTGGAAATTAAATTTTTTTAACCACGGAGTTACACGGTGTTTTCACGGAGTTTGCCATACCGATTACCGACTTTGACCAGCCGTAACCGTCTGAGATCATGAGTGCTGCAACTTGAATTTTTGAACCTTGAACCTTGATTACTGATAACCCTGATACCCTCAACCCTTAGCCCTCTAACCCTTAACCCTTAACGCTTAACCCTTAACGCTTAACCCTTAACGCCTTAACCCTCACCGCTTAACCCCTTCCCCCCATTCTCTCCCGTGCTCCCTCTATCTTCACAATCATCTCCCTGATGGCTATCTCAATACCTTCGGCATCGAAACCGCACTCCCTGTAAAGCTCATCCTGTGTGCCATGTTCAACAAAATAGTCGGGTATTCCAAGCCGGCGCACCTCAGCGTTGTAACAATTATCACTCTTGAATTCAAGCACAGCGCTTCCGAACCCTCCGCTCAGAATGCCATCCTCAATTGTAATTATATATCTGAACTTTGAGAAAACCTTTTGCAGGATATCTTTGTCGAGCGGAGCAACAAATCTCATATCATAGTGAGCGATTGAGAGCTTTTCACATGAGAGTTTTCTTATAACGGAGGCAGCAGTGTTTCCCGGCTGGCCAATTGTAAGGACGGCAAGGTCATTTCCTTCACTTATCACTCTTCCCTTGCCTGTTTCAATCTCCCTGAAAGGCCTTTCTCCAGTCTGAATTGAATACCTCTTCCCCGCGGATAACGTATTGAGAAAGGGAGAATGGTTTTTTCCGAGCTGTGCAGAATACAGCAGGTTCCTCAATTCTATTTCGTCCATTGGAGCAGAAACAATCATATTGGGAATGCTTCTCATAAAGGCGATGTCAAAGAATCCGTGATGAGTGGCTCCATCGGATCCGACAAGTCCGCCACGGTCGACGCAGAATATTACAGGAAGATTCTGGAGGGCGACATCGTGAATAATCTGGTCGTAAGCTCTCTGGAGAAATGATGAATATATACAGCAGTAGGGGATTATTCCCTGGGTAGCGAGTCCTGCAGAAAAGGTTACTGCATGCTGTTCTGCTATCCCTACATCATAGGTCCTTGAAGGCATCTCATGCATCATTGCTGTAAGGGCGCTTCCGGTGGGCATTGCAGGAGTTACTGCAGTAATCCTGTCATTCATCTTTGCAAGTTCAAGCATTGTTGCTCCGAATACCTCCTGCCAGGTTGGGATTTTATCATCCCTTGAACTATCAATTATCGCACCGGTCTCCTTGTTAAACTTACCGGGTGCGTGAAAGGTAGTCTGGTTTTCTTCAGCCTGTCTGAAGCCTTTGCCTTTAATTGTAAGACAGTGCAGGAGCTTCGGTCCGGGTATTCTTTTCAGGTCCTCGAGCACTTTGATAAGATGGAGGATATCGTGACCGTCGATTGGACCGAAATATCTGAAATTGAGTCCTTCGAATAAATTGCTTCTGTCAAGGATGGTGCTCTTTAGTCCTGCTTCAATCTGGCCTGCCAGGGTCCTGGCATTCGGGCTGTGTCTGCCGAATATCCCGAGCGCCTTCCAGATTCTGTCCTTGAATTTGTTATATGTCCTGCTTGTGGTGATATCCAGGAGATATTCCTTGAGGGCGCCAACATTAGGATCGATGGCTATATTATTGTCATTGAGGATTACGATTATATCGGAATTTCCAAAACCGGCATTATTGAGGCCTTCGAAAGCCTGACCAGCAGTCATGGCCCCGTCGCCGATTACTGCGACAACATGTCTTTTTTCGCCCTTGAGCTGTGCAGCCATAGCCATCCCCAGAGCTGCTGATATAGAGGTGGATGAGTGACCTGTACCAAAGGCATCATATTCACTCTCAGCCATTTTCGGGAATCCGCTTATCCCCTTGTATTTTCTGTTTGTGAAAAAATTATCCCGTCGGCCGGTGAGGATCTTATGTCCGTAGGCCTGATGCCCGACATCCCAGATGATTTTGTCGTACGGGGTATTAAAAACATAGTGAAGTGCGACAGTCAGTTCAACCACCCCCAGGCTTGCTCCGAAATGGCCCGGATTATTGCATACCTCATCTATAATGAACTGGCGCAGCTCCGCACTTACCCTGACAAGGTCAGAGGGCTCGAGTCTTCTCAGATCGTCGGGTGATGATATTTTAGAGAGCAGATTCTCTTCCTGGTCCATTCGTTATCAAAAAAATAAACAACCAGCAAATATAACAATTATTATTCCCCGGTGTTTGGAAGTGCTTATACGCAATTTTCTTATTTTTGTTTGTAAATACTCTGTCCGGAAAATAATTTTTTGAAAGTTTGAATGTTATCATCCTAATAATATACAGATCATGACTAAAACATTATGTGCCATACTTGGTTCTATTGCTCTTGTAATCTCTTCTGTTTCATGTGTATCCGGAAAAAAATATGCCAGTCTGGAGGATACGAGCAAACAATTTATGAATGAGAGGGATGAATTCAAGTCGGATAATATAGGCCTTGAGATGAAAAACAGGGAGCTGGAGGCAAAGCTGGCTTCACTTGAAAAAGAGATAGGCACAGTAAAACAGGATATTTCCAAAGCTGAGGGAGAGCGCGATAAGGCTCTTGAGGATTACAATAAGCTATCACGGCAAATACAATGAGCTGCAGAATGCACAGGAGGATCTTATCAAAGGAAATGTGAAGGAGACACAAAGACTGCTGGCAGAGCTGAATGCGGCGCAGGACAACCTTCAGAAGAAAGAGGATCTGCTGCGGCAGCTTGGACAGAACCTCGATACAAAAAAGGCCTCACTCGATGAGCTTACATTCGAACTGGAGAAGAGAAACGCCAGACTGGCCGAATTGGAAAAGATACTTGATGCCCAGAAAAGAATCGTTCAGGATCTGAAAAACAAGGTTTCGGAAGCGCTTCTTGGATTTGAGAACAACGGTCTTACTGTAACACAGAAAGATGGAAAGGTATATATCTCTCTTGATGAGAAGCTGCTTTTTAAATCAGCCAGCTGGGATATCGATGTCAAATGGGAGGAATGCACTGAAAAAGCTTGCTGTTGTTCTGGAGAAGAATCCGGGCATTCAGATAACAATAGAGGGACATACCGATAATGTACCATACAACCCCGGGAACAGCCAGCTGAAGGATAACTGGGATCTGAGCGTAAAAAGATCGACAACTGTTGTAAGGGTTCTGCTTGAAGGTTCAAAGATAAAGCCTGAGAGGCTGACAGCTTCAGGCAGAAGTGAATATTTGCCTGTTGATAACCGTAATACAACCGATGCAAGACAAAAAAACAGGAGGACCGAGATCGTGCTCACTCCTGATCTTACAGAGCTTTACAATCTGATAAATAAATACTAACAAAGCATCAATTAACCGCAAAGTACACAAAGGTTTGCAGCAAAGGTCGCAAGATAAAGCATTGATGATAAGCCTTTGCGATCTTTGCGTCTTTACTTGGCGATCTCTGCGGTTAATGGATTTGACTTTTTCAACAGACTCTGCTTTTTCTTTTATTCCGAGAATTCCTGGAGCTTGACTTTCATATTCTTGAGCTCTTTCAGGAGATTATCCTCCGGTCTGAGAAAATCCTGGTTGCCCCAGAAGTCGGGATCATAATTCAGAATTGTCTTTGAAAAAACCGAATGGATGGGTGCCAGTTCTTCCCTTTCAAACCGTTTTACATTTTTCAGATCAATATCGGTGACAGCCAGTTCAAAAAAGACAAGGAACTGGGTGTTGAAGAGCTTTTTCTTCTGCTTGCTCGAGAAAATCATATCCCCCCTTACATGGCTCAGATAATAGGTTTTATTAACTTTCCTGTAGCTGACTGAGTATTTTACTGAAACAGGCCATGTATTGAATCCTTTGGTTGAGTTGTATATAAATGATTCCTTCATCTTATGAATAAGAGCCTGGTTGAGCTCAAACTCAGCATGAAGTATTGCAAAGTCGCTGGTGTTGATATAAACAATTCCCTTGTACAGTGGCTGATCAATATCTTCCCGTTGTTCAAACTCGATTGCGTATGCTGATTCGTCTTCCCAGGTGACAATGTCGCTTAGCCTGTATCTGTAATCAGCCATGCTCTCCCTGCTGAGAAAATCGAACAGGTTCTTTGCCCCGTCGAGTTCAAGGCAGGTACTCATTCCGGCCTTCAGTCTTACGGCAAGAGTATCGGTTCGTTTAGTGTTTTCAATTTTCCTGCTTTTGTAGATCTTCATCTGGTCGCCCAGAAGAGTGCCTGTATATGATGATTTGTAGATCCGGACAATGGCTTCGGAGTAGTTTTGCAATTCCTTCTTCTTCATTACACCTTCCCTGTAAAAGCCAGTCATATACGTGGGTTCATTGCTGTAATTGCGGCGTATCGCCAGCACTGTCTTGTAAATTATTTCCTGCGGGATCTGGTTCTTTATTATTATTTCAGGAATGGAGATGAATTCTCTTTTCATCAGGATTGTCAGATCCTGATGGAAAGCCATTCTGACAGGCATTTCATTCCTTACATATCCAAGGTATGAAACAGAAAGAGTGTCATTGAAGAGGTCAGGGGTGATCTTGAGTCCGAATTCCCCATTAATGTTTGTTACAGTCCCTCTTCCCTGTGTTTTTTAATGCAATGGTGGCAAATGGCAGCGGTTCGAGAGTCTCTTCATCAGTGATGATCCCGGTAATATACTCAGTCACCTCAGGGTGGAGTGAGTCAGGGGAGATTTGTGTGCTTTGCTCTGCACGTGAAATAATTATGTATTTATCAATTACAGAGAAGGCAAGGTTATTATTCTGAAGAAGAGTATCGAGGATTGATCGGAGCCTGACATTCGTAAAATTCATCTCTACCGGCTGTTCCTTATCTATCAGGCGGCTGTCATATGTGAAGTTATAACCTGTCTGATGGGAGATAATATCGAGTGCATCGCCTGTTTTTACAGTTCCTGCCCTGAAGGTAAACAGTGAATCAAGAATGCCCTCCTGGCACTCTGTTTTCTGTGGAAGGAGCAGAAGCAGAAAAAGTGGAATGGCCTGGGATATTCTGAATATAAAGCCATTAAGCGATAACATGTTTCAGTGTTTGAGCTATTTCCTTACCAGGTGGTATATATTTCCATCTTTTGTATAGCTGAGGTTAAAGCTAGCACAAATTAAACGAATAATTGTCTCCTGGGGCTGATTATCAATAGGAGATGTCCATCTGTTTTCAAGAATGGCCGTGATCAGCCACCTCAATATCCATATTGTAAACTCTTTTGAGATCGCTGAAGACAACATCAAGTTTTTGACCGTTATAGACGAGAAGGCCTGTTTTCCACGAAAGGTAGTTTGGGTTATTATTCAGTGTCTTTCCGGAGATTTCAGAGTCTCATTGTTCCAATATATCCGGGATCGAGAGCAAGCTCTTTTGATCCTGAATTATCTGAAAGCAGTACTTTTCCTGTTTTTACATACACTTCAACGGCTGATTCGCTGTTTCTTGTTATTACATTGAAAGATGTTCCAACAACTCTGACTCTTGCATTACCGGCATCAATTATAAATGGTTTTGTGGCATCCGGAGCTATTTCAAAAAATGCTTCTCCTTTAAGGTTTACATTTCTGCCTCTTCCATTGAAATTTGAGCGGTAGCTGAGCTGAGAATTCCGGTTAAGAAAGATAGTGCTTCCATCGGGCAATTCAACCTTAATGTTCTTCTCATCATTACCTGCTGCTATTGTGATCTTCCTGCTTAAAATGTCAGGATTTATCAAGATAGGCGGCTACTGTCCCAAGGCTTAAAATAACAAGAGCTATTGCTGCAACTCTTATGAATGTACTTCTGATAAACCTGATTCCGTTGCAGGGTTCGGTTCGGTTTTGAGTTCATCCTCATTCATCCTGGCAAAAACATTATTCCAGGCATTGTCCACATTTATTTCCTTTTCATCGCTCATATTCCTTAACTCTTTCCATTTTTTAACTGTATCACTTTTGTCGTCAGCAATAAAACGCCCGAGGAGATCAGACTTCTCACCTTTTTCACCTGAGAGGAGGGAAGCCAGTTCTTCCCATTCCCTGTCGCTATATCTCTCGTTATTTTTCATCTCTTTTATTTTTCTGTTAATTCTTTCCTGAATTCCTTCAGCGCCCTGCCCATGTTAGCTTCAACTGTTTTCACCGAGACTGATAATTTTTCGGCTATCTCGGTATATTTCAGCCCCTCAAATCTGTTCATGTAAAAGATCTTTCCGCATCTGTCAGGCAGCTTTTCGAGTATCCTCGCAATTTTTGCCTGCAACTCCTTGTAATTAAGTATGTCAGATGGGTTCTCAGGAGTATTCCGGCTGCCTGAACGACATCTCTTCGGCATGCTTTTCAACGATCCTGTTATGTTCAATAAAATGCAGGCATCTGTTATGTACCGATCTGAAGAGATATCCATTCAAAGAACTTTCGATATTAATTTTTTCCCTGTCCTTCCAGATTCTGTAAAACAGATCCTGTACTATCTCCTCTGCATTGTCCTGGTCTTTTACCAAGTGTCCTGGCATATCTTACCAGGGAAACATAGGAGGATCGGAAAAGTGATTCAAACTGTTTTTTATCACCTTGCCGGATCCTCCCGATTATATCAGTATCACTGGTCATCTTTCTGACAATGCTTCCTGTTTTTATTCCTTGTCGCTGAACTTAAGTTTTTTGCTCAGTTTGCGTATTGCTGATTCAATGCTCTGGTCAGGTTCTATTACGTTATAGTCGCCCCAGAATGCAGGATCAGTAAATGCGCTTACCTTTTCGGTAAATACATCCGAAGTTTTGATCTTTTCTTCTCTTGCAAATTTAATAACTTCCTGGTCAGTTCTGTCAGTTACTGCAATTTCAGACATTGTTGTGTAATATGTATTGAATAACTTTTTGTTCCAGTCAACTTTGAATTTTACTTCAGCCCTTGAATATACGAAATGCAATTTACCATCCTGTTCACGATATTTGGTCCTGTAGGTTGCAATTTCCGGTATAACTTTCATTCCGATCGGTTTTTTCCTTATGAATATTGATGCTGCAGCTTCCTTGTCCTCAAGATTGAATCCAAATTCAACTTCAGTTATGCCATAGGTCTCCATGTTTATAAAGAGGCTGCCCATGAACAATGGAATATCAACTGATGGTTTCTGGATAAAGTCGATTACATAATGAGGCTTATTGTCAATTTCAATTACACCTGAGATTGAATAATTGTAGTACTCCATGGCTTCCATTGTGAGGACAGATTCAGTATTTTTTGCTATATCGAGCTGCAAAACACTTGTCGGACCTCCCTGCAGTTTGAATAATACTGTATCCATTTTCTCTACATCAGAGCTTTTGCGTCCCTTGTACATTTTTGCACCATCGAAACGGGTATCGCTGGCGTATGGAGCCTTAAATATCTGAACAACTGCTTCCCCTATTGAAACATATGTGCGGTTCTTCCTGATAGTCTCCCTGTAGAATGCTGTCATCAGGTTTGGGACATCCTCATAGTTCTTTCCTATGCTCTGGATAGCTTTCCTGACAATTTCATTGGGATCGAGAGGCTTGACAACTATCTCCTTTATCGGAATCGGAGCAGACTCCAGTTCAATAATATTTTTGCACCATTTTCCTTGAAATCGCTGATGGGGACTATCTTGTTCTTGTATCCAAGAAATGTGACTTCAATGTTTTTTGAAGTTACTGTTTCCCCTATCTTAAGAGTAAATTCTCCGTCAATGTTTGTCACAATGGCAACGTTTGTTTCCATTACTGCAACTGTTGCAAAAACAAGCGGATTCCTGGTTTCGGAATCGACTACTTTTCCTTTGATCGTGATCATATTCTGCTGATCAGCTTTCTTTTTGCCCGGGAAATTGCCGGCGGAGGCGTTCTGAATTGCAAATACTGCAAGAAGCAGTGTTGCAATGAGCGAAATGTGTTTATAAGTTTTCATGGCTTCACTTTATTAGTTTAAAATAACACTTTTGTAATTTATCGAATACTGTATTCTTTTCTTTTCAGCCTTATGACCTCCATGGTTATATTCTACCCTATCATAATCTTTATAATTATTTTCATATCTTACTTCATTATTTTCATTGTCCGATGATTAATGGTCTTGTGAAACCCATGAATTTAGTCCTTGCCGGATATTCATATCTGAAAAGCTCTGCCACTAAAGCAGGCTTCGGTCTATGGAATGCCACCGGCTATGGGGATAGAGCTTACGAACAATTGTAATCTTCATTGTCCCGAATGTTCATCAGGCTCAGGACAAATGAAGCGGGGCAGAGGTTACATGGATATTGAGCTTTTCAATAAGATTATTGTCAGAGCTCAGACCTTACCTTTATAATCTGAATCTCTATTTTCAGGGAGAACCATTGATGCATCCCGGGTTTTTTTCATTTATCCGGAACAGTGGAAAGATCAGGACTGTAATATCTACAAATGGCCATTTTTTAACTGATGAGAATTGTGAAAAAATAGTAAGATCAGGATTGAGCAAACTGATCATTTCACTTGATGGTCTTGATCAGGATACTTATTCAGCATACAGGTGCGGAGGAAATCTTGAAACTGTTATGGATGGGATAAGGAATATTACTGAAACCAGAAAGAGTCACAGATCATCGCTTAAAATTGAATTACAGGTACTCATCAACAGGCTTAATGAGCATCAGATCCCACAGATGAGGAGACTTGCAGCCGACTTTAATATCGGACTGAAAATAAAGTCGATGCAGATAATCAGCAAAGACAGGTTCGGATCATGGCTGCCGGTTGATGGGAATTTCAGCAGATATAGTTAATGTTAATGGCGAATACCGGATAAAAAGCTCTCTGCCAGACAGGTGTGCAAGGCTCTGGTTTAATCCGGTTATAACATGGGACGGCAAGGTGCTTCCATGTTGTTTTGACAAGGATGCTGATCATATAATGGGTGATCTCAACCAGGAATCCTTCCGGGATATCTGGAATGGCACAAAATACAGGTTGTTCAGAAGAATATTGCTGTCGGACACGGAGTGCTGTTGAGATCTGCACGAATTGTACTTCGGGATTGAAGGGGGTGATATTTTGGATTAAATAATTTGGGGCTGTAGATAAAGTCTATTTTAACCGCAAAGAACGCTAAGGATTGCGCAAGGTCGCAAAGTCAAATTATTTATATTGTGCCCTATGCGATCTTGCTAAATGCCACCGCTGCAATCTGGCTCCCACGCTAAAATAGCCCACCGGGCTATTTCTTAACGCTTGGCCTCTTTGCGACCTTTGCGGTTAATGGATTTTGACTTTCCAAACGCTCCCAAATTTTAACCTCCATATTTACTATAATTCCCATAGGTTGACGGAAGATGGGTAATCAGTGGTGTAAATCAGAAGTGATTCAGGAGTGGTTAAACTGTCATCACATCCTTCTCCTTGACAGCCATTACCTTATCGATCTTTGCAGTGAAGGAGTGTGTCATTTCCTGGACCTGTTCAACAGCCTCTTTTTCCATATCTTCAGGAAGGCCATCCTTAAGCAGCTTGTTTCAGCTCATCATTTGCCCATTTACGTGCATTACGTATGCTGATCTTTGCTGTTTCACCCTCATTTCTCACCTGTTTTACGAGCTGATGGCGCCGTTCCTCGGTGAGTGGCGGAATATTGATCCGGATTACTTCACCGTTATTGACGGGTGTGAGCCCGATATTTGCAGCCATTATTGCTTTCTCTATTGTCCCGAGCATATTCTTTTCCCATGGTTGAATGAGTATTGTTTTCGCATCGGGTGTATTGATATTTGACACCTGGGTAAGTGGTGAAATGACGCCATAGTAATCTACAGTGATGCCATCAAGCAGTGCAGGGTTTGATCTTCCGGCACGAAGCCTTGCAAGTTCATGTTCCAGATGGTCAAGAGCTTTTTGCATCCTGTCTCTTGTCTCTTCGATAATCAGTTCAATATCTTCGTTCATAAGGTAAGGTTTAGGTGGTTAGGTCTTTAGTCTTTTCCTTCCTTTTTTTATCAATTTGAAAAAGGATAAACAAAAATAATAAAATAGGCGGAATTGCAATAAAAATTCAGTTTGAGACAATAGTTCCAACACTCTCCCCGCGAATGAGCTTTAAAAGGTTTCCTTCCCGGTTCATGTCAAAGACAATAATTGGCATGTTATTGTCGCGGCACATTGTGAATGCTGTGGAGTCCATTACTTTGAGCCTTTTGTCAAGAACCTCTTCGAAAGAGATCCTTTCAAATTTAACAGCTGAAGGATCCTTTTCAGGATCGGCAGTATAGACACCATCAACTCTTGTGCCTTTGAGCAGAACGTCAGCCCCTATCTCAACAGCTCTGAGGGCTGAGGCTGTGTCGGTTGTGAAGAAAGGATTTCCTGTGCCTCCTGAAAGGATTGACACGGTTTTGTTTTTCATCACTTCAAGCACTTTATCCCTGTTGTAGAGCTCTCCCACAGGTTCCATCCTGATCGATGTGAAGACCTTTGCATGGCCTCCCAGTCTTGTTATTGCACTTTCGAGGGCGAGGCTGTTAATGATTGTTGCAAGCATTCCCATCTGATCACCCTTTACCCTGTCGAAGCCTGATTCAGTACCGCTCAGACCCCTGAAAATATTTCCTCCACCGATCACAATTGCCACTTCACATCCTGCATTGACAGTGTCAATTACCTGACGGGCATATTCAACAAGAACAGCATCGTCAATTCCATGGTTTCCGTTGCCTGCAAGTGATTCCCCGCTCAGTTTTAATAATATCCTTGAATATTTCATATAATGGTTTCTTAATGTAAAGATAGAATAATAGCGAAATTATTAAAAGCATAGGTGAATTCATTTGGATTAACCCTGGGCAAATCCTCCGATATAATAGTTTCAACCGCACCCTGCCCTCTGCTATTATGCTTTTTAACCCCTCCCTGGGCGCTGTAGAAAAGTCATCCATTAACCGCAGAGGCCCAAGCGTGAAAAATAGCCCGGTGGGCATTTTAGCCAGGGCCATTGCGCTGTGCCAATTACGCAGAGTCGCAAAACATTTATCAATGTATTATCTTGGCGCACTTCTGAAACCTTAGCGTCTTTGCGGTTAAGAGACTTTTCTACAGCCCCGGGGAGGGGTTAAAACCCCTAAGGATATGGAAAAGTAAGTTCGTCGTTTTTCAGCCTGATGGTTGAAAAAAACATCAATTCATTAGTAAGGCAGGGTAGAAGGTTATAAAAAAAAAGTGGCCGCCTAAGCGGCGCCACCGGAATATTGAATTATGAACCTACGTATTAAAGATTAAGGGAATAACGTTTAAAATCAGTTACGGTCAGCTCCTTGTTTGCAGATTGCAGATATTGTTTGATAGTCATTTTGTTATCCTTAACAAAATCCTGGTTAAGGAGTGTACTTTCCTTAAAGAATTTTGCAAGTTTACCCTGTGCAATCTTTTCAAGCATCTCTTCAGGTTTGCCATCACGTCTTGCCTGCTCTTTGCCAATCTCGATCTCCTGTGCAATAACTGATTCAGGAACAAAATCCTTATCAACTGCAACAGGGTTCATAGCAGCAATCTGCATTGCAACATCCTTATAAACCTGGATATCAACACCTGCCTTTGTAAAACCAACCAGGGTTGCAAGTTTGTTTCCCGGGTGAATATAAGCCTGAACATGGGCAGCTTCGATTTTTTCGTAGTATGAAAGATCAAGTCTTCTCACCAATGATTCCAACGTATTCTACAATCTTATCACCAATTTTACCGCCATCAAGCGAAAGTGATTTAAGTTCTTCAAGGTTTCCAGGTTTACCTGCAAGTGCAATATCGAGTATTTTACCTGCAAGAGCCTGAAAATCAGCATTTTTTGCAACGAAGTCAGTTTCACTGTTCAGAACGATTATTGCTCCGAGTTTTCCATCCGCAGTGGTTTTTGAAAGAACAACTCCTTCTGTGGCATCCCTGTCAGCACGCTTGTTAGCGACTGCCTGTCCCTTCTTGCGGATAATTTCTATTGCCTTGTCAAAGTTGCCGTCGGCTTCTTCAAGAGCTTTCTTGCAATCCATCATTCCGGCCAGGGTAACTCTCCTCAGTTTGGCAACATCTGCAGCATTTATAACAGCCATGGTATATCTTTTATTTTGGTACTTAAAATCAATTAATAATTATTCTTCTTCAGTCTCATCGACAGCCTTGATGACATCTTCCTCTTCTTCCACTTCAACAGTAACATCATCATCTTCTTCCTCCTCAACTTCTTCTTCCTCATCCTCTTCAACGATTGCCTCAATGATTGCAGCAGGAATATCTTTTGTTTCAAGCTCTTTCCTGATGATTTTCTTGTCTTTTGGCTGAGGTTCCTTATCTTTTTCAATCTTTCTTTCATTCAGACCTTCTTCGATAGCCTGGCAAAGGATTCCGATAATCAGCGAAATAGATTTTGATGCATCATCATTTGCCGGGATCGGGAACTCTATATCTGAAGGATCAGAATTGGTATCAACCATTGCAAATACAGGAATTCCGAGTCTTTTTGCCTCTCTGACGGCTATATGTTCTTTGCTCACATCAACAATGAAAAGTGCTGAAGGGAGTCTTGTAAGATCAATTATACTTCCAAGTGTTTTTTCAAGTTTTGCTCTCTGCCTGGTGACCTGGAGTCTCTCACGTTTTGAAAGATTTGAGAAGGTTCCGTCAGTCGCCATTTTGTCGATCGATGACATTTTCTTGACAGCCTTGCGGATGGTCGGGAAGTTTGTAAGCATTCCACCGGGCCAGCGCTCAGTAACATACGGCATATTGACCGCTTTTACCTTTTCAGCTACAATCTCTTTTGCCTGTTTTTTTGTGGCAACAAATAAAACTTTCTTTCCGGATCTGGCAATGTGCTTCATTGCTGAAGCTGCCTCTTCAATCTTGACCGCTGTTTTTTCAAGGTCAATGATGTGAATACCGTTACGCTCCATAAATATATAGGGAGCCATAGCCGGGTTCCACTTTCTTTTAAGGTGTCCGAAGTGAACACCGGCATCAAGTAATTCTTTGAAATTTGTTCTTGGCATTTTTTGATTTTTTAAGTTTACATTCCTTCAATCAATTGTAAAGTAGTCCCGCGCAGCGGAAGTCTCCACAATTTAGATACTAAACTTGCATCTATAACGACTGACTTATTAATTCCTAACGTTTACTGAACTGGAATCTCTTACGGGCTTTTGGCTGGCCTGGTTTCTTTCCTTTCAACCTCACGCGGGTCGCGTGTAAGAAAACCTTCGGCTTTAAGAGCTGGTTTTACCTCAGCATCAATCATTACAAGGGCTCTTGTAATACCCAGACGAAGAGCTTCAGCCTGTCCTTTTACACCACCACCTGCAAGATTGACATTAATATCATATTTTTCAACAGCATTCAAAAGAACCAGCGGCTGTGTCACTACATACTGAAGTGTTTCTGCGCCAAAATATTCTTTATAATCCCTGCCGTTCACAGTAATTTTTCCTTTACCATCGCTTAAATATACCCGGGCTACAGCTGCTTTCCGTCTTCCAAGAGCATTGATTGGTTCCATATCTGTTGCTTAATGTATTAAAGTTCAATTTTTTTTGGTTTCTGAGCTTCATGAGGATGTGAAGTTCCTGCATAAACATGAAGATTTCTGTAAAGTTCACTTCCCAGCCTGTTTTTCGGCAACATGCCTTTAACTGCATGCTCAATCAGACTAATTGGATTCTTCTTCAGCATCGCTTCAGCTGTTGTAAACCTCTGACCTCCGGGATAACCGGTGTGACGGATATAAATTTTATCTGACCATTTCGCTCCTGAAAGATCAATCTTCTCAGCATTTATAACGATTACATTATCACCACAATCTACATGAGGTGTAAAGTTGGTCTTGTGCTTTCCTCTGAGCATTGAAGCCACAACTGAAGAGAGTCTTCCGAGAATCATGCCATCAGCATCAATAATTACCCACTCCTTATTGACAGTGGCTTTATTTGCTGATACTGTTTTATAGCTTAAGGTGTTCACTACTTATTATTTTTAATTGATATACTTCTATTTAACGCAATAAACCCTAATTTTGGGGACTGCAAAAATACAATATATTTCATAAAAAAAAAGAATATTGCAGAGAATTTATTTCAGGTTCATAAAATCTGTCTTATTTTTAATTGCGAAATAAGTAAAAAGGATGACAGCTATCAGATTACAAAGGGAATTTTTTATACGTGATGTTCTTGATGTCGCTCCCGGAACTCATCGGCAAAAATATCGTCGTAAGGTTAGCTGACGGAAGTATGGCAGATTCAGTGTAACAGAAGTTGAAGCCTACAGGGGATCAGAGGATAAAGCCTGTCATGCAAGCAAGGGAAGAACATCCGCGTACTGAAATAATGTATCATGATGGAGGAAGGCTTTATGTTTATCTTATTTACGGCATGTACTGGATGCTGAATGTGGTGACCGGAGGTGAGAATGATCCTCAGGCAGTACTGATAAGAGGTGTTGAAAATCTCCCCGGGCCGGGTAAACTGACCAGATCATTCGGGATCGACAGTTCATTTTATGGCGAAGATCTTACAATATCTGAAAGAATATGGTTTGAAGATTGCGGGGTAGAAACCAATAATTAAAACCAGCGAAAGGATTGGAATCGATTATGCGGGTGAATACTGGAAGAACACGACCCTGGCGTTTTTACCTTTAATGTCAAAGAACTTACTCCAGATGTTCATTTAGCCTTGTGCTTTGAAGAGAGCAGATTAATGAGCTTGTCAAAATTCAGGTGAATAGTATAAGCCTGATCCATTCTTTTCAGGTCGATGTCATAATAAAGATCCACTCCAAAATAGAACTCAAGCGAACTAATTGGTAAAAATCTGACAGAGAATGAAGTTGTTGATTATCTTCCTGTCATGGATCACCAGTCCGGGCTGGTAATCAGAGACACATCCATAAATAGGATTACCATTGGGAGCATAAAAATCATGTGCTCTCCAATACCCGGTCTCAAACCGGAAAGATTTATAAGTATAATGCAATCTGATCCATGAGGCATTGCCCTGAGATATTCCTGAAATTGTATCGCCATCCCTCTCCTTGTTGAAAAAGTGAAGATATTCAATACCCAGCCTGTCCATATTTTTTCTCCCCAAGATCGAAATTTGCCCTCAATCCTGCAGCAATATTTATATATGATTCCATCCGTTGAGGATAGTCGCTGATCTGTCCTCCGCGGTGCTTAAGCTGGAGCTGCACCGGAACTTCAATATGAATAAAATCGGCTATTGGAGAGGAGGTGTATCGGAACGATTCACCGAAGGTGAATTGCTCACGCGTTGAGTCTCCCTTAAAGATATAGTTTTCCCAGCTGATCCAGGTATCAGTGAATATATGGTCATTTATGTGGGTGAGCTGAATGCCGTCTTCTATATATTCATTGTAAACCGTTCACTGTAAAAATGAGGATCAAAGAAAATGATGTTTGTCAGGCCCTGAAAGTGTACCGAGTGTCAGGGAAGTCTTATCAGAAAAAAACAGTGTGGTTGAGAAAACAGGGCTGACCTGAGAAAATTTTTCAGTACCGTAATATTTCAGAAATATGTGCTCCGGCCCGCAGTGATACCTTGCCGGATGGAGTGTAAACAAGTTCAGGCTGAAAAAAAAATCCAAGCATAGTATAACCTTCAACTATAGGATTGAAATATTCATTGTTCTCGATGAAGTTTAAACTTTTTATTCTCAGTGATAGATCTCCGGGCTGAGGTCTTGGCTCACTGGTCTATCTGACCATAGATATTACTAACCGTCAGGCAAAGGATTATTATGAGGACAAAGTTTTTCGCATCAGCAAGTTTAGTGGAAAATTTTTGCAAAAGTAATATTTTTTCTTCAGGTTAAATTGTTGTTAAATAGATCGGGAGATGTTTTCATATAACAATTTTTTACGTTCTTTGTTGATTAAAAGCATTAAACAAATTGTTTATGGATTCAATCTGGGGCAATTATCGCCGGTGGAACAATCTTACCGGATGGTTAATTTTTGTCATTTCTGCAATCGTATACTTGTTAACACTTGAACCAACAGTCAGTTTCTGGGATTGCGGCGAGTTCATCCTTTCCGCTTTCAAAATGCAGGTGGGGCATCCTCCGGGGGCACCATTGTTTCTGATGATCGGCCGTGTTGCTACACTTTTTGCCGGAGGTGACGGTTCAAAGGCTGCCGTAATGGTTAATGCATTTTCAGCCCTAAGCAGCGGTTTTGCAATAATGTTTCTCTTCTGGACAATAACACATCTTGTCAGGAAAGTGTTTGTAAACGGGAAAGAGCTGGAATCAAGGCATGTACCTGCAATAATCGGCAGCGGTGTTCTTGGAGCACTTACATATACATTTTCCGATACCTTCTGGTTCTCAGCAGTTGAAGGAGAACTTTATGCCTTATCATCGCTTGTAACTGCGCTTGTCTTCTGGGGAATGCTTAAATGGGAGGAAGAGGCAGACAAATCATATTCAGGAAGATGGATAATACTCATTGCTTATATAATGGGACTTGGCCTGGGAATTCACAGGCTGAATCTGCTTGTTATCCCGGTTCTTGTCTTTGTCTTCTACTTTAAAAAATATGAGACTTACAAGGCAGGGTGTGATTAAAAGCTCTGATATTTGCTGCAGTGCTTCTCTGGCTGATGGTCTTTGTGCTTATACCCGGAGTCCCTGAAGTGGCCGGATGGTTTGAGCTTCTTTTTGTAAATGTCTCGGAATGCCATACAACAGCGGTCTTCTTATCTATCTCCTTCTTGTTTTTGGAGGAATTGCCTTCGGGATACATTATTCAATAAAGAGCGGGAGGGTAATTCTGAACTTTGTTCTTACATCACTTCTTGTTGTAATGATCGGTTATTCATCATATGCAGTGATAATGATCAGATCATCTGCACGTCCTCCGATGAACCAGAACAATCCGTCGGATGTATTTTCTCTCTCATATTATATTAATATGAAGCAGTACGGAAGTTCTCCCAAATTTTTCGGGAACTACTACAGCGCTCCTGTTATTGGTGTAAAGAAGGTTATTGCCGGTTACAACAAGGTGGATGGCAAGATATAAGCCATATTATCATCCTGAATATGAATACAGCAAACAGTTTGAAACGATTTTCCCCCGTATGTACAGTTCCGATCCTGATCATGAGAGTGCATACAAATACTGGGGCAAGGTAGTGGGGAAAAGATATCTCTGTTGGTTCTGATACAAAAGAGACAATAGTCTGTCCGACTTTCGGGGAAAACCTGAGATATTTTTTCAGGTACCAGGTTGGTTTTATGTACCTGAGATATTTTATGTGGAATTTTGCCGGAAGGCAGAATGATATCCAGGGGAATGGAAATAAAATCAGATGGCAACTGGATAAGCGGTATTAAATTTATTGATGAAGCCAGGCTTGGAAATCTTGACAAGCTTCCATCCGATCTCGAAACAAATCCGGGGAACAATAAGTATTATTTTCTTCCATTTCTGATTGGAATTGCAGGATTATTCTGGCAGTACAACAGGGAAAAGAAAGGCTTCTGGCTTGTACTTGCATTTTTTGTCATGACAGGTCTTGCAATTATCTTCTATCTCAATCAGTATCCCAATCAGCCCAGGGAAAGGGATTATGCCTATGCAGGTTCTTTCTATGCATTCGCGATCTGGGTTGGAATGGGTTTTATGCTTGTCTATGAGAAGCTTCAGAAGTATCTTGGCGAGAAAGGGATCAGCTGCTGTAACTTTCGTTGTGCTTCTTTCTGCAGCTCCTCTTCTGATGGCTTCCCAGAACTGGGACGATCATGACCGTTCAGGCAGGTATACTGCAAGGGATATCGGTGCAAACTATCTTAAATCGTGTGCCCCAAACAGTATCCTCTTTACTTACGGCGACAACGATTCATTCCCGGTATGGTATGCACAGGATGTTGAAAATGTCAGAACGGATATCCGTGTTGCCAACCTTAGTTATATACAGGCTGGATGGTATATTGAGATGATGAGGCAGAAAGCCTACGATTCTGATCCGATGCCGCTTTCACTCGGCCCGGATAAATATATTGAGGGTGTCAGGGAACAATTGCCGGTGAACGACAGGGTGGATAAACCTGTCAGCCTAAAGGATGTGGTCCAGTTTGCCGGGTTTGACGACAGAAAATATATGATTGATCTGAGCGGCAGGGGCGATTACATGAATTATCTGCCGGCAAGTAAGTTTATTATAGATGTTGATTCTGCCAGGGTGCTTGCAAATGGAACTGTAAAGGAGTATTTTAAAGACAGGCTGCTTTCGCCAATGATATGGGACTATTCCGGTCAGGATGCATTTAAGGGCGATCTGGCAATCATGGACCTTCTGTCTACAAATAACTGGAACAGACCTGTATATTTCTCAACTACTGTTCCTTCAGACCAGTATAAAGGACTTGAAAAATATTTTGTTCAGGAAGGTCTGGCTTACAGGGTTGTTCCGATAAAAACCGACCAGCCGGAAAAAGGCGAATTCGGAATGATCGACCCCGATGTAATGTATGATAACCTTATGAATAAATTCACCTGGGGAAATGCAGGAGATCCAAAGGTATATCTGGATGAAAACAACAGGAGAATGTTCAGCAATTTCAAACGGATCTTTGCTTCACTGGGCAGAGACCTTATTGCAAGGGGAGACACTGCAAAGGCAATCGAAGTGGTTCACCGCGGACTTGAAATTGTCCCTTCCTCAAAGATGCCAAACGACTTTTTCAGTATTGACCTTGCTGAAGTACTTATCAGGGCAGGAAGAAAGGAAGAGGGAGAAAAGCTTCTTAATGATGTGCTTGCCTATGCCAGGACTTATCTTGAATATTCAATAAGTCTCAGGCCTGAAGACCGGTTTGGACTCGATTACCCGATGGGGATCAGCATGCAATCACTTCTCGATATTTATAACCTGTCGGTTAAGCTTAAACTGGATTCTCTCTCAGCTGTTGTGGAACCTGAAATTAATAATTACTACTCCAAACTCTATACGGCAAAATAAACTGATATGCGGCTTTTCAGGCCCGGCATTATGGCTCGCTGGCTTTATCCTGAAGCAATTTTCAGGATCAGGACAGACGATAAGCTGTTATGTCTGACTTTTGACGATGGTCCTGATCCCGATTCAACTCCGGCGCTGCTGGATATTCTTGACAGGCATAATGTTAAATGCGTCTTCTTCTGTAATGGAAAAGCTGCGGAAAAGTATGGCGGTCTGATTGAATTGATAATCTCAAAAGGCCATATAATAGGCAATCATGGCTTCATGCATTATGACGGATGGAAAGTGTCGGCACAAAAGTATGTTGAGGATGTTTTCAGGGCAGACAGATTTTTAAATTCAGGATTGTTCCGGCCTCCCTACGGACGAATGAGAATTGGCCAGTACAGGGAGCTGAAAAAGCATTTCAGGATTGTTCTCTGGGATCTGATGCCTTACGACTTTGATAAAAAATTTGGAACTGAAAGATCTCTTAAGGTACTTAAAAAGAAGATCAGGCCAGGATCAATAATTGTGCTTCATGATAAACCGGGTTCAATGGCAAATGAAATCCTTGATGAATTTTTAACGTTTGCCATCAACTCAGGTTATAGATTTGAATTGATTGATTGAATACACTTCTCGAGTATAATCCTTTTTTATTACACCCCTAAATGCCCCCAAGGGGGACTCTATGTGAAATAGCAATAATATATTAAGCCCTCCCTTGGGGGGCTTTGGGCGGTAAAAACCATGAGCATTTTGCAGCAGCACTTCCTGTCTTGTTATATTTACCGAAGTATTTCTACGCCAGGAACAATGCAGCTTCTGAAAAAACCCGTTCGAACCAGTAGTCAACCTTGCCTGACAGAGCTGAATTAAAAACCGGGAAGGGGTTTTCATGAGAATAGCTGAATGGGAAATCCCACACCTTAAGATTTTTTTTATCCGAAAATTTGCCAAGTGTTGCAACAACACCCCTGGAAGGAATTATCAGAATCTTTTGAAAGAGATATTGTATTTATCTGTTCCCTGAGTTTTTTCAGCATATTCTCCCTGAATGTCTTAAATCTGCCCAGATCTATCATTGACCGGAAAGCCATTCCGAGGGGACTGTGAGCGAAGGAAGTCAACAAGGGGACTTTTCCCGGTTATTGTTTTTTCAAAATCATTGAGGTAATAATTGTATACCCTGTCGAAAGCCCTTCTGTCCATGATCAGTTTTGAAGCACCCTTCATATTGCTGAAGACGGATCCTCCGGAGAAGATAAATAACCTGCTGTCTGAAAAAAGGTTATGCGGGTTTCCCATCATAATTATCTCAGCCAGAAAAGCGCCGATCGAATAGGCAAATATGTTTATGTTTCTGGTCCTGGGAATTATTGGATGCCGTCCATCGCATATATCAGATGCTAGTTTTATTATATCCTCCACCGTCTGATAACCTGATTTGAAAAATCTCATAGGGTCTTCTGTCAGACGATTGCTGAGGGCAATATTTGCAAAGCTTGACATATCAATTTCCCCGAGTGAGGAATTACGGTCTTTCAGGAGAGGGATCATTGCCCGCGGATCTTTCCATGAGGCGGGTGATCTGTTTATGTGAAACGAAATAGGGAAAAGGACCACATAGCTGTCAGTATGATCTGCCAGATTATAAGCCCAGGGAAGGTATTTCAGCCAGCTTCTCTCATTGAGTCCGTGAAAAAGAAAAATTACCTTGTCACTCTCAGACCTCCCTGGGGCAAATACAGGATAGAGAAATGAACGGTTTTCAGGAATAAGCTTATCGTTCTCATTCATAAATTCATTTAAAGGAAGATCTGACCTGAATCCTGTATTATAAATTTTAATTTCCGAATCAGGGATTTGAATTTCATTCTTCTCAGAATTGTAAAGATGATTTGAATTTGTTGAATGTTTCAGTGTATTCCATAATCGTTCCGAGCTTTTTTTTGTAAAATAAGCAAGGGGATCCAAGGCTGCCAAATTTATGTGTCAGGAGACGGCCCGGTGTGATGAAAATCCCTTAATGAGGGATGTAATTCTTTTATCAGGGACGAAATTTCATTAATGATTTTTAATCACGGGGATCAGACGGGAGTTGAATAAAATAATAATTTAGTTACTTTTACAGTCAGAAAACCGGGGCTATATGGTTGATTTTCAAAAACCGATTCCTTCATATCAGAATGAAAAGCAGAATATTGTACGTCTGATACTTTTTACTTCCCTTTTTGCCCTCGTATTTATAAATATCTATTCCCCATTTGGTTCTGATAAATGGTTCAATGTTACACGACTGCAGTTTTTTACCTATTCAAGCCTGATTATTCTTACAGGAGTGCTTGTTGTGGTTATCAGCAGGGTAATTATGTACCAGGTTTCCAAAAGATATTCTATTGTTTTATGGCAATACCTTGTATGGATCTTTGCTGAAGTACTCTCAATGTCGTTGTCATATGCAGTTTTTGAGAAGTTTATTCTGAGGGATGGAAGGTTATTTGAAGATCTTGTAAAGACATTCATCGCGTAACACCGCTCTTGTTCTCCTTTTGCCTTATTCGGTTTTATGGCTCTACTTTTCGTGGCGCGATAAGAAAGAACAGATTGAGAGACTTGCTGAAGGGCAGTCATTGCCCGCAGCACACAAGAAATATGATAGCTTTCTATGATGATAAGGGAATACTTAAGCTTTCTGTGAAAAAGGAGAATCTGCTGTATCTTGAATCGGCTGAAAATTATGTAAGTATCTGTTATATAAACAAGGATAAAGTATCAAAATATCTTCTTCGCGATACCCTGAAAAAGATCGAGGAAACATTTTCAGGAACCGAGATAATCAGATGTCACAGATCATATATGGTCAATTTTGAGAAGGTAAAAGTTATAAGACGCGACAGGGATGGCCTTAAAGCTTGGTTTTGATGATCCGCTTGTAACTGATATACCCGTTTCAAAGACATATATCAAGCCGGTTATGGAGACTTTCTCAAAATATTATCAGACAATTGAAATAAGCTGATGGTTTTGCTGATCCTGATTTTGAATATCTGAATGAATTGTTACTTTTGAAATAATAAATATATTCTCCTGAAAATGAATATTCTTATCCTAGGATCAGGTGGCAGGGAACATGCACTCACATGGAAACTGGCCCAGAGCAAAAAAGTCACAAAGATTTTTATCGGACCCGGTAATGCCGGGACGGCAAAATCGGGAACTAACCTTAAACTTGATCCGGGAAACTTCCCGGAGGTAAAAAATGCAGTTATTGAGAACCGTATTGATATTGTAATTGTTGGTCCTGAAGCTCCTCTTGTTGACGGGATTCATGATTTTTTCCTGAATGACAGCACCCTGAGGCAGATTCCTGTAATTGGCCCCGATAAATCAGCTGCACGACTTGAAGGAAGCAAGGATTTTGCAAAGGATTTTCTTTCACGTAATAACATACCAACTGCCCGATACAAAAGTTTCGATATCTCTTCAAAAGATGAGGTCCGGTTATTTCTGAATACACTTGAGCCACCGTATGTTATTAAGGCAGATGGGCTTGCTGCCGGGAAAGGAGTCCTCATAATTGATGATCCTGATGAAGCTGAGAAAGAGGTAGGGGAAATTCTTAATGGAAAATTCGGGGCTGCAGGCAGCAAGGTGGTTATTGAGCAGTTCCTTAAAGGGATTGAAGTATCGGTATTCATAATAACAGATGGTACTTCATATAAACTGTTGCCTGAGGCAAAAGATTATAAAAGAGTGGGAGAGGGTGATACAGGTCTTAATACAGGCGGAATGGGTGCAGTATCTCCTGTTCCTTTTGCAGACAGGATCTTCATGGAGAAGGTTAGGGAGAGAATAATTGATCCTACAATGAAAGGTTTATCTGAGGACGGGATAGTGTATAAGGGATTCATATTCTTCGGATTGATAAATGTTGAAGGCGATCCTTATGTTATCGAATATAATGCCAGGCTGGGCGACCCGGAATCCGAGGTAATTATTCCAAGGATAAAATCGGATTTTTTCGAACTGATAGAGGGTGTAGCCTTAGGGAGATCTTGATAAGAGGGAACTTGAGATCGACAGCAGGTCTGTTACAACTGTTATGCTTGTATCAGGAGGCTATCCCGGTGATTATAATAAAGGACTTCCTGTAAGCGGACTGGATCTGACAAAGGACTGTATTGTATTCCACGCAGGAACAAAGATTTCCGGTGAGGAAGTTGTGACTTCCGGAGGGCGTGTACTGGCTGTCAGTTCATATGGTAATTCAATGAAGGAGGCTCTTGAGAAATCATACAGGAATGCTGCTTTATTGAAATTCGACGGACTTTACTACCGGAAGGATATTGGATTTGATCTGTAGACTAAATGCTTTTACGACTTTTTAAAGGAAACAATCCGGGTGTAATAATCCTGATCGCAGTTACATTCATAGCTGTCTGGATAAGTCCATACCTGCATAAGTCAGATTTTCAGCATTGCAATTCAGTCCGGATCCAATGCCTCTTTATGGCCTACTATCCTCCCTCGCCGGAAAGAATTATTTCATTGGGCTGGTCTTGTCATCAGTTATTGTAATCGCTATTTCTTTCCTCCTTGTGAATTTCAATACTACAAGTTTTTTTATAAACGAACGAACCTATCTTCCGGCGCTCATTTATATTCTTGCAGGTGGATTTTTCCCTGAATGCCAGATACTGAACCCTGCTTTACCCGCTTCAATTTTTCTTTATGCTGGCAATAATAAGGATTATGGATGGCTACAGAAAAGCAGGAGTACCGAATAATTTTTTTGATGCAGCAATACTTATAAGTACCGGCAGTCTGTTCTATGCCAATCTTATCTGGTTTGGATTACTTGTAATTATAGGTATAGCACTGATAAGAACTGTTGACATTTCAGGCATTGCAATTTCAGTACTCGGACTGTTAACCCCATACCTGATGACCTTCGGAATATATTATGCGGCCGGAAAGGATATCAGAGCTCTGCTGACACTTATTGGAAATAATCTTTTTCATAGAACAGAAGGGTTTCACATCCCGGTAGATCACAATTGTCATTCTGATTATTTCATCAATCATGATTATAATGAGCTTGTTTTATCTTATTTCAATGCTCAACAGTAAGAAGATCAAATCGAGAAAAACATTCTCAATCCTTATATGGTCATTCCTTATTTGTATTGCGGTTTATATTATTCTTCCTTCGGTGTCGGTAGAAATAGTATGGATTGCAGCTATTCCGGTTAGCTACTTTCTGACACATTATTTCGTATTCATAAGAAAGAGACTGATGCCGGAGATTTTGTTTGCACGGACTTTTTATATGTGTCCTTATATTACAGATTGTTTATTACAGGTAGGCTGATTATCTGATCATTGAAACAACACCAACACCTGAGCCCTGCTCTCTTCCGGTAAAATCATAATTCAGCCTGTAAATGCCGCTTTTATTGCACATATAATCAATAAACTTATAGGATTTGCCTGTTTTCTGATCTATGGAAGACGCGACAATCTGATCGGATTCGTCTCTTAAATCGAAAATAAGCTGACCCTTGGAATCATTTGAATTACAGAGGGTGAAACGGTATTTGGTATTTTTCCAGAGCGTCATGTTTGCTTTATACCTGAGTTCACCCTGCGGGGTTGCTTTGCCAAGCTGGATTCTGAAATCCTTGAGATATTTTGCATTTGCTCCTGCACTGACAGCACAATTGCCGGCAGAAGGAATCGCTGTTATCTGACCAAAGGACATCATGCTGATTGTCAGAAGACATAAAAGAAATGAATTGTTTTTTTCTCATACTATCTCATTTGATGTTAGCTTGTTCCGGAAATTTTGAAGTGTATCTGCAGGAGATACAGAATATGGCGCCAGATATAAAATGGATTACATTACCTTTCATCCGGGATGTTTATCATGGTTAGCACAAAAATAAGAAAAAAACAGATATAATGACTGTACTATATCTTTTTTGTTACAGGTTTGACAAATTTCTTCTCTATCCAGCCAGGAACAATAAAGGCGCCGATGAGAAGATAGGGATAATAGCTGAGTGTTCTCCAGATAACTGCAATTGCAAGTGCAATACTTCCTGCCACGAGCAGGATCCAGTGGAATCTGATCGGTGATATAGCGGCCCAGAATGAGCTCTGCGAATCCGCTCCCTCCCGGTGAAGGGCTGATTAACATCATTACCCAGGTGGCAAGCTGCCGGGCGAAGATCAGTAAATGGTCGCTGACTGAAAAAAAAGCAACAAGAATGGCATTAACAACCCAGTATCGGGATGTCCACGAAAGAAATGTAGCAGTAAAAGCCTTAAGCCAGAAAACGAATGACCTTTTTTTCAGCTCATGCGAACTTTCGATAATATCATTTCCGGCTTTTCCGTGCTGATTCTTTCCATCTCCTGAGGATCGGAAGACCAAATATCTTGTTAATTGTCATGCTGATTAATTCAGGATTGAAGAACAGTCCATATCCCACAAAAAGAACCCAGATCAGGATTATGCTGTAGCCAATGCCTGCCACCAGAGCCAGTTCATTGAGAAACGACAGTCCGGTGCCCTGGAGAGATGTGGTGAACAGGGCATCTTTTCCCACAAGCAAAACCATCAGCGGGAGCATAATGACAAAATAAAGTTCATCAAGAAAGGAGGTGGCTAATACAACTGCAGTGCTTTTCCCGACTGACATACCTTCCTTATGAAGAAATACAACTGCCACTGCAGTTCCTCCTACTGTTGAAGGTGTAATGGCGGACGTAAATTCCCATAGCATAATTACCCTGAAAGCCTGTATCCATGTAAGGTTTTTGTCAGTCAGTATTCTTATTCTGATCATATATCCGAAATCCCTTCCTATCATGCATAACCATGCCACAAGAATCCAGAATGCTGACTTCCATGTGAAGACAAGGTAGCTAAGGGAATCTGACTTGAATTCCTTTGAAATAAGCCATGCAACAACAGCAAGACCCAGGATGGCAGGCAGAATTATCTTCCTGGGTTTGAGTTTGCTTACAAGATTGTAATGGCTCTCTTCGCTCATCAGTTATTTTGAAGTTGTGATGTGAGTATCCCGTAATGCAGGTCGGAAAAAGTCTGTTACTGGTTTGCAAAATTACTGTGACCATTTCTGTGGTTGCCTGTCCCAGCGGTGCTTCTCAAGCTCCTTCATCAGGTCAGGATGTAAGCAGTCCGGCATCGCTTGTATTAATATTCGTTCTGACATGTCCGGTTTTTCTCATTCCCGGTATTATTGTACTGACAGTGGGCTCTCCAAGTATGAACCGCAGCGCCATCTCAGACATTGTCATGCCTTCCGGGACAAGAGGTTTCAGGGCATCTGCATGCTCAACTGCCGGGATCAGGTTTTCAGGTACATAATATGTATTTCGCCAGTCACCTTCAGGCCATTTGCTATCCTTTGTCAGGGTGCCTGTCAGGGAGCCTTCATCAAACGGGACTCTTGCAATCACACCCACATTCATCTCCCTGCATGCAGGGAAAAGTTCATCCTTCGGATTCTGGTCGAAAATATTATAAATGACCTGAACAACATCAATCAACCCGCTTTTTACAGCCTTTATTCCATTCCATGGTTCCCACCGGTTCAGACTTATGCCTATTGCACGAAAGAGTCCCTGCTCCTTCAGCTCGATCATCTTTTTTATGCCGCGATCATCCTCAAGCCAGTGGTCTTCCCATGTATGGAACTGCATCAGATCATAGGAGTCAAGACCTGCATTGTGCAGACTCTTTTCAACGTATCTCTGAATATGTTCGGGAGGGAAACAATCATTCAGGGTAAATTCACGCTGACTTGGCCATTTGAAATTTCTGGGAGGCATTTTGGTTGCAGTATAAAGCTTTTTATCCTTATTAGCTCTGACAAGTTCACCCAGAATTCTCTCACTTTTCCCGTTTCCATAACCCCAGGCAGTATCAAAAAAGGTACAACCCATATCCACAGCAAGCTGAAGAGAACGGAATGATTCTTCATCATCCGATCCGGTCCATCCCGCCATGCCCCACATTCCATAACCAATCTCACTGATATCCCAGTTTGTCCTGCCAAGTTTCCTGTATTTCATTGTACTAAAAATTTAAAGGTTATATCCAGATTCCGCAAGTTAGCGGTTTTATGGATATTATCAAATAATGAAGAAGCCGATAAATAAGCAAGGACACGCCATGGCGTGTCCCTACATGAAAATTATGATGCTATCGTAGGGTCATGATATGTCATGACCCCATCTGATTAATACCTGTCAAGCCACCTGTATCTTCTTGCACTGTCTCCGAATTTGACTGCAAACGTCAGTTCATGTGTCCCGTAAGTCACTCTCTGGATCTGGTTAAGAGTAAAATCGACTGCATAACCGAAAAACATTGCTGTCTTCGTTGTATGCTTTGGGAACATATTTGAGCCTTATGTTTGCAATGAGTACCTCCTCCGGTCCTGTATGTAAGGCCTGTCCAGAGGCTCTGATCATAGATATATGTCATACCGATATCGGCCTGGGGCCTGAGCTCTTCCGACATTTTTACAAGTACCGCAGGTTCGAGTTCCTGTTTGATTGCGATAGGACAGATAATAAGATCCAAACATATAGAAATGCCTGTTCATATGGAAGTTCCTGTATGCATAATCGCCTATTTTGGCTGCTGCTCCAAACAACTGCTGTGCTGAAAATCCAATGTCGAATTTTCTGTTTAGCAGATATATTCCAAAATCGGCATCAGGGACAAAGACTCCTCTTCGCAGGTTGTCAGTCAGCCATGGTTCATCGGGGTTCTCAAAACTGTCTTCATTTGCATTGACAACAAAATGATAGCCAGTCAGGGCCAGTCCGAGGGATAACTGTGTGTATCGATCAAGCCACATGTGATAGGCATAGGTAGTCTGGAAACCTGTTCGTTGAATGAGACCGTTATGGTCGCTGAAGATATAGGCTCCAAGGCCTACCTTTCCATCTGTCTTTGGCCTGTAGACAGTCTTGTTAGATGATTTGAGCTTTATATCAAATGGTTTTTTCAGGAATCTTGTCTGCCAGCTGAGTGAATAAGTTCTCGGAGCTCCGGAATATCCTACCCATTGCTCCCTTGCTGTCAGGTTAATGCTTGTATATCCGTCGCTTCCGGCATGTGCAGGATTTATCAGGAACTTGTTGTACAGATACTGGCTGTAGATTGGCAACTGCTGGGCAGATGCCGAATGCCAGAGAGCGATCAGGATTAAAATAAATGTCAGCTTTTTCATAGTCATGTTCTTTATTTTTATTATCTGACAATTGTCACATCTCCAAGTATAGGTTTCGAGCCGTTATGCAGGTCAATCAGGTAATGGTAAGAGTCAATCGGCAGATCTGCACCGTTGCTTCTTCCATCCCATGGTGTCGGATAACCAACTCCGGATTTCCATACTGACTGTCCCCACCTGTTATAAATTGTGATTTCCATATCAGGATACAGATTGATGTTTCCTATAACCCATTCATCATTTATCCCGTCAGCATTGGGAGAGAATGCTTCATTTATAAGCAGACAGGTTTCATTCTGAGGATGCAGATCTACAGATCCCTGTACTGAACAGCTGTTTGCATCTGTGACTATCACACTATAAGAGCCTGAAGTCAAATTTGTAATATTCCTTGTGGTTGAATTATCTGACCACAGGTAGGTATAATCTGTTACCTGTATTCCTCCTGTTACTGTAAGTCTTATCTCTCCGTCAGGAGTAGCGGGACAGAATGGTCTGGTTACATCAAAGACAAGTTTGATAGGTTCAGGTTGCTGAAGTATCACATCAGAAGTTATCTGGCAATTATTCGCATCACTTACAATTATAGTATAAAATCCTGCAGCCAGATTTGTCCTTACATTCCCGTTTGTTCCATCATCCCACAGGTAATCAATAACTCCCACACCATTCTCGGCCATCACCGTGATCGATCCGGTGCTCTCACCCGCACAACTGATCTGATATGCTCCGTCAATGCTGACTGAAGTTTCGATTGTCATGCTCAGAAGAGCTGGCTCGGTAAGCATTATTACTTCTGTAGCGCTGCAATTGTTTTTATCAGAGATTATTACTGTATATTCTCCGGCAATTAGCCCTGAGATATCTTTTGCTGATGAGGTGAATCCACCCGGACCACTCCAGTTAAATGTGAGCTGCGACGGATCAATTGTTGTACTGATATCGATAGTTCCGTTTGACTGACCCTGGCAACTTATATTATATCCATTATAGTCAGAAGGTATTATCGTATACACATCTTTTATATCCGGCGGATCACTTACGGTGATATTTGCAACAGGGGAGAGGCAATTTGATGCGTTCTGTGCTATCAGGGTATGTGAACCAGGAGTTACAGGTGTGAATCCTCCGGCCGGATAAGCTATGAATGCAGCTCCATCAAGACTGAATGTAAGCCCTGTGGTGGTAGATGTTACTGCAATGGTTCCGGTAGCTGAGGTACACGATGGATCGGTAACAGCATACTCTGGCACAGCAGGAGTTCCTTCTACTGTATTGATAAGAATATCGGAAGAAGCTGCTGAGGTACAACCTGAAGCATTTGTAACTGTAAAGTTGTAAGTACCTCCGGCGAACCCTGTGAGGGTGGTACTTGTACCGGTTCCGGTTATTGCGCCTGGGTTAATAGTCCATGTACCTGTTGCAGGCAGACCAGTTAATTCAATACGGCCTGAGGTGGCATCACAAGTGGCAGGCTGGGTAATTGTTCCTGTCAGAGGAGCAGCCGGAACTGCGTTTACAGTAAGAGTATAGGTAGCCACTGCTTCTGCGCATGGTGCTCCGGACGGATTATCAGTTGTTATTGTGATTACTACAGTATTGCCCGCGTCTGCCGGTGAAGGTGTATAGGTGAAGTCAAATGAGGAGGCAGAGGTTGTAACCGGGATCACCGAACCGGCGCCATTCTCAGTTATATTCACCAGAGTTGCATTTGTAAATGTATTACCGGTGACAGTAACAGGATTAATTCCGCATGTGCTGCCGCTGATGCTGCCAAGAACAAGAGTTGCCCCGTTTATGCATCCGCATGATACAGAGAAGCTTGTTCCTGTTGTGATACATCCTGAAGCATTCCTTACGGTAATTGTATGACTTCCGTTTGCGACACCAGTGAAGGAGAGGCCTGTCTGATATGAACCTCCGTCCAGATTGTATTCAAGACCGGCACCTGTCGGGGACTGGTTACTGTAACTGTTGCATTTCCAATTCCCGGTGCACAATCAATGGTCTGTGTAGGAACAGTTGGAGCTCCTGGCGCTGCGTCGATAGTTACAGGAGCAGCAATTGAATTACATCCTGCAGGGTTCTTTACAATCACATTGTAGTTACCCGGAGCCAAAGCAGGTTTGCTGTTTCCTGCCTGGAATGTTGCACCGTTATCGAAGCTGTAGGTTTCTCCTACTGCCTGTATTGTAACTGTTGCAGTTCCTGTTGGCATCAGGCAGGTTGGCTGAGTGAGTGTAACCACAGGAGCAGGCGGAGATGCCGGTGCTGCGTTTATGACTACGCCGGCTGAGGCCGCCGAAGTACATCCTGCAGCATTCGTAACCGTGAAGTTATACGTTCCGGCAGCAAGCGAAACAACTGTTGTAGTGCTGCCTGTCCCGGTTATTGTTCCGGGATTTACAGTCCAGTTCCCTGATGGCAAACCATTTAAGATCACACTTCCGGTTGGTACAGCACAGCTGGGTTGCGTCACTGTTCCAATTATCGGAGCTGTTGGTGCTGCAGGTCCTGTATTGATAACAACATTAGCTGTAGCGGGAGAGGTGCATCCGGCAGCTGAGGTCACGGTAAAGTTGTATGTTCCCGGTACAAGGTTCGGGATTATTGTAGTTGTCCCTGTACCTGTGACTGCACCCGGATTGATAGTCCATGTGCCGCTTGCAGGCAGACCGTTCAGAACGACTGTTCCTGTTACATCGGTACATGAGGCAGGCTGGGTAATAGCGCCAATAGAAGGTGTAGCCGGGGTTCCCGGAGGCGATATAATCACAACATCAGTTGAAGGCAGGGATATACATCCTGCATCACTTGTAATGTTGAAGTTGTAGGTCCCCGGTGTCAGGTTTGCGATTGTGGTGCTTGTGCCTGTTCCGGTAATTCCGCCAGGATTAATAGTCCATGTACCTGTTGCCGGTAATCCATTCAGCAGGACACTTCCTGTTGGAGTTGCGCAGGCAGAAGGCTGAGTGACAAGAGTAACCACAGGCGCTGTAGGTGCTGGAGGAGGAGCATTTATGACCACATTCGCTGATGGATTTGATATACATCCTGCAGCACTTGTAACACTAAAGTTATATGTGCCCGGAATGAGGTTCGGGATTGTTGCGCTTGTCCCTGTTCCGGATATTGCACCAGGATTAATTGTCCAGGTTCCTGTAGCAGGCAGCCCATTTAATACGACGCTTCCGGTAGTTGATGTGCATGATGCAGGTTGTGTGATAATACCTGCCAGCGGCGCTGTCGGAGCAGTTGGCGGATCATTTATAATAATATCTGCCGATGCCTGTGATATACATCCGGGATCGCTGTAAACAGTGAAGTTATAGGTTCCGGGTGCGAGGTTACTGATTGTAATGCTTGTCCCACTGCCTCTTATTCCACCGGGATTAATAGTCCATGTTCCTGAAGCAGGCAGTCCACTGAGCACCACGCTTCCGGTAGTTGCCGTACATGAAGCAGGCTGTGTGATTGTACCCGCTATCGGAGCTGTTGGGGCTGATGGGGCAACATGTATTATAACATCTGCCGAAGCATTTGATATACATCCTGCCGCACTTGTAACTTCAAAGTTATATGTGCCCGGGGCAAGATTAGTGATAGTTGTGCTTGTCCCTGTTCCGGCTATTGCACCAGGATTAATTATCCAGACTCCTGTAGCAGGCAGACCGTTTAATACAACGCTTCCTGTAGTCAGAATGCATGAAGCAGGCTGAGTTATAACCCCGACTATTGGAGCTGTCGGCGCTACAGGTGCCGGATTGATGACCACAGTTGCAGATTCAACCGATATACAGCCGGCTTCGCTTGTAACATTGAAGTTATAAGTGCCCGGAGTAAGATTTGTAAGAGTTGTTGTTGTACCCGTTCCGGCTATTGCTCCGGGATTAATTGTCCATACGCCTGTTGCAGGCAGGCCATTCAATACTATAGTTCCTGTTGGCACAGCACATGAAGCAGGCTGGGTTACTGTCCCGATCAGCGGGGCTGCCGGAGCCACAGGTGCAGCATTGATGACCACAGTAGCTGATGCATTTGATATACATCCGGCTTCACTTGTAACATAGAAGTTATAAGTTCCGGGGATAAGATTTGAGATTGTAGTTGTTATCCCTGTCCCTGCTATAGCACCCGGATTAATAGTCCATGTACCTGTTGCAGGCAGGCCGCTTAGTGCCACGCTTCCGAATGGAGCTGTGCATGACGCAGGCTGGGTGATTGTTCCGACTGTCGGAGCCAGTATTGCAGGTGCATCATTTATCACTACCACAGTCGAAGGCAGAGATATACATCCTGCAGAAGTTGTGATACTAAATTGATATGCACCAGGTATAAGGTTCGATATTGTTGTGCTGGTACCTGTCCCTGCTACAGCACCAGGATTAATAGTCCATGTACCTGTTGCAGGCAGACCGTTCAATACCACGGTTCCGGTAGCGGCGGCGCATGACGAAGGCTGTGTGACTGTTCCAACCACAGGCGCTGTCGGAGCCACGGGTGCAGCATTGATCACAACATCTGCTGAAGGATTTGATATGCATCCGGCAGAGGCTGTGACGCTGAAGTTATAAGTACCAGGGTTAAGGTTAGTTATTGTTGTACTTGTCCCTGTTCCTGTTATAGCCCCCGGATTAACAGTCCATGTCCCTGTAGCAGGCAGACCGTTTAATACGACGCTTCCAACAGGAGCTGCACATGATGCAGGCTGGGATATCGTGCCAACCAGTGGTGCTGTCGGAGCTGCCGGCGGATCATTTATAATAACAGCTGCAGATGCATTTGATATACAACCCGGATCACTGAAAATAGTGAAGTTATAAGTTCCCGGGGCAAGGTTGGAGATCGTAGTTGTTGTCCCTGTTCCGGTTATTCCGCCCGGATTGATATTCCATACACCTGTTGCAGGCAGGCCATTTAATATCACGCTGCCTGTAGTAGCCGAACATGAAGCAGGCTGAGTGATAGCTCCAATAATAGGAGCTGTCGGAGCCGGTGGTGCAATATGTATAATAACATCTGCCGATGCACGGGATATACATCCGGCTTCAGCAGTAACATCAAAATTATAGGTCCCCGGGGCAAGGTTGGAGATCGTAGTTGTTGTCCCGGTACCGGATATTGCACCCGGATTTATTGTCCATATACCGGTTGCAGGCAGACCGTTCAAAACAACACTTCCGGTTGTTAATAAACAAGACGCAGGCTGAGTGACTGCTCCGATAATTGGAGCTGTCGGGGCTACCGGTGCAGGATTTATAATTACAGTTGCAGATTCAACTGATATACATCCCGGCTCACTTGTAACATTAAAGTTATAAGTACCCGGAGCAAGGTCTGTAAGAGTAGTTGATGCACCTGTTCCGGCAATAGATCCCGGATTAATAGTCCATACACCTGTTGCAGGCAATCCGTTTAATACAACGCTTCCTGTTGGTACTGCACATGAAGCAGGCTGGGTTATAGTCCCGATAATCGGTGCTGGCGGAGCAGGTGGAGCAGCATTGATCACAATAGTTGAAGTTGCAGGCGATATACATCCGGCTTCACTTGTGACATAGAAGTTATAACTTCCTGGTATAAGGTTAGTGACTGTTGTTGTTGTACCAGTTCCGGCTACTGCCCCAGGATTGATTGTCCATACTCCGGTAGCAGGCAGACCGCTTAATACCACGCTGCCAGTTGGCACAGCGCATGAAGCTGGTTGTGTGATTGCGCCTGTTGTCGGAGCCGGAGGAGCTGTTGGAGCTGCATTTATAACAACAGCAGCCGTTGCAGGAGATGTACATCCTGCTTCACTTGTAACAGTAAAGTTATAGGTGCCCGGGTTAAGGTTTGTAACGGTCGTTGTTGTACCTGTTCCGGCTATTGAGCCCGGATTAATTGTCCATACTCCCGTTGCAGGCAGACCGCTTAATGCAATGCTTCCTGTCGGAACCGCACACGAGGAAGGCTGGGTTATCAGACCTAAGACAGGTGTGGTTGCATTTCCCGGAGGTGTGTCAATGACAACAGCAGCTGATGCCGGAGAGGTGCAGCCTGAAGCTATTGTAACTGTAAAGTTATAAGTTCCGGGGATAAGGTTTAAAATGGTTGTTGTTACACCTGTTCCGCTTATGGCTCCTGGATTTACGGTCCATGTTCCGGTCGCAGGCAATCCGTTTAATACAACAGTTCCGTTTGGTGAAGCGCATGATGCAGGCTGGGTTATTGCTCCTATACCAGGTGCTGATGGTAATTCAACAGTAAGTACCCCAGCACCTGAAGTAACATTGCTGCCCCCGCTGCAATTGGTAATATAAGAGCGATACTGATAATTGCCGGGAATTGTGAAGCCAGTTACACTCAGGGTTGAAGTATTCGCATTTGTATATACTGCCCCAGCAGGAGTACCATTTGTGACAGGTGCCCATGTACCAGAGTTATTATATTCCCACTGATATGTAAATGGAGCAGTGCCATTTGCAAATACAGTGAGCGATGATATTCCGGTTGAACCACAAATGCTGTTGTTTGCTGGCTGAGTTCCAATTGTAACAGGTGAACATGTCAACGTAACAGTAACAGTTACAGTGAAGCTTGCTCCGATACAGGTACCTGTTGTCGGGGTTACCGTATAGGTTGCAGTGCCAGTTCCTGATGGTACTGTTAATGTTCCGCTGATACTTGTCTGGGGAACGGACTGTGCACTACCTCCGGACACGCTACCTGTATAAACCGGAGCGGCCCACGTATAGGTTGTTCCGGCAGGAACTCCTGAAGGAGTTACTGTAAATGTGCTGCCCGATACAATTGATGTTGTTTGATTAGTAATAACCGCAACCGGATTGACAACAGCATTTGTTGAACCGGCTGTGCTTGTGCAACCATTTAACGTAATGGTTACATAGTATGTGCCTGTTGCAGCAACTGTAACTCCGGCAATCGTTGGATTCTGCAAAGTGGAGCTGAAGACATTCGGTCCAGTCCAGGCATAGGTAGCCCCCACAACAGCCGGAGTGGAAAGGTTCAGTGTTGTACCGGCGCATAATGGACCATTGTTGGAAGCTACAGGAGTTGCCGGTATGGGATTAACTGTAAGGGTTACAACTGTTGAAGTTGCATTGTTGCCACCGCTACAATTGGTAATATAAGAGCGATACTGATAACTTCCAGGTACCGTAATTCCTGTCACACTCATAGAAGCAGTATTGGCATCTGTATATGTTGCGCCTGAAGGAAATCCATTTGCTACAGGGGTCCATGTGCCACCATTATTATATTCCCATTGATATGTAAATGGAGACGTTCCGTTGGCCAAAACTGTAAATGATGTATTTCCGGATGTTACACACATGTCTGAATTTACAGGCTGTGTTCCGATAGTGACAGGGGTACAAGTGGTAGAAACTGTAACAGTTACTGTAAATGGTGCTCCAATACAAGCTCCTGATGCAGGTAATACGGTGTAGGTTGCAGTACCGGCACCTGTTAATGTACCAGTTATATCTGCCTGGCCAGTACCCTGTGCACTTCCTCCGGCAACACTGCCAGTATAGCTGGGAGCTGTCCATGTATAGGTAGTACCTGCAGGAACTCCTGAAGGACTAACTGTAAATGTATCACCTGATAAGATTGAAGCTGTTTGGTCAGAAACATCTGGCACTGGATTAACTGTAAGTGTTACAACATTCGAGGTTGTATTGTTGGCACTACTGCAATTTGTAATATAGGAGCGGAACTGATAATTGGCCGCAGAGGTAATTCCAGCAACACTCATTGTTGCAGTATTTGCATTTGTATATGTTGCACCCGCGGGAGTTCCATTTGCAACAGTCGCCCATGTGCCTCCGTTATTATATTCCCATTCATAGGTAAATGGCGCTGTTCCGTTGGCCACAACCGTAAATGACGCATTTCCGGTTGTTGCACACATACTGTTGTCCGCCGGTTGTGTTCCTATATTGACAGGTACACATCCTGAAGTAACAGTTACTATAAGTGTAAACGGAATACCTGTGCAGGAACCTGACACAGGCGTTACTGTATATGTTGCAGTACCGGCACCTGTTAATGTACCAGTTATATCTGTCTGGCCAGTACCCTGTGCACTCCCTCCGGCAACACTGCCAGTATAGCTGGGAGCTGTCCATGTATAGGTAGTACCTGCAGGAACTCCTGAAGGACTAACTGTAAATGTATCACCTGATAAGATTGAAGCCGTTTGGTCAGAAACACCTGGTACTGGATTAACTGTAAGGGTAATAACATTTGAAGTTGCATTGTAAGCGGCACTGCAATTGGTAATATAGGAGCGATACTGATAATTGCCAGAAGCAGTAATTCCAGCCACACTCATTGTTGCAGTATTTGTATTTGAATATGTTGCACCTGCAGGTGATCCGTTTGCAACAGCTGCCCATGTGCCTCCGTTATTATATTCCCATTCATAGGTAAATGGCGCTGTTCCGTTGGCCACAACCGTAAATGTCGCGTTTCCGGTTGTTGCACACATACTGTTATCCGCCGGTTGTGTTCCTATACTGACAGGCACACATCCTGAAGTAACAGTCACTGTCAGGGTAAAGGGTGTTCCGATGCAGGTTCCTAAAGTTGGAGTTACAACATAAGTAGCAGTACCGGCTCCTGTTAAGGTTCCGGTGATTTCTGACTGAGGCAGCGCTTCTGCAATTCCACCTGTTACAGTGCCAGTATAACCCGGAGTCGTCCACGTATATGTAGTTCCTGCAGGAGCTCCGCTAGGAATTACTGTAAATATGTCACCAGATACAATTGATGTTCCCAGATCTGAAATATTTGGCACGGCATTGACAGCCATTGTTACTGGGAGACTTGTAGCAGTCGGAGTTGTTGTACAGTTTGCATTTGAAGTCATCACAACAGTGACGACATCACCGTTTGAAAGAGTTGTTGAAGTGAAAGTCGGGCTGTCTGTCCCGGCATTTGATCCATTAATTCTCCACTGGTATGCAGGAGTTGTTCCGCCATTAACCGGAGTTGCGGTAAATGTTACGGAAGTTCCGGCACAGATAGGCGTTGCCGGATTTGCTGCAATTGTTACGTCTGGAGTAACACTTGGATTTACAGACATCGTAACAGCGGTACTTGTTGCAGTCGGAGTGGTGGTACAGGATGCATTGCTTGTCATGATCACCGATACCTGGTCGTTGTTAACCAGAGCAGTAGATGTAAATGTTGCTGCAGTCTGACCTGGTACCGTTGTTCCATTTACCAGCCATTCATAAGTTGGCGCTGCTCCTCCGTTTGTTGGTGTTGCTGTGAAGGTGACAGACGCTCCGGCACATATTGATGTCTGGCTTGCAGCGACTGATACAGATGGAGTAATACTTGCAGCAGTCATTGTTATTGGAGTACTTGTAGCAGTCGGGGCTGTTGTACAAGCTTCGTTGCTTGTCATGATCACAGTTACCTGATCATTGTTAACCAGAGTTGTCGAGGTAAATGTGACTGCAGTCTGACCTGGTACCGTTGTGCCATTTACCTGCCATACATAAGTTGGCGCTGCTCCTCCGTTTGTTGGTGTAGCAGTGAAAGTGACAGATGCTCCAAGACAAATAGAGGTCTGGCTTGCAACAACAGAAACAGCTGGTGTAACGCTTGCAACAGTCATTGTAATTGTGGTACTGGTGGCAGTCGGCGTGGTTGTACAAGCTGCATCGCTTGTCATTATCACCCTCACCTGGTCATTGTTTGCCAGAGTGGTTGTGGTAAATGTGGCTGCAGTCTGACCTGCTACCTGTGTACCATTAACCTGCCATTCATAAGTTGGCGCTGCTCCGCCATTTGTTGGCGTTGCTGTAAATGTTACGCTTGTTCCAAGACAGATCGATGTCTGGCTGGCAATCAGCGATACAGCTGGCGTAACACTGGCAGCAGATATTGTGATAGTATTACTGTTGGCAGTCGGGGATGTGGTACAGGATGCATTGCTTGTCATGATCACCGATACCTGATCATTGTTAACCAGAGTTGTAGTTGTAAATGTTGCTGCAGTCTGACCTGGTACCGTTGTGCCATTTACCAGCCATTCATAAGTTGGAGCTGCTCCTCCGTTTGTTGGTGTAGCTGTAAATGTTACGCTTGCTCCAACGCAGATCGAGGTCTGGCTTGCCGCAATAGATACAGATGGAGTAATGCTTGCAGCAGACATGGTGATAGTATTGCTTGTAGCAGTCGGGGCTGTTGTACAAGTTGCATTGCTTGTCATGATCACCGATACCTGATCATTATTAACCAGAGTTGTAGTTGTAAATGTTGCTGCAGTCTGACCTGGTACTGTTGTTCCATTTACCAGCCATTCATAAGTTGGCGCCGCTCCTCCATTTGTTGGTGTTGCTGTAAATGTTACGCTTGCTCCAAGACATATCGAGGCCTGGCTTGCTGCAATAGATACAGATGGAGTAATGCTTGCAGCAGACATAGTGATAGTATTGCTTGTAGCAGTCGGGGCTGTTGTACAAGCTGCATTGCTTGTCATGATCACCGATACCTGATCATTATTAACCAGAGTTGTGGTTGTAAATGTGGCTGCAGTCTG
The DNA here is from genome assembly GCA_963818295.1 of uncultured Bacteroidales bacterium. Classification (GTDB taxonomy): domain Bacteria; phylum Bacteroidota; class Bacteroidia; order Bacteroidales; family VadinHA17; genus LD21. Next base: position 128,045 of record CAWFRW010000011.1, read on the forward strand.
ACCTGCTACCGTTGAGCCATTAACCTGCCATTCATAAGTTGGCGCTGCACCTCCGTTTGTTGGTGTGGCGGTGAAAGTGACAGATGCTCCAAGACATATAGAGGTCTGGCTTGCAGCAATAGAAACAGATGGAGTAACGCTTGCAACAGTCATTGTAATTGTGGTACTGGTTGCAGTCGGAGTGGATGTACAAGCTGCATTGCTTGTCATGGTTACCCTTACCTGGTCATTATCTGCAAGAGTTGATGTAGTAAATGTTGCTGCAGTCTGGCCAGATACTGTAATGCCATTTACCTGCCACAAATAATTCGGGGCTGCGCCTCCATTTGCAGGAGTTGCAGTAAATGTTACAGAGGTACCTGCACAGATAGCCCCTGCCGGGTTGGCAGCAATGGTTACGTTTGGAGTGACAGTGGGATTTACAGTCATCGTAATAGCTGTACTTGTTGCAGTCGGAGTGGATGTACAAGCTGCATTGCTTGTCATGATCACCCTTACCTGGTCGTTGTTAGCCAGAGCTGTAGTTGCAAATGTTGCTGCAGTCTGACCTGGTACTGTTGTGCCATTTATCTGCCATTCGTAAGTTGGCGCTGCTCCTCCGTTTGTTGGTGTAGCTGTAAAGGTTACACTTGCTCCAACGCAGATCGAAGTCTGGCTTGCAGCAACCGATACTGAAGGAGTAACACTGGCGACAGTTATTGTTATTGGAGAACCGGAAGCAGTCGGGGCTGTTGTACAAGCGGCATTGCTTGTCATGATCACATTTACCTGATCATTGTTAACCAGAGCTGTAGTTGTAAATGTGGCTGCAGTCTGGCCGGGTACAGTTGTGCCATTTATCTGCCATACATAAGTTGGCGCTGCTCCTCCGTTTGCTGGTGTAGCAGTGAAGGTGACGGACGCTCCGGTACATATTGAGGTCTGACTTGCAACAATAGATACCCCTGGAGTAACACTGGCATTGACAGCCATTGTTACTGGGAGACTTGTAGCAGTCGGAGTTGTTGTACAGTTTGCATTTGAAGTCATCACAACAGTGACGACATCACCGTTTGAAAGAGTTGTTGAAGTGAAAGTCGGGCTGTCTGTCCCGGCATTTGATCCATTAATTCTCCACTGGTATGCAGGAGTTGTTCCGCCGTTAACCGGAGTTGCGGTAAATGTTACGGAAGTTCCGGCACAGATAGGCGTTGCCGGATTTGCTGCAATTGTTACGTCTGGAGTAACACTTGGATTTACAGACATCGTAACAGCGGTACTTGTTGCAGTCGGAGTGGTGGTACAGGATGCATTGCTTGTCATGATCACCGATACCTGGTCGTTGTTAACCAGAGCAGTAGATGTAAATGTTGCTGCAGTCTGACCTGGTACCGTTGTTCCATTTACCAGCCATTCATAAGTTGGCGCTGCTCCTCCGTTTGTTGGTGTTGCTGTGAAGGTGACAGACGCTCCGGCACATATTGATGTCTGGCTTGCAGCGACTGATACAGATGGAGTAATACTTGCAGCAGTCATTGTTATTGGAGTACTTGTAGCAGTCGGGGCTGTTGTACAAGCTTCGTTGCTTGTCATGATCACAGTTACCTGATCATTGTTAACCAGAGTTGTCGAGGTAAATGTGACTGCAGTCTGACCTGGTACCGTTGTGCCATTTACCTGCCATACATAAGTTGGCGCTGCTCCTCCGTTTGTTGGTGTAGCAGTGAAAGTGACAGATGCTCCAAGACAAATAGAGGTCTGGCTTGCAACAACAGAAACAGCTGGTGTAACGCTTGCAACAGTCATTGTAATTGTGGTACTGGTGGCAGTCGGCGTGGTTGTACAAGCTGCATCGCTTGTCATTATCACCCTCACCTGGTCATTGTTTGCCAGAGTGGTTGTGGTAAATGTGGCTGCAGTCTGACCTGCTACCTGTGTACCATTAACCTGCCATTCATAAGTTGGCGCTGCTCCGCCATTTGTTGGCGTTGCTGTAAATGTTACGCTTGTTCCAAGACAGATCGATGTCTGGCTGGCAATCAGCGATACAGCTGGCGTAACACTGGCAGCAGATATTGTGATAGTATTACTGTTGGCAGTCGGGGATGTGGTACAGGATGCATTGCTTGTCATGATCACCGATACCTGATCATTGTTAACCAGAGTTGTAGTTGTAAATGTTGCTGCAGTCTGACCTGGTACCGTTGTGCCATTTACCAGCCATTCATAAGTTGGCGCTGCTCCTCCGTTTGTTGGTGTAGCTGTAAATGTTACGCTTGCTCCAACGCAGATCGAGGTCTGGCTTGCCGCAATAGATACAGATGGAGTAATGCTTGCAGCAGACATGGTGATAGTATTGCTTGTAGCAGTCGGGGCTGTTGTACAAGTTGCATTGCTTGTCATGATCACCGATACCTGATCATTATTAACCAGAGTTGTAGTTGTAAATGTTGCTGCAGTCTGACCTGGTACTGTTGTTCCATTTACCAGCCATTCATAAGTTGGCGCCGCTCCTCCATTTGTTGGTGTTGCTGTAAATGTTACGCTTGCTCCAAGACATATCGAGGCCTGGCTTGCTGCAATAGATACAGATGGAGTAATGCTTGCAGCAGACATAGTGATAGTATTGCTTGTAGCAGTCGGGGCTGTTGTACAAGCTGCATTGCTTGTCATGATCACCGATACCTGATCATTATTAACCAGAGTTGTGGTTGTAAATGTGGCTGCAGTCTGACCTGCTACCGTTGAGCCATTAACCTGCCATTCATAAGTTGGCGCTGCACCTCCGTTTGTTGGTGTGGCGGTGAAAGTGACAGATGCTCCAAGACATATAGAGGTCTGGCTTGCAGCAATAGAAACAGATGGAGTAACGCTTGCAACAGTCATTGTAATTGTGGTACTGGTTGCAGTCGGAGTGGATGTACAAGCTGCATTGCTTGTCATGGTTACCCTTACCTGGTCATTATCTGCAAGAGTTGATGTAGTAAATGTTGCTGCAGTCTGGCCAGATACTGTAATGCCATTTACCTGCCACAAATAATTCGGGGCTGCGCCTCCATTTGCAGGAGTTGCAGTAAATGTTACAGAGGTACCTGCACAGATAGCCCCTGCCGGGTTGGCAGCAATGGTTACGTTTGGAGTGACAGTGGGATTTACAGTCATCGTAATAGCTGTACTTGTTGCAGTCGGAGTGGATGTACAAGCTGCATTGCTTGTCATGATCACCCTTACCTGGTCGTTGTTAGCCAGAGCTGTAGTTGCAAATGTTGCTGCAGTCTGACCTGGTACTGTTGTGCCATTTATCTGCCATTCGTAAGTTGGCGCTGCTCCTCCGTTTGTTGGTGTAGCTGTAAAGGTTACACTTGCTCCAACGCAGATCGAAGTCTGGCTTGCAGCAACCGATACTGAAGGAGTAACACTGGCGACAGTTATTGTTATTGGAGAACCGGAAGCAGTCGGGGCTGTTGTACAAGCTGCATTGCTTGTCATGATCACATTTACCTGATCATTGTTAACCAGAGCTGTAGTTGTAAATGTGGCTGCAGTCTGGCCGGGTACAGTTGTGCCATTTATCTGCCATACATAAGTTGGCGCTGCTCCTCCGTTTGCTGGTGTAGCAGTGAAGGTGACGGACGCTCCGGTACATATTGAGGTCTGACTTGCAACAATAGATACCCCTGGAGTAACACTGGCATTGACAGCCATTGTTACTGGGAGACTTGTAGCAGTCGGAGTTGTTGTACAGTTTGCATTTGAAGTCATCACAACAGTGACGACATCACCGTTTGAAAGAGTTGTTGAAGTGAAAGTCGGGCTGTCTGTCCCGGCATTTGATCCATTAATTCTCCACTGGTATGCAGGAGTTGTTCCGCCATTAACCGGAGTTGCGGTAAATGTTACGGAAGTTCCGGCACAGATAGGCGTTGCCGGATTTGCTGCAATTGTTACGCCTGGAGTAACACTTGGATTTACAGACATCGTAACAGCGGTACTTGTTGCAGTCGGAGTGGTGGTACAGGATGCATTGCTTGTCATGATCACCGATACCTGGTCGTTGTTAACCAGAGCAGTAGATGTAAATGTTGCTGCAGTCTGACCTGGTACCGTTGTTCCATTTACCAGCCATTCATAAGTTGGCGCTGCTCCTCCGTTTGTTGGTGTTGCTGTAAAGGTGACAGAAGCTCCGGCACATATTGATGTCTGGCTTGCAGCGACTGATACAGATGGAGTAACACTGGCATTGACAGCCATTGTTATAGGCAAACTGGTAGCAGTTGGAGTGGTGGCACAGTTTGCATTTGAAGTCATCACAACAGTTACCAGATCACCGTTTGTAAGTGTTGTTGAAGTAAATGTCGGGCTGTCTGTTCCGGCATTGGATCCATTAACTCTCCACTGGTACGCCGGTGTTGTTCCGGCATTACCCGGAGTTGCTGTAAATGATACAGAAGTTCCCGGACATATAGCTCCTGATGGCAAAGCTGCGATGGTTACACTTGGTGTAACACTGGCATTGACAGCCATTGTTATTGGTAAACTTGTGGCAGTCGGAGTTATGGTGCAATTTGCATTGGAAGTCATCACCACAATGACTACATCACCGTTTGTAAGTGTTGTTGAAGTGAAAGTCGGGCTGTTTGTCCCGGTATTTGATCCATTTACTCTCCACTGGTATGCAGGTGTTGTTCCTCCGTTAGTTGGTGTAGCGGTGAATGTCACGGAAGTACCGGCACATATTGCACCCGAAGGCGAAGCGGCAATTGAAACACTGACCGGCAGTGACGGGTTGACGGTTATAGTCAGAGTTGCAGTGGTAGCGCATTGACCTGCTGTTGGAGTAAATGTATAGAGTGTAGTTGTTGTATTATCGATTGCAGGACTCCAGGTCCCTGTAATGCCGTTTGTAGAAGTTGTTGGCAGGGCAGGTATTGTAGCACCTGAGCAGTATGGTCCTACGGCAGCAAATGTCGGAGTTACATTGGGGTTGACGGTTATAGTCAGAGTTGCAGTGGTAGCGCAAAGACCTGCTGTTGGAGTAAATGTATAGAGTGTAGTTGTTGTGTTATTGATCGCAGGACTCCATGTACCTGTAATGCCGTTTGTGGAAGTTGTGGGCAGTGCAGGAATTGTTGCTCCGGAACAATATGGTCCTACGGCAGCGAATGTCGGTGTGACATTGGGGTTGACGGTGATAGTCAGTGTTGTTGTTGTAGCACAAAGGCCTGCAGTTGGAGTAAAAGTATAAGTTGTTGTTGCTGTATTATTGAGTGCAGGAGCCCATGTACCAGTGATTCCATTGGTAGAAGTTGTTGGCAATGCTGAAAGAGTGGCACCTGAACAGATATCAGCAACCGGGGCAAATGTCGGTGTGACATTGGGGTTGACAGTGATAGTCAGTGTTGTTGTTGTAGCACAAAGGCCTGCAGTTGGGGTAAAAGTATAGGTTGTTGTTGCTGTATTATTTATTGCAGGACTCCAGGTACCTGTAATTCCATTTGTTGAAGTTGTCGGCAGAGCAGGAATTGTTGCTCCGGAACAATATGGTCCTACGGCAGCGAATGTCGGTGTGACATTGGGGTTGACGGTGATAGTCAGTGTTGTTGTAGTAGCACAAAGGCCTGCAGTTGGGGTAAAAGTATAGGTTGTTGTTGCTGTATTATTTATTGCAGGACTCCAGGTGCCAGTAATTCCATTTGTTGAAGTTGTCGGCAGAGCAGGAATTGTTGCTCCGGAACAATATGGTCCTACGGCAGCGAATGTCGGTGTGACATTGGGGTTAACAGTAATAGTCAGAGTCGCAGTAGTGGCACAAAGCCCGGCTGTTGGAGTGAATGTATAGGTTGTTGTAGTGGTGTTATTTATTGCAGGACTCCATGTACCTGTAATCCCGTTTGTGGAAGTTGTCGGCAGAGCAGGAATTGTTGCTCCCGAACAATATGGTCCTACAGCAGCAAATGTAGGTGTTACATTGGGGTTGACGGTGATAGTCAGTGTTGTTGTAGTAGCACAAAGGCCTGCAGTTGGGGTAAAAGTATAAGTTGTTGTTGCTGTATTATTGAGTGCAGGAGCCCATGTACCAGTGATTCCATTGGTGGAAGTTGTTGGCAATGCTGAAAGAGTGGCACCTGAACAGATATCAGCAACCGGTGCAAATGTCGGTGTGACATTGGGGTTGACAGTAATAGTCAGAGTCGCAGTAGTGGCACAAAGCCCGGCTGTTGGAGTGAATGTATAGGTTGTTGTTGCTGTATTATTTATAGCAGGACTCCAGGTGCCTGTAATTCCATTTGTTGAAGTTGTCGGCAGAGCAGGAATTGTTGCTCCGGAACAATATGGTCCTACAGCAGCAAATGTAGGTGTTACGTTGGGGTTGACGGTAATAGTCAGAGTTGCAGTAGTGGCACAAAGACCTGCTGTTGGGGTGAATGTGTAAGTTGTTGTTGCTGTATTATTGAGAGCAGGAGCCCATGTACCAGTGATTCCATTGGTGGAAGTTGTTGGAAGTGCAGAAAGAGTGGTACCTGAACAGATATCAGCAACCGGGGCAAATGTCGGTGTGACATTGGGGTTGACGGTGATAGTCAGTGTTGTTGTAGTAGCACAAAGGCCTGCAGTTGGAGTAAAAGTATAAGTTGTTGTTGCTGTATTATTGAGTGCAGGAGCCCATGTACCAGTGATTCCATTGGTAGAAGTTGTTGGCAATGGTGAAAGAGTGGCACCTGAACAGATATCAGCAACCGGGGCAAATGTCGGTGTGACATTGGGGTTGACGGTGATAGTCAGTGTTGTTGTAGTAGCACAAAGGCCTGCAGTTGGGGTAAAAGTATAGGTTGTTGTTGCTGTATTATTTATTGCAGGACTCCAGGTGCCAGTAATTCCATTTGTTGAAGTTGTCGGCAGAGCAGGAATTGTTGCTCCGGAACAATATGGTCCTACGGCAGCGAATGTCGGTGTGACATTGGGGTTAACAGTAATAGTCAGAGTCGCAGTAGTGGCACAAAGCCCGGCTGTTGGAGTGAATGTATAGGTTGTTGTAGTGGTGTTATTTATTGCAGGACTCCATGTACCTGTAATCCCGTTTGTGGAAGTTGTCGGCAGAGCAGGAATTGTTGCTCCCGAACAATATGGTCCTACAGCAGCAAATGTAGGTGTTACATTGGGGTTGACGGTGATAGTCAGTGTTGTTGTAGTAGCACAAAGGCCTGCAGTTGGGGTAAAAGTATAGGTTGTTGTTGCTGTATTATTTATCGCAGGACTCCAGGTGCCTGTAATTCCATTTGTTGAAGTTGTCGGCAGAGCAGGAATTGTTGCTCCCGAACAATATGGTCCTACAGCAGCAAATGTAGGTGTTACGTTGGGGTTGACGGTAATAGTCAGAGTTGCAGTAGTGGCGCAAAGACCTGCTGTCGGGGTGAATGTGTAAGTTGTTGTTGCTGTATTATTGAGTGCAGGAGCCCATGTACCAGTGATTCCATTGGTGGAAGTTGTTGGCAGTGCAGAAAGAGTGGCACCTGAACAGATATCAGCAACCGGGGCAAATGTCGGTGTGACATTGGGGTTGACGGTAATAGTCAGTGTTGTTGTTGTAGCACAAAGGCCTGCAGTTGGAGTAAAAGTATAAGTTGTTGTTGCTGTATTATTGAGTGCAGGAGCCCATGTACCAGTGATTCCATTGGTAGAAGTTGTAGGCAGTGGCGAAAGTGTGGCACCGGAACAGATATCAGCAACCGGGGCAAATGTCGGAGTGACATTCGGGGTGATAGTGATAGTCAGTGTTGCTGTAGAAGCGCACAGACCAGCTGTCGGTGTGAAGGTATAGGTTGTAGTTGCTGTGTTATTTATGGCAGGACTCCAGGTACCTGTAATTCCATTTGTTGAAGTTGTCGGCAGAGCAGGAATTGTTGCTCCGGAACAATATGGTCCTACGGCAGCGAATGTCGGTGTGACATTGGGGTTGACGGTGATAGTCAGTGTTGTTGTAGTAGCACAAAGGCCTGCAGTTGGGGTAAAAGTATAGGTTGTTGTTGCTGTATTATTTATTGCAGGACTCCAGGTGCCTGTAATTCCATTTGTTGAAGTTGTCGGCAGAGCAGGAATTGTTGCTCCGGAACAATATGGCCCTACGGCAGCGAATGTCGGTGTGACATTGGGGTTTACGGTAATTGTCAGAGTCGCAGTAGTGGCACAAAGCCCGGCTGTTGGAGTGAATGTATAGGTTGTTGTTGCTGTATTATTTATCGCAGGACTCCAGGTGCCTGTAATTCCATTTGTTGAAGTTGTCGGCAGAGCAGGAATTGTTGCTCCGGAACAATATGGTCCTACGGCAGCAAATGTCGGTGTTACATTGGGGTTGACGGTGATAGTCAGTGTTGCAGTAGTAGCACAAAGACCTGCAGTTGGGGTAAATGTATAAGTTGTTGTTGTTGTATTATTGATTGCAGGAGCTCCATGTACCTGTGATGCCATTTGTAGAAGTTGTTGGCAGAGCAGGAATTGTTGCACCGGAGCAGATATGGTCCTACGGCAGCAAATGTCGGTGTGACATTGGGGTTGACAGTGATAGTCAGTGTCGCAGTAGTAGCACAAAGTCCGGCTGTTGGGGTAAATGTATAGGTTGTTGTTGTTGTGTTATTTATTGCAGGACTCCAGGTGCCTGTAATTCCATTTGTTGAAGTTGTCGGCAGAGCAGGAATTGTTGCACCGGAACAGTATGGTCCTACGGCAGCGAATGTCGGTGTGACATTGGGGTTGACGGTGATAGTCAGTGTTGCAGTGGTAGCACAAAGACCTGCTGTTGGGGTAAATGTATAGAGTGTTGTTGTTGTGTTATTTATTGCAGGGCTCCATGTACCTGTTATGCCGTTTGTTGAAGTTGTCGGCAGAGCAGGAATTGTTGCACCGGAGCAGTATGGTCCTACGGCAGCGAATGTCGGTGTGACATTGGGGTTGACGGTGATAGTCAGTGTTGTTGTAGTAGCACAAAGGCCTGCAGTTGGGGTAAAAGTATAGAGTTGTTGTTGCTGTATTATTTATTGCAGGACTCCAGGTACCTGTAATGCCATTTGTTGAAGTTGTCGGCAGAGCAGGAATTGTTGCACCGGAACAATATGGTCCTACGGCAGCGAATGTCGGAGTTACATTGGGGTTAACAGTAATAGTCAGAGTCGTAGTAGTGGCACAAAGCCCGGCTGTTGGAGTGAATGTATAGGTTGTTGTAGTGGTGTTATTTATTGCAGGGCTCCATGTACCTGTTATGCCGTTTGTTGAAGTTGTCGGCAGAGCAGGAATTGTTGCTCCGGAACAGTATGGTCCTACGGCAGCGAATGTCGGTGTGACATTGGGGTTGACGGTGATAGTCAGTGTTGCAGTTGTAGCACAAAGACCTGCTGTTGGAGTAAATGTATAAGTTGTTGTTGCTGTATTATTGAGTGCAGGAGCCCATGTACCAGTGATTCCATTGGTAGAAGTTGTTGGCAATGCTGAAAGAGTGGCACCTGAACAGATATCAGCAACCGGGGCAAATGTCGGTGTGACATTCGGGGTGATAGTGATAGTCAGTGTTGCTGTAGAAGCGCACAGACCAGCTGTCGGTGTGAAGGTATAGGTTGTAGTTGCTGTGTTATTTATGGCAGGACTCCAGGTACCTGTAATTCCATTTGTTGAAGTTGTCGGCAGAGCAGGAATTGTTGCACCGGAGCAGTATGGTCCTACGGCAGCGAATGTCGGTGTGACATTGGGGTTGACGGTGATAGTCAGTGTTGCAGTTGTAGCACAAAGGCCTGCAGTTGGGGTAAAAGTATAAGTTGTTGTCGCTGTATTATTTATTGCAGGACTCCATGTACCTGTTATGCCGTTTGTTGAAGTTGTCGGCAGAGCAGGAATTGTTGCACCGGAGCAGTATGGTCCTACGGCAGCAAATGTCGGTGTTACATTGGGGTTGACGGTTATAGTCAGAGTCGCAGTGGTAGCACATAGACCGGCTGTTGGAGTAAATGTATAGAGTGTAGTTGTTGTGTTATTTATTGCAGGACTCCAGGTACCTGTAATGCCATTTGTGGAAGTTGTCGGCAGAGCAGGTATTGTTGCACCGGAGCAGTATGGTCCTACGGCAGCAAATGTCGGTGTTACATTGGGGTTGACGGTTATAGTCAGGGTTGCAGTGGTAGCGCATTGACCTGCTGTTGGAGTAAATGTATAGAGTGTAGTTGTTGTGTTATTGATTGCAGGACTCCATGTACCTGTAATACCGTTTGTGGAAGTTGTTGGCAGTGCAGGTATTGTTGCACCTGAGCAGTATGGTCCTACGGCAGCAAATGTTGGAGTTACATTGGGGTTAGCTGTGACAGTGATGGATGAGGCAGTACCATTGCCGCAGGTATTTGTCCCATATACTGATATACTCCCTCCGGTCGTTGAAAAATCAACCGTTATACTGTTCGAATTACTTCCGGTTGCAATTGTAGCTCCTGTCGGAAGTGTCCACACATAACCTGTAGCATTGGTTATTGACGGAACGGAATAGGCTACTCCCGCCTGGTTCTGGCAGACTGTTGTGGGACCTGTAATTGAGCCAGCAGCTACAGGCTTTGGACTGACTGTTAAATTGAAATCAGGTGAGTAGTTACCATAGCTGCTGCATAAAGTATTGAAGCCACGGACTCTTATGATACCGGATGTTGCTGAAGCATTGAAGGAAACCGTTATAGACCTAGTTCCATTTCCAGCAGTTATAGTTGCACCTGTAGCTGTTATAGTCCAGGCATAGTTATTTGCATTGGAAATGGCAGGTACAGTAAATACATAACCTCCCTGGCTCTGGCAAACAGTTGCCGGTCCGGTTATAGTACCTGCATCAGCAGGGGCCGGATTCACTGTAACCGACAACGAGGCAGAAGTGCCTGTTCCGCATGCATTAGTTCCGGCGACGGTAATATTGCCGGAGACTGCTGAAGTTGCAAAGTTTACAAAAATTGTATTTGTATTACCACCGGTTACTATTGTCACCCCTGATGGAACGGTCCATGTGTAGCCTGTTGCATTGGCTATTGCAGGCACAGTATACTGTTGATTTATTACTCCCGCGCACACGGGCGACGGACCTGTAATCGTCCCCGCCGCTCCCGGCAGAGGATTTATTGTAATGGTTACCGTGCCATTCATGGTTGCAGGACATGCTGAAGGCAGGGTACTTGCAGCCGTCACCGTGTAATTACCGGCAGCTGTCTGCGATCCAAAGTCTATTGCGGATCCTGTCCCCGGAACAACTGCCCCTACAGGGTTTCCTGCCAACCTTAGCTGGTAATTGACACCCGTTTGGGAACCGGAAAGACCCACTGCCATACCAGGACCTCCTGAGCAGTATGCACCTCCACCGGTTACAGTAAAGGCTGTCGGGGTTGGATCAATAACATAATTGATAGCAGCGCTTCTGCAGTCGGGTAAGCCTGAACACTCGAGCCAGAACTGATAGGTTCCTGGGGTATTTGTATTTGTCAGACTACTGTAAGGTGCACCTGAAGCCAGGACCTGAGGATCATTGATAGGGTTAAAGGGAGAACCTGACTGAACTGAACTTCCTCCGGTTGCAACCGTATACCAGTTAGCTGTTCCGGTGATTGTATATGTTACAATAATTTGAAAATAGTCAACGTATGCTGTTCTGGAATTGGTACTGTTTACGGATAGGGATACCCCGAAATTAGATGCATTTATCTCAGCTGCAGTCCATGTTGTTCCCCAGAGGTTTGATGTGCTGCCATAATTGGCCGCTCCTTCACTGGTAGGCCATTCCGTTGAAGTAGCTGCCTGGGAGGTACCTACCCGTGTCCCTGCTTTCACTAACCTGAGATCCACGTCCCTTACATCATTGCCTGAGCTTTGACCACTCTCATATCGTCCGATGGTGACCTGTATTCCATTAATTGTTGCACTTGAAGGAATTGCAAAATTGAAATTTGTGGCTTGGAGATATGTGGAGGTTTCGCTTGAAAGTGTTACAGTTGAGTTTGCATTGTCGTTTGTCAAAATGTTCACGGCATTTACCCAGCCTACCGTTCCTGTACCGGTTACATTTGAACCTGTATAGGGCAGATTGGGGCCGATATTAACCGGACCGAATGAGCACCCTGTGTATGTAAGCTGACCTGCAGCCATACCCTGGCAGAAGTTGATCCCAGAAATGCTGGGAGGTGTACCATATGTAAGTAAAACATAATCGTCTACCGGATCACATGGAGGACGTATGATCCTCCATCTTAAAGTTGCGCTTGTTCCGATCGGCACTCCTGTGACTCCCGAGGTCGGGGAGGAAGGGTCAGTTATGGATGCAGTTCCGCTTACTACACTCCAGGTACCAGTACCGGCGGAAGGAGTGTTCCCGGCAAGGGTGAAATTGCCATTATCGCACTTGCTCTGATCGGGTCCTGCATCTGAAACCACCGCTGGAAGTACAGTGACCGTAGCTGAAGAGACTGTTGTGCAACCATTTGATACTGCAGTTAAGGTATAAGTTGTGGTTTGTGTCGGACTGACAGTATAATGTGCCCGGGGCATTGGTTCCTGAAAAACTTGGATCGTTGGGAGTATCTGTCCATAGCAACGGTTCCACTGCCGGTCCCCGGAATTGTAAATGCGATAGTGAAATTATGATAAACACCGGTATGTCCGGTATTCATTTCATCCACCATGACCAGAGTCCAGTTCCCATTAGGATCAATATGCCGGATCAAGTGTGCTAAAAGCTACTTCCGGCTCGGAAGGAACCAGAAAATGGAGCAGTACCGGTTGAAATAGTTGCACCGGCGGCATCTGTAGAATACGGTATTGACAAAATTCGAACCGGTGCCTCCTCTGTTATTTACGAGTGGGATGACATACCCTGGGATAAGACTGCCAATCCTGAGTGTAGGGCTGAATATAAGGAATATTGGGGTCAATATTAAGCTGAGACGGCAAAGGGCCTCCCGGAGCAATCAGATACATTTCCACTTCCTGATCTCTTGGGTGGTCAACATTTACTGTAACTGAAATATTTGATAATCTGGGATAAACTTGTTATGCCAGGGATAGTTACAATTTGCGTTTTTGTTAATGGGTTCAATGGTGTGCCCTGACGGAAATCCACAACATTTGTATTTGTATTGGTGAAATTAACTGCCTGATCGGGCGCTACTGATGCCGTTCCGATTATTGTGGTAGTCTGCCCTGCACAAATTGTTGTGGTTCCTGTAACAGTGACAACAGGAGATTCGATTACACTTATAGCCTTAATTACTGAGCCTGCACAACCCTGTCCGTTTGTTACGGTATAGGTGATAATAACAGTTCCTGCCGTAACTCCGGTAACTTCACCGGTGCTGGCATTTACTGTTGCAATATGCAGTATCGCTGCTCGCCCACGTGCCAGGACCGGTTGCATTGGTTAATGTTATGGATTCATTGGTACATACTCTGTCTTCACCGTCAATCTCTGCAATAGTCGGGGGAGGATTTACTGTTATTGTGGCATTAACCTGGTTCGGACATCCATAGGACTGTCCACACCAGTGATGGTAACTATAGTAGTATTGCTGTGATGTGGTTACGTTTGTTAATGCTACCTCGAGGGATGTTGTGCCACCGGTACCGGCACCCTCAAGTCCGACAAGATTGGTGTTGTTATCCCTGTTCCAGGTATATGTTAAAGCCCCTCCGAAAATGATTGTGGTCGAAAACTTCACCCGAGCAAATAGTCTGAGCAGAAGGAATTGCGGTAATAGTTGGTCTGGGGCGTATTTCCTGCGAAATCGGAGAGGATGTTGTCCCATCTCCCTGGTACCTTGCTGTGATATTATTGTGAGTGCCGGCTGAAAGCGTACTGATCGTAAAAGTTGCTGTGCCGCCTGAAAGAGCTGAGGTTCCTAACAACGTTGCTCCATCCAGAAATTCCATGGTCCCGGTAGTTGACGGTATTATTGTTGCAGTGAATGTTACAGGAAGCAGTTCACACCCAGGGTTAGGATTCGATGTTAATGTGACTGTCTGCCCGGAAACAGCTGTTGCGGCAATAAACCAGTATAAAGCTGTAAAAAACAAGATTTTAATATTTTTCATGCTCTTCATAATATGAAAAGTTGTAGTGAGATTACTCATTGTATTTACTGATACCTTCAATGCCGAAAGCCAGATATTAAGTGTGAAAGAACCACATCCGGCCTCAATATTTCTACTTAAAACCTGATATGATCCTTAAAATGTTAAATTATTGTTTGTCAGGGATGTGTAATCATCCGTCGCTATTAAAAGGCTTTCTACAATCAATCAAAGAGTTTCCCAGGCATTTTTAATAACTAAGCTAAGGTAAAAGGGTTTGCATAAACTGAGGTAATGAAAAGGGTCCATTTTGACAAACGGGTATATAAATTCCATAAACAGGGGTTTTTTTAATATTTAAATTATAAAAGGAGACAAATAGCAGATGGTCACATGCTTATGTGCTTGATAATGAGGAAGAACATTAGTGTAAATATTTTTTGGAGAATACACAATAAATATGAAACTACTGATTAAATCTCCGGTTTTCAGATATTTTTTTTGTTACACAGAGGGACACAGAGGAGGCACAGAGTTTCACAGAGAAAACGCTGGAGGTAAGGCTTGACTGCGCCCTTTGCCCTCCGCTCTTTGCCCTGCGCGCGCCTGAGCCCTGAGCCCTTTGTAAAAAACCCGGTAAGCCCCATTGCCATCTAAAGCGGATTTCATACCTTGCATATGCATTTCAAAATCGTTGCTAAATGTCTCTTAAAATTACTGACTGGGCTGTCGAGGACAGACCCAGGGAAAAACTGATCCAGTACGGTACAGCAGGCCTGAGCGATGCCGAATTACTGGGAATTCTGATAAGCTCCGGGACAAAAAACAAATCGGCAGTGGATCTTGGACGTGAATTGCTTGCAGGTGTACAGAATAACCTTAATTCACTTGGAAAGCTTTCAATAGCAGAAATCACAAAGATCCACGGGATAGGCAATGCCAGAGCTGTAACTATCGCCGCTGCACTCGAACTAGGAAGAAGACGAAAACTTGCTGAAATCCCTGATGTGATCCAGATCAAATGTTCAAAGGATGTCGCTGATATTTTTCAACCCATCCTGTCAGATCTGCCGCATGAGGAGTTCTGGATCCTCTTCCTGAACCGTTCAAACAAGGTGATCAGCAGGATGAAGCTCAGCCAGGGTGGCATCAGCGGTACAGTCACTGATGTGCGAATGGTAATGAAAAAGGCTGTTGAATGCCTGGCTTCGGGAATTATTGTATGTCATAACCATCCGTCGGGTAACCTTAATCCGAGCGAATCCGACAGCAAGATAACCCAGAAAATCAAAGAAGCCGGTAATCTGCTCGATATCCAGCTCCTCGATCACCTGATTATCTCAGATAAGGATTATTACAGTTTTGCAGATAACGGGTTGATTTGATTGCGGAATTCGGAATTCGGAATGTCGGATTTCGGATTTACTTCCGACTTCGGACTTCTGACTTCGAACTTTTTAACCACGGAGTTGCACGGAGTTTTACACGGAGTAGCACGGAGTCTCCCATTCATGAATCCGATTACTGAATACCGATTACCGAATGCTCATCTGAGATAGCCCCCCCCTGGGGGGGTTGGGGGGTAAACCCTGCTTCTGTCCCTGCACTCTTCCAGCAAAACCCTCATGCTTTTGCCAAGAACCGGATGGATCATATCAGGAGCCAGTTCACAGAGCGGTACAAGAACAAACTTTCGTTCATGCATCAGCCTGATGAGGAATTTTCAGGCCTGTTTCATACATTATAAGATCATCATAAAGAAGAATATCAATATCAATTACACGCGAGGAGTATCGGTCCTGAGTTCTTTCCCTTCCCATGGCCGATTCAATAAGGTTAATTTTCTTAAGCAGTTCAGCCGGAGTAATGGTTGGTTTCGACACAGATCACCATGTTGAGAAAATCATTTTCTGCATCAAAGCCCCATGGTGCAGTTTCATAGACTGATGAAGATTCCAATACCATTCCAATATGTTCTCCAATCTTCTGAATTGCTTCCCTGAGATTCCTCTCACGGTCCCCGAGATTGGTTCCGATACCCAGATATACTTTACTCATTTGATTCTTTTCAGAACTTAAAAGTACAAATTGTACATGATTTTTTAAAATTATTCCTTCGTGCAACTTTGTGAATTCCTTTGAGTACTTCGTGTTTAATTATTTTTTAACATGAAGGGCTCTAAGGAGAGTATTGAGATTTGATTATTTTCAATTAGTTTTGTATATCAATAATTCATTCCGGCTACATCTGTTTGAAAATCATTATATCAAAGCAACATAATATGAAAAGCTTCCTTAAATACACTCTTGCCACAATAACGGGCATAATTCTGACTTCAATCATCTTTTTTGTAATTATGCTGGCAAGTCTCAGTGCACTTGTTGCATCAGGCGACAAGACCGGTTACAATAAGCGAGAATTCAATCCTGGTTCTGAAAGCCGGAGTTGAGATCCCCGACAGAGGGAATGACGATCCTCTTTCAGGAATTGATATTGTTAATATGACATTTTTCTCAGGTTCCCGGATTGAATGAGATTCTGAGGAACATTGAAAAAGCCTCTTCCGACAAAAACATTAAAGGCATCCTTATTGAAAACGGTCTTCTCCCTTCCGGTTGGGCAACAACCTGCGAAATCAGGAATGCCCTCTCAAAATTCAGGGAAAGCGGGAAATTCATTATATCATATTCAGATTATGTACTGACTCAGCAATGCTATTATCTCTCCACTGCCGCCGACAAGATCTATCTCAATCCGGGATCAATGCTGGATTTCAAGGGATTAAGCGGAGAGGTTATGTTTTATAAAAAAGCCCTCGATAAACTTGGCGTCGAGGTTCAGGTAACTCGTCATGGGAAATTCAAGGGGGCAGTCGAACCTTTTATTCTTGATAAGCTCAGTGATGCAAATAAGGAGCAAATCAAGGATTATGTCGGTTCAATCTGGAATAGTGTAATCGAAGCAATTTCAGAATCCAGGGGTCTTTCTGCAGAACGGTTAAACATGCTTGCAGACAGTCTTTCCGGAAACATTGCCTCCGGGGCGGTGGAGAATAAACTCGTCGACGGGCTGATGTACCGGAATGAATTGATAGATACATTAAAATCATTGTCAGGGATCGCCAAGGAAAAAGATCTCAACCTTGTTTCAATGTCAAAATACAGCAAGGTTCCTGATCCTGACAAAAATGTTTCAGCAAAGAACAGGATAGCAGTTATCTATGCATCAGGAACGATCGTTACAGGCAAGGGCACTGAAAGCAATATTGGCGGTAACCAGTTCGCCGAAATCATAAGGAAACAGAGGCTGGATACAACTGTAAAAGCAATTGTTTTGAGAGTCAATTCCCCAGGAGGCAGTGCTATTGCCTCGGATATAATGTGGAAGGAGCTTGACCTTGCCGCCAAATCCAAACCGGTTGTAATTTCTATGGGTAATTATGCCGCTTCAGGTGGTTATTTCATATCTGCCCCTGCAACTAAAATTTATGCAAGCCCGACTACAATATCAGGATCGATCGGCGTCTTCGGTTTATTGCCCAATGCTGGAGAACTCCTTGAGAAAAAACTGGGACTATCAACAGAAATTGTAAATACAAATAAAAACTCAGACTTTCCTTCGGTGTACAGACCGATGAACGGATATGAAAAAGAAGTAATGCAGATGAGCATCGAGAATATTTACAGCGATTTTGTAAATAAAGTATCGATGGGCCGGAAAATGAGTTTTGAGTCTGTCGACAGTATCGGGCAGGGGAGAGTCTGGAGCGGAACAAGCGCAATAAGAGTGGGCCTCGTCGACGAAATCGGAGGATTGAATGATGCTTTAAAGGGTGCATCTGAACTGGCAGGCCTGGATAAATATTCAATCAGGGAGCTGCCTGAATATGAAGATACATATGCAAGGATTATTTCACAGCTTGGAGGGGATATTAAGATGCGGATACTTAAGAAGGAACTTGGGGAATCAGTAAAATATTTCAATATTGTTGAAGAAATCAGGGATCTGTCAGGAATCCAGGCAAGAATGCCTTATTTTCTGGAGATCCGATAGTATTGTTTAAAAAGCCTATTTTTACCCCCTAACCCCCCTTCGCCTTCGCGTAGCCGCTTCGGCGGAGCAAGGCAAGGGGGGAATTGAAAGCCTGTGATAACCAGGAAGTCCCCCCTTCGCCTTCGCGTAGCCGCTTCGGCGGAGCAAGGCTGGGGGATTTAGGGGTAAAACTAACACAGAAGACTTTTTAACCAACCTCAACAAAACACTTCCCCCTAGTGGAATATGAAAGGGGTAAAATGAGTCATAAAACTGAAATTAATTCATACTATTACACCGAGGTATAACTTTGCATATGGTAAAAACCAGAAATATCCTTTTGTACCCGGTCTCACTCATCTATGGATTTATTACCGGATTCAGGAATTTCCTTTATAATTATGGCATACTTTCAACTACTGTTTTTCCGGTCCCGGTAATCTGTGTCGGAAATATTACAGTTGGAGGAACAGGCAAAACACCACATACAGAATACCTGATTGAGCTGCTCGAAAAGAATTTCAAAATAGCTGTCCTTAGCCGGGGATACAAAAGAAAAACAAGAGATTTCAGGATAGCCTCCCTCTCTTCCACCGTTAGCGAGATCGGCGATGAACCCCTGCAAATTTTCAGAAAATTTCCCCGCACACTAGTTGCAGTTGACAGAAAAAGAGTGAATGGAGTAAGAAAAATCCTTGAACTTTCACCGGAAACAGATTTAATAATTCTTGATGACGGCTTTCAGCACAGAAGGCTGACACCTGGCTTCTCCATTCTGTTATCCGATTTCGAAAGGCCGATAATTAAAGATCATATGCTTCCTTACGGAGATCTCAGGGAACACAGATCAAATATGAGAAGGGCAGATATAATCCTGATAACAAAATGTCCCGAAAGCCTGAGCGCCATTCAGAGAAGACTGTTTGTAAAAGAGATCGGGAAAGCACCGTATCAGAACTTATATTTTACATCACTTGCCTACAACGCACCACTTGCCTGTTTTTGAAGATGGGGAAAAGGATGCAGTTTGTCCTGATCTGACAAAATGTAACACATCAACTGCTGTTCTTTTAACCGGCATAGCAAATCCGAAACCAATCAGGGATTATCTTCAGAAGTTTTTCAAAGAGATAACAGAACTGAAATATCCTGATCATCATTCTTTCAACGAGAATGATCTTACAGAGATTACGTCTGTGTTTAACTCACTCCCGAACTCATCCGGATATATAATTACAACTGAAAAGGATGCTGTCAGGCTAAGGGAATTCAGTAACATTGATGAGAATATAAAGTCAGCACTGTTTTATATTCCTGTCGGGATAAGTTTTTTAAATGACGATAAAACAGAGTTTGATAATCTGATTATTGACTATGTTAGAAAAAGTAAACAGAATATCAGGATTTCTAAAAGATAAAGGATTCAGAGATCCTGTTGCAGGAATCATTCTTGGAACAGGTCTCGGAGGATTTTCCTCAAAAATTGAGAACAGGATTGAAATCGATTATGATGCAATTCCCGGATTTCCTTTATCAACAGTTGAAGGCCATGACGGGAAACTCATTTACGGGGATCTGGGCGGGAAGAAGGTTGTTGCAATGAAAGGCAGGTTTCATTATTATGAGGGTTATGGTCCTGAGATGGTGGCTTTGCCTGTGAGAGTACTAAAGTACCTGGGTATCTCAACAATCATTCTTTCAAATGCTGCAGGAGGAGTAAACCCTGATTTCAGGATAGGTGATATAATGGTTATTACTGATCATATCAATCTGCTTCCGAATCCGCTTATCGGAAAAAATGAGGATCGTTTTGGAGTCAGGTTTCCTGATATGGGGGAGGCATACGATAAAGCTCTGATCGAAAAGGCTTTCGTAATTGGAGGTCAGAATAAGATCAATCTTAAAAAGGGAATCTATCTGGCAACGACAGGTCCGACATATGAAACACCTGCCGAATACAGGTTTTTCAGGATTGCAGGCGCCGATGCTGTAGGCATGTCAACCACTGCCGAGGTGATAGTTGCCCGTCATATGAACCTGCGATGTTTTGCTGTTAGCGTTATTACCGACCTGGGAGTGGAGGGTAAGATTGAATATATCACTCATGAAATGGTTCAGGCCGAGGCTGCCAAAGCCGAGGAGAGAGTGACTACTATTAATTACAGAACTGATCTCCTCGCTATAATATCTCTGTGTCCTCTGTGTGTCTCTGTGAACTCAGCCTTCACTGAAGCTTCGGCTGACAATGTCTGTGTAAGTTCTTAAAAAGTTTCACAGAGTTTCACAGAGTGCCACAGAGATCCCAATGTTAGCGCCGATTTGCAATCGGTGCACGAATAGTAGTATAGTAGTTTCTAGATATAGATTAAAAATTAGGGCACGGATTGCAAATCCGCGCCAACGGTGGTGGGTTATGTCACGATTTCAAATCCGCGCCATCTCAATCTTTGAAAACTCAAATTTCTCCTTCGCCCTGATCCCTTTGGGAGTCATCTCAACCGTACAGCACTCAAAATTTTCATCATGCTGGAACACCAGTATGTAGTTACCGTCTATAGCCTCTTTGAGGAGCCTCTCCTTTTCTTCAATTGTCTTCAGCGATTCGATGTCATAGCTCATATTCCAGATAAGAGGGATATGTGCAAGGGTTGGGATCAGATCACCGGTATAAACCAAAGTCCTGTTCTTATATATTATAATAGGTATCATTAGTCCCGGTGTATGACCATAACAGATCCGTACAGAAAAGCCGGGGAACAATTCTCCGTCTCCTTCAACAAGACTCAGTTTTCCGCTATCCTTCATCGGTAAAATATTTTCTTCAAGAAAGGAATCGGCTTCCCTCAGATTATTCTTTACAGCCCATTCCCACTGAGTACGGCTGACGTGATAAGTTGCGTTCGGGAAAGTCATCTCATAACCGGTTCCGTCTCCCTTTCTTTTCACCCCACCCCCGCAATGGTCAGCATGAAGGTGTGTCAGCACCACATCAGTAATATCTGACGGGGAGTACCCCCTGTTTTTCAACCCTTCAATGAGACCTTCTCCGCTATGCAGATAAACATGTCTGAAAAATTTCTCATCCTGCTTGTCTCCCCAGCCGGTGTCGACCAGTATGACATGTCCCGCAGTTTCAACAATCATTGATCGAAGTGTAAGGACAATAAGATTGTTTTCATCGGATGAGTATACTCTCGACCATAAAACTTTTGGTACCACACCGAACATGGCTCCTCCGTCAGTCCGGAAATTTGCAATATTGAAGAGATGGAGTTTCATAGGCCTTAGTATTCTTCGTGTTGATAAAACAGTAACGCATAGCTTAGCTTTTTTACCCCCTAACCCCCCAAGGGGGGAAAGAAAACCAGAAAGTCCCCCCTTCGCCTTCGCGTAGCCGCTTCGGCGGAGCAAGGCTGGGGGATTTAGGGGTGAAACTAAATGAGAATTTTTCCCTTTGTGCATCCCTTTTTGTCCTTTGTGCAGCCCTTAGTTACCTTCGTGTTAAAAAATTAAACACGAAGGAACACTAAGGTTTTCACAAAGGTAAACAAAGGTAAGTGTAAAAAAAGGTCAGCCTTTACAATATACAAGTGATTTCAAAGAACTATATTTAAAGTTTATTGAGCATTATTGATGCAACATATGAATTCACCATTTAAGCTTAATTACATGAAAAAATTCTTCTCATTCTTCTTGATTCTTCCAATTTCGTACTCTTCTTATCAGCCCAGACAGGCAAAGTTTCGATAACCTTTCAATGCAGAGCAAGATCCTGAAAATGGACAGGAAATATGCAATTTATCTTCCTCCGGATTATGAGACTTCCCAGAGAAGCTATCCGGTGCTTTACCTGCTTCATGGTTATGGTGATGATCAGACAGGCTGGGTGCAATTCGGTGAGGTGCTCAACATAGCTGATGCAGCCATTAAGTCGGGAAAGGCAACAGCAATGATAATTGTTATGCCTGATGCAAATACGGGAACTCCCGGTTATGTAAATGATGCGAAGGGAGATTGGCGATATGAGGATTTTTTCTTCCAGGAATTCATGCCATATATTGAAAAAACCTACAGGATAAAGCCCGACAAACATTACAGGGCTGTTGCCGGATTATCAATGGGAGGGGGAGGAAGTTTCATTTATGCCTTGCATCACCCTGAACTTTTTTCATCAGCCTGCCCGCTGAGCGCTGCAACGGATGTGAGGATCATTGATTCGCTTAATCAAATTCAGGTATACAAAGGGAGTTACCGGAAAAGCCAGAGAGGAATATTATAAGAATTATAATGCTCTTTCGCTCATTGAAAATATGCCTGAGGATCAGAAGAAAGCAGTAAGATGGTACATCGACTGCGGTGATGATGATTTCCTTTATGAGGGCAACTGCCTTGTCCATATAGCAATGAGAAAAAAGGAGATTCCTCACGAATTCCGTATCCGCGACGGTGTACACAACTGGGTATACTGGAGGGATGCCCTGCCTGTTGTGCTTGAATATGTATCAATGGCTTTTCATCAGTTTTAGACATATCTTAAAGCTTCTAACTGTACTCTATATATTTTAACAATTCAAAGTTGTTAATTATGAAAAAATCATCTTATTGCTTTCCTGATTTTCTGCGGTTCAGTTGTTCTGTCCGCACAGACAGGAAAAGTGTTCGACAACCTTTCCATGCAAAGCCAGATCCTGAAAATGGACAGGAAATATGCTATATATCTTCCACCCGACTATGAGACTTCACAAAGAAGCTATCCGGTATTATACCTGCTGCACGGGGGTGGTGATGACCAGACAGGCTGGGTGCAATTCGGCGAGGTGCTTACAATTGCAGATGCTGCAATAAAATCAGGTCAGGCCACTATCAATGATCATTGTAATGCCTGATGCAAATACAGGCAAACGTGGTTATTTAAATGATATAAAAGGGGAATGGCATTATGAGGATTTCTTTTTCCAGGAATTCATGCCATTTATTGAAAAGACTTATCGTATAAAGCCTGACAAGCATTACAGGGCAGTTGCAGGATTATCGATGGGAGGGGAAGGGACTTTCATTTATGCACTTCACCATCCGGAATTGTTTTCTTCAGCCTGTCCGCTAAGTGCAGCCACAGGTCCGAAGAGTATTGAAGAGATGAATACAGGCAGATGGAAACAGATGACAGAGGGAATCTCCGATGCTGATAAAGAAGCTTATTTAAAAAAGTACAGTGTTCTCAGTCTTATTGATAATATGCCTGAAGATCAGAAGAAGGCTGTAAGGTGGTATATTGACTGTGGTGATGATGATTTCCTTTATGAGGGCAATTGCCTTGCACATATTGCAATGAGGAAAGAAGGAGATCCCTCATGAATTCAGGATCCGCGACGGTGTTCACAGCTGGGTCTACTGGAGGGCTGCGCTGCCGACTGTGCTGGAGTTTGTTTCGATGGCTTTTCATCAGTTCTGACCATCAAAACTTAACCACTAAAACATCCAACCCATCAACCCCCCAAATGGGGGGTAAACTATATAGGAGACGGTCCGGCTAATCTTTATTTCGCTCTGCCGGTGAGCATGAACATCATTCTCATCAGGAACCTGATCATCTGGTAGGAAGACCAGTCGGCGAGCCTTGAGATCCATGTCTTTCGGCGGGTATACTCATTGAAATATATCTGCCGGCAATCTTTTTCAATGATCCGAAGAAGTATGGCCTCAAATTCCCTTGTGAATTTTGAATTCAGGATGTCCGCATTCATCTCAACACTGCCGTAATCACTGAGGTGGTTAAGGTTATAGCTGCCTATGGTGCACCATGTTCCGTCAACAGTTGCTACTTTTGCATGCAGGTTTGAAGGGAGATATTCGTAAATTCTTATATTATTCCGGAGAATAAAATCATAAAGGAAATTTGTTGCTCTTTTGAACAGATGAGCATCCGATTCAGCTGCAAGAACAATCTTTGATATCAACTCCCTCTCCGGCTTGCCTGACGAAGCAGTCTTCGCTCATTCCTGCCCGGAAGAAAATAGCTTGCCATTATTATCATTCTGTCTTTTGAATGCTTCATGGCAGATCTGTAGCTTTTAAGTATCTCAATTTTGTTCCTGTACCAGTTGTTCTGAAGTACCTTTATGTTGACATTCTCTTCATACCTTGCTGGGAATGAATTGTTTCACGCGCGCTTTCCCTTGCTGAACTATAAATGCCCTGTTCCAGAGTTTTTTGAGAATGAAGAGTACATGAGCACATTCCGGCCCCCTCATCAGGACTGCAAAATCAAGCCATTCCTTCATGCCGGGAGTCCCCCGGTAGCGATTTGCCACATTCATGCCTCCGATAATTGCAACCTCTCCGTCTACAAGAAGAACCTTGTGATGCAGTCTGAGACTCATCTGAAAATCCTTTGTTATGAATGCCGGGGAAAATTTTCTGAAAAGAATTCCTGCTTCCACTACTTCATCTGCCAGCGTTTTTGAAAAGCTTGCTCCTCCGTAGGCATCGAGCAGAAAATAAACCCTTACACCTCTCTTTGCAGCTTTTATCAAGCGCATTGACAAATCGTCTGCCTGTTTCATCATCATCTACAATATAGGTTTGAAAATGAATAAAATGCTTTGCTTTGTCAATCTCCCGCAAGCAGTCTGCAAAATATTGTTTCCCGCTTCGAAGCAGTTCAACGGAATGGCCACTCTTGTAATTGCGTCTTGGCGGGATTTTCATGAAATTGACTTATTCTCCTGTCCTGATTACAAATATACATATTATAAGCATTGCCCATATTTGAAAAACTTTATCTGAACCTTATTCATTCATTACTGATTACGAAGTGGCATTAATGGATAGGATTTCATACTTGTCTGAAATAATTATTTATATTCGCATGTTCTAACTTGATCAATTATTTAAAAAATCCGAGCGATGAAGAAAATATTATTTCTGCCATTATTATGGTTAACGGTTTCTTTGGTTATGGCTGCAAAAAAGACGATCCAGCCAAAGTGCCTGTTTTGTCTACCACAACTGTAACAAATATAACTTCATCAACTGCAACAAGCGGAGGAACAATATCATCAGACGGAGGGGCATCTGTTACCGCCCGGGGAGTATGCTGGAATATCCCTGGCAATCCTACAACTTCTGATTCAAAGTCATCTGATGGTGAGGGTACCGGTCAATTTGAAAGTTCAATAAGTGATCTGGATCCTGGAACAACCTATCATATCAGAGCATATGCTTCAAATTCAATAGGAACTTCATATGGTGAGGATCTGACATTTACAACACTGGGACAGTCACCCGCAGCAATAACACAGGCAGCTGCAAATATATCCACAACAGGGGCAACCCTGAATGGTATTGTGAATGCAAACGATGTATCAACGACTGTAACGTTTGAATATGGAACCACAACTGGTTACGGCCAGACTGCTTCAGCTACTCCCGGTGAAGTATCAGGGAATACCAGTACTGCGGTAAGCGGTATTATTTCAGGTCTTACATCTGGAGTAACATATCACTTCAGAATTAAGGCGGTAAATAGCCTTGGCACTTCTTACGGCAGTGACATGACCTTCACAACAACCAGTTCATCACTGGTTTCCGATATTGATGGGAATGTTTATAATACTGTGACTATCGGTACCCAGGTGTGGCTCAAAGAAAATCTGAAAGCAACGAAGTACACTGATGGTACATCAATACCCAATATTACTGATAATACATCGTGGAGTACATTAGCAACAGCTGCATATTCAGATTATTCCAATCTGCCTGCCAGTTCAGCCACATACGGAAGATTGTATAACTATTTTGTGGTTGCTTCCACAAATACCAAAAAAGTCTGTCCGACTGGCTGGCATGTTCCTACAGATGCTGAATGGGCTACTTTAATTAGTTTTTTAGGTGGCGATGTCGTCGCAGGCGGGAAACTCAAGGAGACTGGGACTTCGCATTGGATAACTCCAAATACAGGTGCCACAAACGAGACAGGTTTTACAGCTCTCCCCGGGGGATACCGGAGCGAGACAGGCACATACGGACTCATTGGAAACAGCGGCTATTGGTGGTCATCCACGGAAGGCGGAACAACATTCTCATGGGACCGTTACATGTATTATAATAGCGGTAATGCAGTCAGAGGTGATATGGATAAGAATGGTGGATTTTCAGTGCGCTGTCTGAAGAACTGATTTGTCAAAGTTCTATTGTCTTAGTATTGTTACACAGATGATTTACTTATTTATGTGTGCAATTGAATAATACAGCTTAGATTTAATTAAGAAATATTTAGTCATATGAACAGAAGAAAGATGATACAGAATATGGCTGGTGCCGCAGTTGTCACAGCAGCAAGCCCGGCAGGGAGCGCTCTGTACGGAGCTGTAAATGATGATGCTCCTCTTAAGGGCAATATACACCATTCTGTCAGTCAGTGGTGTTATGGCGACATTCCTCTGGATGATTTTGCAAAAGCCTGCAAAGAGATGGGTATTGAATCAATCGAACTGCTTGGAGAAAAAGACTGGCCGGCAGTCAGGAAGGCAGGTCTGAAATGTGCTGTCGGATATGCAACCGACTGGGGAATACCGAAAGGGTTCAACCGTATTGCAAATCATGAAAAGCTGATCGCTGATTTTGAAGCCATGATCCCAAAAGCAGCCGAAGCCGGTGTTCCGAATCTGATATGTTTTTCAGGCAACCGGGAAGGCCAGAATGATAATGAGGGGATGATAAATTGTGCAACAGGGATCAGAAAGCTGATGCCGGTTGCAGAGAAATATGGTGTTACAATCATAATGGAGCTGCTTAACAGCTATGGACATGCGGATTATCAGTGCGATAAGACCACATGGGGCGCCGCTCTGTGCGAAATGGTAGGCTCTGACCGGTTTAAACTTCTGTATGATATCTACCATATGCAGATTATGGAAGGCAACATTATTGAAACAATAACCAAATACAGTAAATATATCGGACATATTCACACCGGAGGTGTACCGGGGAGAAATGAACTTGATGAGACCCAGGAACTTTATTATCCCGCAATTATGAAAGCGCTTGTAAAGACCGGTTACAAAGGATATGTGGGACAGGAATTTGTGCCTGCCCAGAAAGACAAACTGGCATCACTGAAAAAGTGCATCAGGATCTGTGACGTTTGATATGAGAGTACATTTCATCTCAATTGGCGGGGCGGTTATGCACAACCTGGCAATTGTTCTTCATAATAAGGGGCATCATGTAACCGGTTCTGATGATGAAATAATCGAGCCCTCAAAATCCAGACTGGCAAAGAACGGAATCCTTCCCGGCAAATGGGGCTGGGACCCTGAACTGATCACTGCTGATATAGATATGATCGTTCTTGGAATGCATGCAAGGTCCGACAATCCTGAATTGATAAAGTCGCTTGAACTGGGTCTGAGGATCATGTCATTCCCGGAACTTCTTTATGATCTCACCAGGGATAAAATCCGTATTGTTATAGGCGGAAGCCATGGTAAGACAACGATAACTGCTATGATAATGCATGTTTTCAGATTTACCGGTCTGAAGTTCGACTATGCAGTTGGCTCGATGGTTGACGGATTCGAGAATATGGCAGGGTTGTTCGAAGATTCAGAAATAGCAGTTTTTGAGGGAGATGAATACCTGTCATCTGCCATCGACAGAAGACCAAAATTCCATCTGTACAATCCGGATATTGCAGTTCTGAACGGAATCGCCTGGGATCACAAAAACGTATTTCCCACCTTTGAGAACTATATAGAACAGTTCAGGATATTCATTGACAAAATCTCAGTCAATGGAACACTTATCTATTATGAAGGTGACAGCGAAATCAGAAAACTGGTTTCCAGTTCCAGGGGTGATATAAAAAAAATCCCGTATAAGATTCATGGATATTTTCAAAATAAAGTTGGATTCTTTGCAGCAACGCATAACCGGACAGTACCGCTTGAAATATTCGGAGAGCATAATATGCAGAACCTCTCGGCGGCGAGGGAAGTCTGTCTTACAGCAGGTGTTTCTGAAGATGATTTCTATGATGCAATAAAAAGTTTCAGAGGAACAGCAAAACGGCTTCAGAAAATCAGCGAGAATGAAAATGGAGTGGTTTATCTCGATTTTGCACATTCGCCATCAAAGGTCAGGGCATCGGTTGATGCTGTTGCTGCAAGATATCCTGACAGGGATATAATTGCCTGTCTGGAACTTCATACATATTCAAGCCTTTCGGGTGATTTTCTGCCGCTTTACGAGGGTACTATGGAAAAGGCGACAGATGCATTTGTATATTTCAATCCTCATGCGATTGAAATGAAAAAACTGAGCCCCCTCAGCAAAGAGGAGGTAGCTAAGGCTTTTGGAAGACAGGATATTAATGTGTATGACGATTCTAAGGCATTGTTCAGCTTTATTAAATCCGGGAAATATTCTTCTCCGGTATATCTGTTGATGAGCTCTGGCGATTTTAATGGTTTTGATCCCGGCACATTGATATGAACTCCCTTTGTGCCACCCTTTGTGCCCTTCGTGTTAAAAAAATAATTAAACACGAAGGTAACTAAGGATTTCACAAAGGATCACAAAGGTTAATATTTAAATATCTAATGTTTTTTTCACAAAATATTTTGCAGATCGGAAAAAACATCTTTTCTTTGCATCCGCATTAAAAAGTTCTTTGCATGGTCCATTCGTCTAGTGGTTAGGACGTCAGGTTTTCATCCTGGTAACAGGGGTTCGATTCCCCTATGGACTACAAGTATTAAAATTTTGAGATAATTAAAATACAACATGGCAAATCATAAGTCATCAGAAAAGAGGATCAGGCAGACTGAAGTAAGGAAAGAGAGCAACAAGTATTATGCAAAGACAACGCGTAATGCAATTAAGGCTCTTCGCGGAACCACTAATAAAGAAGAGGCAGTAGTTCTTCTTCCGAAGCTGACCTCGATGCTTGACAAACTTGCAAAGAAGAGCATTATTCACAAGAAAAAGGCTTCAAACCTTAAGTCTTCGCTTGTAAAGCATGTAAACGGTTTATAATAGATTACGATAATATTTCAAAGGGCTGTATCCTCCAGGTACGGCCTTTTTTTTTCAATTCAGACTTCCGGCTTCTGACTTCGGTCTTTCTTAACCACTGAGTTACACGGAGTTTACCCGGAGTTTCACTGTTTTTTGATTTCTTTCATACTTCCAACTTCGGACTTCCGACTTTATTAACCACTGATTTACACCAAGTTTACACGGAAGTTTCACGTCGAAAGCTAGTTCACCTCTCTGGAGGGGTTAGGGTGGGTTATTATATCTTCAACTCTTTTTTGCCACGAAGGCGCTGCGCTAAATTTGCCCACCGGGCAAATTTTTAACGCTCGGCCCCGTCGCTCCCTCGCCCCATCGCCTCGCCCCGTCGCTCCCTCGTTTCTCCTCTATGTGCAACAATATAATTATTATCCTATACAGTTCCACAGAGTCCTTTGTCGCAAGCTCCCGGTGATGACAGATAAGACAACGCCACGTCAGTTAAGGAGTCACCTTTTAATTGGTATATTTTTATATTTTCTGTATTTGCCTGAGGAAACTTTCTTATATTTAAGAAAAGTCAGGAAACTTTGATTTTATTGAAAAGCAGGTTGTTTCTGTATTATAAATATCTGATATGTAGCCAAATAAATATAGTTAGGAAGAAATATGCATCAATTATATGTTCATTCGGAATATCTGTTTTTTTCTTCATCATGATTATTATACCATTTGTCACCAATAGTTTTGCAGTGGTCAAAAAGGCATGGATAATTGAATCCCGCTAAAAAAAAATGTTGTAATATCGACGTTGGATATTTATATAAAAACTGGTTTTTAATACATTTCAGTATCTGGAGCCCGATCGACAGGTACTGATTTTTTCAGCTCAAGGTTAACCAAAAATATTACGGATGGATATACTTTTACTCTCTTTTTACAAGCTTAATAAAATCCAGTTCAGAAATTCAGTTTCGGTGTTCCGGTCATTGACAGGAACCGTTTTGTCATTTATATCCCACTATATAAGCCCCCTAATATAAAATTACAGAAGAGAAAATATAAAAATTCAACTATATGAAAAGCTCTACACTCCCCGGCCTCATGCAAAAAAGTCTTATCAGCGCTGATACAAATCAGTCTGGTGAATGAGTTTGCAAGTACCATTTCCGGTATCAAATACCCGAAAGCTACAAGACCTTAAAATGGTACAGATGGTATCTCTTGAGTTTAATCTTGCTGCTGATCTTGATGCAGGTAGATGGCGTGGGGACAAACAGCCGGACCAAATTATCCTGGAACTGGTACCAATGTAAATGGTCCAGGTACAGTTGCCTGGTCTAATTCAGGTAATATAACTGCAGATGATGTTAGTTATGCGACAGCAAGTCTTGGGAAATAATGCAGACATCTGAATATATTCAGGGTACGAATTATGGGTTTTCTATTCCAACTGATGCAACTATCAATGGAGATTCAAGTCAGCTATACATGCGTCAAAGCTCCGCAAATACAGGAGGATTCTAGCGTATAATGATGTTGACCTTAACCTTGCTGTAAAGCCGGTGCAATTGTTGGTTCTGATAAAGCTGTTACAACTGACTGGCCGACCAGCATGCAAACCGCTACTTATGGAAGTGCTTCTGATCTATGGGGAACAACATGGACCCCTGCAGAAATAAATAATACAAACTTTGGAGTAAGTTTGTCTGTTTTGAATCAAAGTGGTTTTAGCTCCAGAACTGCATCAGTTGACTATATTCAGATTACAGTTACCTATACTGCACCAGCTGCAGAACCAACAACTCAAACTTCAAATGTAACGTTCAGCTCGATTTCTGCAACCGGAATGACTATCAACTGGACTTCAGGAGACGGAACAAATCGTATAGTCCTTGTTAAAGCCGGAAGCGCTGTTGACAGCGATCCTGTTGACGGAACAACATATACTCCTAATACTGTATTCGGAAGCGGTCAGCAGATAGGAACCGGAAACCGCGTGGTTTATACCGGAACGGGAAACAGTGTCGCAATAACAGGGCTTTCAGCCAATACGACTTATTACGTTGCTGTTTATGAATTCAACGGATCAGGCGGCGGACAGAATTATCTTACTGTCAGCCCGGCTACCGGGAGCCAGCTTACGGCTCCTGCTGCTCCTGTGGCAACAGCCGGTACAAATGTTACCGGAACCAGCTTTGATGCAAACTGGAATATCACCGCCGGAGCTACAGGCTACAGACTGGACGTGGCCACAAACAATACTTTTACAAATTTTGTTACCGGATATACCGACCTGGATGTAAGCAATGTTCTGACATACCCTGTAACCGGACTTACTCCGGGAATTCCTTATTATTATCGGGTAAGAGCTTATAATACAGGAGGCACAGGAGTCAATTCCAATACAATAACCGTTGCAACCTCAATTGGTGAACCAACCTTGCAGGCGACAGCTGTAGCTTTCAGTTCAGTTACTGCAAATAGCATGACTATCGGCTGGACCCGCGGTGACGGATCAGACTGTATAGTCCTGGTGAATGCAGGAAGCGCTGTTGAGCACTGATCCTGTGGACGGATCCACCTATACTGCCAGTACTGTATTTGGCAGTGGATCACTGATAGGGACCGTCAAGGGTTGTTTATATCGGAACGGGCACCAGTGTTGATATAACAGCGCTTGCCTCAAACACCACCTATCACGTGGCTGTTTATGAATTCAATGGTACAGGTGGCGCAGAGAATTATCTGACTCTTAGCCCGGCTATTGGAAGCCAGGCAACAGTTGATCCGGCTTCATTACAGTACAGGTCTATTGGTAATGGTAATTGGGGAACAGGCAGTACATGGGAAGTATCTTCAGATGGTGGAGGAATCTGGGTAACGGCAAGTTCTGGTCCGACATCTGCAAATGATATTATTACTGTCAGAAATGGAAATACGGTATTAGTAAATGCCAGTGTAACTGTTGACCAGGTAGTTATTGAAACTGGCGGACAGGTAACGATAAATACAGGTAATACATTAACTATAAATGATGGTTCAGGCACTGATCTTTCAGTATCAGGAACTCTGCTTACAAATAGTACAAGCAATAATGCAGGTTTTATAAATAATGGTCAGATAGTCTTTAATGATGGAGGTACCTATCAGCATAATGTTAATGGTGAGACTATGCCGACCGCAACATGGGCGGCAGGTTCAAACTGTAACATAACTGGGATGACAACCACCTACCCTGGTGGTATGGGACAGAATTTTGGAAATGTTGCATTTAATCTTAACACCACATCAACTATCGAGATGGCCAGTAGTCTGACATGTCAGGGTAACCTGAGTCTGGCAAATTCAAATACCGGGTCTTTGAGATTAACTAATGGAAATACAAGCAGAACAATATCAGTTGGAGGCAACCTGATTCATACAACAGGGGAATTCAGGCACAATAACGGTTTGGGTACTGGAAATATAACCGTTCAAGGTGACTTTATTAAGAGTGGAAGTGGTACTTATACTATTGTAAGTGGAAGCGCGAATAGCTCCCTTACCGTGGCAGGCAATGTCCTGATTTCCGCCGGAACCCTGACAATGTCAGAAGATGTTTCTATCGGGACGATAAATGTTGGTGGGAACTTCTCCCATACAGGAGGAACAATTACAGAGTCAAACACAGGTAGTGGCGCCATAATTTTTAACGGTGGGGGTGCGATGCAGACCTTCACGTCAGGAGGAACCGTATCCAACACTATCAATTACACTGTTAACAACGGATCATTCCTTCAGATGGCAAATGGCAGCACTGTAGTAAACGGGAATGCATTTACCCTAAGCTGCAGGTGCAAAACTGGGAGTGACATCACCTGATGGAATAACCACTGCAGGAACAGCAGCTGGAAATATTAGAACAACCACAAGGACATACAGCAACAGGCGCAAACTATGAATATAACGGCTCGGCAGCACAGGTCACCGGGAACGGATTATCAGCAAACACACCTGCCAATGTTACAATCAAAAACGCCGCCGGTGTCTCATTAAGTGCCAATACCACAATTTCAGGATTGCTGGACATTAACGCCGGTACCCTGAACCTTGCCAATTCCAATATCACCACTGCATCAATATCCGGATCAGGTGATATTACAAACAAAGGCACCGGGACCGCAACACTTACTGTTAATGGCAGCGGAAATTCTACCTATGCCGGAGCCATACTTAACGGTGCAACCTCATCTGAAATTGCTGCCCTGACGAAATCCGGCTCCGGATCACTTACGCTCACTAATTCGACATTTACATATACCGGTCCGACTACAATAACTTCAGGATCATTAATTCTCAACCCGGGTTCCTCACTGCAACTTTTGCATCCTCAATGGTATTGAACGGAGGCATATTAAGCACAGCCGGTATCTCTATCGGGTACAACCATTACGAGCAGTTCAACCCTTGACCTGAATGCAAACTCAAACATTTTATTAGGGAACACGGATCACTCCATAATATTCGCCCCGAGCGACGGAATAACCTGGGACGGGACTGACTCTTGACCATAAATGGCTGGACAGGAGCATATTCGTCAAGCGGTACCAACGGCAAGTTATTCTTCGGAAGTCCAACTGGCTTAAATGACAACAAACTTGCAAAAATAAGCTTTACAGGATTTCCCGGAACTACAATGCTTCTGGGAACTGGAGAACTTGTGCCTGTGGAAATAACCGGACCGGTACTCGCAATTACCGGTACGTTTGACCATGGGAATACATGTGTTTCATCTTCTGCTACCCCAATCACATATACAATAACAAATATTGGCTCAGCTGCAAGTGGTATATCAGTTACATCAGATAATACACAATTTGTTGTAAGTAATCTATCATCAACGACAATCCCGGCATTTGGTGGTACTGCCACCTTCCAGGTAACATTTACTCCGGATGATGCTGGTTCAAGGTCGGCAATCATTACTGTTACAAGTACAACACCAGACAGTAATACCCCATCCATATCATTGACAGGTACCGGTGTTGCGCCTCCTACGGCCTCTGCAGGAGGGAGCCAGACTATATGCCAGAACGGCACGGCAACAGTCAGCGGTGCAACATGCTTCAAACGGAACAATCCTCTGGACCGAAAATGGTGCTGGAAGTATAACATCAGGAGCCAACATGAACTCCGACTTATACCGCAGCAGCAGGTGATGCAGGTAATGACTGTTACTTTAACAATGACTGTTTCCAATGCATATTGTGCTCCGGTTACAGCAACTTATACAGTTCATGTGGATGGCTTTGCCACTGCCAATGCTGGTCCCTCACAGAGCACATGCGCCGGTGGTACGATTACCCTCGCAGGCAGCATAGGAGGCAGTGCAACCAGCTTCATTATGGACTGCCCCAACAGGTAGCTTCAGCAATGCAACCTCGCTGACTTCGACATA
The DNA here is from genome assembly GCA_963818295.1 of uncultured Bacteroidales bacterium. Classification (GTDB taxonomy): domain Bacteria; phylum Bacteroidota; class Bacteroidia; order Bacteroidales; family VadinHA17; genus LD21. The sequence continues at coordinate 162,583 of CAWFRW010000011.1, forward strand.
CACACCGTCAATAACATCCGGGACTGTCGTTCTTACACTTACAGCCACCAACCTGGCCTGTCCGCCCGCATCAAGTACAATGACAGTCACTGTAAATCCTCTGCCATCTGCAACAGGTGCAACTATCTGTCAGGGAGCAACAGGTCAATTGACCTCCATCTACCGTTTGTGCCCGGCGGTGGCACTTCCGCTGTCGGACCACAAAACGCAGGAACAGGTACGAATGTAAATGGTCCCGGAAGCGATGCATGGTCAAATACCAGCTACATAACTGCTGATGATAACAATTTCGCTACTGCAACAGTCTCTAATACAAATCCCAGGACATCCGATTATTTGCAGGCAACGAATTTTGGATTTTCAATACCTACCGGTGCTACTATTAATGGAATACAGGTACAGATCATGAGAATGAGTTCTTCCAACGCGGGAGGAAACAGTCTAAATGATGCTGATCTTTACCTGATGAAAGCCGGTTCTATTACTGGTTCAGATAAAGCCACAGGAACCGACTGGCCTACATCTATGGGATCCGCATCATATGGAAGTACATCTGATTTATGGGGTGCTTCCTGGACAGCTGAGGATATTAATAATCCTAATTTTGGAGTTAGTTTATCAGCCTTCAACCAAAGCACCGGCGACACAAGAACAGCTTCAGTAGATTATATTCAGATAACTGTTACATATACGATACCAAATACTCTGGATTGGTATACATTACCTTCAGGTGGAACAAAAATAGGTTCGGGATCTCCATTCAATCCGGTCGGAGTTCCAGGTTCTACCCTGGCAAATACAAATACCCCCGGCACATATACTTTCTACGCAGCCTGCTCTGAGAATCCTGATTGCCGTGCTGCAGCAGATTTTGTGATTCAGACTATGCCATCCACTCCGACCATCAATCCATCTCGGACCGCTGGCAATCTGTACCAACGCAGGGGGCAGCGTAATTCTTGAATCATCTTCAGCCACAGGAAACCAGTGGTACAGGGATGCTTCAATCCTCACCGGCGAAACGGGACAACAACTGCTGGTAACCATCCCGGGAAGCTATACAGTAATTGTAACTTCAGGGGTCTGTACTACCCCGGCTTCTGCACCGGCAGTAGTAACATCCAACGTTCCGGCCATTGCAACTGATGCTGCTGCATCTTCAACATGCTATAATCTTACAGTCCCGCAGACATCATCTCTTGCCTACAGCTCGACTAACAATCTGCCCACAACATACAGCATTGTATGGAACGGCACGCCCACAAACAGCTTTGTTGACGTCACTAATGCTTCTCTGCCTCTCAATGCGATACCGATAACGGTACCGGCAGGCACAGCTACAGGCACCTATTCCGGTAACCTGACAGTCAGAAATGCCGACGGATGTGTAAGCGAACCTGTTCCTTTCACTATCACCGTTTATCCTTATCCTGTTGCAGACTTCCATTATGCAGACCCATACTACTGTTCCAATAATGCCACTAATCCAAGTCCGATTCTCGGACCGGGTGCAAGCGCCGGGACATTTAGCGCCAGTCCTGCTGGTATGACGATTAACCCGGCCACAGGACAGATAACACTGGCCACCACTACACCCAACACCTATACAGTTTACAACACTGTCACCTCTAACGGATGTACAACAGTAGGCAGTGCATCTGTGATCATTCAGGTTCAGCCGACTGTTACAATATCCTACGGCGGTACACCATACTGCAATACAATTTCAACACCGCAGAATGTTACCAGAAACCTGACAGGTTCAACGACTTTTGCAGGCGGGCACTATGAAGCCTCACCAGCAGGTCTTACAATAAATTCAGATAATGACAATTTAGGAGCCAATGCTGCTGCGGGTCAGATAATACCCTCGACAAGTCAGCCGGGCATCTATACTGTCACATATATTTTTGATAATGGTCTGTGCAGTAATACCCAGACAACTACGGTTGAAATTACCACAGCTCCGGTTATTACAGGTCAGCCGGTTGCTCCTGCGCCTGTATGTAAAAATAATGGTATTGCAACGATAAGCGTGACTGCAACCGGTGCCGGACTGAATTACCAGTGGCGGCGTAACAGTGTTCCTCTCAGCAATAACACTATGTACTCAGGCGTCAATACGGCCACGCTTACAATTACCAATCCGACTCTGGCTGAGGATGCCACAACCTACGATGTTGTAATTACAGGGCTGTGTGCACCGCCGGCAACGTCCAGTGCTGTTGCGCTTTCAGTTATTGACCTTCCGGAAATACAAACCAATCCGGAACTTCAGTCTTCGATGTGTTCTGGCACAGGTTCTGCAACTATAAGTGTCGTGGCAACCGGTCACGGATTGACCTACCAGTGGTATAAGAATTTTGCAGTTCTCGAAGAAAGCTCAGTATACCACAATGTAACTTCAAGTACCCTTACAATAGAGAATCCCACACTTTCGGAAAACGGTGCTGTCTTCTATGTGGTAGTTACCGGCACATGTGGCGAAGTAACCTCAGGTTCAACAGAGTCACTGGTTGTCTATCCTTCCCCGATTATATTCAATGTTAGCGGAACAACAACCGTTTGCAACGGTACTGCAACAGAGATTGGACTGGATGGTTCCCAGCCGGGTGTACGTTATCAGTTGGTAAATACCGCGAATAATTCGCCAATAGGCAGTCCGGTCGATGGAATTTCAGGCCCGATCACCCTTTCTGCAGGCATACTGACGGTTACAACTAACGTGGGTGTTATGGCTACAGAACAGACCCATTCATGTTCAATACTGATGAATGGTACTGCTATCATTACAGTAATACCTGTTATCACAAATAATACTGTCACATCAGCTGCCACTGTTTGCAGCGGTTCTGTTCCATCACTGGTAGCAGGATCAATACCACAGGGTGGTGATGGTAACTACTTCTATTTCTGGGAATCAAGTACTAATGGTACAGCATTCATCCCTGCCGACGGAGTAAATGACAATCAGAGCTATGCTCCGGGTTTGCTCACATCTGATACATGGTTCAGAAGAACAGTTATATCAGGTCCTTGCAGCAACACATCCAGTGCATTCAAGATAACTATCAATCCTCTTCCTGCAGCGACATTGGTTACAGGTCCTCTTGGCGGAGTATTCTGCGCAAGTACCATTCTCGAAGCTTCAAATGGTGGGGATGGAGTAATCTATTACCAGGGAACAACCCCAAATAATACTGATGTCCGGTTCCCACAAACTTCGGCTACTGTTTATGCATCTGGAACATATTATTTCAGGGCATTCAGGGCATCAACAGGTTGCTGGGGTCCTGACGGCAGCGTCAGTGTGATTCTTACCCTTCCACCTGCTACCGTTGGCACAGAAATATGTCAGGGCGAAAGCGGAGCTCTTGTTGCTGCAGCACCTTGTCCTTCTCCGTCAGCCAACATTCCATCTTATTCTGGCTCTGCTGCCGATAATGCAGGCACTGGTACTGTAGCCTGGTCTAACCCGGGTAATATTACAACCACCGGCTCACCATACGCTACTGCGTCATCGTTACCTGACGGCGGAATAACCCACTACCTGATGGCAACCAATTACGGGTTCGATATCCCGGCAGATGCAACCATTTCGGGTGTCACGGTTACTGTCCGCCGGTCTTCAACCGGAAATGCCTCACCATATATAAGAGATAATGTTGTAAGGCTTATAAGGGGAGGTGCCATCGGAGGCAACAACAAGGCAAAAGCTTCGACCGACTGGCCAACCTCAATGGGCACTTCAGTCTATGGATCAAATTCTGATACATGGGGCTTCACCGGATTAGTTCCTGCCGACTTCAATGCTTCGAATTTCGGAGTAGCACTCTCGGCAGTCAACAATGCAGTATCGACCTATCCCGTTATTGCCGGAACAGCTACAAGTGCAAGTGAAAGCCCGACAACAACGCATACCGTAACATTGCCATCAAATATTCAGGCAGGAGATCTGCTGCTGATCTTCTGGGCAGATGCATCCTCCTCCACTAATTTAACTACTCCCGGTGGATGGACTAATATCTACAGCAGCAGTGGCGGCGGATCAGGGTACAGGAGGGCAGCATACTATAGATTTGCCAATGGTTCAGAGGGCTCTTCCGTCCAATTCACAACATCCGGCCCGGAACGCAGTGCTCATAACTCCTATCGTATTGCCAGTGGTACCTACCAGGGTACCCCTTCCGAGGGTAATATCAATTTTGGAACCTCTACCAATCCTGATCCACCCAACCTTACTTCCGGATTTGGAAGTACATATACTTTATGGTTAGCAGCTTCACACTCTTCATCGAGTTCCGCACTTACAGCACCCGCCAGTTACTCCGATCTTGTTGAGGTAAATACAGGCGCCGGCTCACCAACTGCAAGCGATAATGCCACAATGGGAACTGCTAGAAGGTTAACACAAGCCAGTTCAGAGAATCCCGGAACATTTACCCTTTCACAAAGTGCTTCATGGGGTGCAAACACAGTTGCCATACAGGGTATCTCAGGAATAAAAAGCGCAAACGTTGACTATGTACAGGTCACAGTGTCCTACGTTGTCAATGGCGTTCTTAACTGGTATACTTCTGCATCCGGAGGTACTCCGATTGGAACGGGAAGTCCATTCAACCCGATAGGTGTACCTGGTTCGGGCATGCCTGACAGCAATTCTCCCGGAACATATACTTTCTGGTCAGAATGCTCATCTGTACCCGGATGCCGGACAGCGAACTCTTTCGTAATCAATCCATTGCCTGAAGCACCAGTTGCAGGAAGTAATCTCTATACATATGATAATCTGGAGAAAACTGCAGAAGCAATAGTAGACCCGGGTGAAACTCTTGAATGGTATGAAAACGCAACAGGAGGTGCTCCAATAGATGCTCCGTCAGCTACAAATGCAGGATCCTATTCCGCATATGCTCAGGCAAGGAATTCATACGGTTGTGCAAGCCTGACTCGTACCCTGGTGACCCTTACAATAGAAAAGCGGCCGGTTACAATAACTGCAAATGCAGGGCAGACTAAAGTCTACGGTGATACAGATCCCCTTGCTTTCGCATACACTGTTACCGGTGACGGACTTGCAACCGGTGATTCATTCACTGGTGCACTCCAGAGAGATCCCGGAGAAGATGTAGGTTCTTATCCGATCAATATAGGGACCCTCGAAATCACTAACCAGTTAGTCAATTATGATGTTACATATGTTCCTGGTAGTTTCAGCATAACAGTGCTGCCAGTAACTGTAACTGCCGATGCGGGTCAGACTAAGGTCTATGGTTCAGCAGATCCGCTTCCATTCACCTATACCTCTATACCAACAGGTTTGTTGGCTAATGGTGAAACTGTTAACTTCACAGGAGCACTGAGCCGTGTAGCAGGAGAGGATGCTGGATTATATGCAATTACACAGGGTAATCTGGCCAACACCAATTACGATATCACCTTTGTCCCAGCTAACTTTACGATTACTGGTCTGCCAGTTACAGTAACTGCTGATGGAGGACAGACAAAAGTATATGGTGCTGTTGATCCTCTTCCATTCACTTATACATCAGTCCCGGCTGTCGGATCAACCCTTTCAAATGGAGAAATTCTATCCTTCACAGGAGCACTGAGCCGCGTAGCAGGTGAGAATGTTGGATTACATGCAATAACACAGGGTAATCTGGCCAACGCCAATTACGATATCACCTTTGTACCGGCCGACTTTACAATCACTGCTATGCCGATCACTGTTACCGCCAATGCAGGACAGACTAAGGTCTATGGTGCAGCAGATCCTCTTGCATTCACCTATACAACAGTACCGACAGGCATTCTGCCAAATGGTGAAACAGTATCCTTCACAGGAGCATTGAGCCGCGTTGCAGGTGAGAATGTTGGATTACATGCCATAACACAGGGTAATCTGGCCAACGCCAATTACGATATCACCTTTGTACCGGCTGACTTCACAATCACCGCTATGCCGATCACTGTCACAGCCGATGCAGGCCAGACTAAGGTCTATGGTGCAGCAGATCCACTTGTCTTACACTTATACTTCAGTACCGACAGGTCTTCTGCCAAATGGAGAAACAGTCTCCTTCACAGGAGCACTGAGCCGCGTAGCAGGTGAGGATGTTGGAGTACATGCCATAACACAGGGTAATCTGGCCAATGCCAATTACGATATCACCTTTGTACCGGCTAACTTTACAATCACGGCATTATCTATCATTGTCACAGCCGATGCAGGTCAGGCCAAAGTATATGGTTCAGCAGATCCTCTTCCATTCACTTATACATCAGTTCCGGCCATTGGATCAACTCTGACCAATGGAGAGATTGTTGCCTTCACAGGAGCACTGAGCCGTGTAACAGGTGAGAATGTTGGATTACATGCCATAACACAGGGTAATCTGGCCAACGCCAATTACGACATCACCTTTGTACCGGCTGACTTTACAATCACCGCTATGCCAATCACTGTCACAGCCAATGCAGGACAGACTAAGGTATATGGTGCAGTGGATCCACTTCCGTTCACTTATACATCAGTTCCGGCCGTCGGATCAACACTGACAAATGGAGATATTGTTGCCTTCACAGGAGCACTGAGCCGCGTAGCAGGTGAGAATGTTGGATTACATGCCATTAACACAGGGTAATCTGGCCAACGCCAATTACGATATCACCTTTGTACCGGCTGACTTCACAATCACAGTCTATGCCAATCACTGTCACAGCCGATGCAGGCCAGACTAAGGTCTATGGTGCAGCAGATCCACTTGCATACACCTATACCTCAGTACCGACAGGTCTTCTGCCAAATGGTGAAACAGTTTCCTTCACAGGAGCACTGAGCCGCGTAGCAGGTGAGGATGTTGGATTACATGCTATAACACAGGGTAATCTGGCCAACGCCAATTACGATATCACCTTTGTACCGGCTAACTTCACAATCACGGCTATGCCAATCACTGTCACAGCCGATGCAGGCCAGACTAAGGTTTATGGTGCAGCAGATCCACTTGCATACACCTATACATCAGTACCGACAGGTCTTCTGCCCAATGGTGAAACAGTTTCCTTCACAGGAGCACTGAGCCGCGTAGCAGGTGAAAATGTTGGATTACATGCCATAACACAGGGTGATCTTGCCAACGCCAATTACGATATCACCTTTGTACCGGCTAACTTTACAATCACGGCTATGCCGATCACTGTCACAGCCAATGCAGGCCAGACTAAGGTATATGGTGCAGTGGATCCACTTCCGTTCACCTATACATCAGTTCCGGCCGTCGGATCAACACTTGACAAATGGAGACATTGTTTCCTTCACAGGAGCACTGAGCCGCGTAGCAGGTGAGAATGTTGGATTACATGCCATAACACAGGGTAATCTGGCCAACGCCAATTACGATATCACCTTTGTACCGGCTGACTTCACAATCACGGCTATGCCAATCACTGTCACAGCCGATGCAGGACAGACTAAGGTCTATGGTGCAGCAGATCCACTTGTCTACACCTATACCTCAGTACCGACAGGCCTTCTGCCAAATGGTGAAACAGTTTCCTTCACAGGAGCACTGAGCCGCGTAGCAGGTGAGGATGTTGGATTACATGCCATAACACAGGGTAATCTGGCCAACGCCAATTACGATATCACCTTTGTACCGGCTGACTTCACAATCACGGCTATGCCGATCACTGTCACAGCCGATGCAGGCCAGACTAAGGTCTATGGTGCAGCAGATCCACTGGTCTACACTTATACTTCAGTACCGACAGGTCTTCTGCCAAATGGTGAAACAGTCTCCTTCACAGGAGCACTGAGCCGGGTAGCAGGTGAGGATGTTGGATTACATGCCATAACACAGGGTAATCTGGCCAACGCCAATTACGATATCACCTTTGTACCGGCTAACTTCACAATCACGGCTATGCCGATCACTGTCACAGCCGATGCAGGCCAGACTAAGGTTTATGGTGCAGCAGATCCACTTGTCATACACCTATACATCAGTACCGACAGGTCTTCTGCCAAATGGAGAAACAGTATCCTTCACAGGAGCACTGAGCCGTGTAGCTGGTGAGAATGTTGGATTACATGCCATAACACAGGGTAATCTGGCCAACGCCAATTACGATATCACCTTTGTACCGGCTAACTTCACAATCACGGCTATGCCGATCACTGTCACAGCCAATGCAGGCCAGACAAAAGTATATGGTGCAGTGGATCCTCTTCCATTCACTTATACATCAGTTCCTGCCATTGGATCAACTCTGACAAATGGAGACATTGTTGCCTTCACAGGAGCACTGAGCCGCGTAGCAGGTGAGAATGTTGGATTACATGCAATAACCCAGGGTAACCTGGCCAACGCCAATTACGATATCACCTTTGTACCGGCTGACTTCACAATCACGGCTATGCCAATCACTGTCACAGCCAATGCAGGACAGACTAAGGTCTATGGTGCAGCAGATCCACTTGTCTACACCTATACATCAGTACCGACAGGCATTCTGCCAAATGGTGAAACAGTCTCCTTCACAGGAGCATTGAGCCGCGTTGCAGGTGAGAATGTTGGATTACATGCCATAACACAGGGTAATCTGGCCAACGCCAATTACGATATCACCTTTGTACCGGCTGACTTCACAATCACCGCTATGCCGATCACTGTCACAGCCGATGCAGGCCAGACTAAGGTCTATGGTGCAGCAGATCCACTTGTCTACACTTATACATCAGTACCGACAGGTCTTCTGCCGAATGGGGAAACAGTCTCCTTCACAGGAGCACTGAGCCGCGTAGCAGGTGAGGATGTTGGAGTACATGCCATAACACAGGGTAATCTGGCCAACGCCAATTACGATATCACCTTTGTACCGGCTAACTTCACAATCACCGCTATGCCAATCACTGTCACTGCCAATGCAGGCCAGACTAAGGTTTATGGTGCAGCAGATCCACTTCCGTTCACATATACATCTGTCCCGGCTGTCGGATCAACTCTGGCTAATGGAGACATTGTCTCCTTCACAGGAGCACTGAGCCGCGCAGCAGGTGAGAATGTTGGATTACATGCAATAACACAGGGTAATCTGGCCAACGCCAATTACGATATCACCTTTGTACCGGCTGACTTCACAATCACGGCCATGCCAATCACTGTTACAGCCAATGCAGGCCAGACTAAGGTTTATGGAGCAGTTGATCCACTTCCATTCACTTATACATCAGTCCCGGCAGTCGGATCAACACTTACGAATGGAGATATTGTATCCTTCACAGGAGCACTGAGCCGCGTAGCAGGTGAGAATGTTGGATTACATGCAATAACACAGGGTAACCTGGCCAACGCCAATTACGATATCACCTTTGTACCGGCTAACTTCACAATCACGGCTATGCCAATCACTGTCACAGCCAATGCAGGCCAGACTAAGGTCTATGGTGCAGCAGATCCTCTGGTCTACACCTATACCTCAGTACCGACAGGCCCTCTGCCAAATGGGGAAACAGTATCCTTCACAGGAGCACTGAGCCGCGTAGCAGGTGAAGATGTTGGATTACATGCAATAACACAGGGTAATCTGGCCAACGCCAATTACGATATCACCTTTGTGCCGGCTAACTTCACAATCACGGCTATGCCAATCACTGTCACAGCCGATGCAGGTCAGACTAAGGTTTATGGTGCAGCAGATCCTCTTCCATTCACTTATACATCATTACCGACGTCGGATCAACACTGCCCAATGGAGACATTGTTTCCTTCACAGGAGCTCTCAGCCGCGTAGCAGGTGAGAATGTCGGGGTACATGCAATCACACAGGGTAACCTGGCCAACGCCAATTACGATATCACCTTTGTACCGGCTGACTTCACAATCACAGCTATGCCAGTCACTGTCACAGCCAATGCCGGTCAGACTAAGGTGTACGGTGCAATCAATCCTGCTTCATACACCTTTACATCAGTCCCCGGCTGTCGGTTCAACACTGGCTAATGGAGATCTGGTATCCTTTACAGGAGCCTTGACCAGGGTAGCAGGAGAGAATGTCGGAAGTTATGCAATTCAGCAGGGAACACTTGCCAACAGCAACTACAACATCACCTTTGTACCGGCTAACTTTACGATCACTGGTATGCCAATCACTGTCACAGCCAATGCAGGTCAGACCAAGGTGTATGGTTCAGTAGATCCTCTGGTATTTACTTACACGTCAGCACCAACAGGTACTCTGCCAAATGGTGATGTTGTATCCTTCACAGGATGCTTTGACCAGGATAGCTGGAGAGAATGCCGGAAGTTATGCAATTCAACAGGGAACACTTGCCAATAGCAACTACACTATCACTTTTGTACCGGCTAACTTTACAATCACTCCAATGCCAATTACAGTCACTGCAATTTCAGGTCAGACAAAAGTATATGGAGCAGTCGATCCCTGCTTATACTTATACCTCTGCCCCGACAGGTTTACTGCCGAATGGTGCAACAGTGTCCTTCACAGGAGCATTAAGCAGAGTTGCAGGAGAGAACGTTGGAAGCTATGCAATACAGCAGGGAACTCTTGCCAACAGCAACTACACAATCACCTTTGTACCGGCTAACTTCACAATCACGGCAATGCCGGTGACTGTGACAGTCAACCCCGGACAGACAAAGGTTTACGGAGCTGCTGATCCTGTAGCATATACTTATACTTCAAACCCGACAGGTTTACTGCCGAATGGTGCAACAGTGTCCTTCACAGGAGCATTAAGCAGAGTTGCAGGAGAGAACGTTGGAAGCTATGCAATACAGCAGGGAACCCTTGCCAACAGCAACTACACAATCAACTTTGTATCAAATAACTTTACTATCACTGCAATGACAATAACTGTTACTGCCACTGCAGGTCAGACAAAAGTTTACGGTACAGCTGATCCTGCTGCATACACATATACTTCAGCACCGGCTGTTGGAACAGTGTTGCCAAATGGCGGAACTGTATCCTTCACAGGAGCTCTTACAAGAGCAACCGGAGAAAATGTTGGTCCTCATGCAATACAGCAGGGTACTCTTGCCAACAGCAATTACAATATCACCTTTGTTTCCAGCAACTTTGTTATCACAGCAAGACCGGTAACAGTCACCGCCAACGCTCAGACCAAGGTTTACGGGAACGCTGATCCAGTTCTGACATACCAGCTAACCACAGGTACACTGGTTGGGACAGATGCATTCAGTGGAGTACTGACAAGGGTAGCAGGTGAGAATGTTGGTACCTATGCTATCCAGCAGGGTACTCTGACCCTGGGTGCGAACTACACAATTACATATGTAGGAGCTAACCTGACTATTACTTCCAGGCCGATTACAATCACGGCTGATCCTAAAACCAAGGTTTATGGGACAGTTGATCCGGCACTTACCTACCAGATCACCTCAGGAAGCCTTGCCGGAAATGGAGATGCATTCAGCGGCGCATTAACACGTGATCCTGGTCAGAATATAGGAACATATGCTATCAGACAGGGAACTCTTGCTCTGAACAGCAACTATACCCTGACTTATGTCGGAGCAAATCTGACGATAACTACAAGGGCTATAACAGTCACTGCAAATGCACAGACCAAGGTTTATGGCGCTATTGATCCCGCACTCACCTATACAATAACATCAGGCACACTTTCTGGTACCGATGCGTTCACGGGTGCTCTGACAAGGGATGCCGGCGAGAATATCGGAACATATCCGATACGCCAGGGAACACTTGCTCTGAACAACAACTATGCACTGACCTATGTTGGCGCTAATCTTACAGTCACAACAAGAGCTGTAACTGTAACAGCTGATGCTCAGACAAAGGTTTATGGAACCGCCGATCCAGTACTGACTTACAGAATCACTTCAGGCACTCTTGCCGGAAATGGCGACGCCTTCAGCGGATCATTGACACGCGCAGCAGGTGAGAATGTTGGTAATTATGCGATTACCCAGGGTACGCTTAGCCTTGGACCCAACTATAACCTCACATATATAGGAGCTGATCTTACAATAACAAACAGGTCAGTCACTGTAACTGCCGATGATGCTACAAAGGTCTATGGTGATCCTGATAACCTTACATACCAGATTACCTCAGGAACTCTTGCAGGTACTGACTCCTTCAGCGGTTCATTGTCACATACCGGTGGGGAAGATGTAGGCACATATCCTATAACTCTGGGTACTCTTGCTCTGAACAGTAATTATACGCTGAACTTTATTGGGGCGACTCTTACAATAGTCGAGAGACCAGTTACTGTTACCGCAAATACCTTATCAAAGGTTTATGGAGATTCTGATCCGCAATTGACTTACAGTCTTTCAACCGGTAGCCTGGCATCCGGAGATTCATTCACCGGTGGTTTAGTACGGGTTCCTGGCGAAGATGTAGGAACATATGCTATCAGTCAGGGTACTCTTGCTCTCAACAGCAACTATATACTGACCTTTACGGGAGCTACATTTACTATCACACAAAGGCTGATAACAGTGACTGCTGATGCGAAAATCAAGATCTACGGTGATCCGGATCCCGAGTTTACTTATCAGATCACTTCAGGCAATCTTGCCGGCAACGGTGATGCATTTACAGGGTCTCTGACACGTGATGCCGGTGAGAGATGTAGGAAATTATGCCATCACTCAGGGCACCCTCGCACTGAGCAGCAACTACACACTCACTTACATTGGAGCAGATCTGACAATTTCAAAATCTGAAGTTGCAATAACAGTGGCTGCAGATCCTAAGTCGAAGGTTTATGGTGAATCTGATCCGGAACTGACTTATCAGATTGTCTCCGGAACTCTTGATTGGAACAGATACTTTTACAGGAGAACTGACCCGTGAGCCAGGTGAAAATGTTGGGACATATGCAATCAACCAGGGAACTCTTGCTCTGAATGACAATTATGAACTTGTCTTCACATCTGCTGATTTCACAATAACTGCAAGACCAATCACAGTTACAGCTGATGACAAGTCGAAGGTGTTCGGAGAAAATGATCCTGAACTTACCTACGAGATAACCTCAGGAGAACTTGCAGGCAATGGTGATGCGTTCACTGGTGCATTGACACGTGCTCCGGGAGAAGATGTAGGTATCTATGTCATCCAGCAGGGTACTTTGAGTCTGGGTATCAATTATGAAATATCCTTTGAAGAAGCAGAACTTGAAATCACAAAAGGATTTGAAATGAATGCATATCCGAATCCGTTTACAGATCATCTCACCCTCGAATTCGATCTGAACAACGATTCAGAGGTAATCCTTGAGATCTACAATGTCGTTGGTGTCAAGATTGCAACTGTCTTCTCAGGTAACCTGACAGCAGACCATTACCTCTTCAATTATGAACCGGATCATATAAGTGATGGGATGATAATATACAAACTCATCATCAACGGTCATGAAATGTTTGTAGGTAAAGCAATCAAGAAAAGGTAGAAATCAGACCAGCCGGTTAATTGCTGCCGGAACTTAAAACAGGAACTGCCCCTTCACTACGGAGGGGCAGCTTTTTTGTGATTATTGTTTTCATAATCATTTCAATTCATTAACAAAATTCAATTATAAATCTGTTTGTCAAAGATTTTAATTCATTGATCAAAACCACTTTTTTTGAATGAATAAATAGATTTATCTTTCCGGAAATAATAAAAACTGACTTGGAAATATTAAAATTATTATAGGAGAAAGACGGTATGAGGAGAAAAATTTTCCCGGTAATCTGCGGGCTGGTGGTAGTTCTTGCATGGTCTTGCGGACAGCAGGGAGCTACGAAGAATAATACTGAAGCTGAAAACAGAATCGTGCAACAGGCAGACGGCACAGTTTCTCTGAAACTTGAGAAAGCTGTATGCTATAGTGATGCTGTTAACCCTACAAATAACACTGCCGACTGGAATGTTGTGATATCAAAGCCAGGCCGTTTCAAAGTCTGGCTGACAAGTGCCACCAAAGATACTTCTGACCTCAGCTATTCAAGCTCGGTTAGAGTGAATATTCTCGATGATCACCTCGAAGTAACTCCAGCAGTCGACAAGATTGTCCAGAATTCTGCAGATGTTCCAAGTTCATATTTCAGGGCCGACTCCTACGTTGGATCTTTTTATGTGGCTGAAGCAGGAGAATATAATATCCAGGTGATAAGTGATAAAGTAATAGCAAAAAATACCGGGGTCAAGAGCAATCCTCACGTCGACGACACAATGTTGATGTCAGTAATTTTAACTCCGGCTATAAGATAAAAATTCGTAGAAAGGATTTTGTTAGACCTGTTGGATTTAACCCGGGAAAATATGTCAGTAACATCTGACTTATTGGGTTAAATCCAACTTTTTTTTAGACCGGCAGAATCATACCTGATAATTTTAATAGCAAGGACACGCCATGGCGTGTCCCTACAGGAATTATGATGATAATGTAGGGTCATGCCATGGCATGACCCCGTCTGATTAATATCTGTCAAGCCATCTGTATTTCCTTGCGCTGTCTCCGAATTTGACTGCAAAAGTAAGTTCATGTGTCCCGTAAGTCACCCTCTGGATCTGGTTCAGAGTGAAATCAACTGCATAACCGAAAAACATTGCTGTCTTTGTTGTGTGCTTTGGGACATATTTGAGCCTTATGTTTGCTATGATACCTCCTCCGGTTCTGTATGTAACCCCTGTCCAGAGGCTCTGATCATATATATATGTCATCCCGATATCAGCCTGGGGCCTGAGCTCTTCCGACATCTTTACAAGAACAGCGGGCTCGAGTTCCTGTTTAGCTGCAATCGGCAGATAATATGATCCGAACATATAGAAGTGCCTGTTCATCTGGAAGTTCCTGTATGCATAATCGCCAATCTTTGCTGCAGCGCCAAACAACTGCTGGGCTGACAAGCCGAAATCGAATTTACGGTTCAGCAGATAAATCCCAAAATCGGCATCAGGGACAAAGACTCCTCTTCGCAGGTTGTCAGTCAGCCAGGGTTCGTCGGGGTTCTCAAAACTGCCCTCATTGGCATTGACAATGAAATGATAGCCAGTAAAGGCAAGACCCATTGATAATTGTGTATTTGGATCAATCCACATATGATATGCGTATGTAGTCTGGAAGCCCGTTCGCTGAATGAGCCCGTTCCTGTCGCTGAAGATATAAGCTCCCAGGCCCACCCTGCCATCAGTCTTAGGTCTGTAAACTGTCCTGCTGGATGATTTTTGCCTTACATCAAAAGGCTTCTTCAGGAATCTGGTTTGCCAGCTGAGCGAATAAGTTCTCGGAGCCCCGGAATATCCGACCCATTGTTCCCTGGCTGTCAGATTAATGCTTGTATATCCATCGCTTCCCGCATGTGCAGGATTTATCAGGAACTTATTGTAGAGATACTGGCTGTATATAGGCAGCTGCTGTCCGTAGGTGATCTGCCAGAGAAAAATAAGGATCAGAATGGATATCAGTTTTTTCATAGTTTTTTCAGACATAAATTATCTGACAATTGTTACAGCTCCTATTATAAGACTGGAACCATTATGGATATCAATAACATAATGGTAGGCGTCAATGGGCAGCTCTTTCCCCTTACTTCTTCCATCCCATGGTATTGTATAACCACGGTTGGATTTCCAGACCATCTGTCCCCACCTGTTGAAGATTGTGATCTCCATCTCCGGGTACAGGTCGGAATTTCCAATATTCCACAAATCATTTTTAAGGTCTCCGTTGGGTGAGAATGCGTCAGGAATAATCAGGCATATTTCATGTTCCGGTTTAACTTTTATCGTTTCATCCACTGCACATTGATTTTCATCCTTGACCGTCACAAAGTAAATCCCTGGCAAAATATTGGATATGCTGCTTTCAGTCGAATTATCCGACCAGACATATGTGTACCCATTTCCGGGAATTCCCCCTGACGGAGTAACTTTAATTTCACCATCGGGTTTGTCAGGGCAATACGGTTTTACAACTTCAATTGAAAGGACTATCTGATCAGGCTCTGTGAGTGTTGTACTCGAATCTGCCTGGCAATTATTGGCATCTGTTATAATTACACCATAAGTTCCTGCCCCGAGACCAGTTCTTCCGCTTTCTGTTATGCCGTCATTCCAAAGGTAACTCAGCTGTCCGATTCCATTGATGGCTGTAACAGTCAGGCTTGCAGTTTTATCCCCGGCGCAATCAAGGTTATATGAACCATCTGAACTAACAGATTTGTCAAAGGTCATGCTTAATTTGCCCGGCTCAATCAAATTGAAATTATCTGTGGTAGTACAGTTATTCCTATCAGTCATAACCACTGAATACTGTCCTGAGAAGAGAGATTCAATGTCTTTTGCTGAAGATACAAAACCTCGTGGCCCGGTCCAGTTAAAGATTATGGGAGCCAGTTCGTCAGAAGCAGTAATTCTGATAAACCCGTTGTTGTTTCCATAACAACTGATATTATATCCGTTGAAATCCGATATAACTGTTGAATAGTCAAGTCTTGGATAAACCCATATTGTAATCGTCATCACTTTACCATTTCCGCAATCTGTCCCTCCATCATCAGGTTTTATGCGCGGAGTAAAGAGATATACCACCTTGTGGATCTTTGTGTCATTATTTGTAAGAGTTTCGTTCAGATCTGTGGGTGAGGTAAATGTTCCACCTGCTGAATTTCCTGTAATACCTTCATCCGCTGTGACTTTAAGGTCATAAATCCATTGACCCCTTATTGATGTATTTGGATTGGTGACTGTTATAACTGTACTTTCTCCTCGACAAACCATTGAATCGGAAACACTTACAATTATTTTGGGATCAGGATTGATGGCGAGACTTGCTGATACTGCTCCCAATTTGCAGAGCCCATACACCATTGGAACTATATTGTATGTTACATTCTGCACATTTACATCATTGTTTGTCAGAGTCTGACTTATGGTGGAAAGGGTACCTGTATTATCCCCCGTTGCACCTGATATTGCAGCAGGTGCGCTTACAGTCCATGTCCAGGATGTTCCTGGGATATTATTTGTCAGAGCAAGATTTATTGTTTCACCATTACAAAGTACATCAGTATCAGGACTAACAAGATGGTGCCGGCATCACTGCATAATTTACAGTAACGACAGAAGTACAAGTGCCGATATTGCCTGACCCGTCAGTAACTGTAAGAGTGACATTATTGTCGCCAAGATCGGTGCAGCTGAATTCTGTTTTGCTTAAAGTCATCGAGGCGATCCCAACGTTATCATGGCTCCCGGCATCTATATCGGGAACAGAAATTGATGCTTTCCCTGTATTCAGATCAAGAAGGATAGTGATATTCCTGCATAAAGCTACAGGATTAACATTATCCGTAACAGTTACAGAGAAGTTGCAAACTGCACTTCCTCCGAAATTGTCAGTAACTGTCCACACAACATTTGTTGTACCCATCGGGAACTTCGCCCCATCAAGAGATGACAAACCATTAAAATCATTTGTCATGGATTCAACGGTGCAGTTATCCCAGACAACAGGATCAAATTCAGTTCCTGTCGCAGAATAGTAAGCTGCATCTGTATCTGTGTACCTGTCCTGATGGCCGGGACAATTTATGGTTGGAGGAATATTGTCAGCTATTGTAACATTAAAGCTGCATGTTGCTGACAATCCGGGTCCATCAGTAACAGTATATGTAATTGTGGTTACCCCGGCGTTAAAGATATGGCTTGTAAGATTGTTAATGCCTGTTACAGGAGATGAATCGTTGTTTGCACCCGTCATCACCCATGTGAGTGAAGTAATATTATTGTTGGGATCAGAAAATGTTGCTGACAGTCCGCTGTTTAGGAGAACTTCACAGGTGGTTGGGTCAGTGTTTTCTGTAACTGAAGCCGGGCAGGATAATACCGGCGGCTGGTTGTTCAGGCGTACTGTAACTATATTACTGTTATCGGTTATGATCTGATTATTTGGATCATTGCCTGATACAGCAGCTGTATTGTCAATTGAGCCGGAGGTGATGTCAGCAGCAGTAACAGTGCGTGTTGCTGTACAGGATCTTGTTGCTCCCGGAGCCAGTGTATAAGGTGCGCCTGAACATACAAGAATAGTATTAGGATCTGTCACCAGAACATTGGTCAGAGTTACGTTGCCTGTATTTGATACTTCGATATTGTAATGAATGATATCACCTGCCTGGGTATAAGAAGACTCTGCCGCTGTCTTTGTTATTGTTATCTCAGGATTCTGATCCGCAGTCACTGTTTCATTGTCATTACTGCTGTAGGAAGTTCCCCCGAAATTGACTGAAGCTCTGGCTGTATTAATTACGGAGCCGGCATTCAGGTCATTCAGAGTAGTTGTATAGGTTGTATTAACAGTACTGCTTGCGGCAGGGGCAAGAGTAGCAATTGTCTGGCTTAGTCCTGTCAGCGGATCAGTAACTGACAATATTTGCGAGTGTTACATTTCCTGTATTACGGATAATCAGGGTAAAATGAAGAATTGTCCCTGCTGTTGAAAAAGTTGACTCCGCAGCGCTCTTGGTTATCGAGATCCCGGGATTCTGACTTCCTGTTACACTTTCACTGGCTGTTCTGGTATAAGAAGTTCCGCTAAAAGAGTAGACAGCCCTGGCTGTATTATTTACAACTCCTGCATTAATGTCATTCTGGGTAGTTGTATATGTTGTATTTATCGTACTGCTTGCCGCAGGAGCCAGTGTCGCAATCGTCTGGTTAAGTCCTGTCAGCGGATCGGTAACAGCTATATTGGTAAGGGTTACATTTCCTGTATTCCGGACAACTATTGTGTAGTGCAGGACTGTTCCTACGGAGGCATAGCTGGCTTCGGTTGCCGTTTTTGTTATTGTAAGGGCCGGATTCTGATTTGATGATACACTTTCGCTTGCAGTCACAGTGTGAGATGTTCCTCCATATGTGTATACTGCCCTTGCGGTATTATTTACTGCTCCTGTATTTATGTCATTCTGTACAATTGAATATGTAGTGGAAATCGTACTGCTTGCCGCAGGAGCCAGTGTTGCAATCGTCTGGTTAAGTCCTGTCAGCGGATCGGTAACAGCTATATTGGTAAGGGTTACATTTCCTGTATTCCGGACAACTATTGTGTAGTGCAGGACTGTTCCTACGGAGGCATAGCTGGCTTCGGTTGCCGTTTTTGTTATTGTAAGGGCCGGATTCTGATTTGATGATACACTTTCGCTTGCAGTCACAGTGTGAGATGTACCTCCATATGTGTATACTGCCCTTGCGGTATTATTTACTGCTCCTGTATTTATGTCATTCTGTACAATTGAATATGTAGTGGAAATCGTACTGCTTGCCGCAGGAGCCAGTGTCGCAATCGTCTGGTTAAGTCCTGTCAGTGGATCAGTAACAGCTATACTGGTCAGGGTTACAGTACCTGTATTCCTGATTGTAATTGTATAGTGGAGAACATTTCCGACAGCAGTATAGCTGCTTTCAGTTGCATTCTTTGTTATTGAAAGTGAAGGTAATTGATTTATATTGACAGTTTCATTTGCCGAAATACTGTATGGAGTTCCTCCGTAAATATAACTGGCCGTGGCCGTATTATCAACCCTCCCGGCATTAAGGTCATTTTGAACAATTGTATGTGTAGTATTAATAGTCCTGTTTGCACCGGAAGCCAGCGTTGCAATTGTCTGGTTGAGGCCTGTCAGCGGGTCTGTTACTATTATATTTGACAAAGCGATACTTCCTGAATTAGTGACAACAATTGTGTAGTGAATGATATCTCCAATTGCAGAGAAACCTGTTTCTGTTGCAGTCTTTGTTATTGTCAGTCCGGGTGCCGTAACTGTGATAGTCATGGTTGTTGTTGTGGCACACTGTCCGCCGTCAGGTGTGAATGTGTAGGTTATATTTCCAATATTGGTGGTATTGATTGCCGCTGGATTCCATGTACCTGTTATGGAATTTGTTGAGACAAGCGGAAGGGCAGGAGGTACTGAATTTTGTAATAAAGGCCCTATCTGAGTAAATGTTGGTGTTACCAGAGCAACAGTATTGATTACCACATTGGATGATAATGAAGAAGTACACCCGGCAGCATCTGTAACTGTAAAGTTATGTGTTCCTGACACAAGCCCAGTTATGGTTGTACCAGAACCTGTTCCTGCAATGTTTCCGGGATTAATTGTCCAGTTTCCTGCAGGCAATCCGGATAATGTTACGCTTCCTGTCGGTGTTGCACAGGTAGGTTGGGTTATTGCACCAATAGCCGGAGCTGAAGGAGCTCCAGGTACCGTATTTATTACAATATTATCCGATGCTTCTGATATACAACCTGCTGCATTTGTAACTGTGAAGTTATAAGTTCCCGGATTAAGTCCTGTAATGGTTCTGTTGGATCCTGTTCCTGTAATGTTTCCAGGCTCGATAGTCCAGCTGCCTGATGGCAATCCTGTTAGTATCACGCTTCCGGTAGGAGTGGAACATGTAGGCTGGGTTATTGTACCTGCAGCAGGAGCAACAGGTTCTTCATTTACTGTCAAAGAATAAGTAGCCACTGCAGCCTCGCATGGAGCACCTGACGGATTATCGGTTGTGACTGTAATTATAACTGTATTACCGGCATCGCCAGCAGCAGGGGTGTAGGTGAATGAGAACGGTGATGATCCGGCGGTTGAAGCATTTACTGATCCGGCGCCATTTTCTGTTATTGTCACCTGAGTAGCATTACTAAATGTGTTTCCTGAAACTGTAACAGGAGCCGTTCCGCATATGCTTCTGCTTGTGGCGCTCAGGTTAAGCGACGGAGCATTTGCACAGCCGCAGTTCACCTGGAATGAGCTGCCTGTTGCAGTACATCCGGCGGCATTTCTGACAGAGATGACATGGCTTCCGTTTGCAACACCATTGAATGTAGTCTCCGGACTGATATGATCCTCCGTCAATGCTATATTCAAATCCGGCGCCTGAGGGACTTGTAACGGTTACATCTGCTGAACCTGAAGAACAGTCAATCGTATGAACAGGAGCGGAAGGAGTCTCAGGCTGATCATTTATTACAATATTGTCCGATGCTTCTGATATACATCCGGCTGCATTTGTAACAGTGTAGTTATAAGTTCCCGGATTGAGTCCTGTAATAGTTCTGCTGGTTCCTGTTCCTGTAATGGTGCCAGGTTCAATGGTCCAGCTGCCGGTTGAAGGTAAACCAGTTAGTATTACGCTTCCGGTAGGAGTGGAACATGCAGGCTGGGTTGTTGTACCTGCAGCAGGAGCAACAGGTTCTTCATTTACTGTCAAAGAATAAGTAGCCACTGCAGCCTCGCATGGAGCACCTGACGGATTATCAGTTGTGATTGTAATTATAACTGTATTACCGGCATCGCCTGCAGCAGGGGTGTAGGTGAATGAGAACGGTGATGAGCCGGCTGTTGAAGCATTTACTGATCCGGCGCCATTTTCTGTTATTGTCACCTGAGTAGCATTACTGAATGTGTTTCCTGAAACTGTAACAGGAGCCGTTCCGCATATGCTTCGGCTTGTGGCGCTCAGGTTAAGCGACGGAGCATTTGCACAGCCGCAGTTCACCAGGAATGAGCTGCCTGTTGCAGTACATCCGGCGGCATTTCTGACAGAGATTACATGGCTTCCGTTTGCAACACTATTGAATGTAGCTCCGGACTGATATGATCCTCCATCAATGCTATATTCAAATCCGGCGCCTGTGGGACTTGTAACGGTTACATCTGCTGAACCTGAAGAACAGTCAATCGTATGAACAGGAGCAGAAGGAGTCTCAGGCTGATCATTTATTACAATATTATCCGATGCTTCTGATATACATCCTGCTGCATTTGTAACAGTGAAGTTATAAGTTCCCGGATTAAGTCCTGTAATGGTTCTGCTGGATCCTGTTCCTGTAATGTTTCCAGGCTCAATAGTCCAGCTGCCTGATGGTAATCCTGTTAGTATTACGCTTCCGGTAGGGGCGGAACATGAAGGCTGGGTTATTGTACCTGCAACAGGAGCAACAGGTTCTTCATTTACTGTCAAAGAATAAGTAGCCACTGCAGCCTCGCATGGAGCCCCTGACGGATTATCGGTTGTGATTGTAATTATAACTGTATTACCGGCATCGCCAGCAGCAGGTGTGTAGGTGAATGAGAACGGTGATGATCCGGCCGTTGAAGCATTTACTGATCCGGCGCCGTTTTCTGTTATTGTCACCTGAGTAGCATTACTGAATGTGTTTCCTGAGACTGTAACAGGAGCCGTTCCGCATATGCTTCGGCTTGTGGCGCTCAGGTTAAGCGACGGAGCATTTGCACAGCCGCAGTTCACCAGGAATGAGCTGCCTGTTGCAGTACATCCGGCGGCATTTCTGACAGAGATGACATGGCTTCCGTTTGCAACACCATTGAATGTAGTTCCGGACTGATATGATCCTCCGTCAATGCTATATTCAAACCCGGCGCCTGTAGGACTTGTAACGGTTACATCTGCTGAACCTGAAGAACAGTCAATCGTATGAACAGGAGCAGAAGGAGTCTCAGGCTGATCATTTATTACAATATTATCCGATGCTTCTGATATACATCCTGCTGCATTTGTAACAGTGAAGTTATATGTTCCGGGATTGAGTCCGGTTATGGTTCTGCTGGTGCCGGTTCCTGTAATGTTTCCAGGTTCAATTGTCCAGCTGCCTGATGGCAATCCTGTTAGTATTACGCTTCCGGTCGGGACGAGCATGAAGGCTGGGTTATTGTGCCGGCAACAGGAGCAACAGGTTCTTCATTTACTGTCAAAGAATAAGTAGCCACTGCAGCCTCGCATGGAGCCCCTGACGGGTTATCAGTTGTGATTGTAATTATAACTGTATTACCGGCATCGCCAGCGGCAGGTGTGTAGGTGAATGAGAACGGTGATGAGCCGGCCGTTGAAGCATTTACTGATCCGGCGCCGTTTTCTGTTATTGTCACCTCTGAGGCATTACTGAATGTGTTTCCTGATACTGTAACAGGAGCCGTTCCGCATATGCTTCTGCTTGTGGCGCTCAGGTTAAGCGACGGAGCATTTGCACAGCCGCAGTTTACCTGGAATGAGCCGCCTGTTGCAGTACATCCGGCGGCATTTCTGACAGAGATTACATGGCTTCCGTTTGCAACACTATTGAATGTAGCTCCGGACTGATACGATCCTCCGTCAATGCTATATTCAAATCCGGCGCCTACGGGACTTGTAACGGTTACATCTGCTGAACCTGAAGAACAAGTCAATCGTATGAACAGGAGCAACAGGTTCTTCATTTACTGTCAAAGAATTAGTAGCCACTGCAGCCTCGCATGGAGCCCCTGACGGATTATCGGTTGTGATGTAATTATAACTGTATTACCGGCATCGCCAGCAGCAGGGTGTAGGTGAATGAGAACGGTGATGATCCGGCCGTTGAAGCATTTACTGATCCGGCGCCGTTTTCTGTTATTGTCACCTGAGTAGCATTGCTGAATGTGTTTCCTGAAACTGTAACAGGAGCCGTTCCGCATATGCTTCTGCTTGTGGCGCTCAGGTTAAGCGACGGAGCATTTGCACAGCCGCAGTTCACCTGGAATGAGCCGCCTGTTGCAGTACATCCGGCTGCATTGATTACAGAGATGACATGGCTTCCGTTTACAACACTATTGAATGTAACTCCGGACTGATAAGATCCTCCATCAATGCTATATTCAAACCCGGTCCCTAAAGGACTTGTAACGGTTACATCTGCTGAACCTGTAGTACAGTCAATCGTATGAACAGGAGCAGAAGGAGTCTCAGGCTGATCATTTATTACAATATTGTCCGATGCTTCTGATATACATCCTGCTGCATTTGTAACAGTGAAGTTATATGTTCCGGGATTGAGTCCTGTAATAGTTCTGCTTGTTCCGGTTCCGGTAATTGTTCCAGGTTCAATTGTCCATGTTCCGGTTGCAGGTAGACCGGTTAATATTACGCTTCCGGTATTTTCAGTGCATGTAGGCTGAGTAACGGATCCTGCCGCAGGAGCTGAAGGAGCTTCGGGAGCAGCATCAATTACCACATCAGCTGAAGCTTCAGAGATACAGCCGGAAGCATTTGAAACAGTGAAGTTATATGTACCCGGATTAAGTCCTGTAATTGTTCTGCTCGTTCCGGTTCCGGTAATTGTCCCAGGTTCAATTGTCCATGTTCCGGTTGCCGGTAAACCAGTTAATATTACGCTTCCGGTATTTTCAGTGCAGTAGGCTGAGTAACGGATCCTGCCGCAGGAGATGAAGGAGCTTTGGAGCAGCATTAATTACCACATCAGCTGAAGCTTCTGAAGATACAGCCGGAAGCATTAGAAACAGTGAAGTTATATGTACCCGGATTAAGTCCTGTAATAGTTCTGCTTGTTCCGGTTCCGGTAATTGTTCCAGGTTCAATTGTCCATGTTCCGGTTGCAGGCAGACCGGTTAATACTATACTTCCGGTAGGTATAGTACAGGAAGGTTGAGTAGTGGTTCCTGTAATTGGTGCATCCGGACTCAAAGGCTGGGCATTTATTGTAACATTTGTTCCCTCAGAAACAACCTGCTGAATTTCTTGCTGTAACGATGTATGTATTCGGAGACAGCAATGTAAATACTCCAGTTGTATTTGTGTATGTTACACCATCTATACTATATGTCATACCGGTTTCAGATGGGGCTGTAACTGTAGATAGTACCGGTTGCCATTGTGCAAGTAGGCTGGGAGGTGGCTGAAGCAACAGGAGCCGAAGGAGTAGCAGGTGCGTCATTCACTGTGAGCAGTGTAGCTGTTGATTCGCATGTAATATCTGAAGTTGATCGTGTTGTTACATTATGAGTTCCCGGAGCGACTAATGAGAATATTGTTGATGATTGGTAGGCTGATCCATCAAGACTATACTCAAATGCTCCCGTAGGGACAGTGACAACAATAGTACCAGTAGCAACGTCACATGTTGGTTGTACAGTTACGGATGCTGTTGGGGCAGCAGGAGCCGTTGGATATGGATTTATTGTAACGCTCGTCTGAGAGGATATACAACCGCCTGAAGCTCTGGCGGTGACGAAGTATGTATTTGCAGTTAGCAGAGTAAATATACCGGTAGTATTTGTATAATCTGCACCGTTAATGCTATAAGTCATACCAGTTCCTCTTGGTGAGGAAATATTTATTGTTCCGGTAGAAACGGAGCATGTAGGTTGAATAACACTTACTATTGGTAGCTCCGGCAAAGTACTGACATACACCAGTCCTGATCTGGGTTCGCCCATACAGCCAGCTGAAGAGCCTTCCTGAACCTGAATTGTATATGTATTTGCAGTATTCCAGGTGTGCATGAATTGATTTGAGAGTCCGGTTTGCACCACAGTACCATCAATGCTCCACTCATAAGTTGAACCCGGATGTGAATCGACCGTATATGTTTTTGTTTCTCCCATACATACATAATCGGGCATAGACATCTGTCCGGCCACCCTCAGGGAGCTGAACAGCACTAAGCTGAATAATAGTAATATGTATGGGTATCTTTTAACCATATAAACATATTTTCAGTTGCACGACTTTCGTAGCATCTGATAAATTATAAATTGAATATCAATGATGTATAGCAGGGGATATAAATATATATTCCTTTCAGCTATTCATCGTAAGTCATCTTTTTCAGGTCATATTTTTTTCTTTTTTCTTTAATAATTTCAGTTTCTTTTTCTTTTAACCCTTCCCCGGGCTCCCTGCAATCTTTTAGGTTGCAGGGAGGGCCGAAGGTGACGGGTAGTGTTTTAATATTCAGTCAATCTGGTCATCTAGTTGTGATAGATTGGAGATGTAACAGGCGCTGACTGGATATTAAGAACTTGAGTATCAGTTGCGGAACATCCAGTACTTCCAATAGTCTCTGTTACGCTTACAGATCCAGGGCCTGGAGTTGTCCATGAAATAGTAACCTGGTTAGTATTATTTGCACCAACTATGATTCCGCCAACAACACTCCAGCTATATGTATTTCCTACAACATTAGTTGTACTGTAGGTTTCCGTAGTGCTATTTGTACCTTGACAAACATCAGGAATATTTCCTATGATATTTGGAGTAGGCACAGCATTTACGGTAACCGTTATGTTGTCCGTACCGATGCAACCGCTGTTGTCAGTTACGGTATAAATAAGTGCATACGTACCAGCAGGAGCACCAGAGAATACTGGGTTCTGAATGTTGGTAGCGCTCAGGTAAGCAGCTCCAGCACCAGTCCATGCGTGAGTAGTGTAAGTACCGCTACCACCTGTTGGATTACCGTTCATATTAAGCGAACCGTCAGCACAGAGGACAGCCGGGTCAGGCGTAATAGCTGCCGTAGGCACAGCATTTACGGTAACCGTTATGTTGTCCGTACCGATGCAACCGCTGTTGTCAGTTACGGTATAAATAAGTGCATACGTACCAGCAGGAGCACCAGAGAATACTGGGTTCTGAATGTTGGTAGCGCTCAGGTAAGCAGCTCCAGCACCAGTCCATGCGTGAGTAGTGTAAGTACCGCTACCACCTGTTGGATTACCGTTCATATTAAGCGAACCGTCAGCACAGAGGACAGCCGGGTCAGGCGTAATAGCTGCCGTAGGCACAGCATTTACGGTAACCGTTATGTTGTCCGTACCGATGCAACCGCTGTTGTCAGTTACGGTATAAATAAGTGCATACGTACCAGCAGGAGCACCAGAGAATACTGGGTTCTGAATGTTGGTAGCGCTCAGGTAAGCAGCTCCAGCACCAGTCCATGCGTGAGTAGTGTAAGTACCGCTACCACCTGTTGGATTACCGTTCATATTAAGCGAACCGTCAGCACAAGGACACGGGTCAGGCGTAATAGCTGCCGTAGGCACAGCAATTTACGGTAACCGTTATGTTGTCCGTACCGATGCAACCGCTGTTGTCAGTTACGGTATAAATAAGTGCATACGTACCAGCAGGAAGCACCCAGGAATACTGGGTTCTGAATGTTGGTAGCGCTCAGGTAAAGCACTCCAGCACCAGTCCATGCGTGAGTAGTGTAAGTACCGCTACCACCTGTTGGATTACCGTTCATATTAAGCGAACCGTCAGCACAGAGGACAGCCGGGTCAGGCGTAATAGCTGCCGTAGGCACAGCATTTACGGTAACCGTTATGTTGTCCGTACCGATGCAACCGCTGTTGTCAGTTACGGTATAAATAAGTGCATACGTACCAGCCAGGAGCACCAGAGAATACTGGGTTCTGAATGTTGGTAGCGCTCAGGTAAGCAGCTCCAGCGCCAGTCCATGCGTGAGTAGTGTAAGTACCGCTACCACCTGTTGGATTACCGTTCATATTAAGCGAACCGTCAGCACAGAGGACAGCCGGGTCAGGCGTAATAGCTGCCGTAGGCACAGCATTTACGGTAACCGTTATGTTGTCCGTACCGATGCAACCGCTGTTGTCAGTTACGGTATAAATAAGTGCATACGTACCAGCAGGAGCACCAGAGAATACTGGGTTCTGAATGTTGGTAGCGCTCAGGTAAGCAGCTCCAGCACCAGTCCATGCGTGAGTAGTGTAAGTACCGCTACCACCTGTTGGATTACCGTTCATATTAAGCGAACCGTCAGCACAGAGGACAGCCGGGTCAGGCGTAATAGCTGCCGTAGGCACAGCATTTACGGTAACCGTTATGTTGTCCGTACCGATGCAACCGCTG
This sequence comes from uncultured Bacteroidales bacterium, assembly GCA_963818295.1. Classification (GTDB taxonomy): domain Bacteria; phylum Bacteroidota; class Bacteroidia; order Bacteroidales; family VadinHA17; genus LD21. The sequence continues at coordinate 190,315 of CAWFRW010000011.1, forward strand.
TTGTCAGTTACGGTATAAATAAGTGCATACGTACCAGCAGGAGCACCAGAGAATACTGGGTTCTGAATGTTGGTAGCGCTCAGGTAAGCAGCTCCAGCACCAGTCCATGCGTGAGTAGTGTAAGTACCGCTACCACCTGTTGGATTACCGTTCATATTAAGCGAACCGTCAGCACAGAGGACAGCCGGGTCAGGCGTAATAGCTGCCGTAGGCACAGCATTTACGGTAACCGTTATGTTGTCCGTACCGATGCAACCGCTGTTGTCAGTTACGGTATAAATAAGTGCATACGTACCAGCAGGAGCACCCGAGAATACTGGGTTCTGAATGTTGGTAGCGCTCAGGTAAGCAGCTCCAGCACCAGTCCATGCGTGAGTAGTGTAAGTACCGCTACCACCTGTTGGATTACCGTTCATATTAAGCGAACCGTCAGCACAGAGGACAGCCGGGTCAGGCGTAATAGCTGCCGTAGGCACAGCATTTACGGTAACCGTTATGTTGTCCGTACCGATGCAACCGCTGTTGTCAGTTACGGTATAAATAAGTGCATACGTACCAGCAGGAGCACCAGAGAATACTGGGTTCTGAATGTTGGTAGCGCTCAGGTAAGCAGCTCCAGCACCAGTCCATGCGTGAGTAGTGTAAGTACCGCTACCACCTGTTGGATTACCGTTCATATTAAGCGAACCGTCAGCACAGAGGACAGCCGGGTCAGGCGTAATAGCTGCCGTAGGCACAGCATTTACGGTAACCGTTATGTTGTCCGTACCGATGCAACCGCTGTTGTCAGTTACGGTATAAATAAGTGCATACGTCCAGCACGAGCGCCAAGAATACTGGGTTCTGAATGTTGGTAGCGCTCAGGGTGGCAAGCGCCAGCACAGGTCCATGCGTCGTAGTGTAAGTACCGCTACCACCTGTTGGATTACCGTTCATATTAAGCGAACCGTCAGCACAGAGGACAGCCGGGTCAGGCGTAATAGCTGCCGTAGGCACAGCATTTACGGTAACCGTTATGTTGTCCGTACCGATGCAACCGCTGTTGTCAGTTACGGTATAAATAAGTGCATACGTACCAGCAGGAGCACCAGAGAATACTGGGTTCTGAATGTTGGTAGCGCTCAGGTAAGCAGCTCCAGCACCAGTCCATGCGTGAGTAGTGTAAGTACCGCTACCACCTGTTGGATTACCGTTCATATTAAGCGAACCGTCAGCACAGAGGACAGCCGGGTCAGGCGTAATAGCTGCCGTAGGCACAGCATTTACGGTAACCGTTATGTTGTCCGTACCGATGCAACCGCTGTTGTCAGTTACGGTATAAATAAGTGCATACGTACCAGCAGGAGCACCAGAGAATACTGGGTTCTGAATGTTGGTAGCGCTCAGGTAAGCAGCTCCAGCACCAGTCCATGCGTGAGTAGTGTAAGTACCGCTACCACCTGTTGGATTACCGTTCATATTAAGCGAACCGTCAGCACAGAGGACAGCCGGGTCAGGCGTAATAGCTGCCGTAGGCACAGCATTTACGGTAACCGTTATGTTGTCCGTACCGATGCAACCGCTGTTGTCAGTTACGGTATAAATAAGTGCATACGTACCAGCAGGAGCACCAGAGAATACTGGGTTCTGAATGTTGGTAGCGCTCAGGTAAGCAGCTCCAGCACCAGTCCATGCGTGAGTAGTGTAAGTACCGCTACCACCTGTTGGATTACCGTTCATATTAAGCGAACCGTCAGCACAGAGGACAGCCGGGTCAGGCGTAATAGCTGCCGTAGGCACAGCATTTACGGTAACCGTTATGTTGTCCGTACCGATGCAACCGCTGTTGTCAGTTACGGTATAAATAAGTGCATACGTACCAGCAGGAGCACCAGAGAATACTGGGTTCTGAATGTTGGTAGCGCTCAGGTAAGCAGCTCCAGCACCAGTCCATGCGTGAGTAGTGTAAGTACCGCTACCACCTGTTGGATTACCGTTCATATTAAGCGAACCGTCAGCACAGAGGACAGCCGGGTCAGGCGTAATAGCTGCCGTAGGCACAGCATTTACGGTAACCGTTATGTTGTCCGTACCGATGCAACCGCTGTTGTCAGTTACGGTATAAATAAGTGCATACGTACCAGCAGGAGCACCAGAGAATACTGGGTTCTGAATGTTGGTAGCGCTCAGGTAACTCCAGCACCAGTCCATGCGTGAGTAGTGTAAGTACCGCTACCACCTGTTGGATTACCGTTCATATTAAGCGAACCGTCAGCACAGAGGACAGCCGGGTCAGGCGTAATAGCTGCCGTAGGCACAGCATTTACGGTAACCGTTATGTTGTCCGTACCGATGCAACCGCTGTTGTCAGTTACGGTATAAATAAGTGCATACGTACCAGCAGGAGCACCAGAGAATACTGGGTTCTGAATGTTGGTAGCGCTCAGGTAAGCGACTCCAGCACCAGTCCATGCGTGAGTAGTGTAAGTACCGCTACCACCTGTTGGATTACCGTTCATATTAAGCGAACCGTCAGCACAGAGGACAGCCGGGTCAGGCGTAATAGCTGCCGTAGGCACAGCATTTACGGTAACCGTTATGTTGTCCGTACCGATGCAACCGCTGTTGTCAGTTACGGTATAAATAAGTGCATACGTACCAGCAGGAGCACCAGAGAATACTGGGTTCTGAATGTTGGTAGCGCTCAGGTAAGCAGCTCCAGCACCAGTCCATGCGTGAGTAGTGTAAGTACCGCTACCACCTGTTGGATTACCGTTCATATTAAGCGAACCGTCAGCACAGAGGACAGCCGGGTCAGGCGTAATAGCTGCCGTAGGCACAGCATTTACGGTAACCGTTATGTTGTCCGTACCGATGCAACCGCTGTTGTCAGTTACGGTATAAATAAGTGCATACGTACCAGCAGGAGCCAGGATTACTGGGTTCTGAATGTTGGTAGCGCTCAGGGTGAGCAAGCCCGGCGCAGTTTTCCATGCGTGAGTAGTGTAAGTACCGCTACCACCTGTTGGATTACCGTTCATATTAAGCGAACCGTCAGCACAGAGGACAGCCGGGTCAGGCGTAATAGCTGCCGTAGGCACAGCATTTACGGTAACCGTTATGTTGTCCGTACCGATGCAACCGCTGTTGTCAGTTACGGTATAAATAAGTGCATACGTACCAGCAGGAGCACGAGAATACTGGGTTCTGAATGTTGGTAGCGCTCAGGTAAGCAGCTCCAGCACCAGTCCATGCGTGAGTAGTGTAAGTACCGCTACCACCTGTTGGATTACCGTTCATATTAAGCGAACCGTCAGCACAGAGGACAGCCGGGTCAGGCGTAATAGCTGCCGTAGGCACAGCATTTACGGTAACCGTTATGTTGTCCGTACCGATGCAACCGCTGTTGTCAGTTACGGTATAAATAAGTGCATACGTACCAGCAGGAGCACCAGAGAATACTGGGTTCTGAATGTTGGTAGCGCTCAGGTAGCAAGCAGGCCGGTCCAGGCGTGAGTAGTGTAAGTACCGCTACCACCTGTTGGATTACCGTTCATATTAAGCGAACCGTCAGCACAGAGGACAGCCGGGTCAGGCGTAATAGCTGCCGTAGGCACAGCATTTACGGTAACCGTTATGTTGTCCGTACCGATGCAACCGCTGTTGTCAGTTACGGTATAAATAAGTGCATACGTACCAGCAGGAGCACCGAGAATACTGGGTTCTGAATGTTGGTAGCGCTCGGTAAGCAACTCCAGCACCAGTCCATGCGTGAGTAGTGTAAGTACCGCTACCACCTGTTGGATTACCGTTCATATTAAGCGAACCGTCAGCACAGAGGACAGCCGGGTCAGGCGTAATAGCTGCCGTAGGCACAGCATTTACGGTAACCGTTATGTTGTCCGTACCGATGCAACCGCTGTTGTCAGTTACGGTATAAATAAGTGCATACGTACCAGCAGGAGCACCAGAGAATACTGGGTTCTGAATGTTGGTAGCGCTCAGGTAAGCAGCTCCAGCACCAGTCCATGCGTGAGTAGTGTAAGTACCGCTACCACCTGTTGGATTACCGTTCATATTAAGCGAACCGTCAGCACAGAGGACAGCCGGGTCAGGCGTAATAGCTGCCGTAGGCACAGCATTTACGGTAACCGTTATGTTGTCCGTACCGATGCAACCGCTGTTGTCAGTTACGGTATAAATAAGTGCATACGTACCAGCAGGAGCACCAGAGAATACTGGGTTCTGAATGTTGGTAGCGCTCAGGTAAGCAGCTCCAGCACCAGTCCATGCGTGAGTAGTGTAAGTACCGCTACCACCTGTTGGATTACCGTTCATATTAAGCGAACCGTCAGCACAGAGGACAGCCGGGTCAGGCGTAATAGCTGCCGTAGGCACAGCATTTACGGTAACCGTTATGTTGTCCGTACCGATGCAACCGCTGTTGTCAGTTACGGTATAAATAAGTGCATACGTACCAGCAGGAGCGCCAAGAATACTGGGTTCTGAATGTTGGTAGCGCTCAGGTAAGCAGCTCCAGCACCAGTCCATGCGTGAGTAGTGTAAGTACCGCTACCACCTGTTGGATTACCGTTCATATTAAGCGAACCGTCAGCACAGAGGACAGCCGGGTCAGGCGTAATAGCTGCCGTAGGCACAGCATTTACGGTAACCGTTATGTTGTCCGTACCGATGCAACCGCTGTTGTCAGTTACGGTATAAATAAGTGCATACGTACCAGCAGGAGCCCCAAGAATACTGGGTTCTGAATGTTGGTAGCGCTCAGGTAAGCAGCTCGCAGCACTCCATGCGTGAGTAGTGTAAGTACCGCTACCACCTGTTGGATTACCGTTCATATTAAGCGAACCGTCAGCACAGAGGACAGCCGGGTCAGGCGTAATAGCTGCCGTAGGCACAGCATTTACGGTAACCGTTATGTTGTCCGTACCGATGCAACCGCTGTTGTCAGTTACGGTATAAATAAGTGCATACGTACCAGCAGGAGCACCAGAGAATACTGGGTTCTGAATGTTGGTAGCGCTCAGGTAAGCAGCTCCAGCACCAGTCCATGCGTGAGTAGTGTAAGTACCGCTACCACCTGTTGGATTACCGTTCATATTAAGCGAACCGTCAGCACAGAGGACAGCCGGGTCAGGCGTAATAGCTGCCGTAGGCACAGCATCAACTATGATATTTAATATAACAGGATTACCAATACAAAGAGTCGTATTAGTTAATGTCTCTGTAACTGTTAATATATAATCTCCTACTGATGTCCAATTAACTTGTATTGTACTTGTACCTTGTCCAGTAGTAATTGTACCTCCGCCAGAAAGTACCCAAGTATAAGTTGACCCAAGCGTGTTATTGACCCAATAATCTTCAGTTGAATAAAGACAAACATGATCCGGATCAGCTGTTGTTTGTGCCCACGCTCCTGAAATACTGGAAAGAACCAGCAGTAGAATTAGTATTCCTCTACTTATTAGTAATTTGGGTTTAGTAGAATAGAGATTTTTGTGTTTTGTAATCCTTATCGTTTCAACTTCATTGCCATTCCGATCCTGTCGTTCACAGACTGGTAATAAGTTTTCAACAATTTCATTGCAGCGCATTTGCCCGTTGCTCTGATTAAGCAATCCGGACTTTCTGATTTTGGGGAAATGTGGGCGCATGGGGGAATTTGTTTTAATATTTACTTTATTATTCTCTTTCTGAGGGAGTAAAGGTCGCTTCATGTTGTTGAAGAGACCTGAAGCGCTCGTATCAAACAACACAAGAACACTGCTATCCTGATGCAGTCCCTGACTTTCTTTTCGATGTTTGATTTTGAGCATGATTTTTTATTTTTAATTAATACTCTTGTTTAAATTTATCTGTGAAATATTGGTGAGGTTGCTGGTAATGGATTGACAACTACATCAATTGTAATTGGTGTGCCGGTACATCCGTTGGCAGAAGGTGTGATCGTATACCTTACAACTCCTGCGGAAGTACCATTATTTGTTAATGTTTGTGCTATTGAGGTGCCGCATCCGGAGTTGCAATTACTTTGACCGGTAATTGTTCCACCGGATGGTGAAGTCTGAATTGCTGCAGTCCAGGTAAAGGACATTCCAGTCACATTACCTGTTAAGACAATAGAAGTAGGAGAGCCCGAGCAGATGTTTTGTCCGGATGGCGTTGCAGTTACGGAAGGGAAAGGATAGACAGTAACAGAAAAGGAACAGGTATTTTGATTATTACTTGCATCACTGGCAGTCCAGGTTATTGTTGTGAGTCCAGGATTTAATGTTACTCCATCCAATGAAGTCCCAGTTCCTGAAGTAGCACCTGTTAAGGTATATGTAAGGGTACTAACAGCACAATTATCGCCAGCCGTAGCATTCCATCCTGTGCCTGTTATAACATATTTCCCTGTAATTCCGGCACAGTAGGATGCAGGAGGCGATGGGCAATTCGTAAATGACGGGGGTGTTATGTCACGTATTGTTACAGCTGCAGTGCATGTTGCAGTATTCCCACTGACATCTGTGGCAGTAAGTGTTACATTGTTGATGCCTATGTTGGCACATGTAAATGTCGAAGGGCTGACCGATAAACTGATATTGCTGCAATTATCAGAGCTTCCATTATTTACCTGAGCTGCAGTTATGGATGCATTACCGGTTGAATTGAGGTTTACTGTTACAGGCTTGCATAATGCAACCGGAGGGATAGTCTCTGTAACCGGGATGGTCAGGGTCGCAGTATTGTCAAGGGTATTGTTGTCAGGAGGTATACTGAGCACTGTGACTGTATTTGTTACAGAAGGAACAGAAGTGCAGGCAGGGACAACGGTGATAACTTTTTCAATGTAGCTTCGTGAACCCCCAAGTCTTGTTACGGTACCTATATCCCAGGTAATAGTATTCCCGCTTACACCCCCTGCCGGCCGGATTGGTTATTGTAAGCGAAGCGGGTACAGGATCGGTTATAATGACATTTGGAGCGTCAACTGAACCATTGTTATAGAGTTTTATTGTATATGTGTATGGAACTCCTACTGTCGCACTTGCTACACTGGATTCCTTATAAATTTCAAGTTGAGCATTATTTGGATCAGGCGGATTATTGCCATTGTATTCGTATGTATAAATATCTGCAGATACATGGGATGACGAGCAAAGACGACTGGTCGCAGTAATCATTGTGTGATTGAGAACTTTAGCAGCATTACCGCCGACAGTAAGCTCTACCTGGAAAGTATATGTTCCACCTGCCGGTATCGAAGGAGTGAAAGTAATAGGTACACCTCCTGTGGTGAGAAAACGTGCAGTCATATCATAAAAGCCGGCGTCCGGAACATTTATTGAAGTTAAGTCGAAAATGTCAGCGACATTTCCGGTATTTGTAATTGTGAATTGGTAAAAAACCTGCTGGCCTGTAGCTTTTTTTACAAAACCTGTAGCCATTGTCGGGGTTATGCTAACATTTGGTACAGGATTTACTATTGCCTGAACTGTCGTCGTTGCAGTGCAATTGTTTGCATCCGTTACAGTTAGTTCATATGAACCGGTTGCATTCCTTGTAGCATTGATTATGCTGGGATTGTAGATGGATGAGGAGAAAGAATTTGGGCCAAGCCAGTGGTACTGGTATGGTCCGGTTCCTCCGGTTGCACTGCCAGTAAGGTTTAAAGCCGATCCTTCACATACCACACTATTTGAAGTTGCTGTTGCAATTAACGGATTTGTCTGACTGATTGTAACTGCCTGGTTGGCTATGCAATTGTTATTATCTTTAACATGAACAGTATATGAACCGGCAGCAAGTGAATTGAATGTGCCACCGGCCTGATACAATCCTGCTCCCAAAGCATAAGTATAGGGTGGAACCCCGCCATTACCGGTTACAGTCACACTTCCGGTGCTCTGTCCATTGCATTGTACATTTATCAGATTAGATATCGCGGTTGAAAGAGCAGATGCCGGCTGCGTGATTGTTCCAGAAGCCACAGCAGTACATCCTTTTGAATCCGTCAGAGTTACTGTATAAGGTCCGGCTGCAAGTCCTGTTGCACCTGAAGTTGTCTGACCATTGCTCCAAAGGTAGGTAAAAGGGGATGTGCCTCCTGAAGAGGAAGTTGTAGCACTTCCTGTAGAACTTCCATAGCAAAGAACGTTTACCTGAGAGGCTATATTTATTGTTGGAGCAGGATTTACAGTGACAGTAATTGTGAATTGACTGCCTACGCATGACCCTGTGATTGATGTTGGTGTGACAATGTATTGTACGCTTCCACCAAAAATATGACTGACTGTCAGTGTTTGATTAATTGTTGATCCGGAGCCTGCACTTGCTCCATTTACACTTCTGATGATAGTCCCAATAGTCCAGCTAAAGTTGCTCGGTATACTTGCATTAAGGGAGATATTTGTAGCCGATCCGCTGCATATAGTCTCTGTATTTGCATTTGTTACCACAGGAACTGAACTTACAGTAACAGTTACCTGTGCACATGGAGAATTATAAATGCATGGAGAACCATCTTCATATCTTCCATAATATGTTGTTGTTGCTGTCGGGCTCACAGAAAGCGCATTTCCTGTTCCAACCGATATTCCTCCGCATGAAACGGTATACCAGTGAATTACTGCACCTGATCCGCCACCGCCTCCTGTCAGATTCAGTGTAGTGCTCTGGCCGTTACAAATTGTTGAAGAAGTGGCGCTTGCAGACGTTGGATCAGCAGATCTTTGGTTAACAGTAACTGTTACCTGTGCACATACAGTATTAGAACTGCATGGAGAGCCATCTTCAAATCTTCCATAATATGTTGTTGTTGCTGTCGGGCTCACAGAAAGTGCATTTCCTGTTCCAACCGATGTTCCTCCGCATGAAACGGTGTACCAGTGAATTTACTTCACCTGTTCCGCCACCGCCTCCTGTCAGATTCAGCGTAGTGCTCTGGCCGTTACAAATTGTTGCAGAAGTGGCGCTTGCAGACGTTGGATTAGCAGATCTTTGGTTAACGGTAACTGTTACCTGTGCACATACAGTATTAGAAGTGCATGGAGAGCCATCTTCATATCTTCCATAATATGTTGTTGTTGTGTCGGGCTCACAGAAAGCGCATTTCCTGTTCCAACCGCTGTTCCTCCGCATGAAACGGTATACCAGTGAATTACTTCACCTGTTCCGCCACCGCCTCCTGTCAGATTCAGCGTAGCGCTCTGTCCGTTACAAATTGTTGCAGAAGTTGCGGTTGCAGATGTTGGATCAGCAGATTTTTGGTTAACAGTAATTGTTACCTGTGCACATACAGTATTAGAACTGCATGGAGAGCCATCTTCATATCTTCCATAATATGTTGTTGTTGCTGTCGGGCTGACAGACAGTGCATTTCCTGTTCCAACCGCTGTTCCTCCGCATGAAACTGTGTACCAGTGAATTACTTCACCTGTTCCTCCACCGCCTCCTGTCAGATTCAGCGTAGTGCTCTGACCATTGCATATTGTTGCAGAAGTTGCGGAAGCAGATGTTGGATCAGCAGATTTTTGGTTAACAGTAACCGTTACCTGTGCACATACAGTATTAAAGGTGCAGGGAGAACCATCGTCATATCTTCCATAATATGTTGTTGTTGTAGTCGGGCTAACAGACAGCGCATTTCCTGTTCCAACCGTTGTTCCTCCGCATGAGCTGGTGTACCAGTGAATTACTTCGTCAGTCCGCCACCGCCTCCCGTCAGGTTCAGCGCAGTGCTCTGTCCGTTACAAATTGTTGCTGATGTGGTGGTAGCGGAGACTGGATCCGCAGATTTTTGGTTAACGGTGAGTTATTGAATTTGATATTGCAGGAGTGTTACTTGCTACAGACAGCATCGGATGTTAGTTCGCAGGTGACAATATCATTGTTAACCGGAGTATAGGTATACGTTGGGTTGTTTGTTCCGGCAATAGTTCCATTTACCTTCCACTGGTAGACAGGAACTGGTCCACCATTAGACGGTGTTGCTGTGAAAGTGACCGGGGTTCCTGAACAAATGGTTGTCGCACTTGCTCCAATGCTGACGCTTACAGGCATGATTGGATTGACATTAACTGTCACAGTGGCACAGGCTGAATTATGGTTAACAGGAGGGCCATCTTCATATCGACCGAAATATGTAGTTGTTGCAGAAGGATTTATGGATAAATCGTTGCCATTTCCAACAGAAGTTCCTCCGCATGACCCTGTATACCATTGAATAACTTCATTGGTTCCTCCGCCTCCGTCGTTTAATGTGAGGATTGTACTCTGTCCAATACATATTTCAGATAGAGATGCTGTTGCAGAGGTGGGATCAACGGAAGTTTGTCCATTTGCGACAACCGCAAGCAACAACCAGCAGAATGCTGACAGCAATAACTTATTTATATATAGTCTCTCCTTCAAGCCAGGGCGTTGCTTACCAGATACCAAAATAAAAATCAAATACTACCAGTAGAACGTTGAAAGTCTTGATTGTCAGGTGAAAATTCCCGATCTGGTATCAGATAGATCTATGCCAGAGACTTATTAACAATAATACCTGTTAGTGATTCGGTTTGAAATATTCTCTATGTCGCTTTAGGTCAGGTAATTTCATGAAAATTACTCTCAGCATAAAGATAGGGGTTATTAACAATCAAACCTGCTTAAAGGTAATTTTATTTTCAGACACAGAAAGTATTTTTTGATGAACCGGTAATATTAAATCACGATATCTGTTATTTTAGGTACAGAACGATTCTCCTTGCTTTTTCATGTCATCATTTCCCGTTTTCGCTTAATTGCGCACATATATGAGACTTTTGAAAAATCTCCTGTTTTTTATGTGCCAGGGTTCTACGCTGTGAGGGAAAGTTATCTGTTTCTATATATTTAGAAGCTTTGCATTAATTACACTATTTGTGCTACAGTTTTAAACCTGTCACTCAGGTCTTCAATCTGGCGGAGAATTGCCAGTAAAAGAGTTGACAGGCTTAAATCCGTTGTGCAACTTACACAGTTTGATTTCTCTTTTAACTTGATTTTGTGCTTTCGTGGCATTTTTGTTTTTGTGTTTTATTAATCAGTCATATCCGGATTAAATGATTCTGGAGTCTATCGATGATAGATGGATGAAGTGAGAGGCAGAGGATTAACGCTGAAGGATACATTGACAAATGTTCCATAATTGCAGCCATTAACTCCTGTCGAAATTCTCCTTGTTCTTATGCGAAAGAGATTAACTCCCGACGAACCTATCGTACTGATATTCTGACCGGGAGAATATGCACTCCAGCTTGTCCCGCTATTGGAGCTGTATTCATATATATCAGTGGTTCCGCCAGGAAAGCCTCCTGACCCGCCGGAGAATGTTGCAGATATTGGAAAACCGGCACAGACTACCAGATTTCCCGGCAGAGGAACGATGGTCTGAGACACAGGATCCTCAAAAATCTCAAACCTTTTAGTTGCGGTAAATGACTCGGAATCACAAACTGTATCCGTCACTTTCCTTCGATAACAGGTTGTTACCGGTGGTGCGGGGGGAGTGCAGCTTGTCGTATCTGCCCCGGGAATATCATTCCAGACTCCCGAGCATCCCTCCTGCATCTGCCAGATATAAACATAAGAGCCCGATCCTCCTGTTGCCGGACCATAAGGCGGATTCGTACCCCCTATTACAGCCGTGCCTCCGAAACAGAATTGCCTTAATGTTGTGTTTATTGATCCCGGCGACAATTCGGCATATACATTCAGACTTCGAGAACAACTGACGGTATCCATGCAGATCCGTTACTGTTAAATTGTATATCCCGGCTATGCTTACAGTGACATCCTTTGTGGAAGAAGTAAAACCTGACGGACCTGTCCAGTAATATGTCAACATATTATCCGGCGCACTCCAGGTTGTTGAATTTCCAAAACATACCACATCGCTGCCTCCGGTTATCAAGCATGTGGGCTGTCCATAAAGATTTATCGGGCAGGCACTGATCAGCCCGCATAAATAAAAAGGCAACAACCGTATCCTCAACCTTACCAAGGACATGTTATTAGCGCCAATTACTGTTAAACCAAATCTTTAATTCAATGCAGCGATAAACTAACCCTGTGGTCAGCAGCTATCATAACAAATCATATTGTTTAGCACAAATAGCTTAATTGACCAGTAAGATATTGTTTATTAATAATAGTTGTCAAAATAGATCATGCCGGGGACATTTTGGAGAATTTCTTTGATAAAAATTTAAAAAACAGCATGCCAGACACATTATTGACCTGATCGTTTGTTCAAATTCAAAGCAATTTGATTATAATTTCATTCTTCTGTCCTGGCTTGAGGTTAATGAGTTTTTCCACAGAGCGGCCGCTCCATGCACCGGCGTGAACAATAATTCGTTTGCAACGGATAGGATCAAGAGGATTGACTTCAAGTTTTGCTGATTTGCCATCAGATGCAATTTCAAGTATCATTGTCAGAGGGCCAAATGGGGTTTCAACACCATTCAGGCTGGTTCTCATTCCGGGCTGTGTCCATTTGCCCGGAAGACCCTCGAACAGGTGCAGCTCATCCCCGCGATCAAGTTCGATAATATGTGTTGTAAGCCTTATGAATTCAGCGCTTGCCCAGTTGTGCGGCATATCTCCCACCTCTTTATTGCCTTTGCCAACGGGCAATTGTTCTTCACGCCATGCGCGGATCGGAGCCGCATGGTTTGCAAAATCATACAACACCTGTGCGGCTTCCTGTCCTTCACCTTGCCATAATACTGCATGCCCGTAGAAACTTGCAGCATAAGTCCAGATGCCATCGGGCGCCCAGCCTGTGCCAAATACAAGCCCTTCCTGCTTGGTTGCCCTAAGCATAGAGAGATTTCCCCTCACAAGTGAATCTTCTTTTGTAAAAATCTGGCCCGGGTATACTGCATTCATAAATGCCCATTGTCCCCGCTGGGGAGAATATGTTTTTCCCTCATCGCCCATTACAGTAGGCAGGTATTTGTTACCGGAAGAATCAACACTCATATCCCGTTTTGCTATTTTGCGGAACAGGAGCATAAAGTCATCATATTCTTTGCGCCAGGTTGCAGCCTCATCTATTTTACCAAGCCATTCGGCGCCTTCAATTGCTGACTTTAAACCGGCAAGATTCCAATAAACATTTGAGTACTCAGCTTTGTCACCGCCAATACCTCCATCCGTTACACCGATCGGCATAAGTCCATCATCCAGGTCAGGCGCTTCTGTACGTGAGCGTTCCCTGAGACGTATGATTGCTGCAACGGCGTTCTCCATATGAGGCCATACAGACTCAAGCCAGGTTTTGTCATTTGTAAGAATGGCATGGCGGTAGCATGTCCAGAGTACGATTCCATTCTCTTTCCAGTAATGTGGTAGAATCTCAAAACTACCATCCGGTTTTTGGAAACTAAGAGTGTAGTGTATACCTGCACGTGCTTCTTCTGCTCTCCCCAATAATGCTGCCGTTTCCAGAAGAAAGGCGCCGTCAACGATCCATAATCCACGATATACAGTCGGTCCCACCTGAAATGCCGGCTGACCATCCTTTATCTCACGGGCCTGCCAGATATTTCGTACGCACGATTGCAGCATGCTCTGAATGGCGGTGTCAGGAACCTGAATGACCTCCCAGGGCAGACCGGCAGACTCCCACCATTTTATAGCACGCTCACGTTCACTTACTGCATCGGATACAGAGAGTGCCTTTTGTTCCAAAGCTCCCCTCACGATTGTGAATACGAGCTCATGTGTTTCTCCGGGCCTGATTTGAAACCTTTTTGTCTTGCAATACCATTTATCACCATTAAGAAGGCATGATTCGATAAGATCTGATGCCATCAGCCTTGTATCGCCAATTGTAACAACACCACTTTCTTTTCTGAATTTTACAGGATCAACCCCCTCGATGACAAGAACAGGCTGACAGGATTTTACGCTGTCACCTGAATTCTTTAAATTCATAATAATTGCATGACATTTGCCTCCAGTGGTTAAAGCGGACCCGGGGATATTATAAGTCGGCAGATTCTCAGGAATTGTAAGAAATGCTTCACACAGAAGGTCTAACCCATTTGCCTTAAACAAAGTTCTTACAATCGGAACTTTGGCTGAATAGGTCTCCTGTCTGATCCATTTCATTGTATCTGTAATCTGAGGCGTAAGAGAAAACGCAAAATTCCTTGGCCCCCCCCGGTTGAAGTCAAAGAAATACTGCCCCTCTTTTCCAACAAGGGGTTTGTCCGGATCATCCGGCAAACAAACAGACGTCTGCCACCATGGCACAGAATATCTGAAATCCACCTTTTTGGCGGTTGGATCTTCAGAGGCAGATCTTGATTCCTGTTTACAGGCCGCAAGAATGAAAATGAAAACTGCCATGATAACCTGAAGCCCGAAGCCTGGCTGATTCATGACCCGTAAGGGAAGCTGATTACAAAAATTCAACGATTTCATCGAGCGGTTTTCTTTTTTTAAGCATTGTTTTTTTAAATCCGGGCTTTGGATAGCCAAGCGGTGTCATTGCAAAGATCTGCTGGTTTTGCCCGGGGTTAAGGGCCTCATTCAATATTTCAGGATTGTATGCCGCGATCCAGCAGGTCGCTACTCCTTCATTTTCTGCAGCCAGTATTATATGCGTCATTGCAATTGTAACGTCCGTTTCAATGGAGTTATATCCGTCATAGCCACGGATCCATGCCTGATCTTTTAAGCCCATCAGCACGAGGATGTGAGGGGCGTCTTTAATCCAGTCGCGCTTATATGAGGCTTGTACCTTTTCGAGTAAATCTGGTGAAGATAATCAGAAGGAATTTCCAGGGCTGATAGTTTTTTGCTGAAGGGGCGAGCCTTCCGGCTTCAAGAATTTTATTTAGTATTTCTTTTGATACAGGCCGGGTCGGATCATAATTGCGGATACTTTCACGGTTTCTGATCAGATCATTGTATTCCATTTATGAGTGAATCATAGTTAATGCCTGAAAATTACTGAAAAAATTGGTAAACTTAAAATCTGTTAATCTTTCAAACAACGAACTGAACAGCCAGCCATTTTGAGTATGATGCTCCTTTCCACATAAGGAGATTCGAAATTTAACATTCTGAAATATATATCATCAATACCATACCATTCTGCTGAAAGTGTAGCAGACCACCAATATGCAGACTCTCCAAGATGGAGAGACTCACCACCCCAACAATTACGGTACCCCGCAGGCAGAGCGTTAAAACCACTTTTATTGTTGTCTGCCTGTTCAAAGCCTACTGTTCCATTCGTTGAACTTGAAGTCCAGCCTGAGCCTGATGCCATTGATTTTGCTATTTCAATTCCATCCCAGCCACTGCCATAATTAGTACTAAGGTAATCGGTTAAAACTGTCCATTCCCCATCGCTTGGAAGGTGCCAGCCATTTGGGCATAATTTTCGGCTGTCAGTTACTGCATACCACGTATAAAGTCTTCCATAAATAGCTGCATTGCTTTCGTCACCGTTATATGCCCACTGATACTCAGGTGAAGTTTCGGATGTTATATCCATTGACGGAGGAGTGGTCGTGCCTATTATATCGCCATTACAATATGTTTTGGTCTTAAGATTTTCAGCCATCCAGAGCTGATTGCCAATCTTAACCGTCTGGTAAATATTCCCATCTATGTCACTTACTGTAATTATCTGTTCTGTTTTAAATGATATCTCATTCCCATATCCTGTCCCTTTGCTATTTGTTGCATATGCTCTTGCATAATACATTGTATTGTCTTCTAACTGTTCCAGGTTACATGCAAACGAACCAGTACCTTTTCCTTTTGCAATTGAATTATCAGCTGTTGATGGGTTTTGAGCTACATTCCAGCAGATTCCCCTGTCAGTCACTTCATCTCCCCCATCATCGGTTACATTTCCTGAAATACTTGCAGTAGTGCGGGTTATTAAATAGGCATCCGTAGTTGTTACAACTGGGATAGAAGTTTCTTTATCTGTACAGGATGTCAGATTCAAATTAAGCAGGACGACTGTAATTACAAAGATTTTGACCAATTTGTTCATGGCAGAATATTAATCATAAAAAATAAATATCATGATTAATTGTGTATTGACAATACACATCTGTTAAACAATAATATTGATTCACACCCGAAAATTGAGTCTTGAGCAAAATTCTGCACCGAAGCTGATTTTTGATAGCCTAGTTGTGCCCCTGTTGAATAGCGGAGTTAATGAACTTTTTTATCCACGACGAAAAACTTATATCACACTTATACGATTGTATTTGATCAAAAGCAAGAAGAAAAGACTCGTGCATTAAAGACTCGGCTACAGCCGGGTCATTTACAAGTTGCAGGCAGATTGAGAAGACCGGTTTGTAAAAGAGCTTATAAACCTGCAGCTGGGCTTTTTGGTCACAATTCCTGCATCCCTGTATGAGTTCGAAGGGACAATCGGACGGATTATTCTGCATGTTTGTAAATTCTGGTTTCATGACTCAAAACTTTATCTTTTTTGTTTTTAAAGTTCTAAGATCATGCCAGACAGCTTATAAGTTAATTATCAATTACATAATAAATTCAAATAATTTCTGATGTAAAATTATTTTACGTATTGCAGTGAAAATTTTTTACAATAGTATATTCTCCCCGTTTACAAATAAATGTTCAGACAGCTTGTTGACCTTAACCCGTACTTGCAGGGTCTTTGATCTTAAATTCCGCCGGGCAGAACTGTCAGAGTGAGAGTAGTTATTCCGGTACCTCCTGATTGGTATTTGCGAACTCCGGCCAGCAGCGTGTCACGTATTATCCGGGATTCCAGAAACAATTAAGGTTATAGGTTCTTTCCTTTTTATACTTATGAATCGCATAATCATAAAAGAAAATGGACTCTTGATACATTATTTGGCTCATATTGTTTCTTGTGCGTTAAACATGATTAAATTTATTGCACAATTATCATTCACTCTGATTTTTCCGGTTCCAATCTAAAAAATTAAGCTTATGAAAACTGTTACTTATTCGCGCACTGTTTGCCATCTTTCACTTGGTTTATTTTTTACATTATTGATTCTTATGATATTTTCTGCCTGTCAGAAAGCAGAGGATCCAACCCGTGACTTAACAGCATCTTCCGCCAAAGTCAAATTGGATAAGGTTAAGGTTAAGGCTGAGAATATTAAGGACATTGATGGCAATGTTTACAAAACAGTACAGATAGGCCAGCAGATTTGGATGTCAGAAAACCTTAAGGTCACTAAATTTAATGATGGAACAGATATTCCTTTAGTTACCGATCCTGATGCATGGGGAGCTTTATCAACTGCGGGTTATAGCTGGTACAACAACGATTTTAATACCTATGGTAAGGTCTATGGTGCATTATACAACTGGTGGGCTGCGGGTTCAGGAAATCTGTGCCCTGTTGGATGGCATGTCCCGACTAAGGAAGAGTATACCACTTTAACAGAATATCTTGGAGGGTCAGCTGTTGCCGGTGGCAAACTGAAAGAAGCCGGATTAAAGCACTGGCTTAGTCCGAACTATGGTGCTACAAACGAAACTGGTTTTACTGCACTCCCCGGAGGACTTCGCGGTTGGGATGGTGGTTATGTAGTCGTTGGGAATTATGGATGCTGGTGGTCTGCTTCTGAATATTTGGACTGGAATTTTCTTGGCTATCAAATTATAATGTATGACTATATTGGTGAAGCTCTAATCACTCAGGAAGGCAAAGATCATGGTTGCAGCGTTCGTTGCCTGAAAGACTAGCATACTTCCTGCCTGGTGAATTGAAGGTTACCAGAGTGCATCCTCTGGTAAAGATTCTTCTTTTTTAATTCTATAACTATAGCTATCTTTAAAATGTTTGTCTGGACACTCTGACGTCTCTCCAGGATGATCAGAATAGGGATGAAAGCCATTTAAGATTTTATGTTCATTTATTTTTAAGCACACTAGTATTAATAGATTCATCTCATGAACAAAGCTATTTTGGTTGGAATTATCATCCTGATCCTGTCAAAGGCTGAATTAAAGGCCAGGACTGATTTAAGAGACGGATTTATAATTACTGCAAGCAAGGACACAATATTTGGCAAGATTGAATTCAGGTCGGATTCGAACAACGAGCGAACTTGTATTTTTAGCACAGGCTCAGGAAAAATGGAATATTCCCCTTCTCAGATACTTGGTTATGGATTTTTAAATGACAGGTATTATTCTTCACAGATCATCGATGGAAAATTTGTTGAAGTTCTTGTGACCGGGGAATTAAGCTTGTATGAGTCCGACTATACTTTCTATATCCAAAAAACCGGTACTGAACTTTATATTCTTGAAGCGAAACAGATCCGGGATACGGCAGAAATTAAAGTAACCGGAGGCTCTGATAAGGTGGTGGGCTATAGACAGGATTTAAAATGGCTGGGAACAATTTCATTTCTTACATCCGACTGTCTGGAGAGTCATAATGAGCTTCAGAGTCTGACACTTAATGTGAAAAGTCTGACAAGATTTGTGGTTAATTATAACTTATGCAGAGGAGGTGGGTTCAAATATTATAAGGTTTCAAAGCCCCGTTACAGAATAGATTATGGAATTTCAGTGGCGATGGTCTCCTCAACTCTTCAATTTAAAAATCTGCCCTCGCAGTTTATCTATCTTAATAATAGATATCAGACGTATGATGTTGCTCCCGGCTTGCTATTTGCTGTTTCATCCCCAAGGATAAGTGAGAACTTAGCCTTGCAGACAGAACTCTGCTATGTCAGGACTTCATATTATTCCCAGAACGTGGTAGCAGAGCCATCGATGACCAACTATTATGAAACATATATCGATTTCAGCACAATATCAATTCCTGTGTCGCTAAGGTATACCATTCCTGTCGGAAATTCTTCCCTTTTTTTCAATGCAGGTGCTGAGTTTGCCTTTTTAACTGACAATAATTCCTATGTTAATACGGAAATGTTGTCTGGTAGTATAGTTGATACATATGTAAATGATGTATTCGAATTCAACAATTCTCCTTTGGGATACTGGGGGGATATCGGATATCTGAAATCCTTCAAAAGCTTTAGGATAGGAGCAACCTTAAAATATTATCATTCAGGCAATACTACTTCAAGTGAAGAATTTACTTCCAGTCTTAACAAAATCTCCCTTTCTATAATACTTTTATGCAAGTGAAAACATTATATGGATATGGTATTATTTTTCTGCTGCTGCTATTTGTAAAATGCACGGAAGACAAAGTTGGTACAAGAGAATGGCCGCGGTTAAATACAATGCCGGTCACGGATATAACTGTTCTGGGAGCTCAATTTAATGCTGATTTTACCTTGAGGGGTGATTTTCAAATCCTTAGTTATGGCTTTGTGTGGTCAACCCAGCTCAATCCATCACTTGAAGCTTCAGATAAGGTTGTATTCTCAGGCAGCCCGGCAGAAAATTCATTTTCTGCAAAGATTGAAACCAATCTGGATGATATAGCTACTATTTATGTAAGGTCTTTTGTTGAAACGGCTGACTATACGGTTTATGGAGAGACAGTTAACTTCATAAGCAGAGGCAGTGGGGCCCCAAACGTTATCTCTTTCACTCCACCCTCAGGGAAATTGGGTGATAAAATTTCAATAGTAGGGCGTGGATTCAGTTACATTCCACAGAGAAATAAAGTCGAATTTGCTAACCTTAACGGTCCGAGATATAGTGACTCCAATGCAGCAGAAATAATATCTTCTTCAGATACATTACTGGTGGTCAAGGTTCCACTTATAGAATATGAAACCTTTGTGAAGATTAATGTGACAATTTACCACTGGACAGGTACATCTGCCGAATCTTTCAGATACAATTCATCCAAATAGCTCTCTTCGCGCTAAATCATCAAAAATACAAAACGCTAAAAACGGTGCTAGGAGTGATTATTGAGTGGACTGCGTCCACCGTAGCCCGGAGTAGATTTAGCGAGTGAAAACTATGTAATAAACAAAAGCCCTCCTGTCGCTAAAGCTACGGAGGGCGAAGGTGGAGATTAGGGGAATCGAACCCCTGACCTTGTGACTGCCAGTCACACGCTCTAGCCAACTGAGCTAAACCCCCGTCAAGCGTTGGCAAATGTAAGAAAAAATTGAAAATATTAAAACAAACTTAAACCATACTGAATATAGTTTTGGCAGAAAGACACTATTTTGTAATTTTGCCCCGCTCTTTGAGCAATTGAGAGGTATAAATTAATTTTGCCTGTCAGAAAATATTGACATTATTGTTATCTTATTCTGTTAAATTTGTCTATATTTCTATTGTTTAATGTTTAAAGAGGGTTTAAGATTATAATACAGGCAGAAAAGATGTTCGATAATCTACGGGATACTCTTGAATTTGATGATCTGCTTTTTGAATCGCGGAACAAGGATTATGGTGCCTATCAGCTTCGGAAAAAATATAACTCCGTCATGGTGGCAGGAATAATTCTTGCTTCACTTCTGGTTTCAGCTGCAGTTATCCTTCCATATGTAATTTCTCCTCACGGCGATAAAGTCCTTGCCGGTGGAATAAGCTATGTCCAGGTACAGATGGATAATCTTGAACCTCCTGTAGATGAAATAATTGTTCCACCGCCACCTCCTCCGTCCCAGGCTGCCAGAATTGAGGAGATTGTAAAGTATGTTCCACCGGTAGTTGTTGATTCTATCCTTCCACTGGAGACATGCTACTTCTACAAATGATGATATGCTTGCACAGTCTACAACCGAGAATATTGAGACGGGCGGATCCGGTACAGGCAACGAACTCCTTTACAGGACAGGAGGGTATAGAAACAGATGAAGCATTTTTTATTGTCGAAGTAATGCCTGCATTCAAGGGAGGTGATATAAATAAATTCCGTGAATGGGTGATGCGACGCACCAACTATCCACAGGCAGCTGTCGATAACAGGATACAGGGAAAAGTATATCTGACTTTCATTGTCGAGACTGACGGAACTGTAAGCAATGTAACTAGTTGTAAAGGGTGTTGACCCGCTTATTGATAAGGAGGCTGTCAGAACTATCGAGTCATCGCCAAAATGGAGCCCTGGCCTGCAGAGAGGCCAGCCTGTGCGCGTAAGATACTCAATGTCACTGAGCTTTGCCCTCTGATAAACAGGCTGTTTTCAAACATAATTCACGGATATTTCTTTTTTGCAAGTTTTATTTATCTTTATCAGCATATATTTAATTCAGGTACTATGAAAAAATGCATTTCTTTTCTTTTCATCCTGACAATTCTTCTTTCAGGATGCGGTTCTTCAAAAAAACAGCTTCAGAAAGGTAATTATGATGCTGCAATCGATAAGGCAGTAAAACAATTGAGAAAAGATCCCGATGATGCAAAACAGATTGAGATCCTTACTCAGTCATATAAAATTGCAAATGAACAGGATAATGAACGAATCCGCTTTCTCAAAATGGAGGGACGTCCGGATAGCTGGGATGAGATCTATCTTGTCTATAAAGCTTTGAATGACAGACAGTCACTTGTAAGAACAGTGACCCCGCTGAATAGTAACGGAAGATCAGTTGATTTTCCCTATATTGATTATATGCCTGAGATGGTGGGAGCAAAACGGAAAGCAGCTGATTTCTATTATGCCCATGGCAATGAACTCATGAAGGTTGGGATAAAGGATTCTTACAGACAGGCATTCAATGAATATGTAAGAGCTAAACAATATGTCGGCGATTATGAAGGAATAGATAATAAAATCCAGGATGCAAAATTACTGGGAATGAGCAGGGTGCTGATCTCAATAAGAAACAGCTCCGTTCTTAAATTCCCACCGGAATTTGAACAGGACCTGCTTGCACTGGATCTGCCAAGACTGAATTCCGACTGGGTGGAATATCATACAGTCAGTATGAATGAAAATACAAAGTTTGATTATTTTGTAAATGTGAATGTTAAAAACATTGCAGTAAGCCCCGATCAGACAATTCAAAGAGATTCGGTTATCAAAAGAGATGTTGAGGATGGCTTTACATATGTTCTTGATAAAAAGGGTAATGTCATGAAAGATTCCCTCGGGAATGATATCAAACAGAAAAAATATAAAACCCTGCAGTGCGCTCTTGTTGAGACAATCCAGACAAAAGCATGCCGTATCGACGGGGATATTGAAGTTATCCAGATGAATCCTGATAAAGTGCTGAAAAAAGATCCGATAGGGGCACAGTCAAATTTTGAGAATATTTCATCCCGTGCCCTCGGCGATGTTAAAGCTCTTAACCAGGAACAGCTTGAAAGAACAAAATCATCCGTGATACCTTTCCCATCCGATATTGAAATGGTTGTCAGATGCTCCGAATCACTGAAAATGGCAATCAGGGGAGCAATTGAGAATAACAGGAGGTTTATTTATTAATTGTCATTATAGCCTGCGGCTGTCATTTGGCTGCGCCGTCATTATTGGTCATTTGCACTTCGTGCGTCATTTGGCTGCACCGTCATTAATTGTCATTTAGCCTGCGGCTGTCATTTGGCTGCGCGGTCATTAAGTAGTAACTTTGACAATCAATGACTACTGAATGACGCGCGAAGCGCAAATGACAATCAATGACAACCAATCATGAATGACAACTAAATCAAATGATCGAAACAAACATACCCCTTGAAAGGGCAATTTTAATTGGCATTATTTATCCGGGACAGGATGAGAGTGACACCAATGAGTATCTTGAAGAACTTTCATTCCTTGCTGAAACTGCAGGTGCTGAGCCGGTTAAAAGATTTGTCCAGAGACTTGATACTGCAAATCCAAAAACATTTCTAGGCACAGGAAAAATAAATGAGATCGGCATTTTTGTAAAGGAAAACAATATTGATATTGCAATATTTGATGACGAGCTTACACCGAGCCAGCTGAGAAACATTGAAAAGGCTCTTGAGTGCCGGATCCTCGACAGAACAAATCTTATTCTCGATATTTTTGCACACAGAGCCAGAACCTCCCATGCAAGGACCCAGGTGGAGCTTGCACAGTATCAATATCTTCTTCCACGGCTCACAGGAATGTGGACCCACCTTGAAAGACAAAGGGGAGGTATAGGTCTCAGGGGACCGGGAGAAACCGAGATCGAAACCGACAGAAGGATCATCAGAGACAAGATTTCACTTCTTAAAGAACAGCTGAAGAAGATTGACACCCAGATGGCTACCCAGCGCAAAAGCCGTGGAAAAATGGTCAGGGTGGCCCTTGTCGGTTACACAAATGTGGGGAAATCAACAATCATGAACCTGCTTGAGCAAATCTGATGTCTTTGCTGAAAATAAACTCTTTGCAACACTCGATACAACAGTCAGAAAAGTTGTTATAGGGAATCTTCCGTTTCTGCTTTCGGATACTGTCGGATTTATCCGTAAACTGCCGCATGATCTTGTCGAATCATTCAAGTCAACCCTCGATGAAGTGCGGGAATCAGATCTGCTGGTGCATATTGTGGATGTATCCCATTCAAATTTCGAGGATCAGATAAAAGTCGTTGATGAAACACTTCGTGAGATAGGCTCCTCTGATAAGCCTATAATTATTGTTTTCAACAAGATTGATGCATTCTCATATGTCCTGAAGGATGCCTTCGATCTTACTCCTGTTCAGCGGGAGAACTATTCTCTTGATGATCTGAAAAAATCATGGATGGCAACCGATAAGAACCACCAGACAGTCTTCATCTCTGCAAAGTCAAAGGAAAATGTGGATGAGCTTCGCAGTCTTCTTTATGAGGAGGTAAAAAGATTACACATTAAAAGGTATCCTTATAATGATTTCCTGTTCGAAAACAACGAATGAGGTAACATACCCACCTTATGAGCCTCTGTGCAACCTCTGTGTAAGCCTAGATTGCAAATCGGGATTCTGGGCTGTCTGTAATATTACCCCAAATCGCAAAGAGGGAGCTTAAGAAATGCCGATGCATTTGTTGAGAATAGCAGTCATTTAGAAAGAAAGGGCACAATCAAGCGTATCTTAGCGGGTTAAAGATGTATCTGTCATCTATACAACCCCCCCTTGAGGGGGCAGGGGGGTCAATACAATTTGTTAGCCGCCATATACTCTGCAATCTGAACCGCATTTGTTGCAGCACCCTTGCGGATATTGTCCGATACGATCCAGATATTAAGACATTTCTCCTTCGAGAGATCCCTTCTTATCCTTCCGACAAAAACCTCATCCCTGTTGTGTGCCATCAACGGCATCGGATATTCATTTGCTGATGGATTATCGTAGATTACAACCCCCGGAAATTCGCCTATCAGCTTTTTTGCTTCATCCAGATCAAAATCTCTTTCAAATTCAATATTGACAGCTTCCGAATGTCCTCCGACAACCGGAATCCTGACTACTGTAGCCGTCACCTGTATACTCTGATCTTCGAGGATCTTCCTTGTTTCATCAATAAGCTTCTGTTCTTCAGTGGTGTAGCCGTCGGGCTGGAATGAGCCACCATGAGGGAAGCAGTTCCTGTCAATCGGATGAGCATACGCCATATCGCCTTTTATCCCTTTTCTCTCATTCTCCATCTGCTGAACAGCTTTTACACCGGTACCGGTTACAGACTGATATGTAGCCACTACAAGGCGTTTGATCTTGTATTTTCTGTGTAATGGAGCAAGTGCCATAACCATCTGAATAGTCGAACAGTTCGGATTTGCTATTATCCTGTCGCCCTTTTGAATTACATGGCTGTTTATCTCTGGCACAATCAGGGGAATATTTTTCTCCATACGCCAGAACGATGAATTGTCGATAACGACGGTACCGTTCTTTGCAAATACAGGTGCCCATTCCTTTGAAGTTGAAGCTCCTGCAGAAAATATTGCAAATTCCGGTCTTGCTTCGACAGCTTCCATAACGCTTACGACCTTAACAGCTTTTCCCTTAAACATTATCTCTTTACCCACCGAACGCTCAGATGCGGCAGGGATCAGTTGCTGATAATCGGGAAATTTCTCTCTTCAAGGACTTTGATCATTGTCTGGCCGACCATTCCGGTGGCTCCTACAACAGCTGTTTTCATAGTAATTTGTTTGGAATTATATTAAGTATTTATTAAATTTACTCCTGTGTTAAAACGGTCAAAATTAGCTTTTTTTTCTATTCGTCCCGCTGCATGAAAAAAGTTATTTTGGTTGTTTGCCTTTTGCCTTGCCTGGCATATGGGCAGATAGTGGAAAATTTTGAACAGGGTAATCTGAATAACTGGAAGCAAAATACAGATGCCCGCTGGAAGGCTGACACTTCAGAAAGCCTTTCAGGCAGGTACTCATTGCATCATATATTCGATAACTCTCGACTCTGGAACCGATCAGATCGGGATCAGTACCGCAGACCTGCATCCTTCAGAAGGAACAGTAAAATGGAGTTTTCTAATTCACCATGGATACGATCCATCCTCATCAAACAACTGGACAGTATTCCTGATGTCAGATACCGATCCATCATCAATATTCACCGACGGCAACACGAAAGGGTACGCCCTTGGGGTGAATCTGACCGGCTATGATGATACCCTTCGTCTCTGGAAAGTCAAAGGGAACGCCGTAACGACAGTGGTTAACTGCAGGGTAAACTGGCAATCTCAAATTGGAGCAGGAGCTGCTGTGCGACTTATTGCTGAGCGGACCACCAGTGGCAATTGGAGCGTTTCAGTTTACAGTTTGCAAGGGGATCTGTTGAATACCTCCCAGGGGACAGATAATGAATTAGCAGCATCTAACTGGTTTGTTATAAGCTACGAATACTCATCCAGCCGCGACAGGCTCCTCTGGTTCGATGATCTGCGCATAGACGGGATCTTTTACGAGGATAATGATGTGCCTGAGATAACAGGTTGCGACGCTTCGGGAAAGACGAGCATTCGAGAATAAGCCTGAGCGATCAGCCTGATGATAATTTTCTTACCCCATCCAACTTTGAATTAAATCCGGGAGGATGATTACTCCTGTATCAGTAGTGCGCGAATCTCTATCCGACATATATTCTGAAATTTTCTGATGAATTCATTTACAGGATATCCCTATACACTTACAATTAAAAGACTTTGCAACAGAAACGGGAATTGTCTTGAAAATATTCAGATCCCGTTTACTCCTCTCTGGCCTGAGACAGGTGATATTAGTTATTTCGGAGATAATGGCAGATCCGGAACCCGTGGTCTCGCTTCCTGCGTGCTGAATATCTTGAGATTACAAACAGAACCGGGTTCACATATAATCTTAAAAACTGGAAACTGACCACCGGGGATCAGGATTATATTTTTCCTGAAACAGATTTAAATCCAAATGGGATACTGATTCTGTGTTCAGTTAAGGATACTTCAGATCTTTCCGGATATGGCAACGTTTTGGGCCTGAAGCAATTTCCTTCACTTACAGATAACGGGAAAACTCCTTCTTCTGTACGACAACTATGGTAAGCTAATTCATGGTGTGGATTACACTTCAGAATGGTACAGCGATGAGCTGAAGTCAAATGGAGGCTGGTCACTTGAGATGATTGACAAGGGATTATCCGTTCTATTTCTCAGGAAACTGGTGTGCTTCCAGGGCAGTGCAAGGGAGGCACTCCCGGGATAGTCAACTCTGTATCCGGGGATAATCCTGATGACCTTTTTACCGGAGATCTTACAGTATTTCCTGAAGACAGCCTGACTATTTCAGTAAGTTCACCGGAACCATTATTTAAATTCCTTCAGATGACCGCCAGTATCCGGCTTGACGGAAAATGTCCGGCAGAAATTGCGTGGACTGATCCGCTACTGAGGAAGATTTACAGTTAAGCTGGCCGATCCTCTGGAAAGGGGAAAAGTCTGTACCAGTTGGAGATCTCAGAAGATATTAAGGATTTCGCGGGGAACAGATTAATGAAAGATAAGTTTTCCTTTGGTCTTACCGAACCGGCCGGACCCGGAGATATTCTTTTCAACGAGCTTCTGTTCAATGCTCTGCCGGGTGATCCTGATTATCTCGAACTTTATAACTCCTCTGACAAAATCATCGATGCGTCGAGGCTTGGGCTGGTATCAGTAAATGATGCATCGGGTGATACTTCCGAAGTTTACCTGGTATCCGGATGAACACAGGTGTATTTTACCCGGACAATATTATGCTGCATCAACTGATATAAGCAAGGTAGCTGACAGATATATTTCAGCAGATCCTGCTTGCCTTTTTGAAGTTGGCTCTCTTCCTTCGATGCCTGATGACAAAGGACATCTTATCCTTTTCAGCAGGGAACTGGTGCTTATTGATGAAGTATTTTACAATGAAAAAATGCATTCTTCATTATTGTCGGGTTATGAGGGTGTCGCCCTTGAGAAGGTAAATCCGGACAATAGATCGGAAGAGCCAAAAAACTGGCATTCTGCATCTGAGAGCTCCGGATGGGGAACTCCGGGTGCCCCAAATTCAGTTTATACGGAAACACCTCCATCTTCGGATATAGTTCATCTGTCCTCCGGGAAGATTACTCCGAATGAAGACGGTTTTGAGGATATGCTGATAATTAGCTTTAATCTTTCCGGGAACACCAATGTGGTTTCGGTTACAATTTTCGACGAATCAGGAAATTATGTAAGGAAGGTTGCAGAAAATCTGTATGTCGGACCGGAAGCCTCATTGATCTGGGATGGGACAGCAGATGATGGTTCAATGGTCGATACCGGTATATATATTGTTTTCATTACAATATTTGATGATTCCGGAAAAACAAATAAGTGGAAGAAGGTTTGTACTGTTATTACGAAGATAGTGTAAAGGAGGTTTCCTTTATTACTATTTAAACACGAAGGACACGAAGGATTGCACAAAGTAACACAAAGGAAAAATGGAAAAAATGAACATTGAAGATGCATTCAGGAAAGTACTGGATTGCTCTTTTAAAATTCACACTGCATTGGGACCAGGATTACTCGAAAGTGTATATGTTGAATGCCTGAATTATGAACTTATTCAATCGGGAATGATTGTTGAAAAGCAGAAAGCACTTCCCTTAGCATATGGAAATGTAAAACTCGAAGCAGGGTATCGTATTGATTTATTAGTTAATGAAGAGATTGTCATCGAAGTAAAGTCAATCGATTCCCTGGCAGAAATTCATATGGCACAAATCCTCACCTATCTGAGATTATCAAAATGCAACCTTGGTCTGCTGGTTAATTTTAATGTTGCTCATCTAAAGGACGGGATAAAACGTGTAATACTTTAATCCTTTGCATTCCTTTGTGCAATCCTTTGTGCCCTTCGTGTTTAATCTGACTTCTATTCGATTTTTTCTTCTTTAAAACATCTTCAACATCTGAAATTATGATAATTTGGCAGATGCAAAACTCATATTATGAAAAACCTGCATTTTCATCCTGTCACTTTCATTCTCCTTTCAATTCTACCTTCCAATGCACAATATAACCCCGTTCCCGTTGGTTCTGCAATTACACTTAACGGTATCTGGAAATTCAATCCTGCACCTGATAATAAAATCTTCGGATCACCGGAATTTCATTCAGAATGGAAAGACATCAGTGTCCCCGGCGAATGGACAATGCAGGGACTTCAGTGTTGAGAAAGGAGTGAGAGCTGCCTACCAGACCAGATTTAAAGTTCCGGAAGATTGGACCGGCAAAAGGATAATCCTTCGTTTTGACGGGGTTTACAGCGATGCCATCGTCTGGATAAACGGCAAAAAAGCAGCTTCGCATACAGGAGGATTTAATGTCTTCGAATCTGATATTACCCCGCTCATCAGAAAAGGTCTCAATACCCTGTCGGTCGGCGTAATGAATGAATCAATTGCAGACACCCTGTCATGCGGATCGCAGTATGCGGCTCATCCCCTGGGTGGGATACCACGCAAGGTCACATTGTTCCCGCTGCCTGAATTCCATATTTCCGATGTTTTTATTCAGACAGATCTTGATGACAATTTTCTGAATGCCAAACTGAAACTCGATTTGACTTTCAGAAATACTAAAAAAGGACTGACAAACGGAAAATTGCAAGATCGATCTCTTTGCCCCTGACGGGAAAATTGTTGCAACAAAATCTATGACTGTAGGGATAAAACCTGACAATGATTTTCCGGAATCAATTGAGATGGATGTGGCAAATCCATTGAAATGGAACGCAGAATATCCGGTTCTTTATAAATTAAGATTACAGCTCACCTCTGATGCCGGCACTGAGGTAATAGAAAAAAAGATCGGATTCAGGGAACTGACTGTTGTTGGAAATCAGTTGTTCCTTAACGGATCAGCTATAAAGCTTCACGGCGTTAACCGCCATGAGGTTCACCCGCTTACCGGACGCAGCCTGAATATGGAATTATGGCGAAAAGATGCACTGCTTTATAAAGAGGCAAACGTCAATTATATCAGAACATCACACTATCCGCCTGCTGAGGAATTCATTGATCTTTGTGATTCAGCAGGATTCTATGTTGAACTTGAAAATCCTCTGGTCTGGATCGGCCATAACGCCAACCTGAATATGAAATTCCGGGAAGCATGGGATCTAAGGCTCCGAAAGGAGCTTATAAAAACCACAAGAGAGACAATCACTTTTTACAGAAATCATCCGGGAATCATAATCTGGTCGCTTGCAAACGAATCTGCCTGGACTGATAACTGGAGAGCCGCTCACGAAGCTGCAGATAGTCTTGATCCTACAAGGCCAAAAACTTTTCACGACCAGGCATATGGAGATTACAACAATTATGGAAGCATTTCAATGCCAATCGCAAATATTCATTATCCCGGACCAAAAGGACCTGATATGGCAGAAAATTTCGAACGACCTCTTCTTTTTGGAGAATACTGTCATCTGAATACATATAACCGTCAGGAGATTGCTACAGATCCTGGTGTCAGGGATGCCTGGGTTCAGGGCTTTCATAGTATGTGGGAGAGGATGTATAAGTCAAAAGGATGTCTTGGAGGAGCTCTCTGGTCAGGAATTGACGATGCTTTTATGCTGCCGGAAGGAAAACTGGTCGGTTACGGGGAGTGGGGCCCGATTGATGGGTGGAGACGAATGAAACCTGAATATTACCATGTTAAGAAAACATATTCCCCTGTAATTATAAATAACAGGAAAGAGCTCTGTGACTGCTGATGGCGAGCTCCTGTTACAGGTTGAAAACCGGTTTGATTTTACGGATCTTAAGGATTGCCGCTTTGAGTGGGAGGTGGCAGGTCAGACGGGAAGATCTGATGTCAGTGTTGTTCCTCATAACTCAGGGATCCTGAGAATTGGTCCGCTGAAGGGCGATCTCAACGGAAAAGTACTTTCATTGAGAATATACTCTCCGTTTAACCTTTTGATTGATGAATCTTCTATTGATATCGGAGAGGTGAGCCATGAGGATTTTCCGTTCAGGTTAGCTGAGGGGACAGTAATTAAAGAAGAGTGAAGATGCATCTGTGATCAGGATTTCCACAGGTGAAATAAGCTGGATTTTTGACAGGATAAATGGAAAAATTGCCTGCGCAACCCTTGGAGCAGATACTATTCTTAAAAACGGAGCAGAACTTATGATCCTGCCACTGCATAGCCAGGAGTGCAAGACAGAGCACAGCCTGAATATCCCGGTTATAAATAATACGTGTATGAGCTGGAAAGTCGATTCAGTCTCCTCCAGCTGAGGTTCAGGACACTGTTAAGGTCAGAGTTAAAGGCACTTATAAGGAAGCCGGGATAGTTCTTGATCTACTGCTTTCCTGAAAGACGGAGAGCTGGTGATTAATTATAGTTTTACAGCATCCGAGGATGTTAATCCACGGCAGGTAGGGCTTGTATTTTCTGTGCCATGCAAAGAACAAAAATATGAGTTGGTAGCGCAAAGGTTTCTGGTCATCATATCCTGAATGGCATATTGGAAGAACATCCGGCAAGGCAACTCCATTTCCTCCGGATGCCTTTTATCTGAACATACTCTGGGTGTTAAACCTGAGGGTGAATGGCGGTTGGATGCGAATTCCCTCGGGACTAATGATTTCAGATCGACGAAAGAGAATATCTACTGGGCAGCCCTTACAAATGACAAGAATACAGGTATTGCTGTTATTTCAGACGGGAATCAGGCTTTCAGGTCTTATGCAAACGGGAATTCAGTTAATTTTCTTGTTGCCGGCTATTCCAATGGCGGCGCTGAGATATTTTTTGCATCACATCTTGAAGCAGAAAGAAGGCCATTGAAAACAGGTGATGTTTTTGAAGGAGATGTAACTCTAAGGGTTGTTACTTCGAAATAAGTGTGTAAACCCTAGTCCACAAGGGGGACTTATTAAGTCCAGAAAGTCTTTAAGCTCCCCCTGGGGGGTTGGGGGTAAAAGGAATTTTTTACAGCCTCCAAGATTCAAAAGTACTGCTCAAAGTCAGTTTATATTTTAAGTCTGAATTTATTATTCAATTGTATTACTTAGAACATATTAATGTATTTTTATGTTATAAATCCTCTGAATATCTTGTCTCATTATTAACCAAATATCTTTAATCATGCCGGAATTCAGATATGAAGCTCCATTTCAGCTTACAAAAGATGACACAAGCTACCGTCTTCTTACAAAAGACTTTGTCGAAACAACAGTGATTGACGGGAAAAAGATACTTAAAGTTGATCCGAAAGGCCTCGAACTGCTGGCAAAAGAGGCTGTCTCTGATATCTCTTTTTATCTCCGCACATCGCATCTTGAAAAGCTGGCCGGAATTCTGAAAGATCCCGAAGCTACAGATAACGACAGGTTTGTTGCATACATTATGCTCCGGAATACAGTTATCTCTTCCAAAGGTGATCTGCCATGGTGCCAGGATACAGGTACTGCAATTGTAATTGCCAGAAAGGGTGAACAGGTGTGGACAGGAGCTAATGATGCTGAGTTCCTCTCAAAAGGTATTTATGAAACATTCAGGGAAAAGAACCTGCGCTATTCACAGATAGTGCCTCTTTCAATGTTCGATGAAAAAAATACCGGAACAAACCTCCCTGCCCAGATTGACATCTATGCAAAGGAGGGCAATTCATATGAGTTTCTGTTTATCACCAAGGGCGGAGGATCGGCTAACAAATCATTTCTTTATCAGCAGACAAAATCGTTACTTAACGAGGAGTCTCTTGTAAAATTCGTTAAGGAGAAAATTAAAGACCTTGGCACTTCAGCCTGCCCTCCTTATCATCTGGCACTTGTGATTGGCGGAACATCTGCTGAGGCGACCCTTAAAACCGTTAAGGAGGCATCGGCAGGTTACCTCGATAATCTTCCGGTCAGCGGCAATGAAGCAGGCCGGGCCTTCCGGGATATCGAATGGGAGAAAAAAATTGAACAGATATGTCATGAATATGGCGTGGGGGCTCAGTTTGGCGGAAAATATTTTGTGCATGACGTAAGGGTAATACGTCTCCCAAGGCATGCAGCTTCGTGTCCGGTCGGACTGGGTGTCAGCTGCAGCGCTGACAGAAATATAAAAGCAAGGATCACCGAAGATGGGATTTTTCTTGAAGAGCTTGAGAGAAATCCTGACAGGTTTATGCCGGAAAAAGCTCCTGAGCTTGAAAAACCTGTTGATATCAATCTCGACCGTCCGATGAAAGAGATTTTAGCCGAGCTTACAAAATATCCTGTCAGGACCAGGCTAAATCTTACCGGGACGCTTATAGTAGCCAGGGATATTGCACATGCGAAGATCAAACAGATGATAGATGAAGGGAACCCAATGCCTGAATATTTCAAAGAATCACCCGGTATACTATGCAGGTCCTGCCAAAGACCCCGGCAGGAATGCCATCGGGGAGCTTCGGACCGACAACTGCCGGACGGATGGATCTGTATGTAGACCAGTTCCAGAGCCTGGGAGGATCACTTGATAATGCTGGCAAAGGGCAACAGAAGCAGACAGGTTATAGATGCCTGTAAAAAGTATGGAGGATTTTATCTCGGATCAATCGGAGGACCTGCAGCTGTTCTTGCGGCCGAAAATATAAAATCAGTTGAAGTTGTTGATTTTGAGGATCTCGGAATGGAAGCAATCAGGAAGATAAGAGTTGAAAATATGGCAGCCTTTATTATTACCGATGATAAGGGGAATGATTTTTTCGATGAATACAATAGGTAGGTTACTGGAGTTGCTCGCTGCGCTCGCAATGACAGTTGACTAACCATCATTTGAGTCGAAGCTTGGAACTAACACCGCAATGACAGTTGACCATCCATCATTTGAGTCGCAGTTCAGAAGCTACCACCTTGTTTAATGCCCGGTCATTGCGAGCGCAGCGAAGCAATCCAACTTTATCCTGTGAAAATAATCACAGATTGATAGCTGTGAAAGATATTTCTTTATCTTAGGCCTCATAATTTATCATTTATGAAGCGATTTCTTTTATGGTTTATCCCGGGATTGATAATTGGAGCATTATTGATCATCGGAGGAGGAAAGGTAATTCATTCAACCTCTACAAACGAATACTGCATGTCGTGCCATATCCACCCAATGGCTGATGCTTCCTGGAAAAAATCAGTTCATTACGAAACCCGTTCCGGTTACCGCGTTGCCTGTGTAGAATGTCATCTGCCTCCCAGGGCCATGGTTATCTGTGGGCAAAAACAACTACCGGTTTAAGGGATTTCTGGAGCTTTTATACAAAGGATTCTGCATCATTCAACTGGGCAGACCGCCGGAGAACACTTGAACTTGCACGCGAATATGTTTACAACAGCAGTTGTGTAAAATGTCATGAAAATCTGTTTCCTGCGAAGCTTACAAAAGCAGGTGAAGATGCCCATCTGTACTACACCCAGACAAAGAAGAAGGATGAATTGCACTGCATTAACTGTCACCTCAATGCAGGGCATTTAATTGAAGGATATACACACGGCAGCAATGCCACTTTCGGAAAGGTTTCTTCTGCTGTAAAGGAAATTTTCACAGAACCGGCGATAGTTAATGAATTTAAGAACTATACTGAAAAAATTCCAAGATCATCAATCTCATTTAATATGGTTGCCATACCCGGAGGTACCTTTAAAATGGGAAGCCAGGCCGGTGAGCCTTTCAGAAAAGAGGAGAAGGGCCTGTAAGGGATGTGGAGATCAGTCAGTTCTTTATGGCTGAGATTGAAGTCACCTGGGATGAATATCTTGCCTTTTATGTTCAAACGGCAGCAGAAGGCCGCACAACTGATACCGAAGGATTGAGAAATAAGATTGCAAAAGAGACTGATGCAATCTCAGGAGCCACACCACCCTATGGCCAGCCTGATCAGGGATGGGGCCTCGGGCAGTCGTCCGGCAATTTCATTCTCTTACCATGCCGCTGAAACTTATTGTAAATGGTTAAGTTCCGTGACAGGCAAAACCTATCGTCTGCCAACGGAAGCTGAGTGGGAGTATGCCTGCAGGGCAGGAACTGAAACACCCTATTTCTTCCCGGGAGATCCTTCTAAATTTCAGAAAAGCGGTCTGAGAGCCAGGTTATCAAAAAATGATACGACAGCAATAAATACATTCGTAATATATAAAGCCAACAGTCTGGCTAAAACACAGCCGCCTGACAAGGGTAAAGCCAAATCCGTTCGGGCTGAAAAATATGGCTGGGAACGTTGCTGAATTCTGCTCAGACTGGTATCAGCCCGATACCTATTCAAAATATCCGGGTGGTCCTGTCAGGGATCCAAAAGGTCCTGAAGAAGGAACAGAACATGTTGTAAGAGGAGGATCATTCCAGAGCACTGCTGATGTTTTGCGAAGTGCTGCACGTGACTATACCAGAACTGATGCCTGGCTGAAAACCGATCCCCAGATGCCAAAGAGTATCTGGTGGTATTCAGATTGTTTTAATGTCGGTTTCAGGGTAGTGTGTGAATTTGATAAAAAGACAGGAAAGCAGGACCAGGATTAGTACCGGCAGGCTTATAGTACAAACTGTTATCTCATATAAACAGATGTTTTGTTGAATATTAACCTATAATCAAACCTATGTCACGATTCCGTCTCTATCTGATGATGTTCTTTCAGTATATGATGTATGCTGTCTGGTGGGTTCCGCTTGCGGCCTATCTTACCAATCTGAATGTGCCGGGAACACAGAAAGCTCTTATTCTTAGTTCTATGGCAATCGGCTGTATGGCTTCTCCTGTAATAGGTATGATTGCCGACCGCTATTTTTCCGGTCAGAAAGTACTTTTTGTACTAAACGTTCTGAACAGTCTTCTCCTCTTCCTTGCAGCAAACACAAACAATCCTGATCTTCTCTTTATAATTCTGTTGTTCACAATGTTGTTTTACATGCCTACCTGGGGGCTGACAAGTGCTATAGCCATGGCACATTCTCCTTCGGAAGAATTTCCAAGGATAAGGGTCTTTGGCTCGGTTGGACATGTCGCATCAGGTGTTTGCAGCCTGGTTGCGGTTAATCTTCTGCATCTGAATTTTGACGGGACAAATCTTCCGTTCTATTGCGGTGCCGGCATAGGTATCGTTGCAGCCCTTGTTAACCTTACATTACCCGATACTCCACCTGCAGGAAAAGGGAAAAAGGGATCGCTTATTGATGCTTTTGGCCTCGGTACTATCCGCCTTATGAAGGACAGGAATTTTGCTCTTTTTATCCTTTTGTCATTCCTTTCCCTCATCCCTTTCGCAATGTATTTTTCCTATTTCTCCGAGTTTCTGCTGAATATCAAGACACAATTCATTACAGTAACAATTAACTGGGGAATTCTGGCTGAAATGGGATTTATGCTTCTTATCCCGCCTGCAATTAAAAAATTTGGCTTGCGCAAGGTTATGATATTGGGATTAGCTGCGATGGTGCTCAGGTATCTTTCATTATACATGGGCGGAATTTTTGACCAGCAATGGCTTTACTATGTAGGGATACTTGTTCATGGCCTTATATTTGGATTTTTCTATGTTGGCGGCCAGATATATATTGATAAGAAAGCTCCTGAAGAACTAAAAGCTCAGGCACAGGGCTTTATTTTTCTGATGACATTCGGCGTTGGCCTTCTCGTAGGAAATCTTAATTGACGGAGGAATTATCGGGTTCTTTAAAGATAGCTCCGGAGGAGTAAATATCTATGACTGGGACAGCATCTGGGGATTTACAACTATTTTCTCGGTTATTCTTCTTATTGCATTTGCTCTTTTTATTAAGGAGGAGAAAACGGAAACTGCTCTAAAACATTAATTTGTCCTGAAAATCATCTTTATTTATTATATATATTTACAGAAAGAACTACCTCAAACAAATTATTAACGACATATATTATTAAAATTAACCTAACCATCATGAAAAATTCCAGTATTTCAAGACGTAATTTTCTTGGTACAGCTGCTACAATAGGTGTCGCAGGGGTTGTGGTGCCCACAATCATAACCAGTTGTGCCCGCGAAACAAAAAAGGTTGTTGAAGTTCCTGACATTCCTTGATCAGGCGCCCGACGGGCCGGTTCTAAAAGCAGGAGTTATCGGATGCGGCGGCCGTGGTACCGGTGCAGCTATTAATTTTCTGAGTGCAGGACCAAACCTTCAGATCGTTGCCCTTGGCGACACATTTCAGGATCGTGTTGATGCCTGCAGAGAGGCTATCAAAAAAGAAAAAGGACAGGATGTCCCTGTTGAAAACTGTTTTGTAGGATTTGATGCATATCAGAAAGTGCTTGATGCAGGTATTGATATTGTTATACTTGCCACACCTCCTTTCTTCCGTCCCGACCATCTTGCAGCAGCCGTTCAGGCCAAGAAGCATATTTTTGCTGAAAAACCGGTCTGCGTTGACCCGGTCGGAGCAAGATCAGTTATGGCCACCGCTCTGAAAGCAAAAGGAATGGATCTCAGTATTGCAACCGGAACACAGCGCCGTCATCAGCGCGATTATGTTGCCAGCTGGCAGCAGGTTGCACAGGGTGCAATAGGTGATATTGTAGGGGGAAATGTATGGTGGAATGGAGGAAAACTCTGGCATCGCGATCCGAATGCAAGCTGGAGCGAAATGGAATATATGATCCGCAACTGGGTTAACTGGACATGGCTCTCAGGTGATCATATCGTTGAACAGCATGTTCACAACCTTGACGTTATGAACTGGTTCACAGGATCCCATCCGGTTAAGGCAGTCGGATTCGGCTCAAGACTGCGTCGCGTAACAGGCGATCAGTATGACAACTTCAGCGTCGATTTTACATTTGAAAACGGAATTCATGTTCACAGCATGTGCCGTCAGATAAATGGCTGCGTGAATAATGTATCTGAAAGAATCCAGGGATCAAAAGGTTCAACAAACTGCAGGGACACAATTTTAGACCTCGCCGGAACCGAAGTATGGAAATATCAGTATCCGCTTGATAAAGATGGAAAACCAACAGGAAACGTAAGCGTTGATCCGTATGTACAGGAACATATTGACCTGGTTACAGCTATCCGTACTGGCAAAGCATTCAATGAACTTGAAAATACTGCTATCTCAACAATGGTTGCAATTATGGGAAGAATATCAGCTTATACAGGTAAAGAAACATCATATGAAGAGATGATGAACTCCGACCTCAAAGTCGGACCAAAAGTATTTGAATTTGGTCCTGTTGATATTCCAAAAGAAGTTCCGATTGCAGGACTTGCATATGTTCCTAAAGAAGGCGAAACAAATTAATTCTCATACAAGAGTAAATTAAACTTATTCATTATGGCAGACTCAAGAAGGAGTTTCATAAAGAAAGCAACAACTACAGGAGCCGCTATTTTAGCTGCTCCTGCAGTTTTTGGCATGGAGGGCCCGGGGAAAAAACAAAAAGTGGCTGACCCGGTTACTCCATTTAAACTGAAGTATGCTCCCTACTTCGGAATGTTCAAGGAACATGTCGGAGAAGATCTGATCGACAACATCAGATTCTGTCACGACATGGGCTTCAGAGCCATGTTTGACAATGGACTCATGGGCAGACCCGTTGAAGACCAGGAGAAAATTGCAAATGAGATCAACCGTCTGGGTATGGAGCTTGGTCCTTTCGTTTTATATGCTGATTTTAAGGTTACATCATATGTCCTGAACAATGATGATACCCGCGAAATGCTCATAGCTAAAATGAAAGAAGGTGTTGAAATCTGTCAAAAGAACAGGAGTGAAATGGGCTCTCGTTGTTCCGGGAAGATATGATGAACGGCTTCACAGGGATTTTCAGACCGCTAATGTGATAGATAATCTCAGATATTGCTGTGATATAGTGGAACCTGCAGGTCTCACAATCGTTCTTGAACCGCTGAATACGCTTCATGACCATCCCGGACTGTTCCTGACAGGTGTGCCCGCAGGCATATGAAATATGCAGGGCAGTTAACAGACCATCATGCAAGATTAATGAGGATTTATACCATCAGCAGATCACAGAAGGAAACCTCATCCCCAATCTCGATGCTGCCTGGAGCGAAATAGGTGCCTTACACGTGGGCGATAATCCCGGGCCGCAATGAACCAACAACCGGTGAAATTAACTATAAAAACGTCTTCAAGCATATTTACAACAAAGCAGTACCAGGGAGTCCTCTGCATGGAGCACGGTCTGAGCATCAAGTCAAAAGAGGGTGAAGTCCGTCTGATCGAGGCTTACCGCGAATGCGATAACTTTTAGGACACTCAACCATTTATCCGGTAATAAATATTTCGAAAAATGAAAAAATCACAACCTTACAATATGTTCAGTATTGTTATTCATACTGACGTCATTCTCAACTCAAATGCACAGATCCGGCTTTTTACAGGAACTTACACTGAAGGAACTGCCAACGGCTTTTTCATTTTCGACCTTAACCGCGAATCAGGAACATTCACACTTGTTTCCGGCAATGATGCCGGACAGAATCCTTCTTATTTTTGCATATCAAAGAATAATAAGTTTATATATGCTGCAAATGAAGTTGGTGAATTTCAACGGAGTCAAAGGAGGAGGGGTAACTGCCCTAAGCTATGATGCCAAATCAGGAGTGGCAAAAAAAATAGGTGAACTTCCTGTTCCAAACGGAGGTCCTGCCTACATTGCAATTTCACCGGAAGACGATTATTTGTTCTTTGCAAATTATTCCGGAGGATCGGTTTCGGTTGTTAAACTTGATGACAGGGGAATCCCTGTCAGCGTAACTGATAATATTGTTTATAAGGGAGGAGAAGGCATGAATCTCATGCCCATATGGTCGCATTTCGATCCTTCGGGCAAAAGGGTTTATGTAACTGATCTGGGCCTTGACAGGGTTGTGGCTTATAATTTTGATCAGTCTAAGCGGAAAACTCGTCAGATACCAAATGGGATTGCTGAACTGCCAAAAGGATCCGGACCAAGGCATTTTGTCTTTAATAAGGATGGTTCGGCATTGTATGTCATTTGTGAGCTGAATTCCACAATAACATTCTTTAAAGTCAGTAAGAACGGTGAACTGAAACAGGTACAGACTGTGTCAACTTTACGCGAAGGATTCAAGGGGAAAAGCTATTGTGCTGACATTCACCTCGGGAAAAATGATAAATATCTCTATGGATCCAACAGGGGAGAGAATACAATAGTTACATTCAATGTAGGGCCTGACGGAAAATTGTTTCTGGCAGGACATACTGACTGCGGAGGAGAATGGCCAAGGAATTTTGTGATCGATCCTTCAGGAAAATACCTTCTCGTCGGGAACCAGAACTCAGGTAATATTTCAATGTTCGGCATTAATGAGAAAACCAGGCCTTCCTGACGGCCCTTCAAAGGACTATAAGATTACCGCACCAGTCTGCCTGAAATTCGCATCGGAATAACAGGGAAGATTAGTTAATTTTTTATCCCCTTCTCCTGATGAACCGCCAGATATTTATCGATGAGCTGCGAAATAAATCAGATTTTACCTGGGATGTCATTGTTATTGGCGGCGGAGCCACAGGAATGGGTATTGCCCTTGATGCTGCATCAAGAGGTTTTTCAACAATCCTGCTTGGAGCAATCTGATTTTGCGGGAGGAACTTCCTCACGGAGCACAAAACTTGTTCATGGCGGCGTAAGATACATAGCCCAGGGCGATCTGCTTCTGGTAATGGAAGCCTTGCATGAGCGCGGTCTGATGCTAAAAAATGCTCCTCATCTCACTTCAAATCAGGAATTTGTAATCCCTGTTTATACTGTATGGGATAAGATTCTCTATACAGTTGGTCTTAAGTTTTATGATCTTCTTGCCGGAAGGTTAAGTTTAGGTAAATCATATTTTATCAGCCGTGAGGAGACATTAAAGAGAATTCCCCAGCTGATCTCAAAAGGATTAAAGGGAGGAGTTGTATACCACGACGGACAGTTTGATGATTCAAGGATGGTTATTTCTCTTGCCAGGGCTTGTGTGGAAAAAGGAGGTATTGTACTGAATTATTTCAGAGTAACCGGGTTTCTGAAGGATGAGGCGGGAAAAATAAATGGAGTTGATAGCCAAGGAGATCACCGTCAGGTGAGGAGTTCAGAATACGGGGAAGAGTTGTTATGAATGCCACAGGCGTTTTTGCTGACGAACTACACAGAATGGACAATCCTGATTCAAGGCCAACAATAAAGCCAAGCCAGGGTGTTCATTTAGTACTCGACAGATCATTCCTTCAGGGCAGTTCTGCTATTATGATCCCAAAAACGATGATGGAAGGGTGTTATTTGCCATTCCCTGGTATGACAGGATAGTTATTGGAACTACAGACACTCCGCTTGATGCAATAAGTTCTGAACCAAAAGCTCTTGAAAGTGAAATAGATTTTATACTTGGCACCGCTGAGAAATATCTTGTCAGACCTCCACATCGGGAAGATATCCTCTGTATTTTTGCCGGATTGCGTCCTCTTGCAGCTGATCCTGACAATCCTTCATCTACAAGGGAGGTGTCACGCAGACATAAGATCACACTCTCGCCTTCCGGACTGCTTACTGTTATCGGAGGAAAGTGGACCACTTACAGAAGGATGGCTGAGGAGACAATTGACAGGGCAATAAA
The DNA here is from genome assembly GCA_963818295.1 of uncultured Bacteroidales bacterium. Classification (GTDB taxonomy): domain Bacteria; phylum Bacteroidota; class Bacteroidia; order Bacteroidales; family VadinHA17; genus LD21. The sequence goes on from CAWFRW010000011.1 coordinate 231,318, forward strand.
AGCGCGGATGCTTGAAAAAAGGAAGTGTATAACTGCAGATCTCAGGCTTGCTGATCCTGATCAGCTATCAGCAGATCAGGGCGTTTGAGAATTTATGGTGACCACTTCTCAGAAATTGAAAGGATGATCAGTGAAAATCCTGAACTGGGAGCTCCCATGGATCCCGGACTGCCTTATACAAGGGCTGAGATGATCTGGATCTGCAGGAATGAAATGCCTCTGTACCTTGAAGATCTTCTTGCAAGACGATCAAGGGCATTATTCCTCAATGCTCAGGCAAGTTCAGCGATCGCTGCTGATGCAGCAGGAATAATGGCTGCTGAGCATGGGCATGATGCAAATGGATTGAAAATCAGGTAAATTCATTCAGAAATCTGGTTAAGAACTATATTTAGAAGTCCTATATTCAAGTAATATCCTCACCATATGAAAGAATTCATCTTGTCATTGGATCAGGGCACAACAAGCTCCAGGGCGATAGTGTTTGATCATGATGGTCTGCCCTGTGCAGTTGCTCAGAAAGAGTTTACACAGTATTATCCTAAACCGGGGTGGGTGGAACACGATCCTGAAGAAATATGGTCAACACAGGCAGGTGTTTCGCTTGAGGCAATTACAAAGGCCGGACTGGACAGCTCAGATATAGCTGCCATCGGGATCACAAATCAGCGTGAGACTACTGTTGTCTGGAACAGAAATACAGGAAAACCGGTCTATAATGCTATAGTCTGGCAGGACAGACGGACGGCAGATTTTTGCGACAGGTTGAAGAGTGAAGGACAAGAGCCCTTTGATCCTTGGGAAAACAGGTCTTATTATCGATGCATATTTTTCTGCAACAAAAATCAGGTGGATACTCGATAATGTGGAAGGAGCAAGAAAGCTTGCTGATCAGGGACAGCTGGCCTTCGGCACTATTGATTCATGGCTTGTCTGGAACCTTACAAATGGGGAATTGCATATTACGGATGTATCAAATGCCTCCCGGACAATGCTGTTTAATATCCATTCATTAAAATGGGATGAAGAGTTACTGGCACTTTTTGATATTCCTGCCAGTATGCTGCCCGAGGTCAGATCCTCAAGCGAGTTCTATGGCAAGACAGCCGGCCGTTTTGTTGCAGGTATGCCGGTGGCAGGTATTGCCGGAGATCAGCAGGCTGCATTGTTTGGTCAGATGTGTATTGAGCCTGGTATGGTAAAAAACACCTACGGAACAGGATGTTTTATGATGATGAATATCGGTAATAAACCGATTGAGTCAGTCAGTAAGCTATTGACAACTAGTTGCCTGGAGAATTGGTAATGAGACTCAGTATGCACTGGAAGGGAGTATTTTCATTGCAGGAGCAGTGGTCCAATGGCTGCGCGATGGACTTGGAATCATTAAGAAATCAGAAGATGTTGAAGCTCTTGCTGCACAGGTAAACAGCAGCGATGGAGTATACTTTGTTCCGGCTTTTGCCGGACTTGGATCTCCTCACTGGAACCAGCATGCAAGGGGAACAATTGTTGGTCTTACAAGGGGCTCCACATCCGCCCATATTGCAAGAGCTGCTCTTGACAGTATCGCATATCAGACTCTTGAAGTATTGCTCGCAATGCAAAAGGATTCAGGAATAAATATAAGCGAATTGCGTGTTGACGGAGGAGCAACTGTAAATAACCATCTGATGCAATTCCAGTCCGACCTTCTGCAGGCAAAGGTTGTCCGTCCTAAAATAACTGAAACCACCGCTCTCGGAGCTGCATATCTGGCAGGTCTTGCAGTTGGTTTCTGGTCGGGTACAGACGATTTGAAACAGCAATGGCAGATGGACCGGACATTCTCTCCGCAGATCGATTCATCTGAGATGAGATCGTATATAAGAGGCTGGCAGCGCGCCGTCGATGCAGCAAAATCCTGGGCTGATGATGTGGAATGAAGCTGTCAGGGCAAACAGACCATTGTAAGTATTTAATTTATAGTCAGATAAACTTTTAATCTTATTAATATGAACGTCTTCTTTGCTGAATTTTTCGGAACAGCCATGATAATTGTCTTTGGAGGAGGAGTTGTGGCCAATGTCCTGCTCAGCAAGACCAAAGGAAACAACAGCGGATGGATAGTAATAACTTCAGGATGGGCAGTCGGAGTATTTACCGGAGTACTGATCGCAGCACCAATAAGCGGCGCTCATCTGAATCCTGCAGTGACCCTTGCGCTTGTGCTTGCTCATAAATTTTCCTTTTCCTTGTTGCCATTATATGTGTGTGCCCAGATGCTTGGTGCAATGTTCGGTTCATTCCTTGTCTGGCTTGCCTACAAAAAGCATTTTGATGCAACATCAGATGCAGATCTGAAACTGGCAGTTTTCTGCACATCTCCAAATATCAGAAGTTATTGGTACAATGTTGTAACCGAAGTAATAGGCACCTATGTCCTTTCACTTGCTGTTCTTTATATGGCAAAACCTGAAGTAGGTCTTGGTTCACTGAATGCCCTGCCGGTGGCAATTGTTGTCCTCGGTCTGGGTCTGTCACTTGGCGGTCCGACAGGATATGCAATAAATCCTGCCCGTGACCTTGGCCCCCGGCTAATGCACTTCATCCTGCCAATACCCCTGAAGCGCGACAGCGACTGGAAATATTCATGGGTACCTGTGCTGGGACCTCTTGCCGGAGCCACTCTCGCTGCCATAATGTTCCTGCTATTCGGGAACTGATAGCAAGCGGGCCACCAGAATTCTAAATATTCAAGCTTAGAACGTATCGGAAAGCAGTATTTGAAGGTAAAATATCACCTTTCTGTTATCGTTTGTCAAAAATAATTAAATAATAAAAATATTTAATTAAAATAATTATACTTTTATAATCCTGAACGGGGAAGGTAATATAAAAAGTTGATTCTGTAAGATTGTCTTTGACTCAGATATAGTCTGTATTTGCGTTTTTTTTATTTAATGAATTATTTGAGTACTTAAACCTGAACAAAGTTAAATCTTTTATGTTTTTACATTTATAACCAATACATTTTGACGATGAAAAAACTGCTTTTATTATTTGTTGCTGTTGTCTTCTCTTTGACACAGATGGTAGCCCAGGAATCTACTTTTGTAAAAGGAGATAAAGTTATTAATGCAGGTATCGGGATAGGATCTGCATATTATTCAAGTTATTATACAAGCCATATGCCGGCGTTGTCTGCATCGTTCGAGGTGGGAGTGAAAGATGGAGTAATTGATAAAGGTTCAATCGGGGTTGGCGGATATTTCGGATTCTCATCGGCCAAGTATGAAAACTGGTGGAAAACTTCAAACATTCTTATCGGAGCAAGAGGAAGCTTCCATTATCCACTGGTGAATAAGCTTGATACATATACCGGTGCTTATTCTGGGATATAATATTTACAGTACTAAATATTATGATTCCTATACCGGAGACTATGATGCATACAAGCAGCGGCGTTGCTCTTGCATGGTTCGCTGGCGGAAGATACTACTTCACTGAAAGTTTTGCGGGAATGGCTGAAATCGGATTTGGTATTTCATACCTTACACTCGGAGTATCGTTTAAATTCTAGACTTTAAATTCATTCTGACCGGAAAAGACATTTACTCAAATTCTAAAAGCAGTCCTTCTTACAGAGGGCTGCTTTCGATCCTTCAATTCGATAGGAGATCTTCACTTCTCCGGGAAAATTACCTTCCCAAGATTTAATAATACATTCATATAATGATCCCTTGATTTTACAGCTTCCTTTCTCCATTCATCAAGGTAGTCATAAGTTTTTTTCAATCTGACATGAGTGTCAACCCTTGCCAGAAGTTCCAGTTTCTGAAAGGGTTTGGTGACATAATCGACACCTCCGACTTCAAATCCCTTCACAATATCAGCTGTTTCTACCCTTGCTGAGAGAAAGATTACAGGAATATGCTTTGTATCCGGATTGGATTTTATTTTCCCGCATACCTCAAACCCATTCATCCCGGGCATCATTATGTCCATTAACACAAGGTCTATTTTATTCAATCCGAGTGTCTTTAAGAGCATTTTCCCCATCATTTGATACAAAGATGTTATAACCCCGGTCCAGCAGAAAATTTCCTACAACCTTAAGATTATCAATGCTGTCGTCAACAATTAGTATATTAACACTTGTATTGTCGATCATATTATTAAAAATTTAATTCATCATTCCTGTCTCAAAGAACCTTTATAAAACAACCTGAAATAGCATGGCAGTCTCCGGCTGTTCTTAACAGGTAACTGAACATTTAGAATTATGTTTCGGGTTGTGTTCCATTTGAATTCTTCCCAAACGGAAGTCTTTCTGTGAAACTGCAAACCCGAAAGGTAAATGCCTGATTATATGAATTTTATATCGGAACCCCCAGAATTGCTCCATTCAAAAGTAATAAAAACTTTCATTAATACCCCTTTGCCAGATATTTTAAAACATCGAAAATAAAGCTGTTTTACACCTTCTGAATGGATAATGATTTTCTGCTTTCTCACATTAGGGTGTGATGTAAATTGGCAGAGAAATCCGAAAAAAAGTTAATCTGTAAAAGTAGAATTAATGTAGTTATCTTTGAAACGTAACTCTGAGGGAGTGATTTCGGGGACCTAAGCTGTAAAGAGAAGTTGTCAAAAGTAAACTATTCCAATGGAATGGGTTTTTGTGTTTTTGACTTCTGAGAGTGATCTCGGAATAATTTGGGTTCGACATCCCTGGCCAGCATTAAATGAATTTAAAATTTATATTATGTCTGTTATCCTGTGCGATAAACCAATTTTATATCACAAGAAATGGATTACAAGAATAAATCAGGCGAAGATCTTATAATTGAGCTTAAAAGACTCAGAAGGGAAAATAATGCCCTTAGAGCTCTTCAGGCTGATGACAGCAAAGGATCTCAGTAAGCTAAGAATCTTCCCTGGACGAATAAAATCAAGGAACTGAATTATTACGAAAAAAAATTCAGGAACCTCATTGAAAATATAAATGATATTATTTATGAATTCGATGAGAGTGGAATAATTACATATGTAAGTCCACTTATTGAGAAGCATTTAGGGTATACCAGCCAGAAGAGGTAACCGGAAGGAATTTCGTCAGTTTGTAGGAGGAGGAGCAGGAATATTCACAATGATCTTATCAAGTGAGCTTCTTGCAAACAAGAGAGTGCAGACCGAGCGCAAGATTCCTACAAAAAGCGGAACGCCACGATGGATAAGACTGTCCTGTAAAAGCCGTCTTTGAAGATGGTACTTTGAGGGAGGCGCAGGTACAATGACTGATATAACCGAGAGGAAAATAATTGAACTGGAGCTTCACCGAAATGAGATGCTGTACCGTTCGATTCTTAATTCAGTGCCTGATACTGTTACAATCACCGATCTCGAAGGGACTATTATTTTCTGTTCACCGAGCGCCAACAGGATGTTTGGTTATGACGAAGCATATGACTTCTCTGGCATAACATACTTGATTTTATCGATCCAAGGATCATGCAAAGGGCCATGAACATTATACAGAGCAGGCTTACGAGTGGAGATTCCGGAGCCGGCGACTATACCGGACTTAAGGCAGACGGCAGCCGGTTTAATATAGATGTAAATGGTGATCTGATTCTTGATTCAGGAGGACATACTGTCAATATGATATTCGTCACACGCGATAGTTCTGAAAGGAAAGCAGATGGAGGAAAAACTACGGAAGCTTTCCCGTGCTGTCGAACAAAGTCCTGTAAGCATAGTCATTACAGATACGGATGGTACATATTGAGTATGCTAATCCAAAGGCCTGCGAAACAACAGGTTATTCCCCGGATGAATTGATTGGTAAGAATCCCAGGGTACTTCAATCCGGGAGATACTCCTGAAAATCATTATTCTGTACTCTGGGAAACAATCAGCTCCGGCAGAGAATGGCATGGTATTTTCCATAACAGGAAGAAATCAGGTGAACTTTACTGGGAATCATCCACAATTGCTCCAATTTATGATGAAATGGATAAGACCACTCATTATGTTGCCAGTTAAGGAAGACATTACAAGAAGAAGACAAATCGAGAATGAGATCCGCGACATCAATGCCAATCTCGAGCTTAAAATTAAAGAGAGAACAGTTGATTTTAGAAAAGCCATGGAGGAGGCTGAACAGGCCAGCAGGATAAAAAGTGATTTCCTGGCCAATATGAGCCATGAAATACGGACTCCCATGAACGCAATACTTGGATACTCAGAACTGCTTGGTTCTTTAGTGAAGGATAAAACAGAAAAGGATTACCTTAATTCGATAAAATCAAGCGGAAGAACACTTCTTACTCTTATAAATGATATTCTTGACCTGTCAAAAATTGAAGCCGGGAAAGCTGGAGCTTGAATTTGATTTTATTGATACCGGGTCATTCTTCTCAGAATTTGAAAGAGATTTTTGCCTTCAAGACTAGTGAGAAAGGAATTAATTTTCTTACCGAAATAGCATCAGGGACCCCTTCATATGTTTATGTGGACGGAGTTCGTCTCAGACAGGTTATCCTCAACCTGATAGGTAATGCTGTTAAATTTACTCAACAGGGATCGGTTTCAATAAGGGTATCCTGTGAAAATCCCAGGATAATCGAATACTCAAAAATAAGGTCGGAAGAAGTTGTCGATCTTATAATCGAGGTTGCCGACACCGGAATTGGCATTCCAGAAGAATTTCAAAGTGAAATATTTGGCTCCTTCATCCAGGTGAAGACAAAATTGGGTCAGGGTGGTACCGGTCTTGGTCTTGCTATCTCTCTCAGGCTTGTGCAACTGATGAATGGCACACTAGCAGGTTGAAGTCTGAACTTGGGAAAGGCAGCACTCTTTACTGTCAGTATCCCTGAAATTCCGTTTCTGAGAAGTATTTATTCGGCGAGAAGCAGTGTTAATATTAATCCTGCGAATATTCTCTTTGAGAAGAATACAATCCTTGTCGTTGATGATGTTGAGGAAAACAGAAGATATCTGAGAGACGCACTGAAAGAATACTGACCTGATCTGTTCTGGAGGCTGCAGACGGACATTCAGCCCTGAAGCTGATGAAACACACTATGCCCGATCTTGTCATAACTGATATACGAATGTCGGCGCATGAGTGGCTTTGAATTCCTCTCAGCAATAAAAAGCAACAGAAAGATGAAACATATTCCTGTTATTGCTTACTCTGCCTCCGTGATGAAGGAACAGAAGGAAAAGATCCATAAAAGCGAATTTGCAGGATTACTGATTAAACCTGTTTCAATTACTGATCTCTACCTGGAGCTTATTAACATTCTTCCTTACAAAACCAGAACCGGATCCGTGCACGACATTCCTGCTGAAGATTCCGTCAACAGCTGATGAAATAACTGATCTTCCCGGTTTACTTGCATCACTTGAGGGTGAATTTTATAAAAAATGGAAAATGTTCGAGCTTACGTCAGCCTCTGCGTGAAATAAAGGAATTCGGAAACAGCCTGAAACTTCTTGGAACTGAACATAAAAGCAGATTAGTTACCCGATATGGTGAAGATCTTGTGTCGGCGGCAAGAAGCTTTAATATTGAAACGATACTTAAATTATTGAAAATTATAGTGAGTTGGAAGAGAACTTAAAAAAGTAGTATCAGTAATTCAGTAGTATGGAGAGTGATAAATCAGAACCACTTACCGGGACATCGATTCTAATAGTTGATGATAATCCGCAGAATCTGCAGGTTCTTGGAAGATTACTTCAGGAAAAGGACTGTGATATAGAATTCGCCATTAACGGCATAGCAGCGCTTGACTGGCTTGATTCAAAGAAGTTCGACCTTGTCCTTCTCGATATTAATATGCCTGAAATGGATGGGTATGAAGTATGCAGAAAAATCAGGTCGCAGGATCGCTTTGAAAATCTTCCGGTCATCTTTCTTTCTGCAGATAACGATCGTGAAAGTATTCTGAAAGGATTCGAGATGGGGGGTCAGGATTTCGTTACCAAACCCTTCGACAGCAGGGAACTTATTGTAAGGGTAAAAACTCATATCTCTCTAAAAGATTCGCTTGAAAAACTTGAAAAACTGAATCGATCACTCGAAGAGAAAGTTAATGAGCGGACTATCCAACTGAGTATTGCAAATGAAAACCTCGCAAAAATGAATCTTAAGCTTACTGAGCTTGATAGTGCCAAAGCTGAATTTCTTAACCTGATAAGCCATGAGATCAGAACACCCTTAAACGGGATAATCCTGCCGGTGGAACTGCTTAAAGATACCGGTTCTCCTTCTGAAATAAAAGATCTCATTGAGATCCTCGATTCATCAGTAAGGAGACTTGAGAAATTTTCAATGAATGCCCTTCTGATTACCCGCTTGAAAACAAGATCTTCAGACATCAAAAAACAGGCGATCAATATTGAAGATATCATTGTGGATGCGATCGAGCAGGAGCAGACCGTCATTGTTGGGAAAGAATATTACAATTAAACATATACAAAATACCAAGAGAGGCAAGGATATATTGGTGATCCTGAACTGGTCAGGAAGTGCATAATCAATATACTTGACAATGCTATCACTTTTTCACCGTTTGATGGTTTAGTTGAATTGCAGATTTATGTAAACGGTCAGAATGTGGTTGTTGAAATATGCGACAACGGACCCGGGAATTCCTGAAGATATTATTGAAAAGGGAGCCGAACTGTTCAGCAGGGGAAGAGAATACAATGATAAGTCAACAGGTATTGGACTTACCTCTGGCTAGACTTATTATGGATGCTCATGAAGGCATCATGGAGCTGAAAAATAACCAGGCGGAGGTGCTTGTGTGATTCTGAAATTCCCCGGTTCCTGATAAATCTGTATTAATGTCAGAGTCTATCTGCCTTAGTGTGTTTAAAGCCTGATAATTAAGGTAATATGTTAAGAAAGTCACGATAAACCAGGAAAATATTTTTTAATTGCATCAATCACAACAGGCATTATTATTTCTGTTACCGGACTCCTTTCTATTAGCACTTGGCTCCTGAATATGTCCATGGATTGAAAATATGGGGTATTCGGAGTACAACTTTTTAAACCCGTTCTTGCAGCTTGTTTTATATTGTGCGGTATTTCAATATGTCTCTTCTGGAAGAAGAACCGCACCTGCTGTAAGAATAATCAGGATATTTTCGGTTATCATAACAGTTGCCGGACTTCTGACACTTCTCGGGTACCTCCCGGGAATTGATATCAAAACTGTCAGGATATTTATTTTTGACTCTGTTAAAGAGTCAGCTTACAGAATGGCTTTTATATCTGCTATAAATTTATCCCTGACAGGGATAATACTATTCCTGTCTGTTTCCCGGTGGAGGAGCTTAAAATACTTAATATACAGTTTTATAGTATTCATTTTTACTACAAGTTTTATCGGAATCCTTGGTTATCTGGCCGATATCAGCGAGATATTTGAATCAGTATTATTCGGAGGTGTCGGCTTTTATTCTTTAGTTGTCTTCATCTTTATTGCAACAGGTATTGCTGCTTTTATTCTGGTGAATGAGGAATTTGTAATTACACTTGAACAGAAGCTTTTGGCAGGCTTTGCATTTTCAGGGATTATAATAATTTTTGTTTCGGTAAATTCCGGTGAACGGATAAAAATGCTGCGTAAGTCAGGACAACAGGTTGACACATACTCTTGTTAATCAAGCATAATCTGAATCAGGTTATGGCGGGTGTGCTCGATATCCAGACAGGTGTCAGAGGATATCTTCTGAGTGATGATCTGAAGTTCCTTAACAAGGTCTATAGCACAATGGACGGATTAAATTCAAAGATCAACATTATAGATAGTCTTGTATACGAGAATACTGAGCAGAAGGCTTATGGCCTCAGAATTGAGAAGACTCCTGGGAAAGACGAATTTCATATTCATATCATCTGATAGATCTGCATAATAAGACAGGCAGGCGTCATTGGAACAATTTAAATCCAGGGAAGGAGAGATGCTCGTCGACAGTATCAGAACAGTTATTGGAATTATGGACGACAGGGAAGACAGATCAATGAAGATAAGGCATGAAAGCGATCTGGACCAGGCCGTTAAAGTCCGTACGAGTTATTTATTTCAATATTATAATTCAGTTATCCCTTCTGGCTGTAATCTTCTGGATGGTAGTCCGGAACTTTCAGATCCGCGAGGAAATAGTTGATAACGTGAATAAACTCAACGAAAACCTTGAGGACAAAGTCAGAGTAAGAACATTATCACTCGAAAAGAGTGAGGAGAGATTCAGATCTACGCTGGAAAACATGATTGAGGGATGTCAGATTGTGGATTATAATTTTCGTTATCTCTTTGTAAATGAAGCTGCAGCCAGACAGGCAGGGATGGCCAGAAAGAAGCTGCAAGGCAGGATAATGACAACTATTTTTCCCGGTATTGAGGCAACCGGAATGTTCAGAACGCTTCGCAAATGTATGTCTGAAAGAATCCATAAGGAGATGGAAAACCATTTTTTTAATAATGAGGGGCAGTCTTCATGGTTCTATCTCAGGATGATACCTGTAACAGAAGGGGTGTTCATAATGTCAGAGGATATTACGGAAAAGAAAAAGGCAGAAGAGCAAAAGCGCATAAGCGAACTCCGTTTCAGGTCAACACTCGACAGCATGATGGAGGGATGTCAGATCATTGACCATCATTGGCGTTATGAGTACATTAATGATGCAGCTCAAAAACATAACAAAAGGCCAAGGGAGGAAATGCTGGCCAAAAAGTTTACTGATGTATGGCCTGAAACAGAACAGACTGTGGTTTTTGAAGCAGTAAGGAATTGCCTTGAAAACCTCATTCCTTCACATCTCGAAACTGAATATTTCTTTCCCGACGGTTCCAGCAGCTGGTTTGAGTTCTCATTCCAGCCGGTCCCTGAGGGTGTCTTTATCCTTTCAGTCGATATAACGGAAAAAAAGAGATCTGAAGATAAAATGGAGAGGCTTGTAAACAGGCTCGACCTTGCCACGTCTTCATCAGGTATAGGAATCTGGGACTGGGATATAAAGCATGATCTACTTGTATGGGACCAGCAGATGTACAAACTTTATGGTCAGCCATATGAGACAATCAGTAAAGGCCTATGATATATGGCTCTCCTCAGTACATCCTGAGGATCGTGAGATGGACTAATGAAATAGTCCAGCAGGCAATAAATGGTGAAAGTGGAGTATAATACGGAATTCAGGGTTATCTGGCCCGATGGCTCTATCCACTGGCTGAAAGCCAATGGGAAAGTGTTCTGGGATGAAGAAGGGCAACCAGACAGAATGCTTGGAATAAATTATGAGTTCACAGACTGGGTGAAGAAAGAAGAGGAGCTAAAGCAGAGTGAAAAGATGTATAAGTATCTCTTCGAAAATAACCCTCTCCCAATGTGGATCTATGACCTTGAGACCCTCGACTTCCTGGAGGTTAATGAGGCTGCGATTCTGAAATACGGATATTCAAGGGAACAGTTCCTGCAGATGACACTAAAGGATATAAGACCTGAGGAGGATCATGAAAAGCTTCTGGCAAATATTGCTGCAACCACTGAAACAATAGCTTCTCCGGGCCATGGCGGCATACTAAAAGTAATGGGGAGATTATTGATGTCGAAATTGTTTCTCACCTGATCAATTACAGGGACAGAATGGCCAGGATGGTACTTGTGAATGATATTACACAGAAAAAAATTGCCGAGGATGAACTAAAAGAGCTGAATGAATCTCTTGAACATATGATCAGCGAAAGAACATCGCAGCTCGCTGAAGCGAACAGGACAAAAAGTGATTTCCTTGCAAATATGAGTCACGAAATCACGAACTCCGATGAATGCTATTCTGGGTTACTCAGAGCTCCTGAGCGGTCTTGTGAAAAACAATACCGAAAAAGCGTATGTTGCTTCAATCAAAGTCAAGCGGTAAGACCCTTCTTACCTTGATAAATGATATCCTTGATCTTTCAAAGATAGAGGCTGGCAGACTCGAACTTGAGTATGAATATGTCAACGCGGAATCATTCTTTTCTGATTTTCAGAAGATTTTTGAATTCAAGATTTCAGAAAAAAATATAAAGTTTATTACGGAGATAAATAGTAATACACCCGGGTATTTATATGTCGACGGGATACGACTGCGTCAGATAATGTTAAATCTTCTGAGCAATGCAGTCAAATTTACAGAACAGGGAGAGATTTTGCTTGAAGTCTCGGCTGAAAATTGCAGGATGAATTATAATGGGGGAAACAGGAGACAATTGTCGATCTTATTATAAAGGTTAAGGACTCTGGCATCGGAATAGATAAAGAGTACCAGAGGGAAATATTTGGCTCTTTTTACCAGGTTAAAGGAAAGATGAGCAAGGGAGGGACAGGACTGGGGCTTGCAATAACTCAGCGTCTTGTACAGATGATGAATGGTACAATCGATATCGAATCTTCTCCGGGAGAGGGAAGTACATTTAAGGTTATAATTCATAATGTTTTAAGTATCGAGCAGACAGATAACGATACAAAAACAGCAAAGATCGATCCTGAAGCGGTTGTTTTTGAAAAGGCTGTCCTGCTTATTGTTGATGATATTTATGAAAACCGGAGACTAATTATTGATGCCCTGAAGAATACTGAATTTGTCATGCTTGAAGCCGAAAGCGGATTTACTGCTCTGGATATACTCGTCGAACTGATGCCGGATGTTGTAATATCTGATATAAGGATGCCGGGAATGGATGGCTTTGAATTCCTGGACAGGATAAAAAGTAACGAAAGACTTAAGAATATACCTGTATTGGCTTACTCAGCTTCAGTCATGAAAGAACAGAGGGAAAAGGTGCAGGGCAGCCAGTTTTCAGGACTGCTTATCAAACCGGTACAGATATCCGATCTGTATCTCGAACTCATGAAGTTCATCCCATTCAGGTTGCTCGCTGAACCATTTGAAAATAAAGAGGTTAACGATCAATTCAGAATTATCAGAGGTTATTGGTCTGAATGAACTCATTGATTCACTGAAGGGCCCTCTGTATGAGAAATGGAAACAATTTGAAATCAGACAGCCTATCGGAGATATTATAGACTTTGGAAGGGAATTGAATGAGCTTGGGTTAAAACATGCCTGCGACCCTGTAAAAAAATATGGTACGGAGATAGAATATGCCGCTCACAGTTTTAATATTGAATCTATCCTGAAAATGTTGAGAAAGTTCCCTGACCTTGTCGGTATCCTGGACAAGGCTTGAATCAAAACTCCCGGGAGTCTTCCATGGAAGGTCCCAAGTCAATGATTATTTTCAGCAATAACCGAAATTGAAATTATTTTAGTAAATTGGTTGGCAGATCCATAATTAAATCAGAAACAGTCGGGGTTATGAAACAGAAAATAGCCGTTTTGATCCTTATGCTGGTTGCAGCAGTATTCGTCGTGATCCCTTTGTTAAGTATCATCAGGTCGCTTAATCTCAGAAACCATGGAGTTCAGGTAGAGAGTACAGTAACCGGGCGCACCGCGAAAAAAGGTTTGTCAACTGTTACTGTCTCATTTAATACAGCAGAAGGAAACAATGTTACAGCAACGGCATCGATGCGCCGGTTTGTAAGAACAGGAGATAAAGTTCAGGTCTATTATGACCCGGCGTTACCGCAGAAAATTGATTTTGGAGACACAATAAGCTATAATATGAGAGGAGTCGTAATAGGCGGACTCCTCTTTATTTTTGGATTCTATTATTTTATACGCTATTCCCTCAGAGATAGTGCAAATAAGAGGCTGATCACTTCTGGAAAGAAAATCGCTGCGGAGTTTGTTGAGGTAGTCAGGAATGAGAAATACAGGATGGGTGAAAATAATCCCTGGGTGATAAAATGCAAATGGACAGATGATGCCAGCAACAGGGAATATCATTTTGTGAGCAAAGACTACATAATAGATCCGGCTCCATATCTGAAACAAAGATACCATTTAGAGGTATTTATCGATCCTTCTGATCCTGGCAGATACTATATGGATACCTCTTTCATGCCAAAGGGGAATAATACTATCGGATAGTTTGTGCGGCTTTTCGGGATTTGATCATACTTGAATGCCGTGTCTGCAGGTGTTTATGATTTGGAACTGCAATGGATATTGATTAATTTTTCAATATTTCCAATCTGTTTTTATTTTAGAATATTAGTTATAGATTTGCAGTCAAATTAATCAAATCAAAAGTTGAATTCAAGCCTAATAAAATATCGGCTTTTATTATTAAGCGCATTATTTCTGATTTGTACTATCAATATTTTTTTCATTGTGGTTAGTCCGGAAGTGCTTCTTATTTCAAATGCTCATCTTTCGGGAAACGAGCCCCTTATTAAAAAAGAACAGATTCTTGAGCTAAAATCAGATGACAGCACACCTTCACCATCTGGAATAAAGGTTGAGATAGTGGCAATTTCAGGTCCTGTTTCATTTGATTCAGGAGACAATCATCTCAGCACCATCAATCATTTGTTTGAAATATATTCAAAAAAGAAATTCTCGCTTATTTCTCATAATAATCTCATTATTTCAAACTCGCTTAACTTAAGCCCGCTTATTACTAAGCTTCAGATTTGATCTTCTCAAAACAATTCTCTGTACTTCGAAACATTACCTAAAGGATACTCTTTTTTGCCAGGGTAAAATGCGGATTCCTGTAATGATTCGGATGCCAAATTCTTCATTTGAATTCTTCTGATAAATATTATTTCGGCTAAAGTCTTCAGATGTAGATTATTAGCAGAATCTGACGATGCAAAATCATCGCATTACTAAATGTTAGTTTACAACTAAGATTGGATATTTAAATTTAACATGCAAATATATTAACTATGAAAAAATTCATCTATTTAACAGCAACCCCTGAAGCATTGATAGCTTCAATGCTTCCTCCGGAAGAATTTGGCGCATATCTTTCAACCGGAACAAAAAAGAGAAATAAGGGTCAGGCAATCTTCTTCGAGGTCGATCTTGATCAGATTGAAAATCTGATTGATATGGAAAGTCTGAATCGTCGCTGTGTCGTAAAAGCTGATGGTAAGCCAAAGAGTTCTGTTTATCTTTCGGTGTACAGAGTTCTCGAGTTAATCCCCTTAGCCGCCCTGAAAAGTCTTTATCTTACAACTGATCATGGCTATACTCTGGAGCTGAAAAAAACACTGCATGATCATTCAAAGGAAATTAAAGGCAACCTCCATCTGTTTCAGGAGCTATTGCCTGTTACTCCCCTTGTGGCAACAGAATTGACTCCATCGGTATTCCTGAAAAGGCTGACTGACGGATCTATTCCAATTGTCCTTCCTAAACTTTTCTTTGTTGATCTCAAACTTGGTGAATTGGCAACAAATCCTCTTAAAGGTTCTGCTGAGTATCTGCCTTATTCAAATATCGGGCATCTCAGGGATTGTCTGGAAATACTAAAAGGGGAATATGAAAAACATATGAAAACCGTCCAGCGGATTTTTTCAGGGTCGCTTCTGTACAGAACCGTGGAAAGCGGATTTTATGTTGGTTCGAAAGATGAAATATTCTTTTATCCATATCCGGAAATGGCTGAGCTGGAAAACATTAATTATGAATTTTTTAGATCTATATAATATTAATCCTTTAATTAAAAATCTATATTATGGTTAGTTTACCGGGGGCAACCCCTTTTGAAGTAGTGGCGATCTGGTCTGTTTTGGTTATAGCATTCTTTGGACTTGCCTATGCAATGTTTCTTCGCAGACAGGTTATGGCATGTGATAAGGGAACAGAAAAGATGCAGGATGTATGGGATGGAATTCGTTTGGGTGCGAATGCATACCTGAAACGGCAATTAAAAACTATAGTTCCTCTGATATTCGTTTTCACGGTAATTCTATTTTTGTCCGTTTATGTTGTGCCTCCTACAGAAGAGTCCAAACTTCGTTTTGTTGGTTATTCTGATGAGTCGCTAAAGCTGATAATCGGTTTTGGCCGTGCAGTTGCTTTTATTATGGGTTCTGTTTTTTCTCTGATGGTCGGTCAGTTTGGTATGAGAATGGCTGTCCAGGCAAACGTTCGTGTAGCTTCTGCTTCACGAAGAAGTTTTGCTGAAGCTCTTAAAATAGCCTATCGCGCAGGTACAGTTACCGGGATGCTTACCGATGGTTTAGGACTACTTGGTGGGACACTAATTTTTATTATTTTCGGAGTGGCATCACCTGACACTCTCCTTGGATTCGGTTTTGGTGGTACCTTGCTTGCTCTGTTTATGAGAGTTGGCGGTGGTATTTACACAAAAGCTGCTGATGTAGGCGCTGACCTGGTTGGAAAAGTTGAAGCCGGTCTCCCTGAGGATGATGAACGTAATGCTGCTGTTATTGCAGACCTGGTTGGTGACAACGTAGGTGATTGCGCTGGTATGGCCGCTGATATATTTGAATCATACGAAGTAACTATTGTCTCAACCTTAATACTTGGTGTTGTACTTTTTACTCAGACACATGAGCTTTCCTGGATTATTTTCCCCCTGTTAGTCAGAGGAATTGGAGTTCTTTCTTCAATTATTGGTACATACCTTGTCAAAGGAAGCAAAAATGACAAAAGCAATAATGCTCTTAAATCAATCAATAAAGGGTTTTATTCCTCTGCTGCTATAAGTATTGCGGCATTCGGGATTCTTTCATTTTTCTATCTTCATGACTGGCGTTCATTTCTCTCTGTAGTCGTTGGAATCCTTCTTGCTATTGTACTCGATGAAATTACGAAGCATTTCACCGATGGAAATTATCACCCTGTGAAGGATATTGCAAAGAATTCAAAGACTGGTTCCGCGACTCTGATTCTTAAAGGGATGAGTTATGGATTTGAAGTTGCTGTATGGCAAACATTAGTTATTGCTGTTACTATTTTTGCCTCAGTTTGGATCTATAATGGACAACCTATTGTTTATGTATTGTATGGTGTTGCTATGACCGGTATCGGTATGCTTACTCTCACCGGAAACAATGTAGCGATGGATGCATTCGGCCCTATTGCTGATAACGCAAACGGAATCGGGGAATTGTCTCATCTTGACAAAGATGCACGCAAGATCATGGATTCACTTGACGCAACTGGAAATACAACAAAAGCCATTACAAAAGGTGTCGCTATTGGTTCAGCTGTAATTGCAGCAGTCGCACTTTTTGGATCGTTCATTACTGATGTCAGCAAAGTACAGATACAAATGGGATTTGAAAAATCAACACAACTTCTTGAAACAGGCATCCGTATTTCAGTTCCTATGGTTTTCATAGGCTTGCTTATAGGTGGAACCATTCCTTTTTTATTCTCTTCACTTACAATCAATGCCGTCACACGTGCTGCTGCACAGATAGTCGAGGAGGTTCGGCGCCAGTTCAGAATACCCGGAATTATTGAGCGAACAGTAAAGCCTGACTATCAGAGAGCTGTTGATATCTGTACTGTTTCTGCTCAGAGAGAATTAATACCACTCGCTTTAATTTCAGTTTTATCTCCAATACTTATTGGTGCTTTGCTGGGTGTAGAAGCTCTCGGAGGATTTCTTGCCGGAGTAATTCTATCGGGACAGTTACTTGCTGTCTTCATGGCAGGAGCAGGCGGAGCCTGGGATAATGCCAAAAAAACAATTGAAGATGGCCTCTATGGTGGTAAAGGTTCTGATGCTCATCATGCTGCCGTTGTTGGCGATACTGTCGGTGACCCCCTTAAGGATACTGCAGGTCCTGCACTTAACCCTATGATAAAAGTTATTAACCTTGTTTCACTTCTTGCAGCTCCTGTAATTATTGCCTACCAGAAGCCAGGACAGGCATCTGTCGGGTTGTTTTTAACAGGTGTTATCTGTCTGGCAATTATTGTTGGCGCAATTACATTCTCCAAAAGAGGTGGCTTTAAAAAAGAATTATTCGAAGCTTAAACTTCTTATTATGAGCAGTTAAAGTTAACATATCCATAAGGCTTCCCTTGCTGTGCAGGGGAAGTCTTTTTAAATTTTTTTAAAATTGGTTTTCATTTAGAAGTTCGTTCAGACAATAATCAGATAAAAATAACACAATGACAACATTACTGATTCAAACAGCACAGACTTTTGACACACTTAACAAAGCTGTCACATCTGCACCCGTACTTCCTTTCCGTACGCCACCTGAAGCAACTAGCCTGATTGATATTATCCTCAAAGGCGGTGTTATAATGATACCTATATTAATACTTTCTATCATTGCTGCTTATATTTTTATTGAGCGTTATCTTACTATCCGGCGTCATGTAAGCTCTGATGTGTCATTCATGGAAAGTATACATGCCTATATTATAAGCGGTAAGACTGATTCAGCACTTGCTCTCTGCCGTAATACCTCAAAGCCAATTGCCAGAATGATAGAAAAGGGAATTTCCCGGTTGGGAAAACCAATTAAAGAGATTGAAGAGTCAATAGAAATAGCGGGAAAATTTGAGGTTTATGAACTTGAAAAAAATATCCAGATACTCGCAGTAATAGCGGGTATAGCACCAATGTTCGGCTTTCTGGGTACAATAATCGGGGTAATAAAAATATTTTTTAATATTTCGATGACAAGTGATGTGAGTATTGGTAGTGTTTCAGCCGGATTATACACTAAAATGGTTACAAGTGCAGCCGGATTGATTGTTGGCATTGTCGCCTATATAGGTTATCACTGGCTTAACATAATTCTGAATAAAGCTGTTCACCAGCTGGAATGGAATGCAATGAATTTCATTGACCTGTTAAAAAGCCCGTCAAAATGATTGATCTTCGCAAGAAAAAAGACTTTACTGCAGAAGTATTCACTTCTTCAATGAATGACATCATGTTTTTTCTAATGCTCTTTTTTATAATTATATCCACTCTGCTCAATCCGAGCATGATAAGGGTATCATTGCCAAATTCAAGGAGCAGCCAGACAATCCAAAAGAAAGAGATCAATCTGACAATGACAAGGGAGAAGATCTATTTTGTTAATAACACACAGGTTCCGTTTGATGATCTTGAATCACAGCTGCAAAAGGAACTCGCCCGATCTCCCGAAGCTTACATTATGTTAAGATTTGATAATACTCTTCCGATTCAGGATCTGGTAAATGTACTTTCTATTGGAAACAGATTGAGTTCCAAAATGATTATTGCCACTGCAAAAACAAAATAAATACATCATAGTGTAGAGAACATAAATATTTAACAGATAACTGATCCCATCAGTATGATCACAGTCAGGGTGCCGATTTGCAGATACACTGTTTAAGGGATCAAAAGTAAATTTCTGGTAAAAAGTAACGTAAAAATTAATTATATGAAAAACAGCTTCTTGCATTTCGCTTATTCTGTTTCAAAGAGAACGATACTTATAATCCTGCTCATAATGATACCCTTTTTGGCTTCTGCTTCTGCAGGGAAAGTGCCTGCAGTTGGACCTATTAGGGTAGAATTCCTGATATTCGGATTAATCTTGTTAGGTGTTGCCCTTATTCATAAGCAGACATTCTGGGTTGCAATTACAGGCTTGTCTGTGCTCATGATTTTCAAGTTAGTTTTTGATCCCGGGTTCCATTTTATGGAGCATATGTTCGGTCAGATCAGTATGCATGATCAGCTATTAAACAAAAATCTGCGGCAGGGTGAATGGGGTGTAATTCTAAACCTGCTTGGCTTACTGCTGGGATTCTCAATTCTGGCAAAGATTTTTGAAGAATCCGGGATACCTGAGGCTCTTCCCAAATACTTGCCCAATGACTGGAAGGGCCCGTTTCTCCTTCTCGTTTTTGTATGTATAATTTCCTCATTTCTCGATAATATTGCTGCGGCGCTTATTGGAGGAGCAATTGCAATTGTTATATTCAGAAACAAGGTTCATATTGGCTTTATTGCAGCCATAGTAGCTGCCAGTAATGCCGGCGGAAGCGGAAGTGTTGTAGGGGATACTACCACTACAATGATGTGGATAGACGGAGTAAGTGCATTAAATGTTTTACATGGCTTTATTGCAGCACTTAGTGCTCTTGTTTTTTTTGCGTGGTTTGCATCTCATCAGCAGGACAGATACCAGAGAATTCACCATGATCCAGATGTGGTTGTGCACATTGACTGGATAAAAATATTTATAGTTTTTCTTATGCTTGTGGGGGCAATAATTTCTAACTTCCTCTATGATATGCCTGCCCTTGGTGTTTGGATAGCTATAATAATCGGAGCATTTCTGCGGCCAGTACCCTGGAAAGAGGTCCCTGGTTCAATTAAAGGAACTGTATTTCTGCTTTGCCTTGTCTTTTGTGCTTCACTAATGCCTGTCGAGGACCTTCCTGATGCATCGTGGAGTACTGCCTTGATTCTCGGATTTGTTTCTGCCGTTTTTGACAATATCCCTCTTACGAAATTATGTCTTGAACAAGGACATTATGATTGGGGAATGCTCGCATATACAGTAGGCTTCGGCGGATCAATGATATGGTTCGGATCATCTGCAGGTGTTGCTATCACAAATAAATTTCCTGAATCCCGTCATGTTGGCAAATGGGTTAAAAATGGCTGGCATGTTGCAGTTGCATACGTAATAGGATTTTCAATTTTGTTCCTCACAATGGGATGGGAACCTGCTGACAACAGAGAACATAAAATTGTAAATTGTCCGGTGCCAGGTTGTCCCATGGCAAATAAAACTGAAGCCATTAACATTATTAATGATCCTTCCTGTCTGCACAACGATTATTAAAATGATTAGTCTGACTTATGGCGCCCGATAAAAAAATAAGAGCCTTGTTAGTACTTCAACATGGCTCTGTTTTTTTATAATCTGAATGCAAATTTGTTTTAACTGGTTTCTAAATTTGAGTTGATAACGCCTAACCAACTCTCAACCAGAGCTATATCATCTGTGCTTGGCATAAATTCAGGGTTCTTATATAGTTCAATCACCTTTTCAGACTTCCTTGAATTAGCAAAAGTCAACACCAATTCAAGACGGTTGGTTTTATCATTATTGTTATTTTGGCTTTTTATATGTTTGTCTACAGTTACGAGCCTGCATTTCTCTACCTCTGACAAATCGATTAGTGTTCCTTCCTGGTGGCCATTTTGTTTATTTAAGTAGAAAAGTTTTTTTGAATCGCGGTCTATTCCAATCGCATAATATTTATGCAATAGTTCCTTCTTGGATAATTTCAGGTTTGCCTTCTCTGCCATATCAGTGAAATCTTTCAGGAACTTAATCTTATCCATTTTTTTGTAAACACTATATATTATAAATGGTAGTGCTGTGAGAACTACCAGACTTAATCCTAATATTGTTGATGCCTTTTCCATTTCAGTTATTTATTAAAATTGTAAAAAATATCAAATGCCGGTTGCTTTTAATTATAATCCTGAAGTATTATTTAACAGGCTGATAAATAAGCATCTGTGTAAGATTGCACGGCTAAGTACACTTGTAGATAGGGAAAAGGGATCACCAGAAATAATGGAATGGGAAAACAATATCACTATTTGTCAGACTTCGTTCAGTAATAACTGAATACGAAAGATATCCGGAATTGATGCTTGATAATTTTATTTCCGGATAAAAACTAATATCATGGATAAAATTTGAAAAAAGTTTCAGAAATTGAACAGGAAGATTCCTTCCATAATTTACCTGCCGCTCATCAAAGCGATATAAAAAGACAAGTTCAGGTTTCTCTGTGGAGTAATATGAAGCTGAATTTTCAGATCTCGTATTCTCAAGGTGAGGAGTGAGTAACAAACCATAATTTTGTGTGCAAGCGCTCAGGAAGAAGAGGATTGCAGCAAAAAATAGTGCGGTAGCTTTGATCATCTTACTCATAATACAAAAATAAGCGTTTTTCCATTATATCCTGTATCAGAGGAAGATATATTCTTTTTGAAAGGTTGGCAGAAAAGGCAATAATGTTCAGAATGAGATTGTGTTAGCTCAGTACGGATCAATAAAAACCCGGGTACTTTCGCGCCAGGCTCCTCTTTGTAGACAAGAGTATGATTGGATTGATAAAAATCTATCACGCTAAGGTCAAAATATTATAAACCGATAAATCAGGACCTGAAATTAATTTGCATGAATCGATAAAGTTTAGGAACTTCGATAATAACTCTGTCTTCCGGAAAACTGATAGAAAGAAATATCATTCATGAGCGAGAATGTTACTAATGATCAGATCTTTATAAGGAAGCTGGCTGATATAGTCCTTTCAAATCTGGGGAATGAAAAATTCGATATCAACGATCTCGTCCACCAGTCGGGGGTAAGCCGTAAACGCCTGAGCAGAAAGCTTCATGCGATCAAAAAGAAATCAATCAGTCAGTTCATTCGTGAAGTACGCCTTATTAGGGCGCTTGAGATATTGCAAAATGAAGATATAACTGCTTCTGAAGTTGCTTATAAAACAGGGTTCAATAGTCCGGCATACTTTAATAAATGTTTTCATGATTTCTTTGGATATCCGCCAGGCGAAGTAAAAAAGAGAGAGGAAGGGAATGACGATAACATTATTCCCCCTGAAAATGAGGGCGATTCTGATATCAGAATCAATAATAAAACACATCGGCTAACATTGTCATTCATTTTGATCCTTCTGGTTATAATCCTGGCAGTTGGATTTTTTATTTACAGGGAGATCGGGAAATCTGACCACACGGATGACCTGATTTTGGCCGATGGAAGAATTCCGGTTGCCATAATGCCATTCAGGAACATGACAAATGATACAATATGGAAGATATGGGAGGAAGGAATACAATATAACCTGATAACCTCACTTTCAAATTTTCCAGGATAAATTGAAAGTCAGTAGGATGGAGTCGGTAAATGGGTTTTTGGAAAGTGAAGATATTATTGATTATGCAAGCATTACACCGTCTGTTTCCAGTTCAGTATTGAGAAAACTTGGAACCACTGTGTGCCTCTTTGGAAATATCTGCATTTCAGGTTCAATACTCCGGTTAAATGCACAATTAATTAATTCAAAAACAGGTGAACCCTTAAAAGCTTTTCAGATTGATGGAACTGGTGATAATATACTTCCGGTCATTGACTCTCTTTCAGTTTTGGTCCAGCAGTTCCTGATAATTAATTTAATGAAAAGGGAATTAAACCGTGAAGACTGGCAATATGTAAATACTAAATCACCTGAGGCTTTCAGATATTACCTCTGTGGTTTAAAGGCATTTATTAAATCAGATTTTACAGGGGCTAGGGATTTGTACCTGAAATCAATCACAATAGATTCTAACTATTATGATGCATTTTATGGAATATATTTCTCATATGTTAACCAGGAGAATTGGGTACAGGCTAAAAACTGGTGTCTGAGGTTTTACAGGAAAAGTGATATGATGCCTTTGATCGAAAAGATCTGGATTAGCTATGCTTATAGTTATTGTTTCGAAACCCCCGCTGAAGAGATTAAATATCTTAGTTTACTCAAGGACCTTGATAAAATTTCAGGCGATCCTTATTTATTGACTGGAATTGCCTGTTTCAGGTTAAAACAGTACGAAAAAGCAATAAAAGAACTGGAAAGAGCTCGTTATCAATATGAAAAATGGGGCTCAAAACCAGAGCCGGTATGGACATTCACTTATTTAGCCAAAGCCTATAATAAAACAGGTCAATATAAAAAAGCCAGGCAAATTTGTAAAAATGCAGAAAAGGCTTTTCATAACGAGCCTGATATTCTGAGTATGCAGGCTGTCATTGCTTTGTCTGAGGGTAAGACCCGATTAGCTGAAAGGTATATTGTTAATTATTCTTCCCTGAGGGAGGAAGAATCCTGGTCACAATCACGAATATCTTCTGGTCTCGCCGAAATTTATTCTGAAGCCGGCATGCATGAGAAAGAAGAAAAATATTTTACTGATGCTCTTTCACTTGACCCTGAAAATCCGGTTGCAATAAATAATCTTGCCTGCTTTCTGATAGATAATGACCGCAATATTGATAAAGGACTCCAGCTCGCTGATAAAGCACTTGAACTGATCCCTGACGACTACCGGTTTTTGGACACAAAAGGGTGGGGTCTTTATAAAAAAGGCAGAATACAGGAAGCCCTGGAGATCCTGAACAAGAGCTGGCAATCCAGAGTAGAACTTTCCATTTATGATCATGATGCCTATCTTCATCTGCAACATGCAAGGGAATCATTTGCGAAAATTTATCCTGCAGTATCATCCGACAACTTAAAGCATTAAGGGAAATTTCTTTTCTCAATAATTCTTCTGTTGACTCATTGTTTCAGGGCAGCCTTTGTGAAAATATACTCTGGTATTTCCTGGATGAACTTTATACTTGTGATTTTAAACTCAATGTATTGAGACTTAATTCGGCAATTGGCAGTATGCGGCCGGCAATTTTTTTTCTACCGGATCTAAACAAACATATTAAATAAGAAAAAAAGATGATGCATGATAAAAAATTGTCATAAATTTAGTTCAGATGATTGATTTTCCTTTTAAAAACCTGTTAGCCATGAAAAGTCCATCAAAGTTTTTGACACTTGTATGTTTAATTGTTGTTATGGGATGCAGCGAACAACCCGAACCTGTTGATTATGCAGACCCCCTGATGGGCACTTCCGAATCCCGCTGGATGCTGAATCCGGGTGCTACCATGCCCTTTGGGATGGTACAATTAAGTCCTGATAATCAGGGAAATGCATGGAAGGCTGGTTATGAATATACACTATCAAGCATCTCCGGTTTCAGCCATATTCATTCCTGGACAATGGCCGGCTTGTCTGTTATGCCTACGGTCGGGATTATCAATCCACGGATTGATCCTCCTGATCAGCCTACAACAACAGGAAGTTCAGCAGGACATCGTTCCAGAATAGATAAGAGCACTGAAGCAGCCAGCCCCGGATATTATACTGTTGAGCTGTTAAACTATGGAATAAAAACTGAATTAACAAGTACCACAAGATGCGGATTTTTCCGTCTTACTTTTCCTGAAACAGATGAAGGGAATGTCCTGTTTAATTTACTTTTTCCTGCCGAATATCCATTCGAGGTACTGGATGCAAAAATAACAAGAACCAGTGATACTGAAATTACAGGATACTCAAAACAAACAAGTGCAGGATTCAATGACTATACAGTCTACTTTGTTGCACGCTTCAGCAAACCTTTTAAGGAATTCGGAGGATGGGCAGGGAAAGAGATTGAAAAGAATATTTCTGAAATAAAGGGGAAGGATGATGTTGGCGCCTATATAAGATTTGAAACCACGCAGGGCGAAATCATTTTATTGCAGACCGCAATTTCTCTTGTAAGTATTGATCAGGCAAAACTGAACCTTGAAACTGAAATGAAACCCTTTGGGTGGGATTTCGATGCAGTGAAAAATAATGCCCGGGATGTCTGGAACAAGTTATTAAGCAAAATTGAAGTCGAGGGAGGAACAGAGGTAAACAAGAAAAAGTTCTACACTAATCTTTACCGGTCTTATTGTGCCCGAACAATCTGGAGCGATGTAAACGGCGAATACTCTGATCCGTGTGAAACCATACGAAAACTGGATGATCCTGAATCGCCCATGCTGGGAAGCGATGCTTTCTGGAATACTTTCTGGAACCTTAATCAGCTCTGGACACTTGTCAATCCGGATATAGCTTCGAAATGGGTTAAGTCGGAACTTGAAATGTACAAATACGGAGGATGGCTCTGCAGAGGTCCGGCTGGACTCGAATATTCTGCCATAATGGTTGCGTCACACGAGATTCCTCTTATAGTGAGCGCCTATCAGAAAGGTATCAGGGACTATGATGTGAATATGGCATATGATGCCATCCTGCATGAGCAAACTGTTCAGGGCATAAAATACCCGTGTGGCGGTTTTGCAGGTAATGAACAACTAAATATTTATATGAAACTCAGGTTACATGCCTGCAGATTCAGGATATACTTCAAACACTCTTGAATATGCATATGATGACTGGTGTGTTGCACAATTTGCAAAGGCTCTGGGCAAAACAGATGATTATGTTACATTCACAAAGAGGGCCCATAACTATCAGAATATTTTCGATCCTGAAACTAAATTTATGCGGCCCAGGTATTCAGATGGAAGGTGGAAGGAAAATTTTGACCCGAAGAGCACTCCGGGTTATGTGGAAGGTAATGCCTGGCAATACACCTTTTTTGTTCCTCATGATGTGAAAGGTCTCATAAATCTTATCGGCAGAGAGGAATTCAACAAAAGGCTGGATGAGGGATTTGAAAAATCCAGGAAAGCAAATTTCAATGCAACCGGCGACAGAGTTGAAGAATATTATATTAATCATGGCAATCAGCCGAATATGCAGGCAGCATATTTATTCAATTATTCCGGCAAGCCATGGCTTACGCAAAAATGGGTTCGTGAAATACAGGACAGGTATTACGGATCAGATCCTTATAATGCATGGCTGGGAGATGAGGATGAAGGACAGATGGGAGCCTGGTTTGTGATGAGCGCCATGGGGCTTTTTGAAACAGATGGAGGAGCATCAGTTAAACCTTTCTATGAGATAGGAAGCCCGATATTTAAAAAAGTAACCATTCATCTCGATCCGGCATATTATCCCGGGAAAACTTTTATTATTGAAGCAAAAAATGTTTCAGATGCAAACAGGTATATCCAGTCTGCAGCATTAAACGGGGAAAAGCTAACCAAACCATGGTTCTACCATTCTGAATTGGTTAAAGGTGGCAAACTGATACTCGAATATGGGAGATAAACCTGATATGAACTGGGGAAGTTCACCGGAGGATGCACCTCCTTCCATGTCAGATACTGATAAGTGAAGCCCATTTCACAGGATGCAGCATTTTGGAGGGATCTTCTTATGAAAGCATCATTATATAAATCTGCCCAAAGTTCCTCATGCCGGCTGGCTTTGATAAAGAAAATAACATGAACATTGTACGTTATTTTATGTTTTGTTTAATAGTGAACTGTAAAAAAATAAGTTCAGAAAAATGAAGAAATTTTATCTTTTGCTGATATTGCTCTCAACAGGAATAGTGCTCTTTTCCCAGACGGTAAAGGAAAAGCGTATCCGCCGCGACCAGGCTCCCCTCGGTGCGTGCGACGACGAACGCGAGGACCACCGACGACGCGACGAGCAGAATCGCGCCGATGGCGAGCGGTAGGAGCGGGCTCGCGCCCGGAGGGAGGCCGGCCCGGTACACCGCGAGCAAAGGGAGCATCCAGGCGCCCCAGGGCAGCGCCAGGAGCACCGCTCCCCCGAGCGGACCGAAGCGGGCCTGCATCCGCGGCAGCGCCAGTCCGCGCCAGCCGATCTCCTGGCCGAACCCGACCCCGAGGAGGACCAGGTCGAAGACCATCACGAGCGGCAGGGCCGGGATGCCGGGGTAGCGCGCGAAGGAATCCAGCGAGGGGACGGGCTGGGCCGGCCATCGCCAGCAGCGCCACCGTGCCGAGCGCGACCCAGAGCGGACTCGGCGCCAGAGATCCAGAACCAGGCCGACCGCCAGGGGATGCGCACCAGCCGGCGCACCAGGGCCCGGAGCCCCTCCTCGCCGCCCGCCACGGCGGTCACGGCGAACGCGGCCATGGCCGGTCCCGGCCATCCCGACCATGTCGGTGGGCAGACGGCCCGGTGCGACCCGCGCGTGCCCGGCCGCCAGCGAGAGCCAGTCGGGCCAGGAGAAGGCGGATGCGGCGACGAGGAAGGCCAGGAACGGCCTCCTCGTCACCCAGCTCCAGGGAGGAGTACACCGCCCGTGCGGTTGCCTCGAGCACCGGTTCGCGGTCAGCCCGGCCGACCCACGAACCAGGACAAGACCAGGTTCACCAGGCTGACGATCAGCGCGCCGAGGAAGGCCGCCCAGAATCCTTCCACCTTGAACCCCATCCCCAGGCTGCCGGAGATGCCCGCCGTGATCCAGAGGGCGAGGGCGTTCACCACGAAGTAGAAGAGGCCGAGCGTGAGCAGGATGACGGGGAGCGAGAAGAGCGTGAGCACCGGCTTCACGATGGCGTTGACGAACCCGAACACCAGCGCCACGCCCAGGAAGCCCGGCCAGCCCCCCTGGTAGGTGATTCCGGAGACGAGACGGACGGCCACCCAGAGGGCGGCCGCGTTGAGGAGCAACCGGAGGATGAATCCCATGTCAGTGCACCGGCGGCGCATATCGCCGCCGCTCCCTTGCGCGCGATGAGCGCGAGCATCACGTAGTTCCAGCCCTGGAAGATCATGTCGATGGCCACGAACATCCCGATGACCCAGAGCGACGAGTCCGGCCAGCGGTTCCAGATGAGCAGCCCCAGCAGCACCGAGACCGCGCCGTTGAAGAGCCCCCACCCCCAGCCCGGATGGCGGCTGCTCACCGCCACCACCGACCGGAAGGCGCCGAGGACGATGAAGTAGGCGGCCACCATCAGCGTGAGCACCCCCATGGCCGCGAGCGGCTGGGCCAGGACGGCGATCCCGGCCACGATGGACAGGAGACCCCCGAGGAGGAAGAGCAGGAAACCCGACCAGCGCCGGTGCCGGAACGCCTGGACGATCTCCACCAGCCCGTAGGCCACGAGGAGACCGCCCACGAAGATGGTGGTCACGACCGACATGGCGAACTCGTAGCCCAGCGCCACGACGCCGCCCACCACGAGCAGGATGCCCCAGGCGAGCAGCCAGCCCCAGGCCTTCCGCATCTCTGCCCGCCACCGCTTCCCTCGCGTCGACGACGCTCATGTCCGAGTTCCTCCTCCCGGCTGGGTATGCTCCGCCACGCGGGAGCGCCGATAGACCCCTCATGGGGTCACAGCGAGTGAACCATCCCGGACGGGACACCCCCTGTCAGACCGGGCCCGTACCATCCGTCCCGTGCCACCCCGCAGGTTCGTCGCCCTCGACCTGGAGACCGTCCCCGACGAGGACCTCGTCGCGGCCGTCGACGGCCAGCCCGACCGCCCCTACGCCGAGCAGCTCCGCCGGCTGCTCGACGAGAGGCGCTCCCGAAGCGGCGGCCGCACCGACTTCCTGCCCATTCCCTACCACCGGCCCGTGGTGGCCTGCACGCTCGAGGCCGAGGAGCGGGACGGCGCGCTGCGGGTGGTCGACGCCACCGCCTGGACCGACCGGGCTGGCGACGAGGCGGCCTTCCTGCGGCGCACCTGGCAGCGCATCGCCGGCCACACCGTGGTGTCGTTCCACGGGCGGGGGTTCGACCTGCCGGTTCTCGAGATGCGGTCGCTCAAGCTGGGCGTGCCAGCGACGCGGTGGTTCCAGGGCGCCCGCGCCGAGGACGCGGAGGACCACCTCGACCTCCTCGAACTGCTCTCCAACGGCCGGGCGGCCCCCGCCGCCCCCCTCGACCTCTACGCCAAGCTGGTCGGGCTGCCCGGCAAGGAGGAGGTGGCGGGCCGCGACGTGCACGTCCTCTACGTGGCGGGGTCGCTCGACCGCATCGCGGCCTACTGCATGACCGACGTGCTGCAGACCTGGCTGCTCTTCCTGCGGTACCGCCTGGTGGAGGGAAGCCTCACGCGACACGGCTACGACGCCAGCGTCGCGTCGGTGCGGGAGACTTCCCGGCCATCGCGCGGCGCAGCCTTCCCCCGGGGGGTCGGCCATGCTCGACGGCTTGCTGGGCGGAGCGCCGCGTTCCTCGGCCAGCCCGCCCCGGCACGCCAGGCGCGCTGACCGCGCCCGGCGAGCCGGGAGACCGGGGGCTACCGCGGGGACTTCTTGGCCCTGCGCTTGCGCTTCACCGACCGGACGCTGGCGCGCTTGGCCGCGGTCCGCTTCACCTTGCTGCGGTTCTTCACCTTGCGCTTCGACCGATTCGTGCGTTGAGTCGCCATCTGGTTCCTCCTCGTAGGGGCCGGCAGTGTATGCAGCGCCGGCGCGCCGTCAACCCGGACCGCACCGCCTCAGGCGATCCAGTCCTTCTCCCGCAGCTTCGTCGGCAGGTACTCCTCGGTGATGAAGGAGATCCCGCGGCGTGAGAGGGCCTCGAGCTCGTACTTCACGCCCGACCGCACCATCTCCTGGATCTCCCGCTGCCACTGCTTGGCCTGGAACCAGGGGTACGCGAGCATCTGCTTGGCGCGGGCCACGTCGCCGTCGTCCATCTTGATGGCCACGTTGGACGGCAGCTTGTAGGTGCTCCTTGTCGAAGGAGGACAGCCCGATGAAGCGGGCGTCGGGCACCGCCATCCGCATCGACTCGAAGGCCAGGTTGATCGAGCCCTGCTTGACCACCGAGTAGATGTAGAAGCCCCACGGGTCGTTGTCGACCAGCACGTAGACCGGGAGTCCTCAGCTCGCGGTGGAGGCGCTGCACCATCCGCCGCACCCCGCGGGGCGGCTGCCCGCCGCCGTGGATGATGATGGCGTTCTGCCGCTTCCAGAACTTGTCCTCGTTGAAGCGACTCCAGACGGCGTCCTTCTCGACGAGCAGCACGTACTTCGCCTCGTGGCGTCCGAACTGGATGACGTTCTCCTCGACGATGGAGGGCACGCCCCAGCCGCCCGAGCCCATGCGCCGCAGGTCGATGGTGTCGCCCGAGTCGCGGATGGTGATGGGGCCGACCATGGTGCCCTTGCGCGAGGCGAAGAGGTGCAGCTCCTCGCGCAGCGCGTCGAGCGCCACCTCGAGGTCCTCGATGATGGGATCCGACTCGTCCTGCTCCTCGAAGGTGTTCTGCTTGGTGTCGCCGATGGTGTGCTTGGTGATGTAGTAGAGGTCGCGGATGCTGGTGGTCTTGCCGCGACTCGATGAGCTCCTTGCAGGCGTCCGAGACCAGGAAGGTCTGCATGAACTTCTTGGCCATCGAGACGTTGAAGAAGTAGCGCTTCTGCCGCTGGTTCCCCGAGCTCGACCACCCGCTTCTTCTCGTTGAAGCGCACGTTGGCCAGGCTGCGCACCGGGATCTCGACGAAGGGGTTGCCGCCCCCCTTCACCGCCCGGACGACCGACTCGGCCAGCTTCTCGATCTTCGCCACCGTCTTCTTCGAGACCGCGTCCATGCGCGCCATGGCCTACTCGTCCTCCTCGGGCGCCGCGGGCGCCTCGACGTCTTCTCGGCCGCTTCCTCGAGCTTCGCGTCCTGCGAGGCGAGGTCGGCCTCGGTCACCTTCTCGGCCACCCGCAGGAACTCCCGCCGGATGGGGTCGGGGCTGCGCCCCACGATCTTGCCGATGGCCTCGGCCACCTCGTGGATGTAGAGCTCGAAGATGGAGCGGCGCTGGGCCTGGTAGTCGGCGTGCTGCCGCTTGCGGATGTGGGCGGCCAGCTTGCGGCCGCACTCCTGCGCGGCCAGCTGGATCTCCCGGAGGATCTCCGGGTAGTGGGCCACCGCCTCCTTCGACTCGCTGGTGAAGGGCACCCAGACCGACGCGATGTGCACGAGCAGCGCCATGGGCCCCACCGGCAGCGAGCCCTTGGGCTGGCTGAGCAGGTAGTTGCGCCAGTCGGTCTTCACGATCGCCTCGGTGATGCCGCAGGCGCCGCGCTGGAAGAGCAGCGGCACCCGGTTGGCGAAGCGGAAGAGCTCGATCGGCTTGTCGGCCGGCCAGCTGCCGCCGTAGGCGAGCCCCACCTCGACCTGGAACGGGTTGCCGCGGTAGACGCGTGGGCGGGCGGGTCACGGTGGCGATGAAGTAGTCGTGCCCCTTGATCTTCTCGACCCCCTCCTCGGCCTCCGGCTGGCCCGGCTCGAGGGGCGGCGCCTCGGGCGGCTTCGCCTTCTTGCCCTTCCCCTTCTTCTTGTCCGCCTGGTCGAGGTCGAGCTGGCCGTCCTCGCCCTCCGGACCCTCGGTCTCGATCACCGAGAGGAAGGAGACGAGCCCCTGCCGCATCAGCGCGTCGCCGATGGGGGAGAGGCAGTTCACCGGCGGGGCCATGATCTTCGTCGCCTGGATGCCGGCGTGGAGCTTGTCGGCCAGGTCGCGGTCGGCGGCGATCTGGCGCGGACGGATCCGTTCCTTGAGCCCGGCCGCGGCGAGGATCTCGCTCGGCCACCTGCGAGGAGACGCGGCTGAAGGAGGTCTGGAGGAACCCCTTCACGTCGTGGCTCTTCGAGTCCCCCGCCATGGTCATGAGCGCGCCCAGCTCGACGCCGTGCGGGTGCGGGCGGATCTCCAGCGCCTCCTTGGGCAGCTCGTTCGGTGGCGCGCGGGAAGGAGAGCCGGGACTGCTTGGGCCGGACGTAGTGGACGGTGCAGTGCGGGTTCGCGAGCGCGGTGTGCTCGACGTACCGGTTCACGAACTTCTGGCCGGCCTGCCAGTTCGCGACGATCTCCAGCTCGACCCGGGTCCCGTGCTCCTGGTGCCAGTCCGGCAGCGCCTCGTCCCGCGTGACCACCGGGCTGTTCTTGCGCGTGTCGATCTGGATGTCGAACGAGTGGGTGGGCTTGCCCTTGCCGGTGCGCGAGACGACGCGGATCGGCTGGCCGGTGGTGAGCTGTCCGTACATCGCCGCGGCGCTGATGCCGATGCCCTGCTGCCCGCGGGACTGCTTCAGCCGGTGGAACTTCGAGCCGTAGAGCAGCTGGCCGAAGATCTTGGGGGCCTGCGCCTTCACGATCCCGGGCCCGTTGTCCTCGATCGCCACCACGAAGCGCCCTTCCCCCTTGGTGAGCTCGCCGGAGGTCTCGAACCCGAGGTCCCGGACCTCGATGGAGATCTCGGGGAGGATGCCGGCCTCCTCGCAGGCGTCGAGCGAGTTGTCGACGGCCTCCTTGATGGTCGTCAGCAGCGCCTTCGACGGGTTGTCGAAGCCGAGCAGGTGGCGGTTCTTGGTGAAGAACTCGGAGATGGAGATCTCGCGCTGCCGGGTGGCCATCTGCTCGGCCGTGGCGCGGCGCTTGGGGCGGCGAGGCTCGACCGCCGGGAGCTCGACGGTCGGGAGCACGGGCTGCGGCTCGGGCGCCTTCGGAGCCGCGACCTTCGCCGCCGCACCCCTGGCCGTCCCGCCCTTCGCGACCTTGCCCTTCGTCGCGGGCGCCCGGGGGGGCGGTGTCGCCACCGCCACGAGCTCGAGCTGCCGCAGACCCCGGTCCGATTTCGCCGCCTTCGCCGCCATACCCGCCTCCGATATCGCCCGGATTCGCGTGTACCACGGACCGGATCCCAACGCTAACTCTCGGACGGCCCACGGGAATTCCCCGAACCGCCGCTCGGGATCGGTTTGACCGGCTCCCGGGGCTGGTTACATTGCGCTCCATGGCATGGAACGAACCGACCCCGACCTCGACGCGCGGAGCCACCGTCCGCGGCGCCCCGGCCCCGAAGATCGGCGGCTCGAAAGGCTACCTCAAGACCTT
This sequence comes from uncultured Bacteroidales bacterium, assembly GCA_963818295.1. Classification (GTDB taxonomy): domain Bacteria; phylum Bacteroidota; class Bacteroidia; order Bacteroidales; family VadinHA17; genus LD21. The sequence goes on from CAWFRW010000011.1 coordinate 264,622, forward strand.
CGTCCTGATGGCGGGCCTCATCGCGCTGCTGGGCATCCTCGGCAACATGGTGGGCGGCGCCCAGGGGATGCTGCTCTTCGGCGCGCTCGGCCTGGTGATGAACTTCGTCATGTACTGGTTCTCCGACCGGATCGCGCTCGCGACCAACGGGGCCCAGCCGGTGACGCGGGAACAGCTCCCCGAGGTCTACGACATCGTCGAGCGACTCACCGGGAAGGAGGGGATGCCGATGCCGCGCATCTACCTCATCCCCTCCGAGACGCCGAACGCCTTCGCGACCGGACGCAACCCGGAGCACGCCGCGGTCGCCGTCACCGAGGGCATCCTGCGCATCCTCGACCGTCGGCAGCTCGAGGGCGTGCTGGCCCACGAGCTCTCCCACGTGAAGAACCGCGACATCCTCATCGCCACCATCGCCGCCGGCCTGGCCGGGCTCATCGGATCCCTCGGCCACATGATCCAGTGGGCCGGCATGTTCGGGAGCCTCGGGGCGCGCGACGAGGGCGGTCGCGATTCCAACATCTTCGGCGCGCTGGCCTGGGCCATCCTGGCGCCCCTCATGGCCATGCTGATCCAGCTCGCGGTCTCCCGCTCGCGCGAGTACGCGGCCGACGCCACCGGGGCCGGGATGACGGGCGATCCGGAGCCGCTGGCCCAGGCGCTGCTGGCGCTCGAGGGCGCCAACGAGCAGCGCCCGATGGAGCACGCCGGCCCCGCCACGGCCCACCTCTTCATCGTGAATCCGCTGCACGGACGGGCCTTCGCGAGCCTGCTCTCCACCCACCCGCCCATCGAGGAGCGGGTGAAACGGCTCCGCGAGATGCGGCCCGGCGTCCGTTTCACCTAGGGAAAACGTGACCGCCGTCCTCCCCCTGGCCGTCGCGGCGATCCTGTGCGCGGGCCCGGACGGGGGCCTCCGGTCCGTGGACGCCTCCTGGGATGCCGCCGTGGCGGCGAGGGACCAGGCGGCCTTCCTGTCCCGCGTGGCGCCGGACGCGGTCTTCGCCGGAGCCTCCCTGCAGGTCGGGCGCGAGGCGATTCGCGAGAAGTGGGGCCGCTACTTCGTCGCGGGGGGGCCGACCCTCCGCTGGAAGCCAACCGACTCCGGGATCGCCCGCTCCGGCGACCTGGGGTGGACCATCGGGGACGCCGTCTTCGAGTGGAAGGAGAAGGGCGCGGCGCCCTCGCTTGGACGTTACGTGACCGTCTGGTCCCGGGACGCGGACGGCCGCTGGATGGCGGTGCTCGACGCGCCCCTCGAGCCCTCGCCTCCGGAGAAGTCGGCCCGCCGGGCCGTCCGGACGCTCACCTCCCGCGACGGCTCGCTGGAGGCCTCCATCGGAACCTGGGAACGGGGCGAGGGTCCATCCCGCGGGACGGGCACCTTCCTCTCGGTGCGGGAACGGCAGGGCGACTCGTGGCACACGGTCATCGACAGCGAGGTCGCGGCCCCACGCGGGACGTGAGCGCCCGGGGCCCCGAGGGCGCTTTCATTGCGCCGCCGGTCGCGCGCGGATAACGACGCCCCATGACCATCCCGATCCTGGCGGCGCTCCTCGGGGCGTCGGCTGCACTCAAGGTGGGGGACAAGGCGCCGGACTTCACGCTTCCCGGCACCGACGGCAAGCCGGTCACCCTCTCGACGCTGCTCCAGAGGGGGCCCGTGCTGCTCGCCTTCTTCCCCAAGGCATTCACCCCTGGTTGAACGAAGGAAAATCAAGCGTACCGGGACCGGTACGCAGAGGTGGAGAAGAAGGGCGCCGAGGTCGTCGGAGTTTCCACCGACTCCGTGGAGACGCTCTCGAGATTCAAGGCCGAGTACAAGCTCCCGTTCGTCCTGCTGTCCGACGAGAAGGGAACCGTGGTCGAGCAGTACCCGGGAAAGATTCCCATCCTGGGCGTCGCCAACCGCGCGACCTACGTCATCGGCCAGGACGGCCTCGTGAAGGAGATCATCACCGGAGGCGCGGCCATCGACCCGTCCACGGCGGTCTCCGCCTGTCCGCTCAAGAAGTGACCAGCACCCGGCGGACGACCGCGTCGCCCGCCGGGGTCTGGAGCCGCTCTCCCTCGCGCCAGTGGGCGCGGCGCAGGTACCCCAGGCCGAGCCGTCCCTGGCTCGTCTCGGCGACGCTCGTGACCAGCCCCACGTCCTTGTCCTCGACGCGGAGCGGGGTCCCGGGCCCGACGCCAGCCGGCACCTCGAGCTGGACCAGACCCTTCTGGATGTGACCTCGGACGGTGGCGCGGAGCACGACCTCCTGCCCCAGGTAGCAGCCCTTCTGGAAGTGGATGGCGTCGCGCGTGAGGGCGGCCTCCATGGGCAGCCGCTCGGCGTCCATGTCGGCGCCGAAGCGGGCCACCCCCTCCTCGATGCGCAGCGCCTCCAGGTCGGAGGCGTCGAGATCCGCCGCGCCTCCGGCGACGAGCGCCTCCCGGATCCCGGCCAGGCGCCCGGCCGGCGCCAGGATCTCCACGGCCGCGACGCCGCGCCGCGGCGTGGCGGCGATCGTCTCCGCACCGCCGGCCTCGCGAGCCGCCTCGATCCCGGCCGGGCCCAGCACCGCCATGGCCTGCAGCGACGCCGACTCGTCGGTCATCTTCACCGGGGCCGCCAGCAGGTACTTCCGGAGGTGTGCGAGGAGCGCGGGCACCTCCTCCGGCTCGGTGAGGAAGAGGACGTCGTCCGCTCGGGCCACCGCCAGCCCCTCGCCGACGATGTGCCCCTTCGTGTCGAGGAAGGCCGCGTAGGCGCTCGCCCCGGTCGGAAGCGCCGAGAGGTGCTGGGTGGACATCCGGTGCAGGTAGTCGCGGGCGCCCTTGCCTTCCAGGCGCAGCACGCCTCGCCCCTCCACGGGGCCGACGGCGGCGGCGGTGCGTGCGGCGTGCAGTTTCTCGGCGAGCGTCATCGCCGCAGGATTAACCGGCGACGCTCAGCCCCGCTGCGTCATCGCCACGCCGGCGATGACGAGCAACCCGCCCGCGACGAAGGACGGCGTGAGGCGGTCGCCGTAGATCGCCCAGGCGAGCAACGCCGTGAGCACCGGCTGGGTGTTCGACCAGATGGCCACCCGGCTGGCGTCCTCCCGGGCGAGCGCCCAGTAGTACAGGAGGTAGGCGACGACGCTCGTGAGCACGACCAGGTAGGCGAGGCTCCACCAGCCCGGAGCCGAGAGCGCCCGGAAGTCGGCGGCGCGGGAGAACCAGACCCCCACCGGGAGGTAGAGCAGGCTGCCCGTGACGATGCTGATCCCCGTCGTGGTCACGACGCCGTATCGCTCGGCGAAGGGCTTGCCCCACACCACGTACACGGCCCAGGCGACCACGGCGGCCAGCACGAGCAGGTCGCCCAGCAGCGCCCGCGACGCGTCGGCGTGTCCGGAGAGCTGCCCGCGCGCCACGAGCACCACCGCCGCGCCGGAGAAGGCGGTGGCGATCCCGGCGGTCTTCCAGAGGCTCGATCGCTCCTCCCCGCGCAGGAGCGCGAGGACGAAGACGAAGATCGGCGTCATGGCGTAGAGCAGCGCCGCGTGGCCAGGAGTGGTGAGGGAGAGCCCGAAGAGGAAGAGCCCCTGGTTGAGGGGGATGGCGATGAACCCCAGCGCGGTGAGCCGGAGGAGGTCGCCGCGCGCCACCCGCCGGGGCCGCGCCAGCAGGAGCGCCCCGTAGATGGCGCCCGCCAGGGTGAAGCGCGCGAGCGCGACCTCGAACGGGGAGAGCTCGAGGAGCGCCCGCTTCGCGAGGAGGTAGGTCCCGGCCGACAGCGCCGAGTGGAGCAGCATGGCGAGATTGATCACGGCTTCGACCCGGCCATCCGCCCGATGGCCCAGCGGGCCGCCTCGGCCACGCCGGGAAGCTCGCTGCCGAGCAGCCGCCGGAGCTCGGGCAGGAGCCGGGCATCGTGCGTGGCGGGCGCCGCCAGGGCGGCGTTGCGGACGAGACCCGCGTGGCCGGCGCGCGCCAGCGCCGTCCCGTAGAACCGGGCGCGGTACTCCTCGGGCGTGAGCCGGAGGAGCGGGAGCAGGTCGAGCGAGGGATGGCGCACGGGCAGGAGCTCCGGGTCGCTCACCCCACCCGCGCCCCGGTTCCACGGGCAGGCCGTCTGGCAGTCGTCGCAGCCGAAGCCCCACCGGCCCAGCCGCCCCGCCACGCCCTCCGGCACCGGGCCCCTCCGCTCGATGGTCTGGAAGGAGAGGCAGAGCCGCGCGTCCACCAGGCCGGGCTCGGGAATGGCGCCCGTGGGACAGGCCGGCATGCAGGCGGAGCAGTCCCCGCAGCGCTCGGGATGAGGGTCGTCGGGGACGAGATCGCGGTCGAGGAGGACGGCGGCGAGCAGCACCCAGCTCCCCAGGTCGGTCGTGATGAGGCAGCCGTTCTTGCCGATCCAGCCGAGGCCGGCGCGCTCCGCCCACGCCTTCTCCATGACCGGGCCGGCGTCGACCGAGAGGAAGGTGGCCACGTCGGGATCCCGCTCCCGGATGCGGGCGACGAACGCCTTCAGCTTCCGCTTCAGCACGGTGTGGTAGTCGCGTCCCCGCGCGTACCTCGCCACCTCGGCGTGGCCGGCCGGCGGCGGCGTGGGCTCGCCGGAGTACGCCACGGCGAGCGCGATCACGCTCCGCGCCCCGGGCAGGAGGCGGCGCGGGTCGAGGCGCTCGGCGCGCTGCGTCCGGAGCCAGGCCATGTCGGCCTCGGCGCCGCGGGCCAGCACCCGGTCGAGCGGCCCCGGATTCGAGCGCCGTGGCCCGGGCGATGCCGGCCTTGTGGAAGCCGACGGCGAGCGCCGCCTCCTTCACGAACGCGCTGTCGAGGACCCCGGACGTGGCGCTGCTCCGCTGCGCTTCGTCGCGACCGGGCTAGCGGCCGTCCCGCGTGGCGGTGGCCGGCAGGAACCGCCGGACCGCCATGCGCACGAGCACCGCCGCGGGGGCGCCCACGATGGCGCCGAGGACGATGGCCCAGAGCGACGGGATGACCGCCTGGCCCGGGCGTGACGTTGTAGCTCACCACCAGGCCGAACCCGAGGGCCACACCGGCTGCGATGGTCGCGCCGGAGTCACGCCGGCAGCGGACCTCGCCCACCGCGGCGAGCGCGAGCACGAGGATTGAGAGGATCCAGGCGAGCCGGTGCGAGAGCCAGTCCGCGGAACAGCTCGATCCGCAGCGGCGCAGTGGAGAGCCCCTGCACGCGCTCGAGCTTGATGTCGGTCGGCGCCGGCCGGGAGCGTCGCCTCGAACCAGTCGGCGTCGTGGTCATGGGACACCTTGGCGCTCCCGCCGCGCCCGACGCGGGCGAAGCCGGTCGTTCGGCGAAGCTCGCCCTCGACCGGCTTCTCGAAGCCGCCGAGCCGGAAGTTCACGACGGGCTCCGACGCGCCGCCGAGCCGGGTCGACACGAGGAGCAGGACCTCGCCGTTCGTCCCCGGTGGGATGGTCTGCGTCTCGCCGACCCGGCGTCAGCTCGGCCACCAGCTGCGGCTCGCCGGGGTGCGACGGCCTCGTACGCCGGGACCGCCGCGACCACGAACGCCAGGATCGCCGCCGCGGCGAGGAGCGCGCGCGTGGCCGTCCCGACGGACGTCGAGAGCGCCGGGCGCAGGATCATGAGTGCGAGGACGAGCGGCACGAGGACCGCCACGATCGCCCCGACGGCAGACTCGGTGAGGAGGCCGGTGAACCAGAACACGGCGACGCCCACGACGACGGTCAGCCCGAACGACGGGAAGAACCAGGGGCGGATGAGCCCCTCGAGCGGGTTCTCCTGGGGACGGGTTTCTTCGGACATGTTCTCGGTTCTCCGGGATCGAAAAATGGACAGGATCGATATCGCCCATACCATGCGTAGCAATGGCGCGCCGACTCGATCTTCACGACTGGGACGACCTTCCGGGCACCGAGGACAGTGGACCCGGCTGGGCGATGGTCCTCGGGAACAGCCTCGAGGTGCTGGAGAAGATGCCGCCCCGGTCAGTCGACCTGATCTTTGCGGACCCTCCCTACCACCTGTCGAACGGCGGCACCACCTGCCAGGCCGGACGTCGGGTCCGGGTGGACAAGGGCGGGTGGGATCAGTCCCGCGGCGTGGAGGCCGATCACGCCTTCCAGCGCGGATGGCTCCAGGCCTGCCGCCGGGTCCTCAAGCCGTCCGGGACCATCTGGGTCTCCGGCACGCAACACGTGATCTTCTCCGTCGGATACGCGATGCAGGAGCTGGGGTTCCACCTCCTCAACACCGTCACCTGGTTCAAGCCGAACGCGGCGCCCAACCTGGCCTGCCGGTTCTTCACCCACTCCACCGAGATCCTCCTCTGGGCCGCGCCCATGCGGTCGAAGCCGCTCGCGCACCGCTTCAACTACCGGGACATGAAGCAGCAGAACGGCGGCAAGCAGATGCGCGACCTGTGGGAGGTCGCCGAGCGCCCCGAGCCGGACGGCACGCAGGTGGTCTGGCCCCTGCCCACGCC
>CAWFRW010000012.1:0-81913 GCA_963818295.1 uncultured Bacteroidales bacterium
ACATTTTAACCTATTCAGTTACACAATCTATTGCCTGAAGGACTAAGTGACTTAAAATGCACATAAACAGTCAATTAGAGCATGCTATTAATTTTAATAATATTGTAAGTAGCAGGTTATCAATAATATAGATTTGGTTTATTTGAGAATTAAGGTTTGAAGACGAAAACATGATTCAAGTCTTAATGAAGAGTTAATGCTCAAGTTATTAACTATTCCAATCAAGATCTTGGGGAATGTACTTTACTTACTTACAGAAGTTTAATCTTCGGTTTCAACATTCATCTCATTAACATATCTTGAATCAAACTTGTCATACAATAAATCCAATCAGAAAGAAAGTGTTGAGGGAAAGAAAGCATATATTTGGTGATTAATATTCTAGATTTAAAATGGCAAATAGTGAATTGGATAAATGGCTTGAGGCACAAGAATATCAAGTTGCATTAGATGCTCAGGGTAAAATTATTGATTATCTTGATGAGACTGAAGCGGGACAATAAACCAGAGGAAAGAATCCGTCAAAAAACAGCTCATGTACTCCATAAAGAGCTTGGGTATCCTAAAGACATTATTGGCTTTGAACGCAGTATTAATATTGGGAGAGAGCGTAAAAGAGCTGATATTGTAGTTTACGAGAATAAGAGGGCAAAAGCGGAAAATGAACAAGGGAAGATATTATTTATAGGCGAAATAAAAGCTCCTAATATAAAGTCTCATGATGGACAATTGACTTCATACATTTCTGCTTGTTCTGCACAGGGAGGATTTTGGACAAATGGAGGAAATATTGAGTTTTATCGAAAGGATTTTTATAAGAAAAATGAAATTATAAGTTGGCTTGGAATACCAAAATATGGACTTGCCTGGGATAGTATAGGTAGATTTAAAAAAGCAGATTTAATTTCCCCAGTTGACCTTAAACTTGCTTTTCAAAGATGTCATAATGCAATATATGGTTCAGGGATTGATTCTGAAGATGTTGCTCTGGATATGGTTCGTATTATCCTTGCTAAAATTGAAGATGAATCAAGTGCCGATGATGATTGTAAATTTCATATAACCCCAAATGAATTTCATGAAGATATACTTAAAAAATCTTCCTGTTTAAGAGTCAGAAATTTATTTGACGCCGTAAAGGAAAGATATCCTGATGTATTTAATAAGCATGAAGAAATAACTGCTTCAGATAGTCAATTGGCCATTGTCATCTCATATTTACAACAATATTCATTCCTTGATGCTCCTTATGATGTTATTGGTACTGCATATGAAGTTTATGTTGCATCGCATTTAAAAGGAGAAAGGGGTCAATTTTTCACAAATAGACTCGTAATCGATATGATGGTAAGGATTATTGACCCAACCGAAAAAGATTTAATACTTGATCCTGCTTGTGGGTCTGGAGGATTTCTTGTAAGTTCAATGAATTACCTATTTCAAAAAATTGATAATTCGAAAAGAACAATAGGCGCTAAAGAGATTTTAAAACGAAATCTAGTTCATCAAATATATGGTGCAGACATATCACCAAAGCTGACAAAGATAGCTAAGGCAAATATGTTAATTGGGAAAGATGGGCATGGAGGAATTGAGCAAGGAAATAGCTTAGATGAAGTTGCAAAGTTTTCAGCAAACTTTCAAGATAAGGCAGGTATAGGCAAGGCGACAATTATTTTAACGAACCCTCCTTTTGGTTCAGGACATGACATACGAATTAAGGAAGCCAAGATATTAGGACAATATAAATCTGGATTAGTTTGGGATACAAATGAAAATGATGAAATCATATATGAGCAACGTACTAATTCAAAACAGGGAGTTGCCCCTGAAATATTATTCTTAGAGAAGTCGATCCAATGGTTAAAACCAGGAGGTAGATTAGGAATAGTAATGGCAAAAGGGCAACTTGATAATAGAGAAGCCATTGCAATAAGAAGGTATATTTTAGCTAATACTAAGATTCTAGGTGTTGTTAATTTACACGAGGATACATTCCAACCATTCTGTGGTTCAAAAGCGTCTGTAATTTTCCTCGAGAAGCCTACTGGAATACTTCCAAAGAGCTATAAAATATTTCTAGCTATTTCGAATAAGATAGGACAAACAAGTCGTGGAGAAGCAATTTTTAAGAGAGATTCAGAAGGTAACCCAATAATTAATAAAGGTAGTTATGTACTAGATGAAGATTTGACTGATATTTCTACGGATTATCATAATTTTTTAGATATTAATTTAATTGAAAGTGCATTTAGATTTTCAATAGATATTTCTGAACTTGACAAATCCAACTATTCATTAAACCCTATTAGGTATTTACCAAAACATAATGCAGCTTTTGAAAAAGTATTAGGACTTGGAGATAATGAAAACTTTGAAATCCATCGACTAGGTGATAGTGCTCGAGTCTTTAATGGACCAAGGTTTAAACGACCCTATGCAGATTTAGGGATTACAGAAGGTAATACGATTCGAAAATATTTTACTGGAACTGCAATAACACAGCTGAATACTGAGAATATAAAATATCTTGACAGCACCAAAGCTGATAAACAAACAAAAAAGCATTTAGATGCATTGACTATTTATAACGGATATATACTTGTTTCTGATTCTGGGACATTAGGGCGTGTCGCTTATGCTTTAAAACAGCATGACGGTCATATTGCAACTAATAATTTGATTCGAATAGTAGTTGATGATATCTTTTTAAGAGGTTTTATTTTCCAGTTTCTAAAATCAGATATTGGACAAAGTTTAATGTTAAAATCAGCTTATGGTACAAATCAGGAGCATTTGGAGCCTGATGTTATTGCCGAAATCCCTATTCCGTTACCAAAAGACAAAGAATTAATTAAGAGAATTGGTAAAAATGTAATTAACTCATTAAACGAATTAGAAAGGTCTTTAGAATCTACAAGAAAAGCAGAATCATTCTTGACCAACCTTTTTGAATAATCATACCAATATGTAAGCAAATAAGAATAAGACGAGTAACGCACAGGATTGCTTACCTGTTTAAAGGGCAATAGAATGTACCACCCACTAGGTCCAAATTCATCGATAAAATATTTAATAAAGTTGTATTGAAATGTCCCCGGAGCTTTTTAAATTAGCTCCTAATATACCCGGAATTCTCCGGATATGCAGCGAGACAAACCCCCGGTTGTGCAGACATGGCTGGGGGTTCCTGCTTAAATAGACATGAATTTTTTAAAGAACAATTTTAATTTACAAGAAGAGTTGCTGATGTGTTTTTCCATTATCTTATTCAATTCATATTGAGTAAAAGGTTTATGAATATAATCTGTAAAGCCTGATGAAAGGCATCTTTCCCTGATGTTGGAGTATTCTGTTTCAGCAATTATTACTACATCCTTATTAAATCCACGTATTTCCTTTGTCGCCTCAAATCCGTCCATTACTGGCATGTAAATATTCATGAGTATTAAGTCAAATTGGTCATTTTTACAGAGTTCAACGGCCTCTTTCCCATTACTTGCCTTTACTATATGAATTCCAGTAGGTTCCAGATACTTTGAAATTATCATAGAATATATTAGGTCATCTTCAGCTACCAGTACTTTTAGATTCTTCCAGGATTCCATCTTAAGTATCATATTAAGATTCTATACTATTTACTTTCAGATTATAGATCAAATAATTATATATACAATTTAGTAAATTAACATTAGCAACGGATTAGAAAAAATGTTTAATTTTCTAATCGACAGCAGTCGAACAAATTAAAAGAAGGCGACACTTTGATGTGAAAGTCAATGTAGAATTTTTGCAATACAATTCTGATTGTGTGAATAGTAAGTGTCGCCTGGAGAGTCCTTATATATTATTAATTATTACACGTTCAATACAGCATATCAAATTTATGCTAATTGATTTATATTTCATAATTTTAACCTAATAAATATTTAATACGAAACAGACAGTTAATTAAATAAATATTAATAGCGTAAGCTATTATTCTTGCACTGTAAAACCGCTAAAATTAACAATCACAAGAATAATAGGCAATACGCTCACGGACGACGTGGGCTTTGCTTATTGTTGATGGGGTGCTTAGCGGTACCTACAGTGCGGTAAGATTTAGGTCCACGTCCTTATTTTATTAACCATTATAAGTATACATAAATGAAAAAAATATTTCTACTCATAATATTATCTCTTAACCTCCCAGAATTAGGTTTTACACAAGGGATTAGGTCAAAAGATGAATGGAAAGACTACTTTAATAAAAACATTAAGTCTCTTGATCCCATTGAGGGTTTATGGAATGCCACAGTAACCCCTACTATAACAGATATTGTGACAGGTAAGCAGTTAGGTGGTGATCAAACAGCAACAAATCTTTTTGCAATTGTAAGAGGGAAAGACGGATTTGATGCTTTTTGCATTGATAATGATTTCCTTTGGACAACATCATTTGAAAAAGCAGCTAACTCAAGAAAGTGCTTCTATAAAGAAGTTATTAAAGGTTCAAGCGCAACTGTTAATGCAAATGTTAAATTCACGGATGTGGATGAAATGAAGTTTGATTTTTACTATCCTGATGATTTCAAACAAGCATTATTCCCGAATTCAAAACCATCCATGAACAAACAAATAAAAATGCATGTTGCAAGTCTGTGGATTAAGGTTTATCCTCTGGAGGCTGAAATTGTCAAATTTACTCCTTCATCAGGTACTGGATTTGCAATATCGGAAGAGGGTATAATTGCTACCAATTTCCATGTCGTTGAAAATGGCAAAACAATTATGATTAAAGGGATTAATGGAGAATTCAATACAGCTTTCAAAGCAGTGATATTAGTCTCAGATAGTAAAAACGATATTGTTCTGTTAAAGATTAATGATCCTGTATTTACTAGCATAAAGAACATCCCATATATTTTAAAAAAGGATTTATCTAGCGTAGGTGAAAATGTTTTTGTGCTTGGATATCCTTTACGAGCATCAATGGGAGATGAAATTAAGCTTACCAACGGGATAATTAGCTCAAAAACTGGGTTTCAGGGAGATATAACAACCTATCAAATTACAGCACCTGTTCAACCTGGGAATAGTGGTGGACCTTTATTTGATAATAAGGGAAATCTCATTGGTATAGTCAATGCAAAACATCTTGATGCTGAAAATGTCACCTATGCGATAAAGTCAAGTTATCTTTTTAATTTAATCGAGCTATTAGATACTCCTGCAAAACTCCCTGCAGGAAGCAAATTATCAAATATGAATTTATCTGAACAAGTTCAAATATTAAAAGATTATATCTATATAATAGAAGTCAACTAGAAGAAATAATCACCATTACGTCTATATGATTCGTTTTGCTGACTATTGGTTTATAGTTATAAGAAGCTGGTTGATAATTATTTTGATACCCACACAGATTGATATTCTAAATAAAATCCGCCAAAACTCCACATTTCACACCCTCATGGTAACCTGGGACATCACACATATAGCTATTTCAACAGAAATGTTTCAGTAGTGTTTCAGTAGACACAAACAAAAAAGCCTCGATATCTTTGTGTATCAAGGCTTTAAATGTTTGTTACTGTGGGCCCAGCTGGGATCGAACCAGCGACCCCCTGATTATGAGTCAGGTGCTGCTAACCATCTGAGCTATGGGCCCTCAATTAAGTTCAAGGTTTAATGTTTAAGGTTCAAAGTTTATTGTACTGATTACATAACCTTGAACTTTGAACTTCGAACTATAAACCTTTTCAAAAGGGACTGCAATATTAGTTATTTGCCGTGTAATTTTGCAAGAGCTGACTGAAAAGATTAATCTGAAATTTATTTTACTCCCGGAATAACCTCCTGCAACAACCTCAGAACCTTATTCACATTGCTTATTGAAAACCTTTATGACCTCTTCCCATGACACGGGATCCTCATCCTCCTTCCAGCAGTCATAATCGGTGCTCATCGCAATCGCTGCATACGGAATGCCAAGCTCATTTGCAAGGGTTACCTCAGGAGCCACCGACATATTGATTACATCAGCACCCCAGATCCTGAACATCTTCGATTCCGCCCTTGTGGAAAACCGCGGACCTTCAATAGTAATAATGGTGCCGCTTTTATGTACCGGAACTCCTATCCTTGAGCGCAGTGGAAATTATAAGATCCCTTAAATTCTTGTCAAAAGGATCAGCCATTGGGGTATGATTCATTTTACCCGGTTCAAACTCTTCAAAGAATGTTATGGTCCTGTGTCTTGTGAAATCAATGAACTGATCGGGTATTACAAGATCACCCCGTCCGATCTCCTCCCTCAGGCTTCCGCAGGCTGTGGTTGTAATTATATGAGTGCATCCGGTCTGCTTTCAGAGCAAAGATATTTGCCCGGTTATTTACTTTTGAAGGAGGAATTGTATGATGCCATCCATGCCGTGAGAGGATAACTATTTCAGTACCGTTCAAGTGATCCGCATAAAAGAGGAGAAGAGGGATTCCCGTATGGTGTCTCAATACTTTTCTCCTGAGGTGATTTTAAGAATATCCGGATTCTCAAGTCCGGAACCGCCAATAATTCCTACTTTGACCATTACTGCTTCCTGAGGTATTCCATCAAAACATTTACAGCCTCATCCATATCATTTCCGAAGGTGAGGATCCCGGCCCTGTCACCTGCCATAATAATGATCCTTTTCTCAATTACATCCGAATCTTCAAAAAGCCTCAGGATATCCTTTGCCAGTCCGGTTGTGCCATAATCCATCGAGGGATTGGTTGTCGGGACTTTATAAATAAGTTCATTCCAGAGTTCCTGGCTGTGAACATGAATTACAGCATTTGCTCCCGGATCAGCTGAATATATTGCCGCATGGGTAAGTGATTCGGATGAGGCTTTGAGTGGTCCTACACACTGAACAGCATTATCGTCAATATTGAACGAATTGACCTTTACATAATGCCCCGGCTCAAGTTCAGGAATTTCTCCTGTTGCAGAACCGGTTATTACAAACTGGTTGCCACCCTGTATCCTCATGCTTATATTCCCGAAACCAACGCCATTCTCATAAGCACCGATCAGGTCCATGTTATAAAGGATTTCCCTCCAGTAATTAATTATTTCATACTGTTCGTCAGATATTACCGGACCTGACTGGTTCCAGTGGCAATTGAACTTAACAACCCCTTGCATATTATTTGAATTTATCTGAAAACATTTCCTTAATCTCTTTTTCTGTTGCCCTGCATATCCCTCTTTCGGTTATCAGTCCGGTTATAAGACGTGCAGGAGTAATATCGAATCCATAATTTGCTGCAACCGTATTTTCAGGGCAGATACGGACTGACTGTATCTTTCCGTCAGCCAGTCCGGAGATATTTGTAACCTCTTCCGGATCGCGTTGTTCAATAATAATTTCCCTTAAACCGTCCCTTATGCCGAAATCAATTGATGTTGAAGGGAAGAGGGAATAAAAGGGTACATTATTATCAGATGCTGCAAGTGCCTTAAGATATGTCCCTATTTTATTTGCAACATCTCCGGTGCTTGTTGTGCGGTCGCTACCTATAAAAACAACGTCGACCATCTTTTGTTGCATCAGGTGGCCGCCGGTATTGTCGGGAATCAGAGTATGAGGAACGCCGTGCTGGCCAAGTTCCCAGGCTGTCAGTTTTGCACCCTGGTTCCTGGGCCTTGTCTCATCAACCCAGACATGAACCGGGATCCCTTTGTCGTGTGCAAGGTATATCGGGGCAGTCACGGTACCGTAGTCAATTGTTGCAAGCCATCCTGCATTGCAGTGTGTCAGTATATTCAGCGGTTCTCCATTCTTTTGTTTACTCAGGCTTTCAATCAGTTTTAATCCGTGATCTCCTATCTGCCTGCAGTATTCTTTATCCGTTTCACAGATCTCAACAGCAGTTTTCAGGGCTGTTTCTGACAACGAATCTGGAGGGCATGATCATCAAGCAGTTTTTCGAGAGAATAATTTACAGCCCATGAGAGGTTCACTGCAGTCGGACGGCATGATATCAGATATCTTGCAGCATTTGAAAGATGTTCACGGATATTTGTCTGCGAAGTGATCTCGAGAGTGGCAAGATAAAGGCCGAATGCACCTGCAGCACCTATCAGCGGAGCACCCCTGACAGTCATGTTCTCTATCGCTTCAAAAACATCATCAACAGACCGCAGGTTTTTGATTTCAAAGGAGAAAGGCAGCTTTTGCTGATCGATAACACAGACTGTTGCCGGATCATTCTCATCAAGCCATATGGTCTGATAATCTTTATTCTCTGATTTTCATTGCCGGATATTGGTTCCTGTTGTCTTTAAATCAAACATTAAAAGTACTAAATATTAGATGATATTATAACTTATGAGGTGGAAGTCGGAAGTCGAAAAAATAAGGCCTCTGTGGAACTCTGTGTAACCTCTGAGGCCTCCCTGCAGACTGGCTCCTTCGCTAAACCACGCCTCGCGTGGTTCTTAACGCTCGGCCCCTATGTAACTTTTTAATTATTTGTTACACAGAGGATCACAGAGAAGGCACAGAGTACCACAGAGAAAACATTACAAAAATTTTTGACTTTTGAGACTGCCTCATAGACGCAAAGATCGCAAAGAGCTTAGTTATTAATATTGTGACTTTGCGCTCTCTGCGCAATCCCTGGCGTGCTTTGCGGTTAAAACCAGCCCCGCTTTCGAATTGTCGACCAATCAATTCGAAGATTTTGAAGTCTTTTTTTATTGTCATATCTTTGCAGAGTGGTACCATAT
This sequence comes from uncultured Bacteroidales bacterium, assembly GCA_963818295.1. Classification (GTDB taxonomy): domain Bacteria; phylum Bacteroidota; class Bacteroidia; order Bacteroidales; family VadinHA17; genus LD21. Next base: position 8,759 of record CAWFRW010000012.1, read on the forward strand.
TTCAAAAATTATCAGAGGATATGATTAACAAAGAGGAGTTTAGAAGGAAAATAATTGTTTCTGCAGGAAAGATATTCAGCCGTTACGGGTTTAAGAAAACCACAATGGATGAGATTGCAAAAGCCCTTAAAATGGGTAAGAGTTCCATCTATTACTATTTTGAAAGCAAGGAGGAGATATTTGAAGCTGTTGTTCTATGGGAGGCTAATATTCTTAGAAATGAACTCACTACAGCCATTAAATCTGTAGATTCTCCGACCGATAAAATGAAAAACTATGTATTTGTGAGGATGAAATCGTTCGAAAAGCTCGCAAACTATTACAATGCAATATTCGACAAGAATCTTGATCACTTTGATTTTATTGAACATATACGTGCAAAATATGACAGGGAAGAGCTTGCAATACTAAGGCTGATCCTTTATGACGGAGCCAGGAAAAAGGTGTTTAATGTCGATAACAGTGAATATACTGCCCTTGCAATCCAGACTACCCTGAAAGGTCTTGAGGTTCCTCTTTTCTGGAAGAAGAAGGAGGTGCATATTGAACAGCGGCTGAATGCAATCCTGGATGTGTTGTTTTACGGGATTGTAAAGAAATGAACCATCCTATCAAAATCCTTTAACCGCAAAGTACGCAAGAATTTACGCAAAGTACGCAAGGATTGAATTTCAATCTTATCGCTTTGCGCCCTTTGTGCTTGAACTTTGCGCCCTTTGCGTTTAAAAAAATACAAGTCAGGAAACCGTTACCTTTTTATTACCGCCCTTTTATTCTTTTTTATACTCCAGTACAATCCCGCAAAACCCAGCAGGATAAAGGGGATGCTGAGCCACTGACCCATATTCATCTTCATTCCGGCTTCAAAGGCAACCTGATTCTCTTTTACAAATTCAATGAAAAAGCGTGCCGTGAATATGAGTATGCAGATAAGGCTTATTAGTAATCCCTGTATATGTTCTCCCTTTTTTCTCCAGTAAATAGTGTAAAGAAGGAAGAATATGGCCAGGTAGGCCAGGCCCTCATATATCTGTGTTGGATGCTTGGGTGCGACTTCATGATTTCTGAGGAAGACAAATCCCCAGGGCAGAGTGGTCTCAACACCATAGATCTCTGAATTCATCAGGTTTCCCATCCTGATAAAAAATCCGGAAAGAGCAACAACAATTGCTACACGGTCGAGAGCCCAGAGGTAATCTTTTTTCTCTTTTTTTGCAAAAAGCCAGATAGCTGTCAGAATTCCTATCGCGGCACCATGGCTTGCAAGTCCTCCGTGCCATATCATAAGTATTTCAAGAGGATGGCTTAAATAGTATGACGGTTCATAAAAAAGGCAATGTCCGAGTCGTGCTCCTCCAACAACTCCTATAGCCATATAGATTGTCAGCCGGTCAAGTACCTCTTCGCCAAGATTTTCATTTTTGAAAATCCTGTTCATTATTATATACCCGAACAAAAAAGAGGAGGCAAATAAAAGTCCATACCATCTTACAGCAAAAGAACCAATCCGGAATATTTCCGGATTTACATCCCAGGGAACAATCAGTAAGTGCATAAATATGAGAGTTACGTTATTGCCAAAGGTAGAAAATAAAATTATTATAAAACTTAGTAGCTCTCTTTACCGGAAGGGTTTTTAATTCATTTAGGAAATGAATCTTTAAAAAATGATGTAAGTTTGTATTTCAAAACCGGAGGATGAATTTATGAAAAGGAGTATAGTTGAACATTTATTGATTATTTCAACGCTCTTTGTTCTTATCTGTTCCTGCGCAAAAATCGGCAAACCCACCGGTGGTCCGAGAGACAGGACGCCTCCTGTGGTATTGGAAGCAGTACCTGAATACGGTGCAAAAAATTTCAGAGGTAAACGCATCACAATCACATTTGATGAGTATGTTTCACTCGACAATATCAACGAAAAATTCATGGTCTCACCTCCGATGAAAAAGAAGCCAAGGGTATTCATAAGAGGGAAAAATGTGATTGCTGAATTTGAGGAGGAGCTCAGGGACAGTACAACTTATACATTTTATTTTCAGGATGCAATAAAGGACCTGAATGAGGGGAACACTATTGAGGATTATCAGTTCGTTATCTCCACCGGACCGGTAATTGATTCACTTTCAGTTACAGGAAATGTTTATAATGCCATTAATCTTGAAGTACCTGAGAAGACAATGGTGCTTCTTTACCGGGATCTGGCAGATTCATTTGTTGTAAAGCATCTTCCTGATTATATCACAAGAGTGGATCAAAAGGGATATTTCCGCATAAACAATGTGAAGGAAGGAGTATACAGGCTTTATGCACTTAAGGATGCTGATAACAGCAAGAACTATAACCTTCCCGATGAGGAGTTTGCATTTATGAATTCTACTGTTGAGATCACGCCGGAGAAGAATTTCATACCTGTGGTTAAGGATACTGTCAAAGTCAAAAAGGAGGTGCCCAGGGTCAAGGACATCAACGCGAAGAAGGATCTGAAGCTTCAGGATACTATAGTTCCCCAGGGGGAATTTCCTCTTCTGCTGTTTACACCAACGAAAACAAACCACTATCTGACCTCTTCGGGCAGGCCTATGAAGTTTGAGCTTGTCTTTACACTCTCACTTCCACCCGACTCAATGGATTTCAGTCTCAGAATCCCCGGCAGCGGAGAGAACAGTTATTTCATGGAGAAAAGTGTCAGAAAGGACAGCATCAGGGTTTGGCTCACAGACAGCACTTTATATTCGCAAACCCAGCTTCAGACTATAATAGACTATCCATTTACTGATACACTTGGGATCCTTGGCAACAAGGAGGATACAATCATAATGAGATTTCTTACTCCCCAGGTAAGAAGAGGATCCAAAGTGAAGAAACCTGTATATACCTTTACCTGCAATATAAAAGGCAGTGTATTAAAACCGGGTGAGGAGATAATCTTTAGTTCTGCAACTCCATTCAGGGAGCCTGATACAACAAGGATTAAATTTTATGAGGTGGCTGATTCCGTGAGATTGAAAGTAAAGTACAGTCTGAAAAAAGACAGTATAAATACAGGAATATATTTTTTAAAGGCAGATCTTAAACAGGATAAAAAATATATCCTTATTGCTGATTCCGGCTCATTCGGAAACATTTATAATGAGACTGCCGATTCAACAGGTTATAACTTTTCTTTAAGGAAACCCGACACTTTCAGCAAGCTGACATTAAACATAAAGAACTGTAAAGCCAGTTCGATCATACAGCTTTTGAATAACAAGGAAAATGTGGTTAGTGAAACCATATTGAAGTCAGACGGGAAAATTGTATTTTCAATGCTTGATGCGGGTTCTTACAGGCTGAAAGTGATATATGATCTGAACAATGACGGGAAATGGACCACAGGTGATTTTAATAAAGGGACCCAACCGGAACCTGTCTCTTATTATCCCAGGGAGCTTGACATAAAAGCGGGATGGGAGATTGATCAGGATTGGGATATTGAAAAACAGTTGTATAAAGAACAGAGGCTGAGGGAGAAAAAGACTTCAACCTCTTCCTCCTCAAGGAGCAACGTCAGATAACAGAGATAAACAGATATAAATTAATAAAACATTTCCCATAATGAAAGATGTTGTTGCAGGTATCGATATAGGAGGAACCAATATAATATTTGGTCTTGTCGACAAATCAGGCAATGTAATAGCTGAAGACAGACTCAAAACGGTTGAATATCCTGACATTAAAGATTATATTTCAGCTCAGCATGCAGCCATAAATAAGATGCTTGGAGACGAATTCCGGTTGCAGGCTGATCGGTCTGGGAGTAGGTGCTCCGAATGCCAATTACCACAAGGGGACAATAGAGCTGGCGCCCAACCTTGCCTGGAAAGGCATAGTTCCGCTTGCAGAGATGCTGAAGGAAAAGGTTAATGTTCCGGTAAGTATTACAAATGATGCGAATGCTGCTGCAATGGGCGAAATGATCTTCGGAGGAGCAAGGGATATGAAGGATTTTATTGTGCTCACCCTGGGTACCGGGCTGGGCAGCGGAATAGTTGTAAACGGAACTGTTGTTTATGGCCATACAGGATTTGCAGGCGAACTTGGACATACAATAATTGTACCCGGAGGAAGAGAATGCGGTTGCGGACGCAAAGGGTGTTATGAGACATATGCTTCTGCTTCCGGATTGGTCAGGACAGTGCTTTTACTTTTAAGCGAAATGAGGGCAGACAGTTCGTTAAGAGATCTTCCTCCTTCGGAGCTGACATCAAAAAAAATTGTTGAGGAAGCAGAAAAAGGCGACAGGATAGCCCTTGATGCAATTAACTATACTGCAGAAATGCTTGGTCTGGGAATAATAAATGCAATAACATTTTCAAGTCCTGAGGCAATTTTCCTTTTCGGAGGTCTTGTGAAGGCAGGAGAAATGCTTCTTGCTCCGGTACGTAATTATGTTGATCAGAATGTTATGCCTATTTTCAGAGGCAGGGTTAAGATATTGCCTTCGGGTATTTCCGAATCCAATGCTGCAGTTCTTGGAGCCGCAGCACTTGCATGGAATGAGTTGAAGAAATAGTGTAGTTTAGATGCTGAATAAAAATTTATTGTAATTTTGGTTCTTTAAGTTCCGAAGTAAAAAGAAATACAGATGAAAGTCGCAGAAATAAAAAAACTTGATCTTGAAACTGCCCTTCCCGGGCTGGAGGAGATATCGGCGGAGATGGATAAACAGGCCAGGAAGATTCAGATAGATACAATCAACTGGAAAGATTATAGTTACAAGCCTGATGTTAACTTTTCAATTGCATATGGAGAGAATGAGATTTTCCTGAAATATTATGTCAGGGAAGATTATTTCAAGGCAGAAAAGAATGAAACCAACCAGATGGTTTGTGAGGACTCATGTGTTGAATTTTTTGTATCACCTGAGGATGATGGGATCTATTATAACTTTGAATTCAATGGTATTGGCACCTGTCTGCTTGGTACAGGAACAGGCAGGGAGAACAGCACCCGGTGCAATCCTGAAATAGTAAAAAGTATCAGAAGGCTGTCCTCTGCTGGCACTGCGCCTGTTAAAGAGACCGAGGGAGAGTTTGAATGGACTATAACTGTTGCAATCCCTTTTGAAGTCTTCTTTCATCATAAGGTGAATAATATTAAGGGAAAGACATTCAGGGCTAATTTTTACAAATGCGGAGATATGCTTAAAGTACCGCATTATGTGACATGGAATCCTGTAGGCACTGAAAATCCGGATTATCATCAGCCGGGCTATTTCGGGTTGCTGAAGTTTGTATGAATTTACCCCCTGCCCCGAGGGTAACCTCCCCTGCCCCAATTGACCCCCCTGCCCCCCCAAGGGGGGGTGAATTTGGGAGCTGAGACGAAGTTAGGAAGGAGCACGGATTTCCCCCCTCTTTACGGAGTAGAGAGGAACAAAGGGTAAAAGTTCGTGAGGCCATAGAGGGGTTGGGGTGAGGCGAATAAAGAGGAAGAACGTGAGTTCGTGAGGACAAAGGGGGGTAAGCGGAAACAAGAACAGAAATATGTTTAATACAGAATTATAAAAACAAAAGGTATGTTAAAAGGTAATGCACTAATCGGACAATCAGGAGGGCCGACATCCGTAATTAATTCGAGCCTTGCAGGTGTAATTGAAGCAGCTATTTCTTCATCCTTTATTGAAAATGTTTATGGGATGAACTACGGCATTGAAGGTTTTATGAAGGAGATGTTATTTGATCTTGGCAGACAGCCCCGGAAAATAATTGAAGGTCTGCGTCACACCCCCTCCTCAGCCCTTGGGTCATCGCGCCATAAGGTTCAGGAGAATGATCTTCCGGTCATTCTTAGCGTGCTTAAGAAATTCAATATCAGGTATTTTTTCCTTATCGGTGGAAATGATACGATGGATACAATCCACCGTGTTGAGGCTTATTGCAGGGGAGAGAAATATGAACTAAGAGGTATAGGTATTCCCAAAACAGTGGATAATGATCTTTTCGGAACTGATCATACTCCGGGATTTGCTTCGGCAGCCAGGTCAAATATACTGAATGTTATGCAGGCCGGCGCACTGGCACGCGACATGCAGAAAGTTGACAAGTTTGTCATTTATCAGACAATCGGACAGGGATGCAGGATGGCTTGCAGCTGCCACTGCAATGGCGAGGAAGAATGAGGATGATGCTCCTCATCTGATTTATGCACCCGAATTTCATTTCAGCAAGGAGAAATTTCTCAAGGATGTTGACAACTGTGTTAAAGCCCATGGATGGGTTTCAATTGTCTGCGGTGAAGGATTGAAATTTGCTGATGGATCTCCGGTGAGCGCTTCAACAACAAAAGACAAATTCAACAATACTGAATTCGGGGCTATGGGTGGTGCCAGTGTAGCCACAAGCCTTCACAGGATGATAACTGATGAGTTTGGATTCAGGGGTGAGTTTCAGATTACCGAATCACTCATAATGTGCGATTTTGTAAGGGCATCTGTAGTGGATCTGGAGGAAGCATATCAGTGCGGTGTTGAGGCGGTAAGGCTGGCTTCAAGAGATGAGACAGGAGTTATGGTAAGCATAAGGAGGGTATCAAATGACCCATATACAATCGAATTCGGGAAAGTGCCTCTTAAAGAGGTTGCTGTTTCGGCAAAACCAATGCCGGTTGAATATTTCAATGCTGAAGGAAATCATGTATCTCCTCTGTTTATTGAATATATGAAACCTCTTGCAGGTGATCTTCCGGAATTTGTAAGACTTGAGAAAATTTTTGCGAAATAATATAAAACTATAAGCATGGCTAAAGTATTTAATAAAGTTGCATTGTCAATCAATGCACATCCCGATGATGCAGAAGCATGGAATGCAGGTGTTCTGAAGCTTCTGAAAGACAAAGGTTACAAGATTGTTATAGCGACAATGACGGGAGGTGATCTCGGTGGCTGTAACATGAATATGGAAGAGACGGCAAGGGTACGTTTTGAAGAGGCCAAAAAGGCTGCTGCTGTGCTTGATGCAGAGTATTATACTCTTGGAGGCATCGATGGATTTCTTTATGATACAAAGGAGATGAGGCTGAAAGTCATATCTCTTATAAGACAGGTAAAGGCCGGAATAATTTTCACGCATCTCCCGTACGATTACCATTCTGATCACAGGACTACCGCAAATATTGTTGAAGCGGCTGCCATGGTATCTTCACTTGATACGGTTCCTGTGAGTGAAAAGCCGGTAGATATTACACCTTTGCTTTATCACACCTCTCCGCTAACGCTTTCTGATCCTCTCGGTTCACAGATCGTTCCTCCTCATTTTTATGTTGATGTAACTTCAGTAATCGAGACAAAGAAACAAATGCTGGGGTATCATATTTCACAGATCGATCTGATGAAGCACATGCATAAGATGGATGATTTCTTCGGATTCGTTCTTGAAGGGAATAAAAATTACGGCAAAATGGCCGGTGTGGAATATGCTGAAGTCTACTGGCAGCATCTCGGCGGAGGCTTCCAGAAGGACAAACAGGTTCAGAATGATCTTTCAGAATTTCTTATAAATAAATCTTCATAGCCATGAATTTAAAAGAGGAAAAGTATAAAAAGTATGCCCTTGTCAGGGAAATGATGGAAACCCCGGGGATCGTCAGATCATTTGATCCGGGAGTTGTCTCAAAATTTACTGATGCTGTTAAAAGCCGCAGAGGATTGTTCCTTACAGGTGAAGGAAGCAGCAGGATCTTTCCTGCCAAAAGGGCAATCACGGCCTCGCTTAAATGGGACTTTTCAAGACCGCTTACAACTGAGGGAAGCACTCAGGCAGAGGAGTATAACCTTAAGGATTTTGCTGTGTTTGCAGCTTCAAACTCAGGACAGACAAAAGAGGTTATCAGACTTGCAGCCGCACTGAAAAAGAAGAATCATGGTGCTGTTTTTGGACTGATTGCAAATCCAGAAGACCAAGCTGGAGGAGATAGCTGACGGGACCCATGTGTTAAAATGCGGAAAAGAAGATGCTGTTGCGGCAACCAAGTCAGTTGTTGAACAGGGTCTGTTCTATGATGCACTTCTAAGGAATCTTCATGGTGTTAAAATGGATGGCCTGAAGGAATTTGCTGAGAAAACTGAAGAGGCTCTCACGCTGAAAATTGATGCCGGGATAACTGAGATAATAAAAAAAGCCTCGAAAATTTATTTTGCAGGCAGGAACAATGGTGTTGCAGAGGAACTGGCTCTGAAAACCAATGAGATAACCAGGAAAAAATCGGATTATCTTGAAGGTACATTTGCAGTACATGGCATCGAAGAGGTAATGGATAAGAGTGAAGTTCTGATCTGGATTGAACCATTTCGCAACAGAGCAGGAGAAGTTTAACGAGTGTCTGGTGAAAGGCGTTGGCATGAATATAATTGCTGTATCGACAAAAAAAACAATATTTCCGACAATTATTATACCTGATGGAGGAGAGTATGCCGAGTATGTGCAGCTTGCAGCCGGCTGGAATATTCTTGTTGAAACAGGCATATCACTTGGGATTGATCTTGATAAACCCGAGCGCGCCAGGAAGGTTGGTAATGAATATATGCCGGAATAGTTAAATATTGTTTGCAGGATATATAATTAAGAAGTTACACAGAGATCACTGAGGTTATCACAGAGTTTCACATAGGACTATTGCGATAGCCTCATTTTACGTTCTGTATAAAGGATTTAAAGTTTTTGAATTAACTTTATATTTATAGATGTATATTTACGGGTATTAAATGTAATCTCTTCAAATTATGGCAAAGAAAGATGTAGCTGTAGGTATTGATATCGGAGGAACAAATACAGTATTTGGTTTTGTTGACAGGGAAGGTAATATACTGGGAGAAGACACGCTGAAGACTTCTCATTATGATGAGATAGAAGTTTTTGTTGCGGCATTGTATGAAAAGATTGTTGTAACCGGCCAGAAGATCGGAAACGGAATAGAGGTGGTCGGTTTCGGAATTGGCGCCCCTATGGGAAATATAAATAAGGGAACAATTGAATATGCGGCGGGTCTTCCATGGAAGGGGATTGTCCCGCTTGCTGATCTTTTTAAAAGACATACTGATCTTCCTGTAATTGTGACAAACGATGCCAATGCAGCCGCTGTAGGGGAGATGATATATGGCGGAGCAAGGGAAATGAAAAACTTCGTTGTTATCACTCTTGGTACAGGTCTTGGCAGCGGTTTTGTCATCGACGGGAAGCTTGTTTACGGACATGATGGATTTGCGGGGGAGATAGGACATACGGCAATACGTCCGGGTCCTTCGAACCGTGATTGCGGTTGCGGAAGAAAAGGCTGTCTCGAGACATATGTTTCAGCAACCGGTCTTAAAAGATCGCTTCTGAAGATAATGGCCGACAGTAATGAACCAAGTGAACTCAGAAAATATAGTTTTGATGAGCTTGATGCCAAAATTATACATGATGCTGCAGTAAGGGGCGATTATATTGCAAAGCGGGCTTTTACCCATACAGGCAGAATGCTCGGCTTCAAGCTTGCAGATGTTGTTGCACATACAAATCCCGAAGCAATATTCCTTTTCGGAGGTCTGGCTCTTGCAAAGGACCTGATCTTTGAACCTGCCAAGGAATATATGGAGGAAAACCTTCTTAGCATCTACAAGGACAAAGTTAAACTTCTTGCATCCGAATTAAGCACTCAGAATGCAGCAGTACTTGGAGCCAGTTCATTAATCTGGTCAATTAAGGAATCGTGATCTGTAACATTTTCCCCTCAGATATGGCCAATTTCAATGCGATACTGAATCATATTCTTGGCATAGTTTTTATTATTATTGTTTTTTCACTTGCATATGCTTATCTGAAGCCTCATCAGCTTCATAAACGAAGGCTTGTTTCAACATTGTTCCTGAAAGTCAGTTATCTGCTTTACCTGCTGATACTGCTTATAATCATATATCTTTCAGCCCTTGTTGATGGCGGACTTGAAAAAGTTTTTATCGGCGTTGAATTTTTTGCATTTCTGATAGTCCTTTTTGTACCCACAATAGGAATTTTTGCCCGAAAACTGGGTCAGTTCAGCAAGAAAAGGGAAGGATATAATTACTTTTTCACGGTTATTAATATTCTTTCAATTGTGTCAATTCTTGTGATGTATTTTATCTGAGAATTCAGAAATGTGTTATATTGAACCATAAGAGTATACATAACAGTATTACTTAACCTGATATATTTAATTCTATCATAAATACTATTTTCATTTAATACTCCAATCTATGATCAAGGAAAGATTAATAGGGTATATTGAGCAGAGCATAAAGCAAAACTGGGAAATCTGGGCTTTGTCAAATTACAGGGAGAAAGAGTATTCCTATAAGGATATTGCTGAGAAGATCCTTAAATTTCATATCCTTTTCAGAGAATCAGGTATAAAGGAGGGTGATAAGATTGCCCTTGTGGGAAGGAATTCTGCCAACTGGTGCATTACCTATCTGGCAACAGTTACGTATGGAGCAGTGATTGTTCCTGTTCTTCCGGATTTTAAGCCTGAAGATCTGATCAATATTATCAACCATTCTGATTCAAGGCTTCTTTTTGTTGATGAAAAGATCTACGAGAGTTTTGAGCTTAACAGGATGCCTGAGATTATAGGTGCAGTATCCCTTGATGACTTCAGTATGATATCCTCAGCAATTCCTGCCTTTAAGGAAAGCTTTGACCATCTTGATGAAAAATTTTCAAAGACATATCCTGAATTAAGGAAAGAGGATATTAAATTCTCCGATATCTCAAACGATAATCTGGCTGTTATAAGTTACACCTCCGGCACCACGGGATTTTCAAAAGGAGTTATGATTACGCATAACAGCCTGGCTTGCAATGTAAGGTTTGCCCAGAATCATATGCCGCTTAAACCGGGTGATCCGCTGGTATCCTTTCTGCCGCTTGCCCATACATATGGTTGTGCATTTGAATTTCTGTTTCCCTTTACCTTTGGATGCCATATAACAATACTCACAAAGACCCCGTCACCCCAGATCCTTGTACAGGCCTTTAATGAGATAAAGCCCAGACTCATTCTGTCTGTTCCGCTTGTCATTGAGAAAATCTTCAAGAAGCAGTTGCTTCCGGTAATCAATAAACCTCATATGAAGATCCTGCTTGCAATTCCCGGAATAAATAAAATTCTGTATAAAAAGATCAGGGAGAAGCTTACAGCTACATTCGGAGGCAAATTCTATGAAATTGTTATAGGAGGGGCTGCTTTCAATGCTGATGCTGAAAAATTCTTCAAGAAAATCGGATTCAGATTTACTGTAGGTTACGGGATGACTGAATGCGGACCGCTTATCAGTTATGCATCATGGAATACAACAAAACTGGGAGCATCGGGAAGGGCTGTTGATACGCTTGAAGTTACAATCGATTCCCCTGATCCGGAAAAGATAGTAGGTGAGATAATTCTCAGGGGCGAAAATGTGATGACAGGCTATTATAAAAATGAAAAGGCCACCAGCGAGATGATAGACAGCAAAGGATGGATGCATACAGGCGATCTCGGAGTAATAGACAAGGAGGGAAATATCTTCATCAAGGGAAGAAGCAAGAGTATGATTCTGGGACCATCAGGAAAAAATATCTACCCTGAAGAGATCGAATCTGTGATAAATAATAAGAACTATATTACCGAGTCACTTGTTATTTCAGAAGATAATAAGCTGATCGGACTAATATTTCCTGATTATGAAATGATGAAGAGAGATAATATAACAGAAGAACAGCTTCTTCCTATTCTTGATCAGATAAGAAAAGAGGTTAATGAGAGACTGCCTGATTTTATGACAGTGAGTAAATTCAGGATACATCCGGAGGAGTTTGTAAAGACACCGAAGAGAAGTATAAAGAGATTTTTGTATACGAAAGAATAATTATTTTACCCCCCTGCCCCCCAGGGAAGAGAATTTACCCCCCTGCCCCCCCCAAGGGGGGGGTGAAGAAGAATGAAGATGGGGAGGAATGACAAGATATTCAGCCTCTTAGCCCCTCTCCCCGGGAGAGGGGATGGGGTGAGGCTGACACAGAGAGGGGCAGTGGTGAGGCGAGTAATGAGCGGGGGTTGGGGTGAGGCGAGTAACAAGAGTTCAAACTGTAATTCGAACTGAGATATGCAACTATATGTCGTAATTGTAGCAGGAGGAAGTGGGAAGAGGATGGGAGCTGAGATTCCCAAACAGTTTCTTGAACTTGCAGGAAGGCCTGTGCTGATGCATACTATTGAAAGATTCAAATCTTTCAGTGAATCAATTGAAATAATTACAGTTCTTCCGGAGAACCAGCTGAGACACTGGATTGACCTTCAGAAAAAATACTCATTCACGGTACCTCAGACAATTGTTAAGGGAGGTTCCACAAGATTCCATTCTGTGAGAAACGGACTGAAGTTTGTCAATGTACCCGGACTTGTTGCAATTCATGACGGAGTCAGGCCATTTGTGAGCCTTGATACAATTCAGAGATGTTTCTCTGCTGCAGAAAAGCTGGGAAATGCTATTCCTGCAATTTCTCCTGTTGAATCACTCAGGATGGTTACCGAGACAGGAAATTCGCCTGTTAACAGTCTGCATGTAAAACAGATTCAGACACCACAGGTGTTCAATGCTGAACTTATAAAAAGAGCCTATCTGCAGGATTACAGACCCGAATTTTCTGACGATGCTACCGTTCTTGAGGAAAACGGGGAAAAAATAAACCTGATCGAAGGCAACCGGGAAAATATCAAAATCACCAATCCTGAGGATCTGCTGATCTCGAGCGCCCTTTTACCAACTATCTGCTGACAGTGATTCCCGCTTTGTGACATAAGACTTATTTCATATCTTGCATTGGAATTGTCATATCCTGCTGGAATGACTTTAAAGTAAATTTAATTGAGATGAGAATAAAATTAATTGTATTCATTCTGCTTATGGTGATCCTGGCAGGCTGTGCTGAAATGCAGAGTATTCTGACAACTGCCGGTCCTGTCCCTCTTACCGAGGAAGAGGTTGTAAACGGCTTAAAGGAGGCTCTTATTACAGGAGCAAAAAACTCTGCCGGTTTACTGGGTGCAGAAAATGGTTATTTTGGAGATGCAACAGTAAAGATTCTTCTTCCTGATGAGGCAAAAGTGATTGTTGACAATATCTCCAAAATTCCGGGCGGGGATAAACTGGTTCAGGATGTCATACTGAGGATCAACAGGGCAGCAGAAGATGCTGCAAAAGAGGCAGCTCCGATTTTTGCAAACAGCATAAAACAGATGACAATCAGGGATGCCTTCAATATCCTGAAAGGCGCTGATAATGCAGCAACACAATATCTCAGGCAAACTACATATAATGAACTCTATGCATTATATAAGCCCAAAATAGCAGCTTCAACTGAAAAGAAAATTGCAGGATCCGTTTCGACAAAGGATTCATGGGTGGCCCTTACAGGAAAATGGAATACTCTTGCCAATTCCCCGGCAGGAAAACTTGCCAGTCTGAAACCTGTAAATACAGACCTTGATGCTTACCTTACAAATAAAGCACTTGATGGAATGTTCATGAAGGTTGAGCTTGAGGAGCTGAAGATCAGAAAGGATGTTTCAGCCAGGATATCACCATTACTCCAGAAAGTGTTTGGCAGCCTTGACAGCAAAACAAAATAAAACAACCGCAGTGAGAAATGTTTGAAAAGAGCGTTTTTAATTATAAAGGATTGGAAGTCAGAGTTTCTGACCATGCAAATGAAGGCATGATTGACATTCTGAACCGTGCTGTTCAGGGATCAGAAGGTGGATTAAGGTTTTCACTGCAGGATGTTGCTAAACGCATTGCAGCTTATAAGGACCAGATCAGATTTGTTTCGCTTTACAAGAAAAACCAGATTACCGGAACAGTCGGCTCATGTTTCAGGATCTCAGGACAGGGAAAGCTCCGGTATCCGACATCCTATCTCAGATATCTTGCTTTTCAGTCTACATATCAGTCGGATCAGACCTGGAGAAAACGAATAAAGGAAAAGATAAAACCGGAGAAGGACGATAGTTTCAAGCAAAAAACCCTTGAGATATTCAGTAAGCCTCATCTTCTTGATCTGCCCGATGTATTTGAAGGAGACAAGCATATTATGTATGCTTTTGTGGAGAGCATGAATGAAAGATCAAAGAACCTTGTGCACCAGGCAGGATACGAATATATCAGATCGTTTCTGACTGTTGCCTTCAGCCGGTTTTCACCTGTTAATGACACACGGGTATCAAAGCTCATGCAGCAGGATAGACCGGAAATGGAGAAACTTCTCAATGACTTTTACAGAGATTATTCATTCTTCAGCACCGACTATACTTTTTACGGCGACAGATATTATGTTCTTAAGGAAAACGACGTGATTATTGCAGGGGTTTCTGCCATACCCACATCTTTCAAGGTCTATGATGTTCCGGGAATCTGGGGTTGGGTAATGATGAAAGTTCTTCCGAAAACCCCATATTTGAGAAGGCTTTTCCGTCCGGGAGAATTCAGGTACCTTGTTCTGGATGCAATATTCTGCAGGGATGGCAAAGAGGATCTGCTTGCCCCGCTTTTTGAATCAGCCTGTGCTGCGGAGGGCTTTAATACGGGACTCATGTGGCTCGACGACAGGAGCCAGCTTTTTGATAAGATAAGGACAAGGGTCAAGCTTGGAGCGCTTAACAGGATGCTCAATGCAAAACCAGGGCTTGTTTATACCAAGTTTATTAATCTGACCGAAGAGGAGAAGGAAAATTTTTATGATTCACCGGCATATATTTCAGGATTTGATTTTTCCTAGCGTTCCCTCTTACCAGGATATCATATGAGACCGAACTCATTCATACCCATTAAACACAAATATCAATTCAGATGAAAAAGAAGCTGCTTAATGTTCTTCTGTCAATGCTGCTGGCAGGAAGCATAATTCCTGTTTCAGCACAGGAAGAGGACGAAAGATATGTTCCCGAAACAGATCCTCTTGTACTTGAAAAGCTCGAAAAATGGCAGGACCTGAAATTCGGTCTACTCATGCACTGGGGACCATACAGCCAGTGGGGAGTTGTCGAATCGTGGTCAATCTGCGCCGAGGATGAACCATGGTGCCGGAGGAATAATCCTGATTATGTACAGTATAAGAAGGATTATGAAAATCTTCAGACTACATTCAATCCCATTCAGTTCGATCCTGCCAGATGGGCAAAAGCTGCAAAGAATGCCGGGATGAAATATGTGGTTTTCACCACCAAGCATCATGATGGATTCAGCATGTTCGATACAAGGCTAACAGATTACAGGATCACAGGTGATAAGACCCCTTTTCATACGAATCCTAAAGCAAATGTTTCAAAAGAGGTCTTTGATGCATTCAGGGCTGAGGGTTTATGGGCCGGCGCTTATTTCTCCAAAGCCGACTGGCATACTGAATATTACTGGTGGCCCAATTTTGCCACACCCGACAGGAATGTCAACTATGATATCTCAAAATATCCCGATCGGTGGGAGAGCTTTGTGCAGTTTACCCAGGGACAGATAATGGAGCTTCTTGGAGGAGACTACGGGAAGATTGATATTCTGTGGCTCGATGGAGGTCAGGTACAAAAACTGTCAGAACAGGAAGTATACAGGTATATTGACCAGATACAAAAGATGCCAAGGGAGGATGTTTACAAATATATTATCTCGACAGGTTACAAGGCTTCAAAAATACAGAGCCAGGATATCCGGATGGATGAGCTTGTGGAAAAGGCGAGAAGGGTTCAGCCCGGACTGATTGTTGTCGACAGGGCCGTATATGGAAAGAATCAGAACTATCTCACACCTGAAAACCGTGTTCCTGAAAAGGCTCTTCCCTATCCATGGGAGTCTTGCATAACAGCCGGAGGAGGCTGGTCGTGGTCTCCTGATGCAAAATATATGAGTGGAAAAGCTGCAGTGCAGATGCTCGTCGATATTGTTATAAAAGGTGGCAATCTGCTGCTGAATATTGGTCCCGGCCCCCTGGGGCAGTGGCATGACGATGCCTATAAGCTGCTTGATGACATCGGGAAATGGATGGATGTTAATGGAGAGGCTATTTATGGTACAAGAGCGCTGGCTCCCTACAAGGAAGGTCAGGTATGCATTTCGAAAAAGGGAGCTCATCAGATATATATCTATTATCTGGCAAATGAAAATGAGACTATGCCGTCACAGATTGGCATGACAACTTTCGCGCTTCCGGCACGAGCCAAATTAGAGATGGTTGGCAATGGCACTTCCCTTAAATGGAAGAAGAGCGGCAATGGATTTATGGTCGATATACCTGAAAAGGTTAGAAAGTCACCCCCGTCAAAATATGTCTGGGTAATGAAAGCCAGTTTTTAAGATTGCCCTTTGTGAACTTTGTGCAACCCTTTGCGTCCTTCGTGTTAAAATTTAAAAAAGTTAAACACAAAGTATCACAAAGGATTTCACAAAGTACCACAAAGGGAGTACAAACAATTCTGTCTGTCTGAATCAGATCTTAAGTTTCAAGGAGATTACCAAGTATTGAGCCTGCCTCTTTTCTCGAATTTCTGCCGTATGGAGTGAGAGCCCTTATCAGCTTTCTTATCGGCATTGACTGTAGCCATACTTTTCCTGTTCCACGCATGGTAGCAAGAAAGAGACCCTCTCCTCCGAACACCATTGATTTAAGGCTACCTGTAGCTTCTATATCGAAATCGAGGGTAGGTTCAAAGGCAACCACGCAGCCTGTATCTATACGCAGGGATTCATTATTCAGCTGGCGTTCGATTACTGTTCCTCCGGCATGGACAAATGCTTTTCCGTCACCCTCAAGCTTCTGAAGAATAAATCCCTCTCCGCCCAGCAGACCGGAGCCAATTTTCTGGTTCAGGGTGACCGTCAGCTTAGTTCCAAGGGCGGCGCAAAGGAATCCATCCTTCTGTACAATAAGGCTGTTCCTGACAAGGTTCAGATCGACAGGAATTATTGTTCCGGGATAGGGTGCTGCAAAGGCTACCCTGCTTTTGTTAAATCCCTGGTTTGTGAAGTGGGTCAGAAAAAGAGATTCCCCTGTTATTATCCGGGATCCTGCTGAAAACAACTTGCCCATCAGGCTCTGATTAGGTGTGGAGCCATCGCCCATTTTCACATCGAAAGTAATGCCTTGTTCCATATAGACCATTGCTCCGGCTTCTGCGATTACAGTCTCTCCGGGATCGAGTTCAATCTCAACGAACTGGATGTCGTCGCCAAAAATCTTATAATCAATCTCATGCGATACCATAGTATGTTTATTTATATTATTTGTAATGAAAGATAATACCGAAATTTAACAATCTGGCCGGAGTAAGCCAAATGATTCAATAAAATTATTATTTTTGCGCCATTAACGGGTTGTTAGCTCAGTTGGTTTAGAGCATTACCTTGACAGGGTAGGGGTCACTGGTTCGACTCCAGTACAACCCACAGTTGCCCTCCGGTTTAATACAGGAGGGCATTTTTATGCCAGCCCTGCAAGCTGGCTCCTTCGCTAAATTTGCCCACAGGGCAAATTTTTAACGCTCGGCCCGGTTCGACTCCAGTACAACCCACCTTCGCCCTCCGAAGCTTTCTTTGTCCTCCGAAATGAAATGAAGGAGGAAGCGCAGGAGGGCTTTTCTATGTCATCCCTGCAAGTTGGCAATTAAGAAATTACACAGAGATCACAGAGGTGCAACAGTTATTCCCAGAGGATTTTTGAGAGTGCCTCCCCGGAAAAGATCCGGATCCTTCATTAAAATTATCTGTAAACAGAAAACCGCCTGAAATTCTTGATTTCAGGCGGTAGTCAATCTATAATGATCTGGTTTATTTTGCAGCAAATTTGTAACCCAGGGATATGCCTAAAACCCTGTTATTAATTTTAAAACCATCGCCGGTATCGGATGAAATATTTTTTAATCCCAGATTGTAACACAACCCTACTTCGAAGGCGTTAAATACAACTCCACCACCAAATGTTAATCCAAAATCCATCCTTTTCAGGTCATCATTATCTGAATCATTTCCCCATTTGACGCTTTCATTATAATCGGAGCTTCCGGTTTCCGAATATTTCGTTTTTCCTGATAATCCAATTCCAACATAAGGGCCAAAAAGCCCAAAGATTTTTACATTTCCAACTGAATAATAAGCTTTTCCGGTCAGAGGGATATCAAAATAATAGAGATTAATCACGGATGAGTAATCATAACCTGATTCACTCTCGGATTCTTTAGCCCCTTTGGTTGATAGAAGCAAGCCAGTTTCAAATGCAAAAGTTTCATTTATCGGAAACTCAGCTGTTGCTCCTAAATGAAAACCCGGCTTCATTTTAAAGTTATCCGAATAGGTGTCTTCATTATCTTTAATTAACATATTTGATAAATTAAAGCCAGCCCTTGCTCCGAAAGTCTGAGCGTAACCTTTTATTGAAATTGCAAACAAAGCAACAATTACAAATAGTTTCATAAAATTTTTCATAGGGTTTAATAATTTAAGTTAGTCTAATCTTAGAGGTTTTCGGTTGGTCCCCGAAGTATGAATTAAGTCTGTTTATTACATTTAAAATAATGCTATTGTAACGTAAGTGGCTTGTATGGGATTGAAGATTTTTAAACTTGTCAGAAATCGGCCTGATTAATGACATTATAACTCAATTTGAATTAAATACGATAAAGAAACCGGATAAAGCTTGAACCAATTTTTCTATAACGAATTAAATTTAAGAATTAATTATAATAAATCAGGTTGTCAGGTAAGATATTTAAGCTTTTAATTGTCTAATATTTCGCTGCGATGCTGTTTAATAGCATCCGTACAATTTTCTGACTTTAATATTCTCTCTGTATCTCTCTGTGCCTACTCTGTGACTTTCTGTTTTACAAATGATTAAAAACTTGCACAGAGATCACAGAGGTGCCACAGAGTTACACTGAGGACTTTTGAGACAGCCTCTTTGACCGGTTCGACCGCGCAGAAACATTATTTATTGATCTGAAGTTTAAGTTTTTGGGCATTCCCATTCCTGTTAACAGATACAATGTAAAATCCATTCTTCAGGCCGAAAGTTTCAATACCATTCACGTAATCATTCAAATCCTTTTGTAATACTTTCTGACCGGTAATTGAGTATACTTCCATAGCCACAGGAAATTCTGTTTCAGAAGGCAGATCAAGGTAAAAGACTCCGTTTGTGGCAGGATTCGGATATAAATTAATATTTTCCACTACCTCTTCCGATTTCGAGGCGGTATTGCATGAGGCTGTTGAATTTGCAGTATTGCTCCAGGAAGAATTACCTGCAGAATTAACTGCTCTGACCTTGTAATAATACTTTCTGCCTTTTGTTAATCCGGTATTGGTATATGTTACTGTATTTGCCGGTAGGGTTGCTATAGTTGAATAAGTACCATACTGTGATGTGGATCTCCTCAAGTCAAAGCCGGTTTCATTGGTTGAATTATCAACCCATGTAAGAATAATGATATTACAATCTTTTGCACTTGCTACAAGATTAGTCGGCGATACCGGAGGAACTGTAACAGTCGTTTTTGCAGATACTACATTGCTCCACGCGGAATTTCCGCTGGCATTAAATGCCTGTATTCTGTAATAATAGGTTGTTGAACTATTTAAACCTGTATTTGAGTAGGATGCGGCATTTGACGACAATGTAGCAATGGTGGTAAATCCACTGGTTTCTGTTAATGAACGCTGAAGTATATAACCTGTTTCATTGGTAGCATTATCTTTCCAGGCAAGATTTATTGTAGCTGAATTTGAAGCTACTGCCGAAAGGTTTGTTGGTCCGGCAGGAACAGGAACTGAACTTGTCTGAATAAATCTGGCTGTTGTACCACCCACTACAAAAACACTGTTATCTGTTCCAAAATCAATCCAGACAGGATAGCCGCTTGATGTTGTTGCAGCCCAGGCAGAAGTTCCGTCACTTTTAACTTTGCACACACCCATTTGCGACATGGTGCTTCCTGCGATATAAGCTGCATTTTGTCCATCCAGTCTCATTGGTGCAAGCGCCAGCAGAGCCAAACCAGAACCATCGGCGTCGAGGTTCTGCCAGAGTAAGTTTCCATTGCTGTCATATTTCATCACAGCTACGCCACTGCCAGAAGCCGGATAACCAGCATTAACGGGTTATTGTCTGAACCAACTTCAACTTTATTCCCGTTAATCGTATTTGTTTGAGACCAGAGAACCACACCTGTAGGAGACAATTTCTTAAGAATACTTCCCGGATTTGCACCATTAATTATGTAGGTATTTCCGGAAGCATCACCGGTAGCGTCGCCAGGAGAAAGACTGGCAATACCTGCCACGACTCCAAATAATGTTCCCATTCAAATCAATTTTTGAATACCCGTTTATACTTCCGGTAATTCCTCTGTGGATAATTACAATCTTATTATCGGGTGTGAATTTGAATGTGACAGGTCTACCAATTCCTGAATCAAAATAGTTCCAGACTGATGCACCGTGACGAATTGAATTTTTTGACTTTGGTAACTTGACCGTTCGGACCAGTTCCTATACCGAGAACATAGATGTTATTATTAGCATCTGCTAAACATTTTCTTGTAGAAGAACCGTCAAATGAACTTTCATATACTTTACGCCAGAGCAAAGTGCCGGAAGGACTGAACTTCATTAAAAGACTCGCTGCATTAACCGGGTTTGAATATCCGGAGCGGATTGTGCCGGAAACAATTATATTGCCCGAACCATCTGTCTCTACCCAAGTGGCAACTTCATGTCTGGTGGCGTCAGTATTGTTGTAGGGAACTTCCCATAGGATACTCCCTGCAGCATCTCTTTTTGTCAGAGTGATATCGCTCCGGCAATTATAATCCCAGTTAGCCGAATAGACATTGTTTGAAGCATCAGCAGCGACTGAAACACCTCCCGGATAATTATACCATGCAATTTGTACCTGGGCATTGGATTGCAAAGCCATTGTCAGAAATGCTAAAATGAATAGTTTTCTCATGTGAAACAATTTGCGGTTGTATGTAAATCGAAATTTCAACAATCGTTATAGTCGAGCCTCGGAATGAATTTCACTTGAAATCACTATTAGCGGGTTTCGATAAAGCAAAATTAATTATTTTCTCCACTCTCCAGTAAGCTAATAATTAACTGTTTGTCAAAATTTAAGATAGTTTGATCAATTATTTCCAATATTTTTTTAACACTGAGTTTCACAGAGGTCATAGAGAAGACAGAGAGCAACACAGAGAAAATTAGACACCCTTTTCAGAATTTATTTTTGTTCATGTCTTTTTTATAGTTCTTCATTATTTTTCCGAATTTCTTGTCTCTTTTTCGTCTTTCCTCAGCGGTTGACTCAAAATGAGCTTTTTCTTTAAGCATTTTAAGATAATTCTCATAAGAAGCCTTTTCTATTTCTCCTTTTTCAACAGCTTCTATAACCGAACAGCCGGCTTCATTTGTATGAGTGCAATCTTTGAATTTACAATTCTGAGAAAGGGTTACAATTGAGTCGAATGTGATTTCCAATCCGCCTGTTGAATCGGCAATACCCACTTCTCTCATCCCGGGGTTGTCAATCAGTATGCCTCCATTTTCAAGAACAATCAGTTCCCTGTGGCTTGTAACATGTTTTCCCCTGTCGATACTCTGGCTGATTGTATCCGTTCGCATTATTGTCATGCCGGAAAGATTATTCAACAGTGTGGATTTTCCGACACCTGAAGATCCAAGCATGCAGTATGTTTTCCCTTTTTCAATTATCGCTCTTATTTTGTCATATCCATCCTGCGACTGGTTACTAATTGCAAGAACAGGTACATCTTTAATCCTGGTTTTTATATTTTTCAAGTATCCCAGTGGTCTGAGGCTGGTCTATCAGATCTGTCTTGCTAATCACGATTACAGGCCTCACCTTTGAGGAGTTGCAGATTGTAAGATATCTTTCAAGCCTGTTGATATTGTAATCCCTGTCAACAGCCTGGACTATAAAGGCATAATCAATGTTTGCCGCGATAACCTGAACCTCTCCGAATTGTCCGACTGCCTGCCTTTTTATAACTGAGAATCTCGGCAGTATTTTATGAATTATTGCAAAATCAGGGTCATAGGTTGTAAGAGCAACCCAATCTCCGACTGCAGGAAAATCTTCACGGCTTTTTGCGGTAAAACGCATATTGCCGGTGATTTCAGCTTCAAATTCACCTTTAATTGTTCTGACAATATACCTTTCCTTATGTTCTGCAATTACTCTGCCAGTCTCAAAGCTTACGAGGTTATTGTCTGATCTGTATTTCTCAAATTTGCTGTTATATCCCAGGTCTTCCAGTCTCATAATATTCTTTTATCAGAGGTCATCTCAATATTAATGAATATTACTAAGTTCCTTATCAATATTAAACATTTTAGAAACTGCAGAATAGTCATTGACATTTACAATAGTTTTTAATGTAGCAAGTGGTGTTCCCTCGATAATCACTATTTTGAATGACATCAGACTTGTGGGCGCTGGTGTATCGTTAACTCCGGCGACAACTTCCTTATATATAAGGTCTAAACTTCCGACATAAGCATCAAAGTCCATATAAGTTGTCAAATCGTTATCCACGTAAGTATAAGGCAGCAGGTTGAAGCTTTTGGGTTCAATTTCAATCAGTCTGTAAACCAATACAGCTCCGGTGTAATAGATTTCGTCTGTTATTTCCGGTACATTAAGCGTTACAGTATATCCGTCAGTGTTCCCGATCCATTCAGAAGGATCTACATCATATATGACTGTATGGGTGTAGTTGATACCATCCAGACCATCCTGTCCGTCATATCCCTGTGGCCCCATTGGACCTTCCTGTCCGACACACTGTACAAGCAATGCAATTAATACTGAAAATGAACAAATTCGTACTATCGCGGATGATAATTGTGATTTAATTGTTTTCATATGATATTGATTTTAGTAAATGAATTAAAATAAGAATTAAGCTGTTTTTCAACAGGTTTATAATGTATAGCCAGCAGATTTTAAATGGCTGGCGTAAATTCCGACAGATCATAAATCCCGAGTTGTTTTTCGATTCCGGCTACTTTCTCAACAATGGTTTCAAATCCCTCATCACCAAACAAATCATGTTCCTTATCTTCAAAATCTTCCCCAAGGGCATAATATTCATTTTTTGAAATTATTTTTCTTAATGAGGGGAAGAGAACAGTATCTTCCCTTGCTTCATGGGGCCGGTACATAATGTTAAAGTTTGAAAGCAGGCTAATCAGCTTTTGGGTATCGTCAGCATCTGAAGTGTTTTTCCCATTTGATAATTGAATGATCAGGGCAGTTATCTCGCGGCCGGCCTTATGCTGGTTACGCAGGACCTGCACCAGATCTGTCAGAGTATCAGCTTTTTCAAAACGTGGAAAGAGGAAATCCTCCTCCAGCTTTTCATGATAATCCTCGATAAAACTTCTGATTATTTGTGCAGAATCGTTCAGGGCCTGTAATGGGAATTGCTCTCCATTTATAAGATTTGTCCTGCATGTATCATATACAAGCAGGATTCTGTTTAGTACGCCGTGTTCCCGCATCAGGTCTTCAGCGGGAGAGATCTCCTCCCCGGTTTCATTCCCGCATCCTGTTATTAAATTAAGTCCGGCAACACTTGTTAAGGTTCCCAGTAGTACACCTTTCTTAATTAACTCTCTCCGTTTGTTAAAAGGAGTCCGAGTTAAATTCTGATTCCCGAAGATGTTCCTTTCCATAACTTAAGTTTTAAAGGATTTAAAAATTCCTGAATCAACTGCCCTCCTGCCACAGACATAACTAATCAGATAAGCAGGCAGCAGAGTCATACCAAAATCTGTGGGGCATTCATGTGCCTTTGACCTTAAGCCTTCTGGCTGTATTAAAATAAAGTGTGCCATTTTCAGGTTGTTAGCTCAGATATTGTGAAATAAAATGTTGATCCCTTGCCCGGTGTGGATTCAACCCATATTTCTCCATGATGCATCTGGACGATTTTTTTGCAATATGCAAGTCCGATTCCTTTTCCTTCAAATTCTTCTTCATTTTGGTGTAAGCGCTGGAAAATATCGAATATCCGCTCAAATTGACCGGCTTCAATACCGATTCCATTATCAGTTACAGAAAATCTCCATTTCTCGTTCAGTTTTTCTGAACGAATCTGAATTTTTGGCCTGTTGTTTTTAGCCTGGAATTTAATCGCATTCATGATAAGATTCTGAAAAAGCTGACGGATCTCTATTTCATAGAGATTCAGAGATGGCATGTCTGCAACTTCAATAACAGTGTTTGAGGCTGATACCAGGTATTCAAGATCACGGATAACGCCAGATATTAATTGTTTGCAATCCGTATAGACGAGTTTTCTGTTCCTGCCAAGTTGTGAGAACTCAAGCAACGTGTCCATTAACTGCAGCATTCTTTTTGTTGCATCCTTTATGGTATGAAGGTATTTAAGCCCATTCTCACCCAGTATTTCTGAATAATCCTCTTCAATTATCTGCGCATAATTGGATACGGTCCGTATTGGTTCCTGAAGCTGATGTGAAGCAATGAAGGCAAATTGTATAAGTTCCTGGTTGGAAAAAGCGTACTGTTCCAGCTGGAGTTCAATATTCTTATGATCAGAGACGTCAAATAAGATCCCATTCAGCACTAAAGACTTTTTATCAGTCTCAAAATAAAGATTGCCCCGTTCCAATATCCAGTGCCAGCTTCCATCCCTGTGTTTTATCCTGTATTCCAATTCATACTCCTTATCTACTCCTGCAGAGAGCAACAATATGTCGGGAGCTTTTACAACATCATCAGGGTGAATGAGATCTCCTAATCTTATATTTTGTTCAGCAAATTCTACAATGTTGTAACCTGTAATGGATTTTATGCCATCACTCATATATTCAATTGTAATACTCTTAAGAATTTGGGTAATTAATTCACCATCAGCAGCTCCGGTTCGTAATGATTTTAATTTTCGGAATTTCCCGGCCAATTTTATCCGGCGATGGTAGACTGCACCGGGAATATTTAAGATAAGGGATCTGTATTTCATTGCGCTCTCCCTGAGCGCCTTTTCGTTCAATTTTCTCTGCAGTGCACCAGCGGATAGATGAAGGAAGTTCACAAGTATCTCCTTCGGAGGATCAGGTTTGTCTTTTGGCATGGCAAGAATCGAGGTGCCATAAAGTTTTCCCTCTATCATATACCCGATTCCTATAAACCTGTCTATACTCAGCATTTTCTCGATAGCAGCTCCTACAGGACGGGCGATTGCTCCAAAACTAACTTCATTCAATGTTTTCCTTACTCCGACTAATTCATGACTAATCTCCTGATACATCTCATCAGTGACTACTGAATGTATGTTTTGCACATTACCGCCTAAAAGCGAAATAATTTTATTGAGAAAGCCGGACTCTAATTCGATATGTTTTGGTGTTATGCTTTTTGTGGTGGCATCATATTCCGAGAATACTGTTAAAACGGCACCGGTAAGTTCTTTGGCCTGCTTTGCAATGAAGGCCTCCAGATTATCATCAAATGATAAGTTGGATAAAGCTATTGCAAAACGGTTCAGTTTTGATAATAAAATATTCTGATCCACCACTGACACTTCGGAGGAATTCGAATTCAAAATATTCAATTTGAGCTCTAATTCTGCTATTCTATGTTCAGAGGATGATTTCTCCATTTTTTAATTTGTAATAGTTACATTCTCTGCCACGCATAAGAGAATGTGACAGTTCAGCAGGACTTGACTCTAGATTTCCCTAAGAAGCCAGACCCTATTTTCATTGTCGAAATTGAAGTATTTCAGGATGATTTCCTTCATTTTTTCTCCGGTGAGCGGTTTTGCGATCAGATCACTGATACTTCCGAAGGTTTTAGCTTTTTCAACATCATTGAGATTATCGAAAGTTGAAAGCATGATGATTGTAATTATATTCCGGACATCATCATCCAGATTTTGAAATTCCTCCAGGAAATCCCAGCCATTCATAACAGGCATATTGATATCGAGAAAGATCAGAATGGGAAGTTCCTCCCCGTTTGACTTAACAGATTTAAGGTATTGCAAAGCATCGAGCGCTGAGTGCCTTGTTATGATTGTTACATCCGGGATGACTTTTTTTATCTCCCTGATATGAAAGAAGTTATCGTCAGGATTATCATCAACAAGCATTATTTTGTTCAGGATGATTTTCATGATATTTTTTTGAGATTTGCTGCAAAACATTCTTTCACCTTTTGCCACATGGCTTCAGAGAGCACATGTTCAGCGCCCGGTTCGATAAAAGATGTAAACTTATCGGATGCGCCTTTCTTTTTATAGACTTCTTCAATCCGGGTTAATCCTCTGCGGACCGAATCTATTGGGCTTCCTGAATCTTTTTCTCCGAAATTGAGATGAAGCGCCCTGGGAGCTATCATTGCTGCGATCTCAGGTGTGTCACCATATTTCAGCCAGCCCGGGACGAAATTTGGGAAGCAATGCAGGATATGATTCTGCTCGATAGCTTCATAGGTAGGGAGACAGCAGTTCCCGATTATGCATTTTAGCCTGGGCTCCAGCGGGCCCACAAGCCAGGCGTGTGTTGATCCCATAGAATGACCGTAGCATCCAATAAGGTCAGGTAGTACCTCTTTCCGTTCACAGAGGAGGGAAACAGACTGTTTCATATCAAGTATGTCCTTCCAGGCAAGGCTACGGCCTCTCTCGAGCTGATAGAGGAATTCAAAGCGTTCATAATCACCTCTTTTAAGGATGCCTGTGGGATCCTGCCGTTCTTCAAAACAGAGTGAATCAGGACAGAGAACAACATATCCTTCGCGTACCAGAGCCACAGCTGTGTGATGCATTGGATTGCCTGCCAGCCCTGCAGGTTCTGATTTCCCAAGATGGTACTCACCGTTGTGCTGATGCCAGACAGCAATTCCGGGAGCCGGGTTGTCCGCGTTTACATTGTCCGGAATCAGCAGCAATGCAGGAATACTTTCTCCGGGCTGAACATCATAAGTAATGGACTCTATTCTATAGCCATCCTTTCTGATCGTTTCCCTCAGCCGGGCATTAAGGGGAACAGGTTCCGGAAATGGTCCGCCCAGACATTCCTGGTACCTGTCAATTAATTCCTGGGATGCTGAGGCTTCAGGCAGGGATGATTTATTCTGAGAAGTACACGATTGAGAAATTGAAATTCCTGTTGTAATGGCTCCCAGCCCTATGATCGCATTCGATTTTAAAAAAACACGGCGATTTTGTCGCCGTGCTGAATCATTACTTGTATTTTTCATAAATTCTGATTTTCATGCGCCGGTGGCAATCATGTAAAAAATCTGAAAGAAGCAAAGCTTTACAATTCACGGATCTTTATGTTTCTGAACCAGACGGGAAACCCATGATCCTGAAGTCCGATAAAGCCCTCCTTTGAAATACCCTCGGTGAACCCAGGGAATGTCTTGAATTTACTGTTTGCTACAAGTGCATCCCATGCCGGTGTCCACAGTTCATATTCGACTACCTTAACCCCATTCTGAGTATGGGTGACCTTTCCATCCTTAACTTTTATGACAATAGTATTCCATTGTCCGGCAGGATGAACAGTTTTAGGATCTGCGGCGATCATGTCATAAAGCGAGCCTGCAAGGTGGCTTGCAATTTTATTGTCGGTTGCATCAACATTGTCGAGAACCTGAACCTCGGGTGATGCATAATAGATAGGTTGTCCGGGGACTTCCCTCACATTAAAGAATATTCCGGAATTTGCCATCTTGCTGGCTTTCCATTCGACAGACAATTCGAAGTTCCTGAATTTTTTATCACCGTAGAGGATATCTCCGTTTGCGCCTTCACCAGGTTTTTTCCCTTCACCAATGATTACTTTCATTGTGTTATCCTCGATCACCCAGTTTTTTGGCATTGTTTTTCCGTTGCATTGCCTCCAGCCTGTGAAATCCTTACCGTTAAAGAGCATTACCCAGCCTTCCTTCTTCTCCTTGTCAGATAGTTTGTTCAGATCCTGTCCGATAGCAGGGATCAGTAAAAGGATTGATGCGATGCATGATAAAAAAATGTTTCTTTTCATTGTTTTGTTATTATGGGATTAATAAAGTGCAAATTAATCAAAATAAACCTAACAGTACCAATGGTAACCTTCAGAAGTATATTGTAATCGTAATTTGAACCAGTTGCGGGTCCTTTGTGCCAACCTTTGTGAAATCCGTTGTGCCCTTTGCGTTTAAATTATTATTGTTAAACACGAAGGGCACGAAGTTTTGCACAAAGATACACAAAGGATATTATTTTAATTACAGACATGATTGTAATGGCCATAGAAACAGCCGGTTATAAAATGACTAAAAAAATAGTCATTTTTTCAGTAAAATATTTGCGTGACTATAAAAATAGTCATATATTTGTATTGAAGGATTGACAGGGCCGAGCGTAAGAAATAGCCCGGTGGGCTATTTTAGCGAAGGCGCCAGATTGCCGCGATGGCAATTTGGGTAAGATTGCTTCTCCCGACGGCGTCGGGATCGCAATGACGGTTTAAAACAAAAATTAGAATTATGCAACTTACAAAGGCAGAAGAACAGGTGATGCAGATCTTATGGGAAATGGAGGCAGGTCTTGTAAAAGATATACGCGACAGCTTCAGTGATCCCAAACCTGCAAGGAATACGGTATCTACAGTATTGAGAGTTCTTGAGAAGAAAGGTTATGTCGGGCACAAGGCATACGGCAATGTGCATCAATACTATCCACTGATCTCAAAAAGCAATTACTCAAAAAGTCAGTTGTTCGGTCTGCTTGAGAACTATTTCAATAACTCCTTTCCTGCGATGGCAACATTTTTTGCCAGGGAGAAGGACCTGACTGTGGGTGAACTTGATGAACTCCTCGAGGCAGCAAAAAAAGAATTATCAAAGGATAAAAAACGGAAATGATGGAAGCATTTGCATTTTATCTTCTAAAGTCAGTTATCTGGCTTACCGGTTTTGCACTGGTTTTTATTCTTTTTCTCAGAAACGAGAGATTTTTTGAGCTGAACAGGATCTTTCTTCTGACAGGGATACTTGCAGCACTGGTCTTTCCTTTACTGACCTTCAGTTACAGGATAATGGTTCCGGCTGTCAATGACAGCCTTGCTGTGAATACAGTTGTAAGTGCAGTACAGAACACCCCGGCAGCCCTCAGAGGACCTGATTTCAGATTTGTATTATTCTTTCTTTATCTGACAGGACTTCTGTTTGTTGCCTTTACGATAATCAAACAGGGCAGATCACTTTTAAGGGTCATCAGAAGGAGCGAAAGCATTCCTTCCGAACGGATAAAGCTGATCAAATCTGACGAATACAATTCCGCATTTTCATTTTTCTCCTATGTTTTTGTCAATCCTTCAGTTACAGAAATTGAAATGAGAGAGATAATGAATCATGAGATAGTACATATCCGTCAGAAGCACTGGTTTGATCTATTGTTTGTTCAGTTGCTTTGTGTCCTGCAATGGTTTAATCCGATAATCTGGATCTACATCCGGCTTGTAAGGGAGAATCATGAATATATTGCCGATAAGGTGGCGCTGCAGCGGACATCTGACCCGGCTGTCTACAGGGCGGCTTTATTGAACCAGATTGTTGGCACTCAGGCCATCAGCCTGGTTAATTCATTCAATTATTCTATTAACAAAAAACGATTTACAATGATGAAAAATATAATAAGTTCGCCATACAGGAAGATGAAGAGTATTACTTATTCTTCCTGTCTTTGCGATTATCTTTTATGCATTCGCGAAGCCTGATTATCAGTATGTTTCAGATAAGGAAATTTCAGCCAATCAGACCATTGCTACTCAGACATCCGGAAAAACAATTAAAGGAAGCGTTGTACAGAATGAGGGTAAGCCACTTCAGGGTGCCCATGTAATTGTTTCCGGCACAACAACCGGAACAGCCACAGATGCAAACGGCCTCTTCAGCCTTGTCAATATACCTGAAGATGCAACACTTTTTGTTTCATATGTAGGATATAAATCAAAGGCAATTAAACCTGAATTCGCGTCAAAGGCACCCATTAAAATGGAATTGGATACAATTGAATATGTTAAACCGGAGATTGACCTTCCCGCACCTCCGCCACCTCCGCCTCCACCTCCGCCTGCAGAGGATATGCCTGCCAATTTAAAAATCAGAAATACAAACGGGGGGCCTCCTCCGCTGGTTGTACTGGATGGTGTTATAACGGATGTTGATGTTAATGGCATCAAATCTGAAACGATAGAATCTGTTTCTGTGCTCAAGGACCAATATGCAATTGATAAATACGGAGAAAAGGGGAAAAACGGGGTTATTGAGATTACCTCAAAAAAGGATGGATCACTTTCTGAACCAAAGGAACCGGCAGAAGTTGCTGAGGCAAGCCCCGTAAATGAAGTAAAATCTGCTGAGGGAGTATTTGTTGCTGTTGAGGAGCTGCCGGCATTCCCGGGTATGGAAAGCTGGCTACACGATAACCTGAAATATCCGGCTGAAGCTTACACAAAAAAAATTACAGGTATTGTTAATGTGGCCTTTCTGGTTACAAGTGCCGGTAAAATAAGGGATGTGCAGGTAATAAAGCCTGTAAATCCCCTCCTTGATGCTGAGGCAAAAAGGGTTATCAGCAGCATGCCCGACTGGAAACCCGGGACCCAGCATGGCAAAACAGTTCCGGTTCAGATGAAAGTACCGGTGGAGTTTAAATTGAAATAGAATTTCTTCAAATGGATTCGAGGCTGTCTTAAAAGTCTAAAAATATTATAATGTTTTCTCTGTGAATCTCTGTGTCTCCTCTGTGAACCTCTGTGTAACAAATAAATAAGAACTTACACAGAGATCACAGAGTATTCACAGAGTTCCACAGAGGACTTTTAAGATAGCTTCGTTCTTAGTTGCAAATCTGCGAAAGTTGAATAATAATTAATCTTCTTCCTTTTCGTTATCAGGAATGAAAAATGCCGCACGCACTGCAGGAGGGCATGGTGAATCGATTCCTTTCACAGCTTTCCAGATAACTTCATTGAATTCAGCATCATTAACCATGTCTTCCCTTGAAAAATCAAATTTCTCGCTCTTTTTCTGCCAGATATTTTCTGCAGTGTTCTTTTCATCCAGATCAATCTGGCAGGGTCTTTTCACAAACGGAGGATGGTCGCCTGTTGTGTTCATGGATCTCCACAACGGGACTGCTGCAGCATCGTACTGTGTCATAGGAGGGAGCCCGAGTATGAGCTCAATTGTTCTGAGAAGCGAGGATGTTGTATATGCTGTATGATCGACAAATCCTTTTTTCACATAACCTCCTGCAATATATGCAGTGCTCCTGTGAGCATCAACATGATCGGGGCCGCTTTGGGCATCATCTTCAATTATGAGTATAAGGCTCTGGTTCCATACCGGACTATGACTGATATAATCGACAAACATTCCAACAGCGAGATCATTATCAGCAACATGGACAATAGGTGTCGGCCTTCCAAGGCTAAGTCCCTCGGTATGGTCATTTATGAACCGGACTGTATTCAGCTGAGGCAATGCATCTGCTGCAAGCAGGGAGTCAAAATCCCTTCTCCATTGTGAGAAGCGTACGGTATCACGCACCGACTGATCCCACAGTGAAAAGCTCTTGCAGAAGTGGTCCTTCAGGACCGGAATGCTTGGTCCGTTATCGCCGATAAATTCACCGTAGGTCCGGTAACTTATACCCTTTCGCTTGCAGTTGTCCCAAAGGAAACCATTTTTGTTATTTGCAATTTCCCTGGCCCCTTCACCGGGATACGAACCGCCTCTTCCTCCATAGCTTGTTGGCCAGTTTTTTTCAAGATAATCAGTTGCATAAGCTCCCATTGTCCAGCTATGGCCATCAGCGCTTACCTCGCCGTTAACGAACAGATTATCGAGCAGGACAAATTCCCTGGCAATGGCATGCTGATTGGGAGTAATTTTTTCACCAAACAGGACAAGTCCGGGATCCCCGTTGCCTTCCGGCATGTCACCAAGGACCTGATCGTAGGTACGGTTTTCCTTTATTACATAGAAAATATATCTGATCGGTGAACTGTCGCCAACTCTCATCGGAACAGGATTACCTGCTTCTCCTTCTGTTGTGATTTCTGTCTTCTTTGAATAGGGTGTATTGCTGTAAACAGCCTGTGAATATGAAGCCAGTGTATTTCTGTCAGGAGTGTTAATAATGCTCAGAGTGCCCTTAAACAGCCCCCCGATATATTGTACTTTCATTGTGCGGCTCACCCCACCCTCCTGGTAAACTACCTGTTCATTTTCATTATACGGATTTGGTCCGTGCGGATTTGCCATTGAGGATAATCCCTTTCCGTTGCTTACGAGGATCTTGTTTCCCGCTATCCTTACACATGTAGGGTACCAGCCTGTTGGAATGAACCCTTTGCTTCTGCATGATCCGGGTGTGCTTACATCAAACACAGAAAGCGAGTTATTGTCAGCATTTGCAATATAGAGTGTTTTTTCATCCTTGCCAAGGGCAAGGCTGTTTGTAGTTGAACCGGTCGGAGAATCAGGGTAGAGGGCCGTGTTGAGCGTTTCGATGACCTTGTTCTTACGGGCATCAATAATGGAAACACTGTTATCATTTGAGTTGGCAACAAAGAGATAGTGGCCGTCGCTTGTTATGCACATGTCATTGGGATTATCCCCCACATTTATTGATCCTTTTATCTTCAGTACTTTAGTATCAAAAAGAATGACTTTATCACAACCCCAGCATGAAATATAAAGTGTTTTGCGATCAGGAGAGAGGATACATGTATATCCTTCACCTCCCAAAGCATATTTCCATATAATTTTCTTTGATTTTGTATCAACAACATAAAGCGAGTTGTTTTCCTTTGTGACTGCATAAAGCCTGTTTTTTGAGTCATCAAGGGCAATTCCTGCAATTGAGATCTTTTCAGGCCATGGTTTTCCAATTATAATCGTATCGTGAAGGGAGAGGTGATTCTCGGTTACAGAATATCTGAGTATTATGTTATCATTTCCTCCCGAAGCGTACAGATACTTTCCGTTTGCGGAAAATGCCAGTCCCAGCCATGATTTTCCGATTCCTGCTGAGTCAATAACTTTTTCATTTTCAATGTCGATAAGCTGGATCGACTGGTCGCTCTGACCATTATTTGTAACAGCTGCCAGTTTTTCAGAGGGTGAAATGGCAATGTTAAGAGGCAGATCGCCCAGTTTAAGTGTTTTACCCGCAGGTGTTAAGCTCCATCCGTTTGGAAGAAGAATCCTGTGGGATTCAGGATCTCCTGCAATCTGCGCCTTTATTGTGGTGGTAAAACCTGAGAGAACCAAGATTGTCAGGATCAGAATGCTGCTGTTTCTATAGTTCCTTTTCATTTTTTCTTCTTTTTATCTTTTTGCAAGTTCCTGTGGATTAAGTGTGATAAGATGACCAATTGGCTTCCCGTTTCTGTAAGTAATTACTCTGAGGGTTACCGGCCCTTCAGGAAGCTCAACAGGTTTTGAATATTTCAGGGTATAGCTGTCGGGCATTGTGTCATCTATTGTGTAGAAAATATCCAGTCCGGGCATCTCAGAGTCCATTGTCACAGTCATTTTGCCATCTTTACGGTTCACGCTTATAATGGCATCGTAAACAGCGAGGGAATGATTAATGCCTGCCAGATCATCCCGGCCAAACTGATATTCGGCTCTTTTCACAAAGCCGTTCCACTCTTTTGATTCTTTTGGCGACCAGAATACTTCTGCAAGCGCGTATCCGCGCGGCCAGGTCATATATTCGGCATGGCGGAAGGTTGGGACCTGTTCAGTCCAGAGATTTCCCTGTGCGCCAAGTATATGTTTAGCCACGGCTCCCTCCGGCACAGGTTCAAAACTGTAGCATGTATTCATCCGTAAGCCGGCATAAAGAGGCGGCTCAATTGTCTGGTCTCCCTGCTGATAATCTATATAGGCAAACTGCAGAGGCGACATGATAACATCGTGGCCCAGCTGTGATGCTTCAATACCTCCCTTGAGGCTTCTCCAGCTCATCAGTGTTGCATCAGGTGAGATACCTCCTTCGAGGATCTCATCCCATCCAAGGAGTCTCTTCCCTTTGGCTTTGAGAATTCCTTCCACGCGGTTCATGAAATAACCCTGGAGGTCTTCAACATGCCTCAGATTAAGTTTTTTCATAAGAGCCTGACATCCTTCATCCTGCAACCAGTAGCCCTTGTAACATTCGTCACCTCCCACATGTATATATGGGCTTGGGAAGATGGCAGCCAGTTCTGTGAAGACCTTGTCGAGGAATTCATAAACTTTATCATTTGAAGGATTGAGCGTGTTATCAACAAGCATTTTAAAGGTTCCGTTTCCATACCATTCTGAAAATGGGGTTCCGGGATTGACTCTCGATTCAGGATTGTTCGTGCAGCTCAGTTCCGGATAGGATGCTACAGCGGCCAGGCTATGTCCCGGGCTTTCTATTTCAGGGATGATTGTAACAAACCTCTCCTGTGCATATTTGATGATCTCTTTCATGTCCTCCTGTGTGTAGAAGCCACCCTGTGTTGCTTTCTCTCCGGGTTTTGGATCAGAACGTTCGCCGAAATGTCCTGCCCTTGGAACACGCCAGGCGCCAACTTCCGTCAGCCTGGGGAGCGATTTTATTTCAATCCTCCAGCCGTTATCATCCGTGAGATGCAGATGCAGAGTGTTGTACTTGAATCTTGAGATCTGATCGATATATTGCATTACTTCACTCTTTGTAAAGAAATTACGGCTTACATCAAGCATTAGTCCTCTCCATGCAAAGCGTGGATAATCAGTGATTTTCACAGCCGGGAGAGTCCATTTGATCTTTACAGCAGTTTTGCTTTCGATCTCTTTAGGCAAAAGCTGAAGCAGTGTCTGTCCTCCATAGAAAAGCCCGGCCGGTGAATTTGCTGTTATGACAACTCCCTTTGCAGAGGATACAATTGTATAGCCTTCCTTTCCGAGTTTATCAACCGGGATCTTATTCAGGTTTAGTTGAATAGATCCGGATGTTCCCTGTTGTGTTCTGATCAGAAATCCGGTGGGGATATTGAGTTTCTTCGCCAGAAGCTCAGCAATATTACGGCACTCGGGATCACTAAAGCTTACGGATGATGATCCTGTAAGCTGAAAAGCGCCTGCAGTCTTCTGAATCTCCACTGGTTGTGGGATCAGATTAATTGAAGCATCCTGGCCTGGAGCCTTGTAAAGGAGAGAAGAAAAACAAATAGGGAAAGTTTTTTAATCATATGTTTGTTTATTAATTAAGTTCTGATTCATTTTGTGCCGTCAATGCCGCTTTTTACAGCCTGTTCCTTTATTGCAGGCTTATATGACACATTCTCTATTTTTAATACAACAGGGTTAGGCCATTGATTGTTTGTATATAATCTGTGACCATTAACAGCGCTTATAAGCAGTCCGATGGGAGTTGGGCTTATATAGATCTTTGCATCAAAGCCTGGCTTATATTCAAGTAATTCACTTGCATAGCCCAGTATGCTCACTTTTGTTCTTTCATTTCCTGCAAGTGTTCTGAACACAAATTCCTTCCTCTCTCCATATTTCCATTCATTACCGGCAGGAATGAAGGCGTAGACTGTATTATGATCGCTGCCTTTTGTAAACCAAATCTCGCCCTCCCTGGTTATTTCCCACGGACGTATATCATGTATTGCCTCCTGATTTACCAGATTCCAGAGTGCAACCTCACGGAGCAAAGCTTCCTGTTCAATTTGTAATTCACCATCGGGTTTTGGGCCTACATTCAGAAGCAGGTTACCTCCCTTAGCCCTTGTTTCGATGAGCATGTTTATAATCTCAGTGCCGCTTTTTTGAGGATCATTTGTTGGTTTATACTGCCAGTCGGTGCCCATTGTGAAGCATGACTCCCACGGACCGGTTACTGGTTTGTCGGGGATCTCCTGTTCAGGTGTTTCCATTTGTCCGCGGGTGACAACAATATCGGGCTGAAGCTGCCATGCGTATTCTTTCAGTTCTTCAGCGGGACCGTCGAAGAAGAAGAGATCGATTTTTCCGTATCCTGTGAGTAATTCCTTTATCTGGGCCTTATCGTATGCCATCAGCTCGCTGTTGTTTACAGGGTAATGCTGAGGGTCCTGGAGTCTGCCAACAGGGATATTGTTTTCATGAAAAAAATGAAAATCCTCCGGTGAAAAATAGATTCCGATTGCCAGACCCTGTTTGCGGAATGCTTCTATAATTTCCTTCAGGATATCCCTTCTGAAAGGAGTGTTCATTATATTGAAACCCGTGGTTTTTGTATCCCACATGCAAAAGCCTGAATGGTGTTTTGAGGTGAAGACGACATATTTCATACCCGCAAGCTTTGCCAGAGTTGCCCAGTCATCGGGATAAAACTTCCGGGGATTGAATGTCTTCGGCAGGTCGTAGATATACCGTTGAAGATAGTCCTCCGAAGCACCTGCCATCGAATGGCTGATCACTGCTCCCACCTGTGAATCCATGCTCCAGTGAATAAACATACCGAATCCCATATCCGCGAACCATTCCTCGCGTTCAGGCTTATTTGTTGTCTGCTGGCCAAAAACAGCAGACACAACTGAAAATGAGAGTGCAATAATCACCGGGAACCGCATTTTCATGATAAAGAGTTTTGAATTTACATACTGATTTAGAGGCTTTTTGTACGTGCCAGAAATTTATTGCCAGATGTCTTCAGAACTTTCAGAACCTCTTTTTTTATTCTGACAGTGACTTCTCCTGAAATACAAAAAGGCTCTCCGTCAACATGGAACCTGTTTTCATCTGTCTGAATAACTATTTCCTTATCAGTTCTTATATGCCAGACATATTTTGACTTGTTTATTCTTTTTGTGAAAAGGCGCATGACAAATACCGGGCCGAATATTTTTGGGAATGGCCTTATCAGTACAAGATCAATTTTGCCGTCATTAGGGAGCGCATCGGGAGCGATGAAGGCATTGTTGCCAAACTGACGGGTATTTGCAATTGTAAGAACGAATAATTTCTCTGAGACAATGACCTCGCCTTCGGATGTTATTTTAACATGAAAAGGGCGGAGCTGCACAAATGTTTTCAGAGTCAGCCATACATATGGCAAAAATCCGCGGAGCCTCAGGTCATTGAATGAATGTGCAACGAAGCTGTCGAGACCTATTCCCGCAACATTCAGGCATAGCTTGTCATTTATTTCAATGACATCGATGTCCATGCTTTCGGCTTTTTTAATGTAGGAGAGCAGTGAGCGTAGGTTCAGGTTAAATCCAAATTCCCTTGCAAAGCCATTGCCCGAGCCCAGAGGAAGCACTCCAAGTATTTTTTCACTCCCGACAAGTTCAGATGCAACAGTATGAACAGTGCCGTCACCACCGGCAGCAATATAGACATTATGCTTGTCAAAGTTTTGTCTGATAGCTGATTCTGTTTCGGCTTTAGACATTGATTTACAAACACATAACTCGTTTTTGCGGCGATCAAGATCTTTTGACAGGATGAAGTTTACAGGCTGAACTCCTGCAGTAGGGTTTAAAATAAAAAGGGCTTTATTGGGATTTTCTGTAACCGGCATTTTCATACTCAAAATTACAGAAGATTTTTCCAAAGTCCATTATGATGGGGTAATAACTTGCAACTGACCCTCATTTCTTTTACAACCACACTGGAGACAAGGCTATTCCATGAAAGGATATTTAAAATCAATTGCAGGGATAAGAGTTTCCTTGATTGTTCTGGGGCTCACCCAGCGAATGAGATTCAGATGGCTTCCTGCCTTATCGTTTGTGCCCGATGCCCGTGCTCCGCCAAACGGTTGCTGGCCAACCATTGCTCCGGTTGGTTTATCATTTATATAGAAATTGCCGGCAGCATATCTGAGAGCCCTGCAGGCTGTTATCATTGCATATTTATCATTGCTGAAGATCGATCCAGTTAGTCCATAAGGAGAAGTTTCATCACAGAGCCTGAGAGTATCCTCAAACTTATCATCCTCATACACATAAATTGTCATCACCGGTCCGAAAATTTCCTGTTCCATTGATAATAAAGTGAGGATTTTCGGTCAGGATAACCGTCGGTTCAATGAAGTACCCTTTCGATTTGTCGCCTTTTCCCCCGGCAATTATCCTGGCATCGGGAGCAGCTTTGGCTTTTTCGATATATGACATTATTTTATCAAACGAGTCCTCATCTATCACTGCATTTACAAAATTTTTAAAATCAGTAACATCACCTGTTTTTATTTCATTGATCATCCTGAGGATATGTTTTTTTACAGGTTCCCAGATTGACACAGGGATATATGCTCTTGATGCGGCTGAGCACTTTTGTCCCTGGTATTCAAATCCGCCCCGTACAATTGCTGTTGCGAGTGCTGCCGGATCCGCTGAGTTGTGGGCAAATATAAAATCCTTCCCTCCTGTTTCACCAACTATTTTCGGATACGACTTGTAACCAGGGAGGTTATCTGATACCTGTTTCCATAGAGTGTTGAATGTAGCATTTGAACCGGTGAAGTGAATACCTGTAAGCTCACGGTGTTTAAGCACAACGCTGCTTATCAGGGCACCCGATCCGGGGATGAAATTCATAACCCCTGCAGGCAAACCTGCTTCTTCCAGAATCTTCATCAGGTA
Organism: uncultured Bacteroidales bacterium; assembly: GCA_963818295.1. Taxonomy (GTDB): domain Bacteria; phylum Bacteroidota; class Bacteroidia; order Bacteroidales; family VadinHA17; genus LD21. The sequence continues at coordinate 47,487 of CAWFRW010000012.1, forward strand.
ATAATTTGAAAGAAGGGAAGTGGTGGCGGGTTTCCATACAGTCGTATTTCCCATGAGCGCAACGCTTGTATTCAGATTGGAGGCAATAGCTGTGAAATTGAAAGGGGTTACAGTATATACAAAACCCTCCAGAGGACGATACTCGATTCTGTTAATAGTCTCATTTTCAGATGTAGGCTGTTCCATGTAAATGAGTGAGGCAAAATAATTATTGAACCTGAGATAGTCAATGACTTCACATGCGGCGTCGATCTCAGCCTGCATTACATTCTTTCCCTGACCGAGCATTGTAGCTGCATTAATTCTGTACCTGTATTTCTTTGAAATAAGTTCAGCGGCCTTTGCCATTATGCCAGCCCTTTCCATCCATGCAAGGTTCATCCAGCAGTCTTTTGCCTCCAGAGCTGCTTCTATTGCCAGTGCTACCTCTTTTTCGGTAGCCTTATGATAGGTTGCGAGTACATGCTTATGATCTGATGGCATAACAATCTGACCTGTCTTCCCTGTTCTGATCTCTTTACCCCCGATAATGAGTGGGATATCTATTACCTGATTTTTCTGAACCGAAAGTTCTTCTTCAAGAAACATGCGTTCCTGGCTTCCCGGTTTATATGTAAAAACCGGCTCATTCTTCGGTTCCCTGAAATTGTATATTGCGTTATTCATATTTTTCTGATTTTGGGTGTAAATTTAACTGATACATAGCCATTATAAATATGATATTTATCTTGTATCTTCTTGTCATAAGCTCCCGTTTATGGTTGAAATTAAAATGTGCTTCCAACATTTTGTTGTAATTTGGTTACAGTTTTCAGGACGATTTGTTCACTCATTTTTCAAACGTTAAAGATATGTCAGAATCAAAATTCTATCACTTCACATCCACCGGTTTGTTTTATGGTATCGATACTCTTGGTGAGGCAATTGATGCTTTAAGGGAGGATGGTTTTGTATGGTTCAATTTTTATAAACCGGCACGTGAAGTAATTTCATCGCTGGTTGATACGATCGGTATCCATCCCCTGTCGGTGGAGGACTGTTTTGATGACAAACAGGTACCGAAGATAGAGCATTTTAATAATAACACCTTTGTTCTGTTCAATGCTTTCACCTACGAAGGGAAAGAGCTTTTCATTGATGAGGTCAACCTTTTTATTGGGAAGAAATTCCTGATTACAATCAGCGGGTATAAGTCGGGTGAAAGAAAACCATTGAATGATGTTGTGAATCTTATTGAGAACGATCCGAAAAATGCCATGAGCGGGCCGGATTTCCTGATGCATATTGTGCTCGATCATCTGGTAGATGAGAAATATGAGGCATTTGACAATATGGAGGATGATCTTGATGCAGCAGAGGAATTTATGATAAGTGAGCCAGAGAAATTTCAGCCAAGACAGCTGATCCATCTTCGGAAGATTCTCCTCTCGCTTCGAAAGAGTCTCTATCATGAAAGGGAAATTCTTGTAAAGATCTGCAGGTGCGACTGTCCGTTTATAAGTGAAAAAGCAATTGCTCATTACAGGGATGTGTATGACCATCTCTCCAAATTCTTTGAACTGACCGAGACTTACAGGGAGATTGAAACCAGTCTTATGGAACTCTACACCTCCCTTATCAGCAATCAGATGAATAAACTTTCGAACGAGACAAATTATTCAATGAAGCGGTTAACACTGATTGCGACAATCTGTATGCCACTGACACTTCTGGCAGGGATAGGAGGGATGTCAGAATGGTCGATGATTACAGGTCCCGAGAACTGGAGGATTTCTTACCCCTTATTCCTTCTGGGGATGGTGATCCTGGCTTTAGTCACTTACATTATCATCAGGAAAACTGAAAAGCGGAATGCGGACAAGCTTATTAACTGACAGAGTTCAGGGATTTTTTATTCTGCCAAGATCAAACTGCTGAAAATGTTTTTCTCCATAGGAGCGGATGGCATAAGCAAAGAACAGACCGGAGAGAATGTCGATGCTATAGTGCCCGTGTGCAAGGAACAATGCCAGAATAACAACAACCAGGCATATTCCGATAAGCCATTTGTAGGTCTTGCTGTTTATGAGCAAAAGTATCAGAAATACATTTCCTGCATGCCCTGAAGGGTATACTCCAAGCTCATAGTTTGCAAATCCGTGAAAAAGAGGATCTGAACCGTTGAACATGGGTGGATTTCCAAATGGTGTCAGTACAATGAATATCCCCCTGACAACATAAAAAATACCGATCATAAGGAAGATAAACGGGATCCTGTTGTAATCTTTTTTATGGATAATATATAAGACTGCAAGAAGTATGGGAATAATTGCAAAAATGTCATAGATAAGAGAAACATTTATGACAGGAAGCTTATCAAGGATCATGTCTGAAAGTATCGGGAGTGATTTTCCCTGGCTGATATAGTAGTGGAGGTAAGCCTGGGAAGCATTGTTCAGTCCGATACCGGCAAATACGGCGAGAAGGCCGTAATAAAAATATCTGCTTTTTAAAACAGGCAGGAAGGATAGCAGGTGGTCAGATAGATTTTTAAACAGTCTGGGCTTTTCATCGGGGGTAAGATCCATTTTCATAGTTTTAAAGTTGCACCAGGTTGTTATCAGTTTTATTCTGCAAATTTATAAATGAGGAGCAAAGGTACAAACAAAAGTTAATATTGCAGGTTTTGATTTTCCAGAGACTCCGGTGACATTAAACTATAAGTGTTAAGGATCTCTTCCCTGTATTCCGCAGGCGCTTCAAGATGACCCCAGCTTGATTGCATCTGCCATAAACCATCGTAAGCCGAGTCGTGATATGACCTGATAATGTGAGGAATGCTCTTTTCTGTAAGTATTTCATTCAGGAGTTTAGCCTCAAACTCATTATTGAATACAAGGATCTTTATATTCATATTTATTTTTCTGATTTTGGAAGGATAATTGCACAGTTATTAAGAAGGACATCCATAAGAAACCCTGAGCATTCACCTCGCAGAGTTATCTGATCTCCGGTCCTGAATACAGAAGGATCGTTTACTGCCGGGAACGTACAGATGACTGAAGATAAATCGCTTTCAGTTACAAGGGAAATCGATACTGTCTTGTTTTCCGCAGGTTTTACTGAGGCAATTTTGCCTGTCACCTCCACGATCTTGTTTATATAGGTGACTGAAGCTTTGGTCTCATCATCTTCAAAAGCTTTCTGAAGCGCTGATGCCGTAACAATAAAATCAGGTTTGGCTTTCGACATATCAGTAGCCTTCAGATTGTAAAGGTATAAGGCTCCAAGTATTGCCGCTATTGCAATAAAGGTGACAAAAAACAGCGCCACTTTTACATATGTTTTCATATCTGCATGATAAATTTAATTAGCAACGCCAGTCCTCAAAATCAGATATACAAGATACTATTTATTTTCGACAGGAGCGTACTTGATTGAAACTGTAACCTGAAGATTTTTATCAATCTTGTCTCTTACAACCGAGGGAATCTCCACTTTATAATCTTCGGGAACAATATTGAACTTTGAATCAGCTTTTAATCCTCCTGTTAATACTTCGATAGTTCCTTTGATAGTAACCTTGTTTGTAACATTATGTATCATCAGGTCTCCCTCAACAGTAACATCATAGGTTCCGTTCTTTGTAAAATTGACGGATGAAAGATTTGATATTTTCCCCTTAAAAGTTGACTTGGGATATTTTTCCGATTCAAGATAGTTTTCGTTGAAATGCTCCTCCATAAGAGCCCTTTCGAAGTGAAATGATTTTATCAGTACCTGAAAGACCATCTCACCTGTGCCTGTATCCATAACGCTTGCAACCTGGTTATTGTCTGCCTTTATCTCTTCCATCGGAGTTTTGGAATAAAATCCTATATAGCCATTCTTTGTCATATATTTTTGTGCACTGACCTGAAAACCAATTGCAAGCAGGATAATAAATGTAATTATGTATTTCATTGCAATAAAAATTATATAGGTATATTAGGGTTAAAGGCAAGCAAAATCAGTGCCAATTTGGACCAATTCTAAACAAACCTTAAACAATCATTTTAATTTCCGGTAGAACTCACCGGTTCTGAGTTTCCTGCCTACAGCCTACAGCCTACAGCCTACAGCCTACAGCCTACAGCCTACAGCCTACAGCCTTCAGCCTAATTTACAACTGGCGCCTTCTGCTTTTTAAGAGTGAATACCCTAGAAATATTGAATCCAAAATGGATATCTCCGGTTGACCATTGTCCTTCCGTTTCCCCGATATATGATTTTTCAATTGTTCCGTAGGAATTCGTGAACATAAGCTGAAAAACATGTCCCCCTGTTTCAATATCTACGCCAATAGTGAAAGGGTCGTAATATTTTGGGGAACTGTAGGGATTTTTATTTGCCACATAATAATACTCTGCATTAAAGCTTATTCTTTTTGACAGCTTCAGTCTTCCCCCGGCGCCGATAGCGAAAAGATCGTTAGGATCAAGTTCAGTTTTAACGAGGTTACGATGAACGTAAGAGGGAGTTAACTGAAGTGATAATCCCGGACTGAATTTCCTTGCTATAAGTACCTGGGCTGTATAGGATAATTTGGATGAAAAATAATTGGTAACACTATCAACAGGAGGTTTTTGTGTTTTTACAGCAATGGATGAAAAGGCGGATACAGAAACAGGCATTTCTTTTGCACCGGTTGACTGTCTCAGAATGGTGAATTTTGCGAAGCCATCATAAGTTTTTTCGAAACTCCCTCTGCCAAGGCCAACCATCAGCCATTTCAATATTCCATATTCAAGTCCCAGGTGTATGTTAGTTAACTGGTCGAGGCCATAAAACTCATAAATACCTGAGTTGACCGGTCCGAAACGGTGTGAGATCCTTACATCGAGCTGACCCGGAGCCATCTTTTCAACCGAGTGACCGGTCATTATCCTTGTGGATTTAAATGTAGCGGTAGTATAGTTTATTTCTTTGGCTGTACTATCATTGAGGAGATCCATAAGGTCCTGCTGGGCATAAAGTCCGAAGGGAATTAACAGACAAAACACAGAAATGTATAAAGGTCTCATAATATGCATATTTTGCTATGAATAAGTTACTCTGGCATTTCATCAAAAAGCCACAGATCCCATTGGTTTATCGCACAATCACTTAGCTTTCCTCCAGGAGGCATGGGAATAGAACCAGTATGTTTTATTGCATTGGTGATACGAACTTCATTGGCTTTAACATCTTCATAAGTGGTCAGGGAGACACCAGATTCGGGATGCTGGCCACTGTGGCAGCTTGTGCAATAAGCACTCATTATTTTGGAAATATTTTTGGTATATGTCACATTTATGGAATCGCATCCGAAAACCGGATAAAGCACCTCCTCACTGTCATAATAGCAGGAAGAAAAGAATAGAGAAAAAAATGTAATTGTTACAATAACTATAAATAATCGTTTCATATTCATTAAATTACTTATTGAACAATCTGTTGTCACTTATCTTGCTAGTTCTTTTGACAGGTTCACAGGCAGTTGTATCTGCGCCCTGTTCGATCCACATCCTTATCGTTGACCGGCTTTCCTGTATAATAGGCTGATCCGGCGGCATCTTTCCCTCACCCCTTACAGCAATTATTGCCTTATACAAGGCGCTGGCATCAGCGTTGCCTGGAACCACTTGCTTAAGCACTGTCGCGGGTGTACTAAGGTCCGGACCTTCACCAAAGCCATCATGACAAGCCTGTGGGTTTAAGTTAGTTGAAGGCAGATAACATTTCCCTGTTATAATAGCATTGACATCCTTATAACAGATCTTGTCAAAACTGTTTGGATCGGGTTGATGTGTACATGAGCTTATCCATGAGAATGTTACGAATGTAATAAGCATTCCCAGTGAAATTGTGATTTTATCCGGTTTCATATAAAGGCTTTAGGTGGACCATCAATTGGAATCAGTAAATATATTAAATTTTGTAAGATTAGATTGCCTGTCTCCTTGCCTTAAAAGCCATTTTATCTGATTCTTTCCTGCTTATGAGGATGGATGGAAGAATCAGAAATTATCATTTTGAATTCATGTTCGAAATTCGGGGTGAATATCTCATTACCAATATTATTCGCTATTTCCTGCAAAGACCAGAATCTGCCCTCGTCAATTTCTTCCCTGTTGATTACGGGAATTTGCTCGGTGATAGTTTTGAAAGAGTTTACAAGCTCTTTCTCGCGCGACGATTCCCATACGTATGAACCCAAAAACTGAGGAATAAAACCGTTCAGTCCGAGCTCTTCAGTTGTTTCCCTTTTAAGAGCCTCAGCTACCGTTTCTCCAAGACCTATATGTCCTCCTACCGATGTGTCCCATTTCCCGGGCTGGGTATCCTTATTCATCGAACGCTTCTGCATGTACAATTTCCCGGCTTTGTTGAATACATGAAGATGTACAACGGGGTGGAGCAGAAAACTCTTGCCATCATGGCATACACTGCGTGGAGCTTTTCCGGTCACATGGCCTTCTTCATCTACAAGAGGAAACCACTCCTCCTTTGAATGCTTCCTTCTCAGGAGCCTGTTCTTCAGAAGTATAAAGGCAAAATATACTCCGAAAATTATATAATACAGTCCTCCGCTTATAAAAAACCAGGCTTCCTTTGACATATAGAAAGCTGAGAAGATCACAAGAATAATGTGTACGACAGTTATCCAGAATATCGCCAGCATGCTGTTTCTCATCGATTTTTCCTGTGTGGAATCGAGCCGGATCTCTCCCATATATCTTTCCGACATTGCCATCATAATATTCCTGGGTCCCCAGAGGGAGAAGGCAATAACAGCAAGAAGTATAGCTTCGATAAGGGCAGGCTTAATTTTGAAGAAAAGGTCATTTTCAAAAACTATTGAAATGGCTCCGAGTGCAAGGAGAAGAAGTGTGTCAAGCAAAATAAACCTGTCTATGATCCTGTCCCTGATATAGTAAAAGAGGAACTCAGCAATTCCGAACCCGAGGGCCACATAAAGGCCAACCATTGTGCCCCAGATCTCATCAGCGATTATAAAGATCAGGAGTGGGATCAGCCCCGGGAGCATTTTCTTGAGGAGAGACAGATTCATACCTTAAGTATTTTTAACAGCAGTCAAAGTTAAAGTTTTGAAACCAGATCTTTACGAATTAATAAAAATAATGGGGTGTTGAAAAGATCATTTTGCCCTGTGACACCCCTAAATCCCCCAGGGGGGACTTATTGAAATCCAGTTATTTAGAAAGCCCCCCTTGGGGGGTTTGGGGGTTCAATCGTGCTATATCTACAGCCCCGCAATATTCAATCATCATGCAACTTAATTTTTCCCTGTTATTGTAAACCCGCAGCGTATTGAATTTCCATCTTCATCAACTACTGTAAGTGTATGATTACCCGGCTCAGCCTGCAGATTTATCTGGTGAATGAATTTTGTGGTGGCTACATAGGAATCATCGAGATGCCAGAAGATCTTTTTTGAGGGGTTGCGATGGGCCACTTCAGGTATAACAGTGGTACGCTTACCCTCCTGGTCACGTGGAATGAATATTTTTATTCCGGGAGTAGGGTAAATAAATTCCATTACAGGTATATTCCTGGCTGCAGGACAACCGGGAGCCATGGGCGGTACAATTTTATATTCAGGATGTTTTTGTCTGTAAAAATACTCCATTGCGGGAGGAAGGATAAACCATGGAGCATTTACTATTTCATTTGCTGGGGAACAGTCAGAACTGACCTGAAAATTTTGTTTCCTGTTAAGATGAATGATCCTGTGATATGGGCAGGATTCGCTTCTCAACCCGTTTATGCATGCGGGGATCTCCATTGTTTCGGGGCAATCGGGTCCTGCCCTGAAGCCACTTTTGCTGCACACTGTTATCATTGTAAGATCTTCATCAGGAGCGGCAAACCATGTTTGAAGCCCCATTATATTTACTATATCGAACAGTACAGGTGCAGCTGCAGAAGTACCCGTGAGGCCTGGCCTTCCTTCTCCGTCAGCATTGCCGGTCCAGACACCTGCCACATACCCGGGGGTAGTCCCGACAGCCCATCCGTCGCGGAAACCAAAGCTTGTACCGGTTTTCCAGGCAAGGTTGGGCGATGAGGCAAAATACTGCCAACCGGTTTCGCTCTCAGGCCTGTTAACCTTCTTCAGCGCTTCATAGGTCAGCCAGATTGATGCAGCTGATAGCGGAGGAACAGATTCTTCAATCTTTTGTTGTACTGTATCTGATTGTTGAATGATTAAAGGCGGATGATAATCTTCTTTATAATATTTTTTTTCTTGATTATACCTGTTCAGAACGCGTGACAACGAGGCATATGCACCGGTGAGTTCCCACAGCGATGTCTCCCCTCCACCAAGGATCAGGGAGAGACCATAGTATTCTGCAGGATTGCTGAATGTGGTGAATCCGGTTTTTTTAAGAAGATCCAGAAACCGTTCCGGATTATATTTCTGAAGCATTTTAACAGCAGGAATATTAAGTGATTGTGAGAGGGCTGAACCTGCAGGTACTGCTCCGCTGTAGCTCTGATCGAAGTTTTTGGGAGAAAAGCCCGGGAAACGGGTCGGGATGTCTGCAACAATGGCGTTTGGCAGAAATTCTCCGGACTGTTGTATGCCGGCATAGAGAATGGGTTTGAGTATACTTCCGGTACTTCGCAATGATCTGATAATATCCACATCTCCTCCGTGGTGGGCTGCCTCCTCCAGTGTGCTGTTACCCACATAGGCCAGCACATTTCCGGTTCCGACCTCAACTATGAGGCATGCAGAGTTATATATGTAGTTATTTTCAAGATCCCTCTGATGACTGTTAATAATATCTGTTACCCGCTCCTGCAGAACAGGATCTATTGTAGTCCTTATTATAGTTCCCCTGTTCTTTTTGTAAAAATAGTCCGTAAGATGCGGAGATTTTGCGGGAAGCGATTTTGGCTCTCCCGGAAGAGGTTCATCGAGCGAAAGAACCAGGGTAAGTGAATCGAAACATTCTCTTGCATAGAGCTTTTTTAAAAGGTCATTGCGTCTGGACATAAGTCTCTCCTTGTTTTTTCCCGGGTATACGAGTGAAGGAGCATTGGGGAGAATTGCGAGAGCTGCGGCTTCTGCCCATGTAAGCCCGGAGGATGATTTTCCTGTGTACCTCCAGGCTGCAGCTTCCAGGCCAACAGTATTACCTCCGAAAGGAGCGTTGTTTGTGTACAGCAGAAGCACTTTCTTTTTTGTACTGAACAATTCAAGTTTCAGGGCAGAGAGCATCTCTATTATCTTACCCGGATAGGTTCTTGATTTGTTTCCTCTTGAGATCCTTGCGACCTGCATTGAGATGGTGCTGCCACCGCTGACTATCCTGCCTGCTTTTATATTGCTGACGGCAGCTCTTGCAATGGAGACAGGATTAATTCCGGGGTGATAATAAAAATAGCGATCCTCGAAGGTCAGGATTGCCATTTCAAATTTTTCAGGGATCTTAATATTTCCCGGAAATCTCCACTGTCCGTCGTCGGCTATACGGGCACCCAGAAGTGTCCCGTCCCTTGCCTCAACAACGGTCGACAAAGGGCTCCGGAACCGGGGCAGGGGGGAAAGCAAAACCGGAGTAATTATTACTCCGGCGGCTATAAGAATTATTTTTAATTTTCTATTCAACTTTCCTGCCGGTTACTTTTACAGGATTACCCGGAAACCTCGAGTAGCAGTTTGCCTTATACATCGCTTCGCACCAGATGGAAGGCTGGTAAAATTCTCCCTTATATGCTGCGTTTATTATCATTACGAATGTTTTTGACTCGCCTTTTTCAAGGTTAAAGTATGTGTTTACCCTGTCATCCCTGAAGTCGCGGTAGTCGAAGCCGCTTTCAGTGATTCCGGTTACTGCTTCGAAGATGCGGGTATTCCTGATTTCCCATCCGGAGGGAACCATCTGGGTGAGAGCAATATTATCGATAGTTGTGAAGGTATTGTTTGTAATCCTTGCAACCATCATAAAATCTGATCCCTGTACCAGATTTTTCTGATCGACAGGTTTCAGCTTCAGATCCAGATACTCCACTTTCATTGATAATCCTTTTTCTTCCCTGTTAATATCAGACTGCAGCGGAATGCCTTTCCTGACAAGAGTGAGGTACAAAGGTTTATCCGAATTGTTTTCGACAATCAGTGAGTTATTGGCATCAGTCATATTTAAATCTTTTGAGAGAAGCTGTTTTGATTTAACAGTCTCATCTGATCTATTTCCATTCATGCTGATCCTTATTTTTGAATCTGTATTCTGATTTCCGGGAATATTCTCATTCCATTTCATGTAAGAGAAAAGACCCCAGGCAATCGACTGGGTACTGTACCAGCTGATGTTGTTGAAATCGTCGCAGATCTCTTTCACCAATGGCAGCGCCTTTTCTTCATTTTTCAGGAGTGTAAGGGTATATAGAATTATTGCTTTGTCTCGTATTTCGCTTCCATAGTAATAATCAGAATATTCAGGTTCCGTAGATATATTCCTGAAATCGAGCAGACCGGATGCAACTTCAGGGCGTCCTGTTTTTGCAAAGGCTGCAGCGAGAAGCCAGGCAGATAGCTGTGGGATCTCCTTCGTTTCCCTCAGCCTGTTCATCGCACCCTTCTCAGGTTCTCCGGCGAGGGCAAGGGTAAAGAGCCTGTAAGCCTGATCAGTAGAGGTTTGTCTGAATTTTGCATCATAGCGCCATCCCTGTGCGCTCTTTTTCTGAAAGCTTATCCATTTCTGTTTAAAGCCTGATGGTATGCTGAAGCCCATTCTTTCAGCCTCAGTCATGAAATGGCCTGCATATGAGGTAACCCAGCTATCGGCCTGCAGCGATCCCGGCCAAAGTGCAATACCTCCGTCAGCCATTTGTCTGGAGACAATCTTATTAATAGCTTCCTTAATATTGGCTGATGCGCTTTCTGAAATTTCAGGATCGTTGCCTGTAAGATCTTTAAGCCAGAGTTGCGGAAATGCTGCCGAGGTGATCTGTTCCGAGCAGCCATGAGGATAATTTATAAGATAATCAAGTCTCTTTTTAAGGTTTATTGAAGGAAGGGAAGAGACCTCAAGAAGGGCTGAATTTGAACCTGCAAGTCCTATGGGACGGAAGGCTGTTTCCCATTTTTCTCCCGGTCGAAGGAGCTTAAATTCTGACCGTGTTTCCGGCGGATTGGGGCTTCGTACATCGATAGCCAGATTATACAATGCTGTCTCACCTCCTCCGGTTGCAGTAATACTGATTTTGGCAATCCCTCTTTTTTCACCCACTGTAAATGAAAGCTCCGCATCCATTTCTCCGATTCCCGATGCTGTCAAATTTATTGTATTCTCCTTAAAATTAACAAGTTCGTTTGAAGAGGCTTTGACAACAATATCCTTTATTCCATCCTTCTGGATGAAGAGGGTCATGGGGAGTGCAACTTTTTCACCCGGACTTATCACCCTTGGTGCGGTTACAAGCACCATGAGCGGATCTTTCACTGCAACAGCCTTTTCTGCGATGCCAAAAGATCTGTCGCTGCCTGCAATAACCATTGCACGAACTGATCCTGTATACTGTGGAAGTGTTATCACATGAGTATTTGACTTTCCGGCTGAGAGGCTGAAAGGACCCAGGAAGCGTACCACAGGGACAAATCGTTTGGCTTTGTTGGCAGATTTATCGGAGAGAGCTTCATCTCCTCCGATGGCAAAGATCTTTTCAAGTGTTCCTCCGAATGCTCCGAGAACATAGTCGTAAAGATCCCATGTTTTTACTCCAAGCGCTTCACGGGCATAGAAATAATTCCACGGATTTGGAGTCTTGAATCCGGTCAGATCAAGCAAACCCTCATCAACTACTGCAACAGTATATGACATGGCTTTCCTGTGAGTCTCACTTACCTTTAGAGTGAACGGTTTCTGAGACCTGAGCTCATCGGGCATTTCAATTACAGGCGAGAGCCTTGTTTCAGGATCCTCAACCATTACAGGCACGATTCCATACAATCTGACAGGCATATCGTTTATTGTCTGTGAATGAGGCTGAATAACAGTTACATAGGCGTATACATTGGGAGCCATCTCAGGTTTTGCCATGAAGGAGACAACTGTATTTCCCTTTTCAGTGTTTACGCGCATCTCATCAAGAACTCCGGTTGAATTTTCAAGTGTAATGATTGCCCGGGCATTTTCAGGTGACGGAAATGAAAGTTTTATCTGATCACCGGGATTGTATTTTTCCTTGTCTGTATTTACTGATAGCATTGTAGCTCCGTCGCTGTTGCCTTTTGCACCGTATTCCCATGGCCAGTCGACAAGCAAGATCTTTCCTGTGGAATGGCCGGCAGGTGTTGTTGCCCTTATAAGATAACGTCCCCAGTCCTTTTTGTCAATTCTGAATGTTATTGAACCTTCGCCGCCGGATGTAGTGATAGTTTTTCTGATGACCGGCTTATACTCCTGGTTTGAGATATAATATCCCAGATTTTCCTCATCAGACTCCCACCACCATCTGTACGATATCTTGTAAAATGTTATTTCTACCTCAGAATTTACAGGTTTTCCCTTTTCATTTACAGTGACTATTTTTACTTCATTCTCATTATCAGTGAAAAGCATTCTCTCTTTTCCCTTCAGTCCGGGAAGGTTGATCCCTGCGAAGACTGGATATGGAGCATATTTATAGGTTGTTTGAGTGATGCTCTCATCACCACCTGGTTCTGCAGCTCTTGCAGTAAAAACTGCATTCAGCATTCCAGGTGCATTTATCTCTTTGCCGGGATCAAAGGTGATTTTTGCATTGCCATTCTCATCAATTGCATCCTCAAAAATCCTTACAGTTTCAGAATGGAATTCATTTGCAGGATCATCAAATATATACTGACCGTATTTTTCAAATTCTGTCTTTGTGTGTTTTAAAAGATATTCGACAGAGGATTTCAGGTTTTTTGCCACAGAGCCGTTAAGCCATTTTACGTTAAGCGTCCCCCGGGCAACAGGATCGCTTCCCCCCAGGATTTCGGAGGGGAAATTAAGATTTATCTTTAGCCTGTTTGGTTTGACAGTTTCAATCCTGATACGTTTTGTGAATGTGGCACCTCCTATCCTGAAAACAGCACGGTAATTGCCTGTGACATCATCCTGCCTGGTTTTTGTTGCAAAGACAAGGAGATTTGAACTACCGGCTTTCTGAACCTGGTTATCAACTTTCTGTTCAAGTGGATTTATTAGTTCGAACTGAATGGGATGACCTGGAGGAAGGTCACTTATCATATCCTTTATGAAGATTGAAAGGAATATCGAATCTCCAGGCCTCCAGACATCTCTTTCACCATAAATGAAGGCTTTGATCCCATTTTCGGGACTGCTGCCTGTAACATCAAATGAACTAAGTGAGAGAGAAGAACCATCATTTACCTTGAGATAATTCTTGTCCTTATCTTTTCTGGCAATGAGAAGGAAGGGCTTTCTTTCACAGAACAATGCCGTTGATCCTTCCTGGTCAGATGTGCCGGATATAATTTTCTGCATCTGGAAATCATATACATCTATTGTTACCCCGTTCAAAGGCATTGCTGTAATGAGGTCATTTACCATTACATGGAGGATATTATCCTCTCCTTTTTTTGCAATGAGTCCCAGATTTGATGCAAGTATATTCCTTGAACTGCCCCTGCCCGGATAGTAATAGGCATCCTTGCATGGATCGTCACGGTCTCTCCAGTTGAAATTGAAACTGTAGTAGAGGTCATCGTTGCTGTCGGAGTAATAATTCTCCGGGTCGTCCCAGAATTCCCGGCTTTGTTCCTCCGATTGCTGAAGAAGTTCTTCATATTTGTTTTCTTCACCTGAACTGCTGCAGGGATAGAGCGAGTATGACTTGCGCATCCCAAGGGTCACTTTATAGAGAACCCCAGGTTCAATATCAATATAATCAGCCAGATCGATTGTATAAAGATTCCATGTCCCGGGATTCATTCCCGGACCATTGACAAGATCTATTCTTCCTGAGTAGACAGGCCGGCCGAATCGTTTCACTGAATTGCTCCCATTGAGATCATTTTCCTGGAGAAAATATGGCAGATTGTTATCATAAATCCTTACAATTCTAAGGTCAACTGCTTTCAGGTTAGCGGCTTTAAAGGGGAAGATGAGGTTTTTTGATGAAGGAAGGATTACTCCGTTTCCTTCGGTTTTTATACCCGGGGGAACTGCAGTGAAATCAAGCTGCTTATCGAATGATGAAGAAAGTGATATCCCCTTGCTGTTTTTTATTGAGGATTCTACATTCATTCCGACTTTGCCCTCAAATCTGTTTGCAGGGAAAATGCTGATAATGTTTAAGTTAATATTAACGGTGGTTTCAGTTGAAGGGGTGAAACTGATTAAACCTTCAGTCTCCTGTGAAGGATCCAGCGGATCGGAAAAAATAATATCTATTTTCTGATTCTCTCCTGTTGAGGCAGATACATCAATTATTGTGAATGATCCTGAAGGCGGGATCTTTATTACAGATGCACCCTTTTGATTAACACCTGACGATGTTCCATCCCATGAGAGGGAGAGCTCCTGTGCCTCACTGCTCCTTTCTATGCCTGATACTGTGAATTTATGGATAAGATTAGCCGAATGATCCCATGAAATCTCAAGTTTCTTTCTTCCGAGTTTTGCCCTGAGCCAGTTTTCGACCTCTCCCGATTCTACAAAATCGGAAGCTGTAATTTCTCCGTGCAGGAGATAAGTGTTGCCATCAGGAGATGCACAAGCCAATGATCCTGTGTTAATGCGGAAATCTTTTTTAAGAGTTTGAATTCTCAGGGGAAATACTTTTAACCTTTCCTGCACGCTTGCAAGTTTACCGAGGTTGAGTTTACCGGTATATGTTATTCCCGGTTCAAGAAATCTCGATGGTGTGAAGATAAGTGTTGTCTCATCTTTCCATTCTGTTTTACCTTTTATGACCGGATCGAACACAAACAAACCGGTTGCTGATTTATCGGCTTTTGCTGCAAATTCAGGTGTGAAGCGGACTTCAATACCGGAATTTGCCGGAATTATGCCCGATGAATATGCTGAAATATATTCGCTGAATCCTTTATCGAGGGGGATATTTGTAACATTTTCAGCTGAACGGTCTCTTTTGAGCCTGAGTAATGGTTTGTTTTCTTTTGGCCCGCATGACAGAACAAAAAGTAAGACAGGAAGGAGCAGAAGTGACTTTAAGGCTTTCATGAGAAGGAGGTATTTATTGGCGAAACTAAAGTACGAAAAAATCACAAATTCTTTTTGTAAATCTGTGTTCCCAATTGGATTATGATTCTCGTGATTGTTTAAAGTGATCTCTGTATCAGAGATGCAATGTTAAGTCTGGGGTCATGCCATGGCATGACCCTACATATGAATGACAAGATATGTAGGGACACGCCATGGCGTGTCCATTGGCTACCCCTTGTGTGTCCATGAGATTCAAAGCAATATCCTGTTCCCCAGCTTTCTCGAGATTGCACCAAGGGCAGTGCTCAGTATTGAATATCTTTTCTGCAGAAGCAGAACCTTCTCGGTATCATTTGCCTTCACAGCTTCTTCAAGGAGCTGCATTATCTCTTTTCGCTTTATTATTATCTTGTCGCTTTTAAATTTGAGAACCACGTCGCCGGTAATCTCCTTTAGCTTCATCTCCTCAGTTTCGACATATGATTGTTTTTCCTGCCAGATCCGGCTTAGCTCATGAGAATCGGAAAGCAGGTCTGCTGACAAACTTGATATTTCAGGATCTTCATGTTTCACAAATTGCTTATCCCCTGTAAAGAGTCCATGTTCAACATGGAAGCGTACATCAGCAAAGATTTTTGCACAGACAGGATTGTCAAAAAGCAGTTCATCAGAGATGATTTCTCTCACGATATAATCAGCTATTGTAACAATCTCCTCTCTTCCGTCCTGATTATTTACTGAACGTTCAAATTCAAGATTGCCAAATTTCAACAGCAGGCGGATAACCTCCTTTTCAGAATAGAGCGACAGAGGTTCCTGCCTCAGTGGCTTAACAATAACAGGAGGCGGTATTGGGAGATCTTCGGCAACAGGATACTTATTCCTGTCCTGAAAACTCTTTTGCCGTTGCAGCTTATTAACCTCATTGTAAAGAATTGGTTCTGCAACATCAAGAAGGGTGCTGCACTCCTTTATATAAACTGTCCGGGTAATTATTTCGGGGATTACTGCAATTGATTTTACAACATCACGGATCAGGTCAGCTTTTTTTACCGGATCATTGTTTGCTTCGGACAGAAGCAGGTTGGTCTTGAAACGAATAAAGTCAGTTTCATTTTCCCTGATGAACTTTGTGAACTCCTCATTACTTGTCTTCTTCGAATAGGAGTCGGGATCCTCGCCATCGGGAAGAAGTACTATTTTGACATTCATCCCTTCCTCCAGCACAATATCGATACCTCTTATCGAAGCTTTTATCCCGGCAGCATCACCGTCATAAAGTATTGTAATATTCTGGGTAAATCTTTTAATGAGCCTGACCTGTTCCTGGGTAAGGGAAGTTCCTGATGAGGCGACCACATTTTCAACACCTGTCTCGTGCAGCGACATCACATCGGTATAACCTTCCACAAGATAGCACCGGTCTTTCTCGGTAATTGATTTACGTGCCTGGTAGATCCCGTAAAGGATCCTGCTTTTGTGGTAGATTTCAGATTCAGGCGAATTAAGGTATTTTGCACTCTTTGGATCTTTTTTCAGGATCCTTCCGCCGAAACCCAGAACCTGTCCGGAGAGTGAATGTATAGGGAACATAACCCTGCCGCCGAATCTGTCGAAGAGCCGGTCCTCATGCTGTATTGTAAGCCCGGTTTTGACAAGAAAATCCTGTTTGTATCCGTCCTCCAATGCCTTTTTTGTAAAGCCATCGCGTTTTTCAAAGCTGTAGCCGACCTCGAATTTTTTGAGGGTATCCTGGCGGAACCCTCTCTCCTTGAAGTATGTCAGGCCTATTGAAATACCTTCGTCGGTCTGAAACAGGTTTTCGCTGAACTGTCTGGCTGCATATGCAGTTACAACCAGTAGGCTTTCCCTTTCATTTTGCTTGTCAATCTCATCCTGGCTGAGTTCTTTTTCAAGAACCTCAATGTGATATTTTCTTGCAAGGTATTTAAGGGCTTCGGGGTATGTGAGGTGTTCATGCTCCATCACAAAATTGACTGAGTTTCCTACTTTTCCGCATCCGAAACATTTGAAGATTTCCTTCGAAGGGGAAACGGTAAATGAGGGTGTTTTCTCATTATGAAACGGGCACAGGCCCAGGAAGTTTGCGCCTCTTTTTTTCAATTGAACAAACTCCTGAACAACCTCAACAATATGAGCTGCATCAAGAATACGTTCTATTGTAGGGCGGTCAATCATTTTTCTTCACCAGCATCTTCACCACCACATCGTCAATATCAACTTCCCGGATATTATCACCTGAGATATTTCCGCTCAGGCATACTGAGGTTGCAAGTGTCTGGGAGCCTATATAGTCTGAATGCCTGTTCACAACCTCACGTAAAAATTCATGATCTTCTATGCAGACAGTGATCTTGTCAGTCACATCATAACCGTTGTCCTTCCTGATATTCTGGATCCGGTTTACAAACTCTCTTGCTATACCTTCATATTTCAGTTCATCTGAAACTGTTATATCAAGCGCGACTGTCAGTTTGCCATCATTGGCTACCTGCCATCCCGGGATATCCTCAGAGATTATCTCCACATCCTCGGAAGTAAGCAATATCTGTTGTCCGTTAATTGTTGACCGGATGGTTTCCTGTGTTTTCAAATGCAACTATTTCCGGGGGTGTAAAAAGATTGATTGCATTGCTGATCTCCTTCATCAGTTTTCCATAACGTGGTCCCAGTGTCTTAAAGTTGGGTTTGATCTTCTTTATAAGAATGGATGCTGTATCATCAATATATTCAACCTCCTTGACGTTTACTTCGGCAAGTATAAGATCTTTTACAGCTTCAAATTTATCCCTGAAGTATTTATCAGGAACCGGAACCATTATCCTTGCCAGCGGCTGGCGAACCCTTATGCTTACCTTCCTTCTCAGGCTGAGGATCATTGATGAGACTTTCTGTGCGATGTCCATCCTCTCCTCAGAGCTCTTTGTCGATAAGTGATTCATCATATTCGGGGAAAAGGACAAGGTGAACAGAATTTTCACTGATACCTGCCGGTAGTATTATTAAGGTCACTGAAGAGTCTGTCCATATAGAATGGCGCTATGGGGGCAGCCAGCTGGCTTACAGTCTCAAGACATTTGTATAATGTCTGGTATGCAGCCAGTTTATCTTTGTCATAATCCCCTCCCCAGTACCTTTTGCGATTAAGCCTGACATACCAGTTGCTGAGATTCTCTGTTACAAAATCCTGAATTGATCTTCCGGCACGTGTAAGATCATAATCTTCGTAGCATTTTCCCACCTCCTTTACAAGTGAGTTCAGAAGTGAAATGATCCACCTGTCAATTTCGGGTCTTTCATTTACCGGGATATCCTTTTCTGAATACCTGAAATTATCGACATTTGCATAAAGTGAAAAGAAGGAGTATGTATTGTAGAGTGTTCCGAAAAACTTTCTTTTGACCTCATCCACACCTGACATATCGAACTTGAGGTTATCCCATGGCTGTGCGTTTGTGATCATGTACCACCTCAGTGGATCTGAACCGTACTCTTCTATTGCAGTGAATGGATCGACAGCATTGCCAAGCCTTTTCGACATTTTGTTTCCGTTTTTGTCGAGGACCAGTCCGTTCGATATAATATTTTTGAAGGCTACTGAATCGGAGATCATTGTGGCTATTGCATGAAGGGTAAAGAACCAGCCTCTTGTCTGGTCAACACCTTCTGCAATAAAGTCAGCCGGGAACATCTCATCGAATTTATCCTTGTTCTCAAACGGATAATGTGCCTGGGCATAAGGCATGGCGCCTGAATCGAACCAGACATCAATAAGGTCGGATTCCCGCTGCATTTTCTTGCCGGTTGCGCTTACAAGTATTATATCATCAACAAACGGCCGGTGCAGATCGAACTTCTCATAGTTCTCCTGCGAATTATCTCCTTCAGTGAATTTTTCAAGAGGATTGATCTTCATGAATCCGGCTTTGATTGCTTTTTCAATCTCGGCTTTTAATTCAGCTGCTGAACCTATGCACTTTTCCTCTTTCCTGTCCTCAGTGACCCATATTGGGAGAGGAGTTCCCCAGTAGCGTGATCTTGAAAGGTTCCAGTCGACAAGATTTTCGAGCCATTTCCCGAACCTTCCTGTACCTGTCGATTGAGGCTTCCAGTTTATTGTGTTATTCAGTTCGATCATCCTGTCGCGTTTCGCGGTGGTCTTTGATAAACCAGGCGTCAAGCGGATAATAGAGAACCGGTTTATCTGTCCGCCAGCAATGAGGATAGCTGTGGATCTGTTTTTCAATCCTGAAGACTTTGCCATTCTGTTTCAGCATAACGGCAATGTCAACATCGAGAGTTTCAGAATCCGGAGCGAGGTTAATATCGTACTCATTTTTTACCGGCCTTCCGGCAAATTTACCGTATGTAAGTGTATTTACGTTCTGCTTTACGTATATCTCATCAAGGTCTGCAAGAGGAACAAGGAATCCACGCTTGTCAACCATTGGTCCGAGGGTGCCGTCTTTTCTTTTCATTAACAGGGGAGGGACACCGTTTTCCTTTGCAATGCGGTAGTCGTCAGCTCCGAAGGTTGGTGCAATATGAACAATACCCTGTTCCATCTTCAGTTGTTACAAAGTCGCCTGTGAGAACGCGTGAATGCGCCCTCACCCGGATTTACCCAGTCGATGAGCTGTTCATAATTGATTCCCTCGAGTTCCTTTCCGGAAAATTCTCCAAGGACTTTAAAAGGTATTTTTTTATCACCCGGTTTGTACTCTGAAAACTCAATTCCGGCATTTGATTCAGGGAACAATGAGTTGATAAGTTCTTTTGCTATCACAACAGTTATCGGATCGCCGGAATAAGGGTTGAAGCTTCTTACTCTTATATAGGTTATATCTTTTCCGACAGCCAGTGCAGTGTTTGACGGGAGTGTCCATGGAGTTGTTGTCCAGGCCATTATATTCACATCCGGGGTGTCAATGTTTTTATACAGGAATTCAGATTTCTTATTCCTGATCACTTTAAACAGGGCGATTGAGGTTGTATCCTTTACATCGCGGTAGCAGCCCGGAAGATTAAGTTCATGTGAGCTCAGACCGGTACCTGCTGCAGGTGAATAGGGCTGAATTGTATAACCCTGGTAAAGAAATCCTTTTTCATACAGCTGTTTCAGAAGCCACCAGAGTGTTTCGATGTACCTGTTGTCGTAAGTAACATAAGGATGATCCATATTTACCCAGTATCCCATCTTGCGGGTAAGATCCTCCCAGAGGTCGGTGTATTTCATTACATCTGTCCGGCAGGCCTTGTTAAATTCTTCGATTGAGATTTTTTCTGTACCGATATCTTCTTTTGTTATGCCCATTGCTTTTTCAACCTGAAGTTCAACAGGCAGCCCGTGTGTATCCCATCCGGCCTTGCGTTTGACCTCATAGCCGCATTGTGTTTTATATCTGCAGATTGCATCCTTTATTGTACGGGCCATTACATGATGAATGCCGGGAATTCCGTTTGCAGAAGGCGGGCCTTCATAAAAGACAAATTCACCTTTTCCGTTTAATTCACGTATGCTTTTATGAAAAGTATCATTTTCGTCCCATACTTTCAGTATCTCTTTGTTCACCTGCGAGAGATCAAGGCCTTTATATTCAGGAAATCTTTTCCCCATTGGATCAGACGGTTATTAAAAATATTACTGTTTTAAAAATTCCGACAAAGATAGCAAATTTGCGGGAAATATTTTATCCTCTGTGTTCCTCTGTGTTACTCTGTGCTTTCAAATTCCGCTCACCCGTTTCCCCGTCTTTTTCACACGAACTCACCCCCTCTTATCCCCCTCTCTGCTCTCGCAAAGAGGGGGAAGCACCTGGTCCAACTGTTCTTTCTCCCCCTCTTTGCGTTAGCAGAGAGGGGGTCTGGGGGGTGAGTTCGTGGAAGCAGGGAGAGGGGTTGGGGTGAGGCGGATCAAAACTCAGAGACTAAGGGCCTGGGAAGCAGGTTAATCCTTAAAAGTAATATCTTTACACTTCAATTCAATCTTTACATGCAATGAAGAAACTAGTTATCCTTACCGGTGCGGGGATGAGCTCTGAGAGCGGTATCAGGACATTCAGGGATTCAGGCGGGTTATGGGAGGAGTATGATGTGAGTGAAGTTGCCACTTATGAGGCATGGCTGAGAAACCGCGATCTTGTCCTTCGATTTTATAATGAAAGGACGAAGGCAGCTTGAGGGATGTGTTCCAAATGCCGGCCATACAGGACTGGCAAAGCTTGAAAAGCATTTTGATGTTCAGATAATAACTCAGAATATTGATGATCTGCATGAGCGGGCCGGCAGCACAAAAATACTTCATCTGCATGGTGAGCTTACAAAAGCCAGGAGCACAAAAGATCCGTCATTGATTTATGATATAGGTTACAGGGATATTAATAACGGGGATAAATGTGATAAAGGGAGTCAGCTTCGGCCTCATATTGTGTGGTTTGGCGAGGAGGTTCCGATGATGGAACAGGCGGTCAGACTGACGGAGGAAGCGGATATTTTTGTTGTGATCGGGAGTTCGCTGAATGTATATCCGGCAGCCGGACTTGTAAACTATGCACCTGTTAAAGCGAGGTATGTGGCTTATTGATCCGAAGGATGTTGATGTGCCGGTTTACAGGAAGGTGGAGGTGATAAAGGATAAGGCGTCAAGAGGTGTGGAGATATTAACCGAAAGATTGTTGAAATCTTAGATCTCTGTGATCTCTGCTGGGCGAAGTCTCCTGACTTCGCCCTAAAGTCAAAAATAATCCGTTCATAATGATTTAACCATGAAGCGAAGTCTCCAGACTTCGCTTAACGTTCAATTGATGAAATAATTATCTATCTTAGCAGAACTTTAGAAATATCATGCGCACTACAGAATTACGCAGAAGAAAAATTGTCCTTGCCGTTACAGGTGCAAGCGGTGCTGTATATTCACTGAAGCTGCTTGAGAAATTGCAGCAGCTGAAGTCGCCACCTGAAGAGATTGCTGTAATATTTTCTGATACTGCAAGGGAGATCTGGGAAGCAGAGACCGGTCAAAAATATATTGCAGCATTCCCGGCGAAGGAATATGGAAATAAATCATTTCTATGCTCCATTCGCTTCCGGTTCTTCCCAGTTTGATACAATGATTATCTGCCCTGCATCGATGGGTACGATAGGACGGATAGCCAACGGCACCTCCGATGATCTGATAGCCCGTTCAGCCGATGTGATGCTGAAGGAGAGAAGGAGATTGATACTTGTTCCACGGGAGGCTCCTTACAACCTGATACATATAAATAATCTGAAAGCTGTTACAGAGGCAGGCGCAATTGTTTGTCCGGCGTCTCCCTCATTCTACAGCAATCCAAAAACGATAGATGATCTTGTGATGACAGTTGTTGACAGGATAATTGATCTTGCCGGTTTTGACAGTAACGGTTTCAGGTGGATGGAAAATGGTTGACAGCAGGATCATACGGTTTTTCAGAAAGCATCATGTTCTGACAATTGCAACCAGCTCCGGGAGTGAGCCCTGGTGTGCCAATTGCTTTTATGTATATCTTGAAGAAGAGAACGCGCTTGTTTTCACTTCGGATTCTGAAACACGTCATGGCAGGGAGTTTCTGATGAATAGCCTTGTTGCAGGATCAGTGGTTCTTGAGACAATGGTTCTCGGGAAAATTCAGGGCATACAGTTCCAGGGAAGAATCTCAGAACCAGGGGATGATCTTCTTTCCAAAATCAAGGACAGCCTATCTGATGCGTTTTCCGGTTGCAGCGCTGATGGATACAAGATTATGGATTGTGAAGCTGACCTATATTAAAGATGACCGATAACAGGCTTGGGTTCGGGAAAAAGCTGATCTGGTCAGCAGAGATTCTCTGTTAGTTACACAGAGAGCACAGAGTATAATTCTCTGTGCATCTCTGTGTCTTCTCTGTGTAACTCTGTGTAACCCAAAAAGCTTTAAAATGGATTGAAATAGGATATTGTCTATCCCTAAGTAAACATCGTTTATATCACTAATTTTTTAATTAATAAAAATTCCCTACCTTTGCCGCATAATCAAAATAATCAAATTCTTAAACCATGGCTGAAAAGACAAGATATTCGGATGATGAGCTTGAGGAGTTCAGACAAATTATCCTCATGAAGCTGGATAAAGCCAAGAAAGATTATGAAATTCTGAAGTCCAGCATTACTCATGAAGAGAGCAATGATACGATGGATACTTCTCCGACTTTCAAAGTTCTTGAAGAGGGAGCTACCACTTTATCAAAAGAGGAAGCTGGCCGTCTTGCTCAGCGTCAGCAGAAATTTATACAGCATCTTCAGGCTGCACTTGTAAGAATTGAAAATAAAACATATGGCATTTGCCGTGAAACAGGAAAGCTTATTTCAAAGGAAAGGCTCAGGGCAGTTCCTCATGCAACACTCTGCATGGATGCAAAAATGAAGCAGAAATAGAAAAAAATAAATATACATTATTCTGAATATAAAAGAAGCTGCTTATGAAGATGAGCAGTTTTTTTCATTTTAGTTTGCCTGATAGTCTTTTCTTAAGTATAACCTGCATAAAGAATTATTTCATACATTTCAGTGCTTAAACATTTTCTAAAAATGAAACTTCTGATATTTATAGGTTTACTTGTAATTTCTGATACGGTTTCCGGTCAGGTTCCCGATTCACTTAAATATATATCACTTGGTCCGGCTGAGTTTCAGAAAGCATTGCAAAGCTCTGATAAAGCCCTGCTTATTGATGTCAGGGAGTTTTTTGAGTATAAGAAATCACGGATCGATCATGCAATTAACATCCCATCATCCGGAGATCTTGATTTAACAGCTGATACTATCAGGAAAGAATATTCACTGTTTCTCTACTGCACCTCCGGATACCGCAGCAAGAAGGTAGCAAAGCATCTCTACGACAGTGGGCTGATGAATCTCTATTCGCTTGACGGAGGAATCAAGGCCTGGAAGAAGGAGGGGATGGGAGTGAATAAAAAGAGGATCAGGAGGTAGGGAGTTTCGACTTTGTTCTAGGTTGTTCCTTGCGGTTGCTTCGCCCTCCTGCGTCGGGCTCGCAATGACTTTGGAGGTAAGTTTGATGCCAGAATAGGTCTTGCGACCGACGAGGAAGACCAAAATCTCGTTACTCCAGTGTCTGCGAGCCCGCAAGGAGGGCAAGCAATCTTAGCCTGTAATGCGACTTGCAGGGACCAGAGTCAAGGACACCGTCATTGCGAGGACGCAGGAGGGCGAAGCAACCCTACGTACCTTCCTCCCCCAAACTTATCTCCTCCCATTCGGATTACGCCATTAACCAATTCCAGTTTCTTCTTTCTTGAGCCTGCCTTGATCAGCTTCTCCCTTTCAATAGCCTCCCCAATCGTATCAGACACTTCATAATAAACAAGTTTGTAAATGTTATATCTGGCGGTGAAGCTGCCAGGATGTTTTTTGTCTTATGGTCGATTACCCTTTGTCTGAGATCGCTTGTCACCCCGGTATACAGAACCGAATTATACTTATTTGTCAATATATAAGTATAGCCCTTCATTTTAATGATTTAAATCCTACTTTGACAAACCAAACTAAAACAGTGAAAGAACAATCCAGTGCTTATTTCCCCAGTTGCTGCTTCAGATCTTTGCAATGTATTTTCCTAAAATATCGAACTCCAGATTGACAACAGTTCCCTTCGCTATCTGGTGAAAATTTGTCATCTCCCAGGTAAAGGGAATAATTGCCACTTCAAATGACTTTTGCTTCGAATTAACAACAGTAAGGCTGACACCGTTTACTGATACTGATCCTTTCTCAACGGTAATATAATCATCCTGGGCAGGCTCATACTCAAATGTATAATACCAGCTCCCGCCAGCCTCTCTAACGCTTGTGCACACGGCTGTCTGGTCGACATGTCCCTGGACCATATGTCCGTCAAGACGGCCGTCAAGTTTTGTGCTGCGCTCCAGGTTGACCTTGTCCCCTGGCTTCAGCAAGCCAAGATTAGTCTTTTCAAGGGTCTCTTTTATTGCGGTGACAGTATAGGTCTCATTATCCATCCCTACAACAGTAAGACATACTCCATTGTGCGAAATACTCTGGTCGATCTTCAGCTCACTTACAAATGAACATTTCATTGTGATGTGAAGATTATCCTTCTCTTTTACAAGCTTTACAACCTGGGCGGCTTCCTCGACGATTCCTGAGAACATATGTTTATATATTTTGGGTGAAAAAGCAAATGTAGATATTTTCGGAGAATTTTTATTGTTACACAGAGGACACAGAGAGACACAGAGAACACGAGAGATTCCTCTATATACCTTCCAACCCATCCCCCAGGGAGGGGTTAAAACTCACATGACGAAGGATTGGGAAAGATGTGAAAAAAGATTAGCTTCAAAAAGAGCGGAAACTTTAGCCCCATATTTACAATAATTCTAGGTTGACGCACTATTAATTGCTTCTGGCTTTGCGGAACCAGATATTCCACCACGATTTGCAGAAATATTTGCAATCTGTCAGCAAGGGATATTTATCGTATGAATCAAGATATTTGAGCTCCGATGCCTGGATCTGTTCAAGGTCGGCCGGCATATCTGCATAGAAAGGAGGGATTAGTCCGGGTTTGTATTTTATCCGCCTCTCCTGTACATCCTTTTTATAAAGTTCAAAATAGTGTTTGCTGAGAGGTCTTACACCGACAAGCTTCATATCACCCCTGGCATAGTTTATGAGCATTGGAAATTCATCGAGCCAGATCTTCCTGCAAACACCTCCCCAGGAGGTTATCCTGAAGTCATTTTTGAACTTGCCGCCATCCTGAAGGGCATGCAGTCTTATAGACATAATCCTGGATATATTCCGAGTACGGGTGCATTGTGCGAAGCTTATATACTTTTATAAGATTCCCGTCCATTCCGATCCTTGGGAGGGCAATAAGCGGACCATACATCTTTCCATCCATCGGAATTGGATCTCCGTATTTCCTTGCCTCAATGCACAATCTGTTTCCTATAAATGACTCCTGCTTTATAATGAAACCCGCTCTTGAAAGTCTCCCCAGAGCTTCAGCCCGTGTTATCACTGCATTCTCTCCTCTTGTAAGAAAGAAATATAATTTGCGGGTAAACTTCATTTTTGGCAGGATCCGCTTAATTATAAAATCAAATGTGTAATAGATCCAGTTTAACACCGGGGGAAATTTTTTCAAGGAGTCTTTTTTTTCTCTGGTCTTTTGTTTCTACACAGCAGAAGAAATATCCTTTGTGTTCAAGCTTGCTGTTAACGGCTTCGAGAAAATAGTTCAGATTCTTTAATATCATTTAACCTGTGAAGATTGATGATGTAATCGTACTTATCGTGAGAGAGGCCGGTAATATTAAAAACTGTTGTGGTGGAGAGTACCGCTGTCCGGTCAGTTAAGCTTGGGACCTGTAATTTTCAGAACGGCCTGAGCTATTTCAACGCCGCACTCCTTTTCAATTGCCTTTATGATCCCGGGATTGATTTCAGCTGCATTTTCAGTGTGAAACCCGTTCCCGTTTGTCCCCATTACCAGGTCATATTCACTGGGTCTTTTGTATGTTTTGTACCTTTCATACTCTTCATAATCGTCCACGAATAGCTTTTTTATAAGCTATATAAACCGAGCCGAAAATCAGTTCCAGTATTGTTGCCAGAATAGCAGTTCCGAATACAACTGTTCTGGAGTAGGAGTATTCCCTGAAAAGGTACATTATCAGGGCGATAATTGAGATTGCAATGAAATTGCTGCTCAGCACCCTGCTGTAAAGTGAAGTAAAATTTATGATTTTTCCCCTGTGCATTTTCCCGTTGATCAGGGAGACAATGATCCACATCAGAACCAGTGCCGGCAAAGAAAGGGGCATGAGAGTGACCATATGCTTTCAGACCGGAAGGTTTGGTTTCAGCCATGGCAAAGAACGATATTGTCAGAATTACAATATCTGTAAATAAGGTGATAATCCGAAACTTACGTCTTTCCATCAGAATTTTAAGTCAGGTTCAGCCAGGTGTCTTTTCCCTTATGTAAAGTAACAAAAAATCAGTCAGTTTTATTGTGGAAAAAGATGTAATTATTTATAAAAGGACCTGGACAAGAAGGGTGTCTCAAAAGTCCTCTGTGGAACTCTGTGTCAACTCACCGCCCTGCAAGTTCCTTCACAAATTAGCCCAGCGGGCAAATTTACGCTCGGCCCTGTGTAAGTTCTTAATTATTTATTACACAGAGTGTCACAGAGAAGACCCAGAGGGTCACAGAGAAAAAATACAATAATTGTAAACTTTTGAGACAGCCTCAGTAAATACTTTAAAATCCTGCAGTTACTCCGAAATTCAGTAGTATTCTTTTGTCCGTAAAAGTACTCCGGACTCCATCTTTCATCACCTCTTATGTTGCTGTATGAGGCTGAGAACCATGTGTAAAGATCGTTTATCACCTGGTACGATGCTTTTAGTCCGAAGGAGGTATTGTGCCATTCAATTGTTTCCAGCGGTGGATTTCCAAGCCGCGATCCTCCCTGTTCGTTATAATCGGGGCCTCGCACAGCATCAATGAAGAACAGATTAATATCCATTGTGCGTAGTGGTCTGTAATTGAATGCTATATACCATTCCCTTGAATTATCCTTGAGGTAATGACCCATGTTGAAATGCGATGTCTCAAAGGTTGTGGTAGGGACATTATGCTGATAGGTCAATGGATATGAGTATGTAAACTCTGTTGTGAATGAAAGGTTCGGGAAGGGCAGATCTGTTAGTCTGAATCCTGCTTTATAGCTCAGGAAATTCCATTCATCGGGATTTGAGATCCTGCTGACCGAAAGTTCATCAATAAAAATGTCGGCATACAGATGGACTCTCCTTATCTGTCTGGATGAGATATCGAGAAACATCTGGGAGTTCATGTTTGGAACTCCGTAAGTAAGTGAATGGTCGACAGACTTATAGAAGAATACTGGAATAAGATATGCCACATTTACATTATTGTCATCATAAATTATACTGTTCCCAAATGAAATATTGAGATTTTTCATTGGAATAAAAGTGAACATATTCGCTGCCATGTACTTCTTATGATACACCTTCCGGTACTCCTTTCCATAGCTGTTCATGACCCAGTAGGAATCTGCACTGTCGACGACCATTGAGCTGAGCCATCCGTGGAAATAGTTGAAATCAAACCATTTGACAGGTGATATTTTAAGCTTCAGCTGAACATATGTAGGATTATTGCCACCGAAAATATTTGCCCCGTTATAGTTGTCGCCCCACTGGACTGCCTCTTTAACCAGTCCGATTGTGCCCCATTTCCAGGCATATGTAACACCTCCCTGCATTTCACTCCAGTCAGTGCCTCCTTTAACGTTACCTCCTTCTCTTCTGGTGAGGTATTCTGCTTTTCCAAGCAGAGGTTTTTCATGATTATCACGCAGGGAGGCATAAAAGCCCCACTTGCCGATATATCCCCTGGCTTCTGCTCCATTTCGCCAGTATGTTGCTGTTCCTGAAGAATTTGTGAACATTTCTCCTCCCAGTATCGGATTTATTGTGAGTGAAAAAAGCGAGTCCCTGTAATAGAGAAGATCTTTTCGTCTTTTCCAGTCTTTCCCTGGCTGAAATTCTTTTCCAAAGTCCATCAGGTAGAAATCGAGTTCCTTTTGCTGCCGGGGGGTCAGCTGGTCTCTTTTTTCATCAGCTTCCTTAAGCCGGTTTGAGATGAAGAGTCTTGAGTATGGCTTCACTGCTGAGTTGATTTCTATTATCTGGTTATTTGCCAGTTCATCAAGGAAGTCATAAACACCGGTGTTTTTAACAGGGTGAGGGACCTCCTGGGCACAGAGGTTTCTATTGAATAAAAATATGTTGAGAAGGAGTAGTATTAAGACTGCCTTTTTCAAGATTGTAATTTAATGATTTATCTAACAAATATATAATTTTTTGTCGTGTAAAGTCACTTCATCCGTCTCTGCCGGAGCGGTAAAAAACTTACACAGGGAGCCGAGCGTAAAATTTGTCCTGCGGGCAAATTTAGTGAAGGAGCCGTTTTACAGGGGTGAAGACAGAGATTACACAGAGCTATGCTGAGGACATTTTCAAGGGATTAATAAATGAAACAGATTTGCGGCGGAAGGTTAATCCTTGATACAGCGTACAGAAAAACCACTGCCCTTTAGGCCCGGGACTCTTTTCAGCAGGCTGTCATCGAACTGGATGACCCTGATCGCAACATCGGTATTATTATCGAACAGCGATGAGCTCCACCAGTAACCTCTTCGGCCTTTCAGGTCGAAGCGTCCAACAACCCACCGGCCGCCGCCCGGAAGTGCAGAAAAGCCGTACATATTTTTGGCTCCGGCATTTGGACTCTTCCAATGTTTGGTGCCGGATTCCTTGAGCTTGCCACCTGCTGATTTTCTCTCCTCCGAGATAGTCAGTTGACAGCTCTGACCATTCCTCATCAGTTGGCACATGCCATCCGGTGGGACATAAATTACCGGAATTTACAGTGTACCAGTTATAAAGTGCGCCATATGTTTTGCCAAAAAGATTATAATCATTGTTATACCAGCAGTATCCGTGAGTGGTCCATTGTGCACCATTCCTGACCCTGATAACGAGTGGTATTTCGGTACCATCGTTGTACTTTGTTGTTCTGAGGTTCTCAGCCATCCATATCTGGGAACCGATTTGAATTGTTTTGTAGGTATTACCTTCAATGTCTGTCACTTGTGAATTAGCAACAAATGGGAATATTGCAAAAATAATTATACAGCCTATTGCTAAGTGTATTTTTTTCACAATTACATTCTTTAGTTACTACTTGAGGTCGAAGATCTGTTCACTAAAGGTAAGACAAATTAATATTAAAGTCAAGTTTAAATTTAAAAAAGATTAATTCTGCGATTCTTGATTGCGGATTTCGGACTCGGATTTCGATTTAAGAATTTGCTCCGTGCACTAATGAGTTACATTGAGCTTATTGCTTATCCACTGATATTAACATTCGGATTTTCGGATGTTCAACTCTTGACTTCCGTTTGATTGTAATTTCGAATTGCCACTTGCAATCTGAGTTTGACTGTGTCTTCTCTGTCGATCCTCTGTGTCAACCTTTTACCGCTACCATCTTTAGCTTGACTCTCAGACTGCCACTCGCTTTTCTGTTTTTAAAAAGGAACAAATGAACTATCTTTGAAATGATCCAATAAACTCCCCTGCAATGGATGTGAACGAAACTGAAAATGTTGAAGGAATCCTGAATGTACCTAAAAAGGCAATTGAAGAGAAGTGGTATGCAATCTACACGAATCCCCGTGCTGAGAAGCAGGTTTATCAGAGGCTTGTGGAGGAGGGTGTTGAGACTTTTCTTCCTCTTCAGAAAACCTACAGGGTTTGGAGTGACAGAAAGAAGCTTGTTGAAAAGCCGCTTATTCCCTCATATCTGTTTGTAAGGATACTCGCAAAGAATTTTCATCATGTTTACAAGCAGCAGGGAGTTGTTAAGTTCATCTCGTTTGAGGGGAAGCCTGTTTCGATTCCGAATAATCAGATAGATAATCTTAAGCTGCTGGTGAACAGTGATGCAAAGATTGAAGTCTCGTCCGAGGTTTTCGCCAAGGGTGACAATGTTGAAGTAATAAGCGGATCGCTTGTAGGGTTGACCGGTGAGCTTGATAAAGATCGGCAATCAGAACCGTGTTGTTATCAGGATTGACAGGCTTGATCAGAATCTGTTGCTTAAGATCCCGAAGTCGTTTCTGAGGAAGGTGTAGGGGAAGGCGCAGGGCGATGGGCTGAAGGGATGCTCAGGGTCAGGAAGGCAGGGCGGAAGGCTGAGGGCGATGGGCTGTAGGGATTGACGCTCAGGACGCAGGGCGGAGAGCTCAGGGTTGAAAAGTTGACGGGTTGAATTGATTGCGGGTTGCGGATTTTGATCGGACTTTTAGCTTGAACCAGAAACGCTTAACGTTTGAATGCTTAACGCTGAACCCTGAACTTTGAATTTTATCGATTACCGATTACCGAATACTCTCACTCTTTACACTCCTCACTCTCCTTGAACCCTGAACTTTATCCGCCTACTGCCTACAGCCTTCTGCCTTCTGCCTTCACCTCATCATCCGAAGGGTTTATCTCCGAAGGGGCTTTTGAATGGATCATCATTACTTTTTGAGCCGCCTTTTTTACCTGTTTCAAGGGGAGGTGGATTGGATACCATCATCAAAGTGATGGTGTTATCCAATATTATCAGATTAATTTGAGGTTTAATATATTTTTTTCGTAATGCCATTAATGCTAGTGATGCTGTAATAACCGGCTCTTAGATGGAAAATTCCTGTAAATGTATCAGTTTCTTTTGTTCTTAAATGCTTTTTCATTCACGTTTTTTACCTCCGTAATTTAACCGGATGTCAAATTCCATTATTCGGTCTTCCTTTTTTCAGGCTTTTATTAAGGTAAAAAGACCTTCCCAACAAACCGTTTGGCACCTGAGGTTATCTCAACCAGGTAAATACCCTGCTCATTCTTGCAAGGCACCTGTACCGGCGTGCCCTCGTACCATTCAACATTTTTAAGTTGTTTTATTACTCTTCCTGTCAGGTCAAAAACTCTTATTTCACCCTTTGATGAATATATTGTACTATTCATAGGCACAATGTTTACTATTCCCTGAAAGCCATATATATTAAAATCTTTGTTTTCTGTTTCAGGGTCTTCAATTCCTGTTGTCACTGATAAAACTTTAAGGAAAAACCGGTCAGTAAAAGTTCCTGCCTCAGTTGAAAATTGGTATTCATTATTGTTTTTAAGGTTAACAGTAAAGTTATTATTGGCTTTATCAATAAGAAAAATATCATATCCGTCAGGAGAGACATACTCTTTCTTAAGCAGTGAATACGCGCCTGCATTTGCAAATTTTACTCCGAGAGGAACGATAATCCGGAGTTGGGCCGTCAGTTTGGCATTGCTGCGAATGTCCCGCTCCGCGTGTTTTCTGGCGGTGTTCTGGGTGATCGACGTCAGGAGGCATTGCCCGCGATTCCGCATACCGCCGATCCAACCCATCGCGTAGAGATACTTGAGCGCCGGCTTGGGAAAGGGCGCTCGCTTGTACGCCGCTTTCGCCCCTGACGGCGACACGTGCTGCGCACGAGCCGCCTTGCCGACCGCGGTGACTCCGGCGCCGTGGGAGGCGAACACCGCGGCGACATTCTGGCCGTAGGAGCCGCTGAGTGTCGCCGCCAAGAGTGCAAAGGCGGAAACCAGGCCCGCGTACTCGACGATCATGAGCACATCGTCCGCCCAGATGGACGGCTCGTCAACCGCCTACCAGACCGAGCGAAGGAGTTCCTCGATGTCGTCAGCGGTTGCCGGCATCGGATTGGCACGTGCGCCTGGCCGTTCGGCCGTGTCTGCAGCGAGCTCATGCAACTCGCTCTCGGGCACGCCGAAGTCGCGGAGCCGCTCGAACCCACCGAGACGCGCGAGCTCCTCCACCCTCGTCGCCGGATCGTCGGTTCCGAGCGACCTGCCGAAGCGCGCCATCGCGTCAGGCACCGCCTGCTCGTTGAAGCGAAGCGCCGGAGCGAGGCAGATTGCGTTCATAGCGCCGTGAGACAGCCCGTAGCGACCACCGAGCGCCTGCGCCATTGCGTGCGCGAGGAAGAGTCCTCGCGCCGCCAACGCCATACCGGCGTGCATCGCTCCTTCGAGGAGACCTGTCCGAGCTTCGAGGTCGCTACCGTCGGATACGACAACCGGTAGCCAGCGCGCGATCAGCTCCGCTCCCAGCGAAGCGTCCGAGCATTCTCCCGCGTACAGCGCCTCCGCACAGTGGGCGAGTGCGTTCATCGCGGTGCCGACGGTCTCCTCGCGCGGGAGGCCGAGCGTGAGGCTCGGCTCGTAGACCACCGCAACCGTGTTCGCGCCGGAACCTCCCGTCTTCACACGTCGGGCGGCATCGCGCATGCCGAAGTACGGGGTCCATTCGGCTCCTGCGTACGTCGTCGGGACCGCGACGAGCTGTAAGCCGGTTCCCGCGGAGACCGCCTTGGAGGTGTCGATCGCGCTCCCACCGCCGAGCCCTACGAGGCCATCGGCACCAGTCGCCGCAGCGGTCGCTGCAGAGACGATCTCTAGCGGCGAGTGCCTCTGGACGCCAGAGAAGCGCGCGCTGACCGGGAGTTCGAGCTCGGCAAGCCGCGGGGTCGTGACAAGAAGCGGTCGTTCGATGCCGAGCTCGCCGAGAAGGCCTTCGAGCTCACCGATTCCCCAACGAACGATCACTCTGCCAGCCGCTCCCGCGCGAACTCGACGAACGCCTCGGCCACGCGTGAACGCGCCCTGCCCGTGGCCGATACGAGCGAGATCTCGCGTGTGGCCTCGAGACCCTGAACGCGTGCTTCGGCGAGCGTCCCGGCGGCGATATCGGACTCGACGGCGGTGCGCGAGATGAACGTCACGCCGTACCCGGCTTCGACTGCCCGACGAACCGACTCCTGCAAGCCCAGCTCGAGGCGCACATCCAGATCACGCAGCCGCACGCCCTGTCGGCGAAGGCCATCCTCGACGATCTGCCGGACTCCAGCGCCCTCCTGCATGAGGATCAGCGATTCGCCGCGAAGCTCTTCCAGCGTGACGGTGTGATTCGCGAATCGGTGTCCGGGTGGGCAGGCGAGGATCACTTGATCTGAGAAGAACGGCTCGAAGCGGACACCCCGGTGGCGACGCGAAGCACCGACAATCCCGAGCTCGAGCTCGCGCGCGGCGACTCGTTCAACCACCGAGTGGGTGTCCGAGACCGTGAGGAACACCCGTACGTCCGGGTTTTCGTGCTGGAACTCGCAGAGCGCAACAGGGATGGCGATCGCGGCCGGGCCGGTGGATGCGCCGAGCACGAGCTCGCCGGCGAGCTCTCCCTCCCCGGTCGCCGCGACACCCGCAACGATCTGGTCCTCGAGCGCGAGCATGCGCTGTGCCCCGCGATAGAGGCGCCAACCTGCCTCGGTGGGCTCGACCCGGCGGCCAGAGCGGTCGAGGAGCTGCGTTCCGAGGCGCTTCTCGAGCGCGCGCACCTGGAGCGAAACCGCAGGCTGCGTGACGCGGAGCCGCTCAGCGGCGAGCGAGAAGCTCCGCCGCTCGACAACCGCGCAGAATGCGGCGAGTTGACGCGTGTCCATAAGCGAAGCTTATCCGTGAGAGGCTAGTGG
>CAWFRW010000013.1:0-119710 GCA_963818295.1 uncultured Bacteroidales bacterium
TCGATTTCATGTCTTAATTCATTAGTATTCAATAATATAATGAATTTGTTTGAAATGACAATAGAGGGAATGTTATACCCATCGTTCTATGAAAATAATACCTAAAATGAAAAAATATTATATTCTGCTTATTCTCTTCTGCCTTTTATAAATGGATGCAAACAGGCCAGCAGCATGACGGATGAGGATCTGATCAGGCCATCACAGAATCCCATTTCAATATCAGGCACAAGATTTATAGATTCCTTTGGCCGGCAAGTGATTCTCAGCGGAATCAACAAAGTGAATAAGAATCAGAAAATGAATTATACAGACAACGATTCGTTAAATTCCTATGATCAATTAAGTAAATGGGGATTTAATATTATACGTCTGGGAGTAATATGGGATGGCGTTGAACCTGAACCTGGAAAATATGATGAGAAATATCTTGATAAGATTGAGGAGAGAGTTAACTGGGCAGCCAGAAATGGAATATATGTGCTTCTTGACATGCACCAGGACCTTTACAGTGTATCTTTCAGCGACGGTGCTCCGGTATGGGCTACATTAACTGATAATCAACCTCATGTTAAAGGAGATATATGGAGCGATGCGTATTTTATGAGTTCTGCAGTACAAAAGGCATTTGATAATTTCTGGGCCAATAAAACCGTATCTGATGGCGTTGGTTTACAGGATCATTATGCCAATATGTGGAAACATATAGCAACCCGGTTTGCAAATAACAAGGCTGTAATTGGATATGACATTATGAATGAGCCATTTAATGGATCACAGGGAACATATATTTTACCTCAGATATTAACTGAATATGCCAAGCTGCACGCCGAAGAAACTGGCAAGGTATTGTCTCAGAATGAGGTAATGGCAATCTGGTCAGATGAAGCACTCAGACTTGAGGCTCTTTCAAGGATGCAGAATTCAGAAAAATATTCCAGGGTGATTGATGTGGCGACTGAATTAACCGAGCAGTTTGAAAAGGAAACACTTCAGCCAATGTATCAGCGTGTTGGAGAAGCTATCCGTTCAGCAGATACCACCCATATCCTTTTCCTCGAACATGTCTATTTTGGAAATACCGGCATTCGCAGTGGTATAGAGCCGGTAAAAGGGAAAAACGGAAAACCCGATCAGCTGGTAGCCTATGGTGCTCACGGTTATGACCTCCTGGTTGATACAAAATACTACGATAATCAGAGTAATTCCAGGGTAGAGCTGATATTCTCCAGAATTAATGAAACTTCAAAGAGAATTAATGTCCCGGTGCTTGTCGGGGAATGGGGTGCTTTTTCAGGCAACTCCAAAGCAATGGCTTCTTCGGCTTATTTCATCACGAAATTATTCGAAAGGTTTGGGTTCAGCAATACTTATTGGGCTTATTATGATGGAATTGAAAAAAATCTCTATTTCAACAGCGCAATAATCAGACCTTACCCTCAATATACGGGAGGTATTCTCATTAATTATAGCTTCAATATTGAAACCGGACTGTTCAGTTCCTCATGGGATGAATCACCGGAGGTTGATGCGCCTACTGTGATCTATATTCCGGATATTGAGAATCTTGTAAGAGAAACCATATCGCTGAATCGGGAAAGAAGTAGTACAGTTATTCAGTCGATCAGGAACAGTAAGGCTGGTTATCTCATAATCCCTGTTACCGGTAAATCAACCAGCAGGACTATAGAATTCAGGATCAACAATAATCAGGATTCTTTCTCAATCGACGAAAAAACTAACAAATGATTTCTTCATCTGGCTTTAAAATTTAGTTTAAATCAATTTAATTAATTCATTTATAAACCTTTAATTTTTATTATTATGAAAAAAGTTCTTTTTATTATCATGTTGCTCGGACTTATTTACCCGGTTGCCAAACCTGCAGTTGCCGATAACAGTGCAGTTGTAGGATCATGGAAATGTGCTGTCATTGATGTGCCCTATGAGTATAGCAACAGCGTTATTACATTCATTGAAAAAGAAGGAAAGCTTACCGGCTCTGTAAAGTTTGATTCTGGCGAAGAAGTAAAGCTCAGTACTGTTAAATATACCAACAGCCAGCTTGTTCTTTCACTCTATGTCGAGGGTTATTCAATTACCGTTGACGGGAAAGTTGGTGGCTCAAAAATTAGCGGTACTGTTGATACACCTGATGGAAAGGTCAATTTTACTGCTACCAAGGTTGTTGAAAAGAAAAAATAATCGGGAGTTTTATTCTACCAGATTATCTTTTTAAAACTGTAGTACCTGCCTGCTTTAAATAGTATCCCTTTCCCCTGCTGAAGGTTAATGGGAGTTTACCCACATGCAGCCTGATGGGATCGGGAATTTTGCCCCCATGACACCGGAAGGATTTGGGAGTTTTGCCCCCCTGCCCCTATAGCCGTCAACCTAATGGATGGATTTGGAGAATTTATTGAATATGGATTTCTCTTAATGCTGCACTTTTTTGATTCTTAACCCCTCCCAGACCCTCCCCTTAAACAGTAAGGGGAGGGCATATAATAGGATGATCAATCAATACGTCACCCCTTCCCTTAGCCTTAAGGGAAGGGGATGGGGGAAGGGTTTTTAAACTTTACAGAGATGAGGTTGTGATAAGAAAAATACAGATTCCCGAATTCATACATAATCATAGGTTGACAGCTATGCCCTTCAGGGGGGTTGGGGGGCAATTCATAAAAATTGGGGTATTGGCTTATCGTAAGCACATGTGTGTAGAGGGGCTAATCGAAGACATTGGGTGGGTAATAAATATCATAAACGAAAGAAATTTCAAATCATTGATGATTATCTCTTCAGGCTAGCTGACAAAATATTATGGAAACTGATATAACAAAAGATCTTTACAGAAAACTTACAGATCTCGCTAACAAGCCTGTTTTGAGAATTCCACAGGCAGAAATGGGAAAATATCTCCTGTACTTTGAGAATCATTGTGCAGGCAGTAAAAGCATGACCGATACTGCGAAAAAACTTATCCCCGGAGGAGTTCAGCATAATCTGGCATTTAATTATCCGTTTCCTCTTGTGATTGTCAAAGCAGAGGGTGCATACCTGTATGATGTTGACGGCAACAGATATATCGATTTCCTGCAGGCCGGCGGACCTACGGTACTAGGCAGTAACTTCCCTGCTGTCAGGGAAAAGGTTATTCAGCTTATTTCCGAATGCGGCCCGTCGACCGGCCTTTTCCACGAATATGAATATAAGCTGGCGGAACTTGTAAACCGGTTGATACCGTCTGTTGAGATGTTCAGGATGCTCGGGAGCGGAACAGAGGCTGTTATGGCTTCATTGAGACTGGCAAGGCTAGTAACCGGCAAGAAGAATATTATCAAGTGCGGCGGAGCTTATCATGGATGGAGTGACCAGATGGTATATGGAATGAGGATTCCCGGAACAGGACGGTTTGATGCTCACGGAATTCCGTCTGGCTCTACTAAACACACACAGGAAGTCTGGCCTAATGATCTTAATGCACTTGAAAGAACACTTAAAATTAACAGACTAAGAGGCGGTACTGCAGCAATAATTCTTGAACCTGTTGGCCCTGAAAGCGGTACCCGCCCTCTTTATCCGGATTATAACACTGGAGTACGAACTCTATGTGACCGGTACGGGGCACTTCTGATCTTCGACGAGGTGGTTACTGCCTTCAGGATAAGCATGAACGGAGCTCAGGAATATTATGGGGTAACCCCCGACTTAACCATTTTTGGAAAAGTTATAGCCGGAGGATATCCGGGCGCAGGTGGAATCGGAGGGAAACGTGAATACATGGAACATATGGCTGCCGGCTTACAAACCGGGAAGAAAGTTATGGTAGGCGGCACAATGGCAGCAACTCCTCTCAGTTCTGCCGCAGGCTATTTTACGCTTCTTGAAATGGAAAAGAATGATGCGTGTGCAAAGGCAGCAAGGGCGGGAGAATTGCTGACCAAAGGACTGCAAAAACTTATTTTGTCATACAATCTTCCATATGTTGCTTATAATCAGGGATCTATTTGCCATCTTGAGACCACCGGCACTATGTTTATTAAGCTGAACTATCTGCAGATCTTTAAAATTCTGGAAGAAATAAAGAAACGTAAGCAAGTAATGGAAGAAATGGGCGCTGCATATATGGCTGAAGGAATTATTACTCTTGCCGGAAGCCGTATGTACACCAGCATGGCTGATACCGATGAAGTCATTGAGGATGCTCTTGATCGGTTCGAAAATGTACTCAGAAAAATTAAACCAAAAGGTATTTGAAATGATAGAGAATAAATTTGTATTGTCTTTTGATGTAGGAACGAGTGGCGTAAAATCAATCCTTCTGGATTTTGCAGGAAATATTATTTCCCATACTACTGAAGAGTATCCATCATACAATCCGCAACCGGGATGGATGGAACAGGAACCTTCTGATTACTGGGATGCAGTTATCAGAGCTACAAGAAAAATACTGAGTATTTCAAAGCTTGATCCGGGAAAGGTCAGCGGAATGGTCTTCACAACACAGGCGATGGGCATTATACCGGTCGATAAGGAAGGGAATGTGCTGAGAAGAAATATCACCTGGGTTGATAACCGGGCCGAGGAAGAAGCCATATGGCTGATGAACAGGTTTCTGGGAAGGAGATTTTTTAAATTTGTTATAGGCGTTGAAATAACAGGAAAGGATGTTCTTCCAAAATTATTGTGGCTTCGCAAAAAAGAACCTGAGATTTACAGCAAAACAGATAAAGTGCTTGATGTCAATGGCTATCTTAAATTCAGAGCTTCAGGAGTAAAGGTATCCGAATGGTCCGGTGCCTGTTCATATACTTTTGATCTTAAGAAGAAAGACTGGACGAGGTGGCTTTTCAGGATGATTGGATTTGACCTGAATAAACTGCCTGAGCTGGTCCGCTCCACTGATAAAGTGGGGAGTCTTAGCGCTCAGGCTGCCCGAGAACTTAATCTTAAAGAGGGAATTCCTGTTTTCGGAGGTTGCGACGATACCCAGAGTGCAGCCATTGGCTCCGGAGCCTCGGATAATTCTGATGCTCATATATATCTTGGAACTTCAGCCTGGGTTGGCGTAATGACAGACAAAAATGTAAGGTTTAAAAATGGAGCTGTTTGCCTGCAAAGCGCTTCACCTGATAAAAATATTGTTGTCGGTGTCACTGAATCAGCAGGAAGCAATATAGACTGGATCATTGAAAATTTCTATTCAAGGGAAAAGAACGACCTGACGATTCGTGATGTATATGCAATTGCAAGTGAGGATGCTGAGTCTGTTCCTCCGGGTTCAGATAACCTGATGATGACACCATGGCTGTTCGGAGAAAGGTGTCCTGTTGGTACTACAACAACACGCGGGACAATGTTCAACCTTGGTCACAATCATACACGCGCCCATATCCTCCGTGCTATGAGTGAAGGAATTGCATTTAACCTGAGATGGATAATTGAAAACCTGGAAAAAGACTTTGGATTCTCAATACCGCACTTAAGAATCATCGGAGGAGGCAGTCAGAATGAATCCTGGATGCAGATCATTGCAGATATCACAAACAGGAAAATTGAGACCACTACCCATCCGAAACTGGCAGGTGCCCTTGGTGCCGGCATGTGTGCACTTGTCG
This sequence comes from uncultured Bacteroidales bacterium, assembly GCA_963818295.1. Taxonomy (GTDB): domain Bacteria; phylum Bacteroidota; class Bacteroidia; order Bacteroidales; family VadinHA17; genus LD21. The sequence continues at coordinate 5,622 of CAWFRW010000013.1, forward strand.
GACTCGGAATCATGAATAGCCTGCAGGATGTTAAAAAACTTGTAACACCTCAACGTATATTTATTCCAAACAGTCATAATTCAGTATTATACAACCGGCAATTTAAATCCTATAAGGACATTTATAAAATGAATAAGGATCTGTACAGGAGAATCAACACAGGGCTCATTTAAAACTGACAATTCAAACTCCTAAAAACTAATCAGAATGGTAACTGTCAGTTATGCTAAATCGGTAGTTTGCGAAGCCGGAAAAAGGCTTTTACGTGAGAATCTTGTTTCCGGTACATGGGGTAACCTGAGTCTCCGGATCGATGATGAGAATATGGTTATAACTCCGAGCGGAAAGCCATATGAAGCACTTTCTCCTGAGGATATGGTTCTGGTAAATTACAGAACACTCACATGGAACGGAGAAAATAAACCTTCTTCTGAACTGAAATTGCATGCAGCTATATACCTTGAACGGAAAGACATAAATTCCGTAATTCATACTCACCAGGTCAGTGCATCAACAGTAGCTGCTGCACGCAGAGAGGTCCCTCCTATCCTTGATGATATGGCCCAGATAATAGGTCCCTCTGTTAGAGTTGCAGATTATGCTCTTCCCAACACAAAAAAAATTGTCAGGAAGACTCTGAGGGCACTGAAAGGAAGAAATGCAGCCCTGATGGCAAACCATGGAGCCGTATGTATCGGCCGTGACATGGAAGAGGCATTCGTGGTTTGCCAGGTCCTTGAAAAAGCCTGCAGGGTATTTATTGAGGCCGAGTTCCTTGGAGGAGCCAAAGAAATCAGCCCTGTGGAAGCATGGATAATGCACAAGTATTATTTAATGAAGTATTCAAAATTTAAGGATAAGAAATAACTCCAACCCATAATCAATAGAGTTTTTGATATAACCGCTTGCCCTTTGCAAGTTATGTACTTTCATTTCATCTTACCCGGTTAAAATGGATATTAATCTCAGAATAGCAATACAGATTCTGTTCATGTTAATTATATCTGTTGCTGGGTCAGCTGGTGAGGGGAATTCCCAGAGTAACTTCAGCGTCAGAATTGATTCGATCAGCATCCGGAAAAACTGGCGCACAAGGGAAAGAATAATCATACAGGAACTGGACATAAAATCCGGAGACCTTGTAACTGTAAGACAGATTGAAAATTCCATTTCAAGAATCTGGAACATCGGAAATTTTGCCAGAGTTAATTACAGGATTGATACTACTGAAAATGGAACGATAGTTCTGAATATAACTGCTCAGGATGCCCTGACAATAATGCCTAATTTTTCTTTCAGCGGAAACAGCAAGGAGTATATTCTCACACTGGGGGTAAATGATAATAATCTGTTAGGAAGAAACATAAATCTCGGACTGGCAGGGTCATTTGGCACCAATGTCCGATACGGCAATCTGAATATCGGAATACCGAGACAATTACTATACAGGAATATGACTCTTAACGGAGGATTCAGCTATGGAGCCTCACAGAACTTCAGATATGAGAATGGTGTAATAACCTCAGGTGTGGCTTACCATTATAAAAACGTCAGCTTATTCGTAGGAAACCCTTTTCATACTGATTATAAATATACTTTTTCTCCCAACCTGGCAATAAGCTATTTCAGCCATAAAACGGATTCGTCACTGCTGGACCCCGGTATCCCCAATTGGGGCAGCTATAATGTTAATTATTTAAACGTCTCAACAAGTGAGTCAGTAGGGATGATTAATCGTGTCAGACATCAGGAGGATGGCTATCTTGTGACTGCAGGAATCGGATATGGGATTGGGCTGGATAAAAAGAGCCACGGGTATTTCTCTTTCGGTGTCAACGGCAAATATTCAAAGCTCCTTAACAGGTTTTTGCAGCTGGATGCAGGCTTTTCCACCGGCTATACCACTGCAGATGTGCCATCCCTTATCAGCTACCTTGGCCCGGCTCAAATAAAAGGAATACTGACAGGAGAAAGATCAGGCAAATCGATCTGGTCAGCTAATGCTTCAGCTCTTATAACTTACATAAACCGTGACTGGTTTGCAGTTGAACAATCGTTCTTCCTGAACACAGGTAATGCAACGGATATTTATTGGAAATTATTTACGAGGAGCCCTCTCTTCTCAGCCGGAAGCCGGATCAGGTTCATGATACCTATGGTTCCATGGCTGGCAATAAATTTCTATTATGCCTACAGGGGTAATGATAAACACTGGTACAGCATGGATTTCTAGAGGAGAATATAATTGAAATGCAATTTTTCATAACTTTCATTTGATTTTAATATTAAACCTGTACAGGGTCTTAGAAATTTATTCTTATGATACATTTAACCAAAATGAATTATGAACACCAAATTAGAAAATAAAATTAAATGCAAAGAAGAGACTGGATTAAAAAAACAGGCATGGCAGGTTCGGGTCTGGTTCTGAACAGGTACCTGAATAGAAACGGCTTGCTGGCACATTCTCCCGAAGGAGACTTTATTAAAGCTGACTTTGGTCAGAATTTCAAATGGGGAGTTGCTGCTGCGTCCTATCAGACAGAGGGTGCATGGAACCTCGACGGGAAAAGTGAATCAAACTGGGATCATTTTTCCCGTCTTAAGGGCAAGATCGAACGAGGTGAAAATGCCGATATAGCTGCCGATTTTTATCACAGATATGACGAAGATATCGACCTTATAAAAGAAATGAATTTCAAGGTATTCCGGTTTTCACTTTCATGGCCAAGGATCATTCCGGGAGGAACAGGGGAAATAAACAGGAAAGGTCTGGACTTTTATCATAAGGTCATCGACAAATGCATCTCTGCAGGAATAGAGCCATGGATCACAATCTACCACTGGGATATGCCACAGGTTCTGGAGGCCCGGGGAGGATGGGCAAACAGGAATATCGTCGACTGGTTCTCAGAATATACCGATGTGGTTACCAGGGAGTATGGCAGCAAGGTAAAGAACTGGATGGTGATCAATGAACAGCTCTCTTTTACAGGTAATGGTTATATGGAAGGTCTTTTTGCACCCGGCAAAAAAAGTCTGAAAGCTTTCATGAAAGCTATACACTATGCAGTGCTTGCCAATGCAGAAGGAGGCAGAATAGTAAGAAAAAATGTACCTGATGCAAAAATAGGTACCACCTTTGCAAATACTTATGTGGAACCTGTTGACCAGAGCAGTAAAAATATTGAGGCTGCAGCCCGGATGGATGCTGTGATGAATCGCCTTTTCATTGAACCATGTCTGGGGCTTGGCTACCCGTCTGATACATTGCCCATCCTGAAAAAGCTTGAGTCATTATATGAACCAGGCGACGAAGAAAAGATGGTTTTTGATTTCGATTTTATCGGGGTGCAATATTACTACCGTACAATAGCTAAGAAATCGATGATGCCGGGAATGAGGGCAAAAGAGATTCCGCCGTCGAAAAGAGGAGTTCCGGCAAATGAGATGGAAGGGGAAATATACCCAGAAGGATTATACCGGGTACTCAAACAATACAGCAAATATAAGGGGATCCGCAATTTAATAGTTACTGAAAACGGAACCTGCGTACCTGATAAACTGGAAAACGGGAAAGTCCATGATAAGGAAAGAATAGAGTATTTTAAGAATCACCTCGAAGCTGTGTTGAAAGCCAGGAAAGAAGGTGTTAATGTCAGTGGCTATTTTGTCTGGTCCCCTACTGATAATTTTGAATGGGATAAAGGTTACAGAACACGGTTCGGCCTGGTATATGTTGATTTTCAGACCCTGGAAAGATATATAAAAGATTCAGGTATCTGGTTCAGGGAATTTTTAAAATAATCTGATCGTTATATATTAAGTATTGATTAATAATACTGTTCGGCTAAAAGTTTAGAGATTGCCTTCGGCGAGCTCGTACAGCCTTGGGGGATTCGGTTCTTCGCTTCTCTACTCAACAACAACCTCGTCAATATGCATCCATGCAGGCTGGCCTGCTCCGGGGTGAGATTCAGGTGTATTTCCAATGGTATGAGCTACTACCCTCACGTAGCGGACTGCAGCCGGAGGAAATCCCTATGAAATCCCTTAGGAATGAATCATACTGATCTATTGGCAGGGTGTTCTCTACTGTCCCGACAGGAGTGTAAGAAATTCCGTCTTCAGAAATGAAAAATTTCACTCTTTTCGGAACGAGACTGAGCCATGCAGCCATCTGATAAAAAGCACATTCTATATGCTGAACCTTTTGCACTTTTTCAAGGTCAATTACAGCATCAAGATCTTTACCCTGAAATTCAAACCAGTTGCTCCGGCTGTCGTTGCTTGCCCTGATCCCATCTGTCAGTTTCAGGATATCCGCCTCCGGGATAGCGGCCGGGTCCGGACTGATCAACTGCACCTTTTTATTATATGCAAGATGCCCGTTCATGCCCTGATAAAAGATCCTGTACATATCGGAGCGGTAAGCCTCAGGTGTGGTACTCCACTCTCTGAGCCGGGTAACGCCCTGACGAAGACATAAATCGGTAAAAGGATCGATCATTGACCGTATTTCAGGACGCACAACCCATTTATCGCCATTTTTAATAAATACTCCCTGTTCTCCGGTGAAGTTTTTCTTTGATTGTTCCATGATAGCGAAATCCAGTGGCTGCCTGGCAATTCGCACCCTCTCGAGAAGGGTTGGATCAACTGCAACTGATTTCTCTGCCGATTCAAATATCTGTTTATAGCGAGCAATGAGACCCGGACTAAGGTAGCTTGAAGATGCCTCAATCGGGGAACCAAAAATCTTCAGGGGTTGATTAGATGCTAACATAGCATCATGCATTTCGTCAATATACTGACGGATATACTTACCTGCAGCTCCGTAATAGCCGGTCAGAAAATCGTTAATAATGGCGTCAGCATTTGCAGAAGGATCCCACAGAAGCTTGGCAATAAGATAGGTCCGCAACTCTGCGAATTCGCCTCCAACCTCCCTGTTACCCTGTTCAAACATCGCAGTAACCCCGTTATCCAGAAAGAACTGCAGGTTGGGCTGAAGCACCTGGAGATTGGGAAAAGGACTCACAAGATTATTGAACTGAATGACATAGTCCCAAACAATAATATCATTAGCAATCCTTCCCCAGTCCCTTACATCCTTAACAAAGCTGACGCATATTGAATCTTCAGCATTTGCTATAGGTATATCGCGACGCACCTCGATGCTGCAAAGCATAATATTTACATTCTTTGCCGGTTTTATTGTAGCTGGCGCCTTCCTGGTGTACTGATAGGCAAGAGTAGAGATCATTAAATCCGGGAAATGCTCTGCAACCTGGTTGACAAAATTAATCATTGTACCGGAGTGAGAACCCTCTTTTTCATCAAGGGCCCGGCACTTGTCACACATACAGTACTGTTCATTATCGTTCTGGCTTACTGACCAGTATTTTGCACCTGGATTGCAGGAAATCTCCCTTCGAAGATTCCGGATCACAGTCTTTACAACCTCCGGATCGGAAAGACACAGCTGGGTAGGTAACCTCTTGCCGTCACGCAAAGCGTAAAATTCAGGGTGATCCCTGAAATAGATGTCGGGTGGAACAAGATGATTAAAGGTATGCACCCATGTTCCCCAGGCCGGCCTCTCTCCCTGTGCATCATGATTCAGGCGGTGCCAGTCAACATACTCAGCATCCCAGGAAGGCTTATAATGAATTGTTCGATACCTGATTTTCGGAACCTCCTTGTCTTCAATCCTGCCCAGAACAATTGTATCCCTCGTTGGAATTATCTTCACCTTTGGAGCATACATTCTGCAATCAAGATATTTCTCCAGGAAGGTATAGACCCCGAATATGGTGCCTTTGTCATTGCCGCCTGCTATTACCAGACGCAGACTATCTGTCATGATGACAAATCCGTCCGCTTCAAGCTCATCGAAATTCACCCCAATTCCCAGCTCGGCAAGTTTTTCGTTCTGTCCGAGTAAAATCTCATGTTTTGTCCCAGGTCTGGTTGATGAAACTATGGGGATTGCGGCTCCGGAAATCTGAAGCAGGTAATCCTGTAATACAGCTGCAGCTTTATGCTCCTGAGGGGTTGCAGTTGCAGGAATTACGATCCTGTAAAGACTGTTCCCGTTTTGCGCCAGGACAATTTTAGGCGGAATTGTTTTAGGCTGTGCTTTATCTTTCTTCTTCTGTCCTGAAGCGGTTTGTGAAGGAATCATCAATCCGGTGATAATTAGGAAACTGACAAGCATCAGGAATATTCTTGTCTTGATTTTTAATTGAATCATATTTAATAGTCTAGGTTTAAAACATTCTTGTAATGTCTATTTCATAGTTTTCTCCACAGTTCCCCTTTTTTCAGTGCAAGGTGATTACTGAGACTTGTCTTGAGCCTTATTTCTTTTCAGTACCAATATCCGAATGGCTAATCCAGTCAATGGTATAACCTTGATTGTCAAAAACTCTGGTGCCGCTTAAAGCAGCTTCGCTATCCCTGATTTATATTAAAACCATGGTGAAAAATATTGTTTATGTTTTATTTTAATTCATTCGAATCATCGGGCTTTCACGGAGAAATAATACTCCGGCAAGAGCAAAGAGCGTCAATATTGCAAAAAGAGCCATGAAAAATCCCAGGTGCTGTTATTGTTTATACTCATCAGTGCGACAAATATCATTCCTGATAATTGACCAACCCAGAGGAGCATTCCCTGGGAGGCTGATTCCGGAGCCGGATAGCTGACCTCTGCAGCATACTGAAATCCAATCGGACCGGCGCTCATAACAAAGAACCCGATTATGAAAGACGAAAAAAGCAAAAGAGTATAGGTTTTCTCTGGCGTTAATCCCATGTTGCCGGCAAATGACAAACCGAATATTCCCGGGACCATACCTGCAAGGCAAATAACCAGGAAGATCTTTCTTCGCCTGTATTTATCTGAAAGAGCCGGAAGGATAACAGCTCCGAATATTCCGCCGACAAGCATCAATCCTCCTATCAATCCGTCAGAATCCTTTACGCCTGCATATTCTGAAATACTGTCAGTCATAGAACTTATTGAATTGAAGATCCCAAGCCCAATCAGAAACAACAGCATGGTTAACTGCATATCACGGTTACGAATAATATGCAATACCCCTCGCCTGAAATCGTGACGGGTATCCTGATCAGTGACTACATAACCCTCGGGATGTTCCCTTATCAGAATAAAAACTGTCGCTGCAGATATTGCAGTAAGAATCCCAAAAATCCATAACATCTGCTCAAAACCTGTACCATACGTTGCCAGTTCAGGATTTGATCCGACCAGTAAAGGTGTTACAAGCATAGCTATAATAATTCCAATATACTGGGCAAGAGCAGAAAGGCCGGCAGCCAGACCTCTCTCTTCGAGGGGAAACCATCGTACTGTAAGAGCAGTTACTGCATTTAGTATAAATGGCTGTGCTATTGCCAGCCCGGCCTGAGAAATTACAACGCCTGTAAAACTTGAAGCAAACAGAGCTTTGCACAAGCCTGAAATACCTGCTATAACCGCCCCTGCCCGCAATGCTGTCTTTATTCCAAACGTGTCAATAATATATGATGCTGGAAAACTCAGCAGTAAAAATAGAATCATGTACAGCATAGCAAGAAAATCTATGTTAAGAAACGAAGCAGGATTGAACTGGCCTTTATAAAATATTTCTGCCGGCCGTTCCACTGCAGCATGGGTTAACCACTGAATCTCAATGGTCATGGTTATGAACATGAATGCTGATAATATAATCCAGCGATATGGTGACACTTTCATATTACTAAATTTTTAAATATACCTTGTACTAAACTTGAACTACCTGAACCCTGAACTATAATATTTTCCAAATGCCTCTTACAGCTAAAACTACAATAATTTTTCTAACCTTCATAATTCAGAGATTTATTAAAGTAGTGTGACTGCTGTGAACTGCTAAATACCGTGGTACCGTTAACATAAAAGAAAAAATAGTAACTTGAGCCACCGATATCTCATATTTAAATCTTAATACTTATGAAAACAGGTTTCAGAATCATTGCATTATTAACAGTATTCATATTATCTGTTCCTTCCTACTGCCAGATCAAATTGCCTGCAGTCATAGGCGATAATATGGTTTTACAGCAAAACAGCGAAGTTGCAATATGGGGTTGGGGTGATCCCGGATCAGAAATAAAGGTTTCAGGCAGCTGGAACAAAGACACTGTTAAAACTAAGATCTCCAACCAGTCAGGATGGAAAGTAAATCTGAAGACACCGTCAGCAGGAGGACCCTTCACTGTCTCTATAAAAAGCAATGATGAGGTGGTACTGAAAAATGTTATGATCGGCGAAGTCTGGATCTGTTCAGGGCAGTCAAACATGGAATGGAGTGCGGACTCTAAAATCAATAATTCAGAAGAAGAGGTCAGAAATGCCAACTATCCCAATATCAGGCTTTTTCATGTCAAAAAACTTGGCAGTGAAACTCCACAAAATAATTGCTTTGCAAAATGGGAACCATGCACATCCGAAACTATGCATTCCTTCAGCGCTATTGGTTACTTCTTCGGAAGAAATCTGCAGCAGAATCTCAATGTACCTGTCGGAATAATTGAAGTTGCCTGGGGAGGAACACCTGCTGAAGTCTGGGTCAGGCCAGACCTGGTAGAGTCTGATCCCCTGCTCAAAGCCTGTGCCGTAAAATTGGAAACTTATGACTGGTGGCCATCAAAACCCGGGAGTTGTTTATAATGGGATGATAGCGCCTATCCTGCCGTACAGGATTGCAGGAGCCATCTGGTACCAGGGCGAAGGCAATGCCGACAGCCCTGAAAGCTATCGCAAGCTGTTTAAAACACTTATTGAGAACTGGAGAAATGATTTTGGAAATGATTTTCCATTCTACTGGGTCCAGATTGCTCCATTTGCTTACGGGAAGGATACAAGGGCTCCGCTGATACGTGAAATGCAGATGCAGACCATGGATATTCCGAAAACAGGAATGGTTGTCGTATCAGACCTTGTCGATAATGTAAAGGATATCCATCCACGGAACAAACAGGATGTTGGCAAGAGGCTTGCCAATCTGGCGCTTGCGGAAAATTATGGAATTAAAGGGCTTGCATATCAGCATCCTCTTTATCAATCGATGAATCCGGAAAAAGACAAAATCAGGATCACCTTTGACAATGTCAGCAATGGACTAAAATCCAGCGGTAAGGAGATCACCTGTTTTGAAATAGCCGATGCCGACCAGGTATTCAGGCCTGCAAAAGTTAAGATTGATGGGAATACAGTTCTTGTCTGGTCAAAGGAAGTTAAAACTCCTGTAGCTGTAAGGTTCTCATTCTCCAATGACGCCATTGGAAACCTCTTCAGCCAGGAAGGATTGCCTGTGGCTCCCTTCCGGACTGACGACTGGAAGTATTAGAAAGTTTGTCCTGGAGAAAGAATCAACCTCTTTCCCTGAAGTCCTTCAGGCAGCAAGACCGTACATTTTCCTGTATTACCAGCCAGTTCCCAGTTTAGGATTTTCCATATCTCCGTAAAGGCAACCTCATTTACATCTCCCTCTCCAAACCATGATCCCAATGTATAATCCGATACTTTATGTTCATGAGGCAAGGTTTTAAGATCCGGAGATTGCAATAGCTTCAATTTCAACCAGCAGAGTTTCCCAGCACAATCTTGCCTGAATTCCTGTACTGGCAGGCAGAGGATCGAGATTCATCCACCGGAAAAAAGTAGTTCTTATTTTATTGAACTCTGCATAGTCTCGTTCTATATCCTTTAGATAATTTGTAGTTCTGACAACATCATGCCAGGACATTCCTTCAACTTCAAGCAATGTTGTTATATTCCTGTATGTTCTCCATACCTGAGCCTTAAAATCACCAATGTGTTCTGTTTTTCCCTCTTCATTTACACTTGCAGTTCCGGAAATCAGCAAAACCTTGTAACCACCGAGATCAAGACGAATCGCCCGTGAGAAGGAAGATGGTTTCTGATAGTTATAGGCTTCGTTAAGCACCTGAGGTGCGTGCACAATATGTTTCATTATAGGGGGACGTTCCTTATGCAGGGAAGGATATACAAAGTCAGTATATTTGTCATCGTCAGATAAAATTCCGAGTTTCTTCATTTCAACGCGCTCACCATCTGTAAGGTTGGAAAGGTCCGTCAATAATTGCCTATAATTCATTGTTTCCTTTATTTTTATTTATTTCTGTTCATTACAACTTTAATTCTGCCGGGAAGCTTCACTGTTGGGACATACCAGCGGGAACAGTGTCCATTAAACATTTATGGTCTCAGTTACCAGTCGTAAGGAACTGATTTGGTTTGACATTCTCCAGATACTGAATTTTACCTGATGGCCATTTGATCTCAATCTTTTCGATCACATCATTTTTAGAAAGACCGAAATGCATTCTTGGATCACTCTGCGAGAGGTACCCGGTTGTACTTTTTTTCTGCGCTGTCTGAACTTCTCCTCCGGACATTAATTTTACCCTTGTTCCAATTCCGTCATAATTACTGGTTGTTCCGACCAGATTCAGGGTAATCCAGTTATTCTTATTCCCCTTATTATTTCTGAGAAATGCACCACGACTGTTCAGGTTCACCATATACCATCAATATCGCCATCATTGTCATAATCACCAAAGCATGATCCTCTTCCCACCATCTCTTTTTCGAAGTATTGGCCGCTTTCTGTTGAGACATCAATAAATTTTCCTCCCCGACATTTTCAAACAGCTGATCTTCCTGACCGTACAGATGTTTCAGAGCTCCGTTAACTTTATAAATATCTGCATCTCCGTCATTGTCATAATCGATAAACGATGAGGACCATCCAACAAATTGTCCGGCCGGCATGGCAATGCCTGAAGGATATGATTTATCGCATGAAAAGGCCGTTGCCTATATTTTGATAAAGTGAGCAGTATTTATCATCGGAAATAAAGATATCCATCAAACCATCTCTATTGTAATCGGCAAAATCGACCGACATGCTTACAGCTGATTCACCTGCCTGGCTGAATGCAGTTCCGGAAATTGCTACCACTTGTCGGTGAAGCCTTTTCCTGCATCATTGTGCCAGAGATAGTTCATACGTATGGTCATTGGCCACATAAATATCCTGGAAACCATCATCATCATAATCCAGAGAACCGACACCCATTGCCCTGCCATCGAAATCAGTTATTCCCATTGCTTTGGTTACATCCTCAAATACTCCATTTCCTGTGTTATGATAAAGTATATCTGGCTGGGCATCATAAGCCATAGGGCCCGGAAAACCATCAGATGCATAAAAATATTTATACCGGGGATCAAAACTGAGGTAATTTCCAACATAGAGATCCAGTAAACCGTCATTATCGTAATCAAACCAGGTTGCGCCTAAGCTTAAGTCACATTCTCCGCCTGCAACTTTTGCACTTTCTGTGACATCAGAAAATGTCCCGTTGCCATTATTTTTCAATAGTACATTCAGGCCATAGTTACTGATAAAAATATCAGGGTAACCGTCATTATTGAAATCCCCGGCAGTTACTCCCATGCTATACCATGGACCGCTTACTCCAGCCGTTTTGGTAACATCTTCAAATGTGCCATTCTGAAGATTGTGATAAAGATGGTTCTCACCCGTTTTCTCAGGTTTTTCACCACTGCTCAATCCCTCTTTCCACGTCCCGCTAGTGACATATAAATCAATAAATCCATCCTTATCATAATCAAGGAATGCAGCGCCGCCTGCACTTGATTCAACAATATTTGTTATTTCCTCGTCACCAATGGATTGTATAAAATCCAGTCCTATTTCCTGACCGATTTCCTGAAAATAGTCATCATTTGCCGGAGGAGGTGAAAAGGAACTGTCTGCCGATCTGGATGATGGCCCGTCACCGGACTGGCATCCGGAAAATAGCAACAGGGAGAAGATAAAAAATAACATATACTTATCTTCTTTTACCTTGCTGTAAGCCTTCAAATAAGTTCTCATTAGGTCAGGTCGATAGGTAATAATGCAAACTAATTCAATTATTCCATTTAAAAAAATGAATAAAAAAATTAACAGTCCAAACCATTAAATTTAAGTCAATTTTTAAATTACATTATAGCAGGCTTAAAAATATATTAACACCAGCAATATTGGTTATAAACCATCTTGCTTTTTCACTAAATTTAACCAACGAAAAAACCAAAACCATGAAAAACAAAATTACACTGCTGTTCTTACAGTCAATAATTCTGATCACATTATCGATCAATGCATTATCGCAACCTGCAACGAGTCTGATCAAAGTAATTGTTGCCTCCGATCATAAAGACTGGACATACAAGGTTAACGAAGAGGCAAAATTCTCCGTTCAGGTACTTAAATATGGCAATCTGATGGAAAATGTAACTATCGATTATGAAGCAGGTCCTGAAATGCTTCCGGATATAAAAAAGGAAGGTGTGGTACTTAAAGACTGGAAAAACAGAATTTACAGGTACAATGAAAGTTCCCGGATTTTACCGTGTAAGGGTCTGGGCAGTTGTTGACGGAAAGAAATATGAAGGACTTGCAACCGCAGGATTTGAACCTGAAAAGATCCAGCCTACAGTAAAGGATCCTGCTGATTTTGACACTTTCTGGACCAATGCAATTGCCGAAGCCCGAAAGATAAATCTCGATCCGAAGACTTACCCTGATGCCGGAAAGATGTACAAGTGATGCCAATGTTTACCATATAAGCTTTCAGAATGAAGCAGAAGGTTCAAGGATTTACGGAATACTGGCTGTACCGAAAAAGCCTGGAAAATATCCTGCCATACTCAGGGTTCCCGGAGCAGGAATCAGACCTTATGCAGGAGATTCAAGAACGGCTGGACTGGGATTCATAACACTTGAGATCGGGATACATGGGATACCTGTAAATCTTGATCCAGCAGGTTTATGATAATCTTATGAATGGAGCATTATCATCTTACTGGACAGTAAAAATGAATGACCGGAATACTCATTACTATAAAAGAGTTTATCTCGGATGCGTAAAGGCAGTCGATTTTATTTTCACTCTTCCTGAATTCAATGGTACTGATATTGCAGTTACCGGCGGAAGCCAGGGAGGAGCTCTTACAATTATTACTGCCGGTCTCGATAAAAGAATAAAATTTATGGCAGGATTATACCCGGCCATGTGTGATCACACAGGATATCTCAACAAAAGAGCCGGTGGCTGGCCTCACTACTTCAGGGAAACAGAACCAAAACCTGGAGAGGTTGAAACTCTTGGTTATTATGATGTTGTGAATTTTGCAAGAAGAATTACAGTACCCGGTTATCTTACATGGGGATATAATGACATTACCTGTCCTCCAACTTCAATGTATTCAGCATATAATGTCATTAACTGCACCCAAGGAGCTGCATCTGTACCAGGAAACAGGTCACTGGACATTTCCTGAACAAACTGAAGCACTAAATAACTGGCTTGTGAAAATGCTTAAGGGGAACAATCAGTAATAACAATTATATATATTGCTTGTATCCCGAATATATAGCGTAAGATAAATTCCTGATTGTTGATTTTTTTAACAATCCAAATTATATTTAATTGATCATATTCAAATTGCAAATGATAAAATAACTCTAATGGAAAAATCAGAAAATAAATCAAGAAGGTCTTTTCTGAAGACTGCAGTGAAAGGAGCAGTAGTCGCCGCTGCTGTTCCATCTGTCTTTAATGATAAAACAATGATTCCGGAAATTATTCCACAAACTGCCAAAGGTGCCAATGACCGGATCCGGGTGGCAGTTATTGGCGTTAACGGACGGGGAAAAGATCATATCAAGGAGATTATGGGACTTTCTCAAAAAGCGAATGCGGAGGTAGTTGCCCTGTGTGACCCCGACATGGACATTCTTCAGGCAAGAGCCGGAGAGTTTGAAAAAAAATACTCCAAAAAAGTATTGACTGATCAGGATTTCAGAAAAACTTATGAGGATAAAACTATTGATGCTGTATCGCTGGCTACTCCGAACCACTGGCATGCCCTTCAGACCATATGGGCTTGCCAGGCAGGAAAAGATGTATATGTTGAAAAACCGGCAACACATAATATCTATGAAGGGAAAAAGATGATTGAGGCAGCATACAAATATAACCGGATTGTACAGCATGGAGTGCAGCTCCGCAGTTCGGTTGCTATCAGGGAAGCTGTCCAGCATTTGAAGGATGGATTGATTGGCCGGGTTTATATGTCGCGAGGACTGGTATATCGCTGGCGGCCTGATATCGGCAATAAAGGAATTTCACAGACACCTGCAGGACTGAATTACGACCTGTGGTGCGGACCGGCTCCAATGCGTCCTTTCACCCGAAATCTGGTTCATTACAACTGGCACTGGCACTGGAATTATGGCAATGGTGATGTAGGCAACCAGGGTATTCATGAAACCGATCTTTGCATGTGGGGACTGGGAGTGAACAGTCTGCCTGAGAGAATCACCTCAATGGGCGGAAAGTTCCTCTGGGATGACTGCAAGGAGGTACCTGAAATTCAGACTTCGATATACCATTATCCAAAGGAAAAGAAGATTATACAGTTTGAAGTCAGAAACTGGTGCACCAATCTTGAAGATGGTGCAGGTGTCGGGAATATTTTCTATGGCGACAAGGGATATCTTGTTGTGAAAGGATACGGAACTTATGAGACATATCTCGGAGAAAAACGCGAAAAAGGACCGAGCCGTTCAGAATCAGGAGAACTTACCCTCCATTTCCAGAACTGGTTCGATGCAATCCGTGCCCGCGATATGAGCATTCAGAACGGTCCGGTTCAGACAGGACATCTTTCCGCTTCACTGGCCCATCTCGGAAATATTTCGTACCGGCTTGGACGTCAGCTTGAATTTGACCCTGTAGCAGAAAGATTCATCGGAGAAGGGGAGAGCGAAGCAAATACAATGCTTACCCGGGACTACCGGGCTCCATATTTATTGCCTGAGGTTGTCTGAAAATTAATTACTGAAACTGATCTCCCTGCTTTAAGTTCCACAGGTGTTTCGGCATGAAAAGCATTATGTTCCACCCTGTGCCTTATTATGCCTTTACCTTCGGGCATAATTCACGAACTCCATCATTGCAGTATTTTCATTAACAGTATTTTCCAGATCCTGGACATCATTCAATATGGCAAAATTCCCGGAAGAAGAAGTTATTGCTTCAATCACCTCTTCAGGCATCAAAGAGCCCGTCATAAAAGTAACCGTCCCAACGGCATTGATGAATGTAGCAAGCCAAGCTCTTTGAATAAGTCACGCTTTGGGGAAGATGTGGTGTTTGGAGAATCAATAATCGATTCCAGAGGGAATGCACTTTCCATAGCTGCTCCTGCAAGTGGCAAAACTGATAAATTCCTGATCGCATCTCTGCGTATCATAATTATGATCTCTAATTGGCTATCTTTTAGTTTGATTGTATTATATTTTTGGCATTTCCCAGGGTCCTCTGTAATCCGGAACCAGATATCTATTTGCACCGTCGTCATTTGTAAATTTTGTGCCATCCCAGACAAGCTTTTTCCCTGTCCTGTATGCAATATTACCCAGGCTTGAGAATTTGGCAATATGTGCACCAATCTCTATACTTGCATTAGTATTCTGATTACGGCTTTTAATACAGTCAAGATGATTCCTGACATGGTTCTTCAAACCCTCTCCTGTCCCTTTCTTCAACGGCATTGCCTCCATGCGTGACTGTGCCGTTCACAACCTCTGGAATAACCTCCCATCCTTCCCTGTCAACTACGAGGGTTCCGTTTTCGCCAACAAATCCCAGTCCGTGATTACGGCCATAAGCTCCGTCATCAATGCCAATCGCATGATCCCAGAGTACATTGAATCCGTCGAATTCATAAATAGCCTGCAAACTGTCAGGAGTTTCACATGCATCATCCGGATAACCATATTTACCGCCCATTGCCATGACAGATTTTGGAGCAGTCACATTCATTCCGAACAGGGCATAATCAAGAAGATGAACACCCCAGTCGGTCATCAGTCCTCCTGCATAATCCCAGAACCAGCGGAAGGTAAAATGGAAACGGTTACGGTTAAAAGGACGGCTTGGAGCCGGTCCCAGCCACATGTCATAATCAACTCCTGCGGGAACAGGTTCATCTGCCAGCACCGGGATTGAAGGACACCAGCCCTGGTATGAAAATACCCTTACGAGCCTGATCTTACCAAGTTTGCCTGATCTTATAAAATTAACTGCATCGAGCCAGTGCGGATCGCTTCTTTGCCACTGACCAACCTGAACGACAGTTTTGTATTTCTTCGCCGCATTTATCATCTGGTTGCACTCTTCAATAGTTCTTCCGATCGGTTTTTCACAGTAGACATCTTTACCTGCCTCACATGCGGCAACCATTTGCAGACAGTGCCAGTGATCGGGTGTTCCGACAATTACAAGATTGATATCTTTATTATCGATCAGTTTACGCCAGTCTTTATAAAGATTGGCAGGTTTTTTGCCTCGTATCTTTTCAACATCAGCTGCCCTTCGGTTCAGTACGCTTTCGTCAATATCACATAATCCAAGGCATTCTACCTGGGGATGTTCAAGAAATGCAGCTCAGATCAGCAAAACCCCATCCCGTTGCATCCTATCAGACCTACATTGATCCTGTCAGAGGGAGCACAACCGGCCAGGGCACCTGATAAAGTTGGTACCAGGCCCAGAGCTGCGGATGTTATTACTGTGTTTTTTACAAATTCACGTCGTGTTGTCATAGGTATATTTAATGTATTAGTTTCAGGTTATCAGATTTTAAAATTAGCTAAAGTCACAATCCATTATTTAATTTTCATTATAAAAAATCTCAACAGGTCCTGTAAGTCCTGATGGAGTAAGAGGACTCCCCTGAGTATATGGATTAACAAAACACCATGTTTTACGCTCATTTACAGGAAGTTTACTATCACCTATAAGCCGGTTGACCCAGGTATTTACAACTTCCACCTCAATTAAATTTTCACCTTCTTTCACCAGAGCTGAGATTTCAACTTTCCAGGGGGCTGTCCATACACCTCCGGCATAATTTCCGTTTATCTTCACTTTGGCCATTCCGTTCACTGGTCCCAGGCCAACATATAATTTTCCAGCGGGAACCGACTTTTCAAGAGTGAATTCTGATTTATACGATGCCGTTCCCGAATAATATCTTATACTGTCGTTACTGCTTGCTGTCCAGTCATAAAGAGAATTGAAAACAACTGGTCAAGGACGGACCTCGGCCGGCTTTATCAAAGGTTACATACCACGGATCAGTTATTCCAGTAATTTTTTTTGGTTCAGGAAAATTAACAGATGTAATCCTTCTCTCCCTTTTTCAGATGCTCTTTGCGAAAGATAATGAATGCACTTTCGAAGGCTTCGAGCTTCAAGGGGCACAGATGTTGTCTCTTCCCCTGAAGTATATTCAGGAAGGTCACGAATACTCCCGTAGTTGCATCCCATAGTTCAGGACTTTTTCCGGTTACCCGGAATTCAGGATTTACAGATATAGTTTTATCCGACTGGTTTGTGATAAAATAGATATCACCTTCCGCAAGTTTCCGATGTGTAAACAGGACCGGATCACTTCAGCATTGACTTTACAGTCGGGAACCTTTTGGTCAAATCCAGTACTTCCTGCATCTGCATCCCGGAGATTATCATTCCTTTTCCGGCTCTGGCACTTTTACACTTTATCCCGTCAACATCACCCCACAGCGATGATGCCAGTTTCTTCACCTGCTGATCACAATGCGGATATTTTTCGAGACTTGGTGAACGGGAAGGCGGCGGACCCAAGAACTACGGCCCCTAGGTCAGCGAGTTCGGTGATCTTTTTTAAGAAGTTCGGGTCTCATGGTTTCAAGTTCAGGCAGAACAAGAACCCTGTAACTCATCCCGTCGGGTAAGACGAGTCTTCCGTTTTTCACTTTCAGCCTGTTCATTATCACTTCGCTGTTGATATAATCGAAAGAATAACCTGCAGGCAGTGGAGGGTTGCAGATCCCGGTCATTTTGGGTACATCTTCACCGATAAAATATGCAACGTCAGCTACATAGTTTCCCTGCTGCAGCATAAAATTTGCCCGTTTAAGATACTTGATAAAAATATCCATCTGGCCGAACCAGGTATTATGCCTGTTGAACTCGTTCCCAAACCAGGCATTCACGCCGGGAGGTATATCCTCTGGCTGGTGAATATAGACATGAAGCAGGGTATTATTTATTCCCTCGGTAAAGAAGCGGTCACCCCGTTGTTTCATCTTTCCGGGATACCGGGTGAATGGAGCCCCACCGCATGTGAATGACTCCGCCGAGACTTTCTTCTTTCCATAAATATGAGCACAGGAAGAAGCTGCCCGGTTTTCTATATTCCCCAGATCACCTTCACTCCAGAATTCCCCTCCAATCTCATCTGACTGCCCTCCATACTGCAGAAATTCTGCAGGAAAACCCCAGTGGCCATAATTTTCAAGCCATGTAGTCAGGCCGTTTTTGTTACTAATATCCCTCAATCCTCCTACATAATCTTTTGCGATCTTGTCTGCTACCAGTCTTCTCAGATCCCAGAGGAACCTGTCAGAAACATCCCTGGATCCAACAACATATCCTCTAAGAACAGGCATATACGAAACAGGATCGTAGCCATACCTCGCATTGAATTCTTCAATAAACCCGTCAGTCCAGTTCTGGCCTCCGCGTTCATAGCTATCCTCCACCACTACTTTCCATGATTTTCTATCCTGAGGCGGAATCTTTTTTAGTATTTCCCCGAGGAAAGAATCAAAATGATAAGCAATATGTTTTTTACTCATTTTGTCGGCCTCAAGACCGGTACCTTCAGGAGTTGCCGGTTCGTTTACAACCCCTGTAGATGTCATTCCGGTTTGCATTATCACCCACTCACCTTCCGGAACTTTCCAGGCAAGAACTCCATCGGAATTGACCTGCTTTGTGATATCCTGTACCTGCAGGGGATCAATAGCTTGCGATTTGTCCTCAGATTCAGGCTGAACAGGCCACATATATTCGTTCCAGTAAGGCAGTGGTGTCTGGAACATCTTTGCAAGGGATTTTTCAGGATATCGCTCCACCCGGGCCAACGAAGAAAGATCAATTTCAGAAATACCACCTGAAGGATATCCACCGGTGAAGACCAGACGGAAAGCTCTGGACTTTGTTTCCGGAACCGATATTACAACCGGTGCATAAGGATCAAATCCGACAGTAAGGTCTGGATTGCTCCTGTCGATATCGAAATCCTTTATCGTGACATCCCCGCCATCAGTCTTATTAATGAATTCCACATGTGCTTTGACAGGTATTCTCGCTGTCTGAATGATCAGGCTTCTGACACTATATGTTTCAGGCATCTGGATGTCAACAATTAATTTATTATCCCGATGAAGCAGCACAAATGTTGATGTATCCCCATCCATGATATTCCTGATGTTATCCAGGTCAGGCACCGAGCTTATCTCCGGATTCAGAGACCTGTAATTCGTGTCAGATCCATCCGGGATCTTATAAGCAATTACTTTCACTCTTTGAAAATCCTGATCCGGAGCTTCCAGCTTAATGTTCAACTGCCTGGGACCTGTAACATGAGTCTCGGATGAATTCAGATAGCGCATCGATTGTTCGGGCTTAATCCATGGTCCTCCAGACTGGCTCCACCCCGGGGAATTGAAAATACCAATGTCAATGTTCAGTTCAGTGGCTTTCTTAAGCGCAGTATGAATGATATCCCACCACTCATCTGTAAATATTTTTACTCTCCCCGATGGAAGATCGTTTAAACCTATGTTGCCTATAAATGCACGGTTGATACCGACTTTCTTCATTGATTCAAGGTCTTTGATAACGCCGTCTCCGGAAATATTGTCCGATATCCAGTACCAGTAAATACTGGTCTGGACAGAATCCGGGATATTCTTAAAACCTGATTCAATTGCAGAGAAAGAAGGTTCGGAAGATCTCTCCTTTTTGCAAGCAGAAAAAGCAAGTATTGTACTGAATAACAGAAATGTAAATTTCCTGGCTGGCGACATCTGACTGAATTTCTTAATCATCTCAATGAATTATTAGGCTATTGTTATCAAAGATGCAGAATATATCTGCAAAATTAAAAGTATTCATCCTTAATCTTTATAACTATTGGGTTACATTGAGTTTCCTGAGGCTGTTGAAAAAGTCAATTTTTATAATACACTCCTAAATCCCGAGACAAAGTAAATTGTTGTCTTCCAGGTCATGGCAGAAGTCATTATTCTCCTTTATGAACAGGAAAAGTTTGTGTTGCCGGGAAGAGATGCATCCGCAGAGAATGTCTGTAAGTATCAAATTACAGGCAAGAAGTCGTATTCTGAAAAAGGTCTTCTTGTTCATGATCCTGAAAATTTTCAAACGGATTTATGAAGGTGAATATACTCCTGAAAATCTGTAATGAAAACAGTTTAGGAAAACATACTCAGGGTTTCTGCAGGAAAAAGACTTATGAAGTATATCTTCTAATTATTTAACTGAAAATCTGTAAATTGTGGTTGATTTAAATGTTTCACCAGGATTTAGCACAGTTGATGGAAAATCAGGATGGTTAGGACTGTCAGGATAATGACCTGATTCAAGACAGAAACCTGATCTGAAATTCAAGCGTTTTACCACCATGACCGATATTGCTTCCGTTCAGGAAATTCCCGGTATAAAGCTGCATCCCGGGCTGATCAGTAATTACTTCAAGCATACGGCCACTGACAGGCTCATAAACTGTAACATCCACATCTTCTTTATTGTCAAGAACAAAATTATGATCATAACCCTTGCCAAGAATAAGCTGTTCATAATTTTCACCAATTCTTTCTCCGATTTTATGCGGTGTGGTAAAATCAAACGGTGTACCTGCAACAGGACGAATCTCTCCGGTCGGGATCATAACTGAATCTACAGGTGTAAATGCTGAAGCTTTAAGAACAAGCTCATGATCAAGGATATCACCGTTACCTGCACCATGAAGGTTAAAGTATGCATGGTTGGTTACATTAACAACAGTCTTTTTGTCAGTTGATGCAGGTATAGTCCATAACAATTTCATTTTTGTCTGTCCATGTATAAGACAACCGCAACATTCACTTTACCCGGGAATCCCTGTTCCATATCGGGACTCTCATAGGTAAATTTTACAGCAGGTGATTCACTCTCTTTCAGGATCTCAGTATTCCATACAACACTATGCCATCCGGCAGGGCCACCATGAAGTGTATTTGGACCATTGTTCACAGGAAGGGTATACTCAACTCCATCGAGTGTGAATTTTCCCTTTGCAATCCTGTTGGCATATCTTCCCACAATTGATCCGAATGACATATCACCTTTGATCATATCATCAAAAGTGTCGTATCCGAAAGTAACATTATCCTTTTTCCCGTTTTTATCAGGAACTTCAATCCAGGTGATCTTTGCTCCATAGTTGGTAAGTCTTATTACATTACCTGCTTTGTTTGTCAGGGTCAGAAGGTATACCTCCTTACCCTGGTAAGTACCGAAAACTTCTTTTTTAACCATCTCCTTATTTTTTGCTGACTGGTTGCAGGATGCAAAAATACCTGCAATCAGTATTAGTGATAATAATTGAATTTTTTTCATGATTTAATTTAATATTTTACTAAATTAATAATTAATATTTCGACCTGGTCCTTTTTAGTCCTCTATCATACCTAAATTGATCTATATTCCTGAAAGCTGCTGATAGGCTGCCGGCAACAGGAAGGATTAATCCAGGAATTACAGGCACTTTCTTCATCAGTTTTTTTTTATTTTAAAAGGCAGTTTAATAACCTGACATATTTGTGTTCCAACTTTATCGGTAACGTTTCGAATGCTATTCAACTATCCATTCATAGATTCCGGCTGAAAAATCTTTTTTCAACTTCACCTTTATTTTTACCGACTGAGTAACAACAGGTTTAAATGATAATGTATTCCATTCATTCTTAGATATCTTATTTCTGGACAGTGGTGTAACCGGTTCCCAGATATTTCCGTTGAGATACAAAATTTCCCATTCATCAGGGATCCGGCAGCCACCGTCAGGACCATCATCGAACCAGTAAACTTTTGTTTTGGAAATGGTCACAGGTTTTTCAAAATCGTACTCTACCCATTCCCATGTACCTTTTACAGGCCACCAGTCATAGAATGATACAGAATGATCGTTTGAATTCGAAGGTTCAATCTGATCATTTACTGCTGACAGTGATTTTGACATTCTGCTTGCTCTTACTTTGCTCCTGAAGGCCAATGTAGCAGCAGGAAGAGGGTGAGTTGAACGGGTGGAGGTCGGAAGCCATACCATCATCTGGCCTGGTCCACGGTTATTCCAAAGCGCATAGGGAATAAGGGTAACTGGTTCATTTTTCAATGTATCCACTTTACCCTCAAGAGTTCTTTTTGTCTGATATCCTGATGTCTTTATCACTTCTGTTCCATTCAGCAGAGAAGGCAGATATTCAGTTGTAAATAGCAGCCTCTTTGCCAATCATTACATTAAGTATGTTCCCGGAGTTATTGTCGGGCCATTCTGCACAATAGATCACCGGACCTCTCTGAACTGCTATTTTATCCCTGTCGTCAGCTATTCTCTCATCGGCAACAACTTTCCTGACAGGCATCGGAAGGTCAAATTCAACTTTGTCTCCGGTTCTCCATTTTTTTTCGATAACTGCATATCCATCTTCCTGGACAATTTCTACAGGGTTACCGTTAATCATCAGTTTTACCGGATCGTTATTCTGATCCTGAAATTTATAGAGCCCCCCTGGTATAGCTTCGTTTCGGGCCCATCCGGGAATGCGTAATTTCAGTGCAAATCTGGCGGGTTTTTCAGGATTAACAGATATTTCAACTTTGCCGTTCCATGGGAAATTTGATTTTTGTGAAACGACTATTTTATTTTCCCCTAGGTCAATGGAAGCATCATTTGAAATATAGAGGTTGACAAAGAGCGCATCATCTGTTACGGCATATATATAACCAGGTATGGCGGGTACAAATCTTGCAATATTTGACGGACAGCAGGCACAACCGAACCAGGCGCTGCGCTGATGCTGACCATTTGACTCGAGCGGATTAGGATAGAAGAATCTGTCAGCAGATAATGATACACCTGACAGCATTGAATTATAGAGTGTTTTTTCGAGGATATCTATATATTTAGACTGACCATACAAAAGGAAAAGCCTGTGATTGAAAAAGATATCACCTATCGATGCACAGGTCTCGCAATATGCTGACATATTTGGCAACAGGAAAGGTTCCGCAAAACCTTCATTTCCACCAGTAGCTCCTATCCCGCCGGTCAGGTAGATTTTATTGCCAACAATATCTTCCCAGATCCTGGTAATTGCATTCAGATAGGCAGTATCCTCCTCAATTGCTGCAATATCAGCCATTCCAGAGTACATATAGGTTGCCCTTACTGCATGTCCTACAGCTTTGGTCTGATCTACAGGCCTCAGGTCAGCCTGATTATATTGTTGTCCTTTCGGTCCTCGAACATCAAGAAAGAATCTTGCCAGATCAAGATATTTTCTTTCACCTGTAACCCTGTAAAGCTTAACAAGTCCCATCTCAATAACCTGATGGCCCGGATAGACTTTTGTCCGGTCCCAGCCAAAATCCCTGTTCACAAGATCAGCTGATTTCAATGCAATTTCAAGAAGGGATCTTTTTCCTGTTGCCTGGAAATGTGCTGCCGCGGCTTCATAAAGATGTCCTAGGTTATAAAGCTCATGGCTGGAGATGGAGTCATTCAGCCATCTCTTCTTATTGGCCCATTCATTAAGTCCTTCACCATTGTGCATTTCTGCTATTGTGCGGTTAGTGTAGAGATAGCCATCATCTTCCTGGGCAAGTCCTATTTTATATATCAGTCCATCCAGATATGCATCCAGTTTCGGATCAGGAAAGGTCTGAAGGGAATAGCTGGCTCCTTCGATGATCTTAAATACATCCGAATCGTCGAACGGATAGCTCGTCTGAAATTTCCCGGTATCTAACCCTCCCGCAATCTCAAAATTTTTTATTCTGCCGGTTTTCTCACAATAATGAAAGGCGATAGGAATAGTAACATCTGCATTCTTCTTTACTCTTGAAGCCCAGAATTCATCTGTCAGTTTAACAGATGTAAATGGAACAGGCCGTATCGGATATTCGCCGGAGGAGGGATGCTTTTTACCGCATCCTGCAACCAGTAAAACCATTCCGGTAATTGTAATAAAAGAATTAAATAATCTATTCATAAGTCTTGATTTAAAATCTCAATCCTGGAAAGTTCTGACCATGGTTAACCATTTACGATGAATTTACTATGTAAGTTCCAGTACAACAATTGATTTGGAAGGCATGATAATTGTCAGTACATCATCCCTCAGTGAAAATCCGCTGAAATCAGCCGGTTTTACAACATCTGGTTTATCAAATTTACTGAAGCTATAATTGGGTTTTTCTTAGTGTCTTTAGGGCTTTGCGGCTATATTTTCCTCCTGCCAACAAGGTGCTAAGGCGCCAAGTTATCACAAAGTTACAGCTTACTTTTTTCAATAAAGTTACCTAATTCCTTATATTTATTGAAAAGGTTCCCGTATTTCTCAGCCCTCACGGGATCAGGCTGATATTCCTTCTCAAATCCGCTACCCATTGCTTTCTGAGCTGCAGGAATATCTGTATGAACTCCGGCAACAACTGATGCTGCCATAGCAGCGCCCAGTGCGCAGGTCTGGTCAGAACTTGCAACCTTGATAGGTACATTCAGAACATCTGCAACGATCTGCATTACAAAGGGGTTCTTCTTTGCAACCCCACCAATCGCAATAACTCCGTCAATACGAAGTCCTTCGGAGATAAACCGGTCATTTATCATTTTTGATCCAAATGCTGTGGCTTCTACGAGAGCCTTAAATATTCTCGGGGCATCTGAACCGAGTGATAACCCGGCTATTGCTCCTTTCAGTTCCTGATTGGCATCAGGAGTCCGCCGGCCATTCATCCAGTCGAGGGCAACAATCGCTGTTGTTTCCAACGGCAGTGATTCTGCCTGCCTGCTGAGTTCTGCAATTATCTTATCAGCGCTCTCCTCTCTTATCCTTTCCCTTGTCTTTTCATCAATCCATCTCATCCCTGAAATTATCTCAGTTACAGGCCACATCAAAAGACGTCCGAACCAGGCATAAATATCTCCGAAAGCAGACTGTCCTGCCTCAAGTCCAAGCATTCCCGGGACGATTGATCCGTCAACCTGACCGCAAATACCTGCCACAAGTTTATCACCCACCTCAGATATTGGTGTGATGAGCATATCGCATGTCGATGTACCCATTACTTTTATCAGATGATATGGTCTGATTTCACCGCCAATTGCACCCTGATGGGCGTCAAAAGAGCCAACCCCGACTTTTACAGAGGTTGAGAGACCAAGCCTTTCTGCCCATTCGGCTGAAAGGTTTCCGGCTTCAGTATCACAGGTAAATGTATCAGTGTAAAGTCTCTCCCTGATACCTGATAAAAGAGGATCAAGCCCTGAAAGGAATTTCTGGTCAGGCAATCCATTAAAGTCCTTATGCCACATAGCTTTATGTCCTGCTGCACAACGGCTTCTCTTCAACTCCAGAGGATTGGTATTTCCTGTTAGTAATGCAGGTATCCAGTCACAATGCTCAACCCATGACCATGCGCTTTTTCTCACCTCATGGTTCTGACGAAGGACATGAAGTATCTTTGCCCAGAACCATTCAGATGAATAAATTCCGCCTTCAAACCTGGTGAAGTCTACCCCACCCCATGATCTGGCCAGTTCATTTATCTCTGCAGCCTCTTTCACAGCAGTATGATCTTTCCATAGTACAAACATGGCATCCGGATTGCATTCAAATCCCGGTTTAAGTGAAAGCGGAACTCCATCCTTGTCAACAGCTACCGGTGTGGATCCTGTTGTATCAACAGAAATGCCGGCAATATTGCTTATAATGTCGGAGGATAATCCCTTAAGCGCTCCCTTCACTGATTTCTCAAGTCCTTCAAGGTAATCAAGAGGATGCTGCCGGAACTGGTTGATGGCAGGATCACAATAGAGTCCATTCTTCCACCTTGGATATTCAAATACCGAAGTGCCGGCAATTTTGCCATCAGCT
Source organism: uncultured Bacteroidales bacterium (assembly GCA_963818295.1). Classification (GTDB taxonomy): domain Bacteria; phylum Bacteroidota; class Bacteroidia; order Bacteroidales; family VadinHA17; genus LD21. Next base: position 31,829 of record CAWFRW010000013.1, read on the forward strand.
GTATCGACGACCACTGACCGAACTGAATCGGTTCCGTAGTCAATACCAATAACATATTTCCTTGTCATATCTGAAAAATATTTGGTTTTCTAATTCTTTTACTGTCCATAATAGGCGCCGCTTCCATGTTTTCTTTTGAAATGTTTATCAAGAAGGGATCTTTTAACAGGTTCACTGTGACCGAGAAGGATAGTATAAAAAGCCATCTTTGCGATCTCTTCAAGGGAAATGGCATTGTATACAGCATTTTCAGCATCTGTTCCCCAGCAGAAAGGGCCATGGGATTTAACCAGAACTGAAGGCATAGCAAGCGGATCAGTACTACCCATGCATTCAATAATTATCTTTCCCTGTATTGACCTCATACTCATTAACAGTCTCTTCATCAGTCAGTGATCTTGTGCATGGCACCTCACCATAATAATGATCGGCATGGGTTGTACCGAAAGGAGGAATAGCCTTTCCTGCCTGTGCCCAGGATGTGGCATAGGATGAATGAGTATGGACAACACCTCCTATTGTATCCCACTTTTTGTAGAGCAGAAGGTGGGTAGGGGCATCTGTTGAAGGCTTATATTTTCCTTCCACCACTTTTCCGTCAGGATCGAGAACAACCATATCGTCTGGTTTCATGGATTTATAGCTCACCCCCGATGGCTTTATAACTATCATTCCGCTGTCAGAGTCTCTTGCACTTACATTGCCCCAGGTATGAATTACCAATCCGTTTTTAACAATTTCGAGATTGGCTTTAAAAACATCTTTTTTTAACTTGTCAAGCATAAATATTGAATTTAGATATTTTATTAATACCAGAAATTAAAAAAAATTGAAATCCTTTTTAAACACTCCTTCATCTTAATTCTCAGGATACATCGAGGTTAAAATAGAATCCGTTCTGCTCCAGCTTTTCATATCTCATCCTTGTTAAATTTATAATAATATGCACCTTTTTTTGATGTCTCTCTCTCCTTCTCATCAAGTTTTTCAAGAATACCCATTGAGAGTATCTTTTTCCTGAAATTCCTCTTGTCAATCTTTTTCTGATAAATTGCTTCATAAAGGTCCTGAAGCTGAACGAGAGTGAATTTTTCAGGAAGGAGTTCAAACCCCACCGGTTTAACTTTTATCTGGTCCTGCAGGTCTGACAGTGCCCGTTTTACCATCATGGAATGGTCGAAAATCATATCAGGAAGATCTGGCATTGACCTCCAGTGAGCCTCGCTCTTTCTGGGCAAGGTCTTTATCAATATCCCGTATTGTTATCAGAGCACAGTAGGCTGTTGAGATTACTCTGGCTCCAGGATCCCTGCCTGTCTCGCCATATGAATAGGATTGCTTAAGGTAGATCCGTTCAAGTCCCGTAAGGATCCGAAGTATCCTGTTGGCGGCCTCGTCAAGGCTCTCGTTCTCCTCAACAAATCCTCCTGCAAGCGACCAGCTCCCTTTTTCAGGGTCAAAACTCCTCTTAATAAGCAAGAAGCTTGAGCTCCTTTTCAAATATATCATACCCGAAGACAATGCAGTCAACTGCAACAAGGTACCTTGTATAATTTAGAATAAAGCTCCATCTTCTCAGATTATTTTTACTGCTCACCGGATTAAAGGCAACCAAGAGATTAAATCATGCCACCGGAAATATGATAGTAGATCTCATTCCATCTCAACTCCTTTTTGAATGACATCAAGATCGCACTTCTCGTCGATAACCAGATATTCAATCCCCATCATTCCGGCAAAATCTTCAAGGTATTGCTGAATCGATTGCAGAGCTGAATCCAGTATGATGAGCTCCTCCAGCCATGTATCCATGCTGCGGCTGCATCTCTTCAGATCGGGCATTGGTTTCCACAATACACTTGCAACAGGAAGATTAGGCATATCAGGACATTTTACAACTTCAACCTTATTGACTATCATCCTGAACCGGTTACCAAGATCAATAACTGAAACATTAATTGCATTTCCGGTAGCAGTTTTGAATACAAGCCTTGCCGGATCTGCCTTCCCGCCTATCGAAAGCTGATGTACCTCAACTGCTGGCTTTCCGAGTGCAATTGAAGGACATACTTCAAGCATATGAGCACCCAAGAACCCTCATGCCTTCCGGATCAAAATGATAGGTATAATCTTCCATAAATGAAGTATCCACCTTTAAGACCTGCAGCCATTACCTTCATTGAACGGACAAGCGCTGCGGTTTTCCAGTCACCTTCAGCGCCGAATCCGTAACCTTTGGCCATAAGCCTCTGCACTGCAAGACCGGGAAGCTGTTTAAGCCCGTGAAGATCCTCAAATGTTGTTGTGAAAGCTTTAAAGTTGCCCGTCCTTCAGGAATGCTTCCATTCCAAGTTCTATTCTTGCTGCCTCTTTCAATGTTTCTGACGCGGCAACCTCTTTTGTCATTTTATATTCTGAACCATATTCATCCAGAAGCTTTTTTATCTCTCCCGGTGAGACATTATTTACATATTTTACAAGGTCCCCTATTCCGAATCCATAGACTGAATATCCAAGGTTTATCTGGGCGCTCACCTTGTTTCCTTCTGTAACTGCAACTTCTCTCATATTGTCGCCGAAGCGGGCAATTTTCATCGTCAGCATGTCATTATAGGCAGTTGCTGCCCTGTGTCCATACTGCAATCCTGTCAATTACTTCAGGATCTCGATAGTGTCCGACAACTACCTTCCTGTTCAGCCTCATCCTGGCACCAATGAATCCGAATTCCCTGTCGCCGTGTGCTGACTGATTGAGATTCATGAAATCCATATCAATTGAATCCCATGGAATATCCCTGTTGAGCTGTGTATGCAGGTGCAGAAAAGGCTTATTAAGAACCGATAAACCTCTGATCCACATCTTTGCAGGTGAAAATGTATGCATCCAGGTAATGAGGCCGACACATTCCTTTGAATTATTTGCTGCTGAACAGAGCTCAAAGATTGACTCGGGAGTTGTGAGTACCGGTTTGAAAACAACTTTCTGTGAAATCTTTGGCGATTTGTCAAGATCTGAAGCGATTTTAGAAGAATCGGCAGCTACCTGCTTCAGGGTTTCAGGACCGTATAACTCCTGGCTTCCGGTGACGAACCATATTTCGTAATTTCTAAATTCATCCATAATTATTCATTTTTAATTAATTAGAACTACAGTTATCCTACCAGAAATATATATAGAAGGCCAGTATAACAGCAATTATCATTCCCGAGAACAGAAGGTCCCAGTTATTCCAGCTTGCCCGTGTCAGGGCTTTTTGTTCTGCTGTTGCGGAACCGAAATACAATCCCTTGATTGCAACCTGATCAGCCTTTGGTGTAACAAAGCTTGTTACAATAATTATTGCAATTACAATAAAGAACAGGGCAATTTCATAATGCAGCCAGTTTGGTGCAAGAAAAACCTTATAAATCAGTCCTTCATGATTTATACCACCTGAGAAGATCTTAAGCCCGAGACGCAGCATTCCAAGTACAAAACCTGAAATAAGACCCACCAATCCTGCCATTGGAGTGGTTTTTCGTGATGCTATTCCTAACAGGAAGACAGCTGCTATACCAGGTGCAAGAAGAGACTGGACATCCTGCAGGTAAGCATAGAGTACCTTACCAAGTCCTTTCATAACCGGGATCCAGAGGATCCCAAGAATTACTACAACGACAGTTGCAATCCTTCCAACCTTAACAAGTTCCTTTTCAGTGGCTTTTGGCTTGATATTTTATATAAAAATCGACTGTAAACAGAGTTGCGGAGGAGTTGAACAGGGAAGCAAGAGAACTCATCAGGGCGGCAAGTATTCCACCAACAACCAGACCCTTGAATCCGAGTGGAAGCAGTTCCTTCACAAGAATTGAGAAAGCTGCATCCGAACTTGTCAGATTGATCATCCCTTTTGCATTGAGGGAATAGGCTATCATTCCGGGATGAGGAAAATAAATACAGGTGATAGTTTAAAGGCAGCACCGAGAATTGCTCCGCGTCGTGATTCTTTCTGGTTTCGTCCGGAAAGAACTCTCTGAACAATATACTGATCGGTACACCAGTACCAGAAGCCTATTATGGCAGAACCAAGAAGGACTCCTGTCCAGGGATATTCCGGGTCATTGGCTGAACGAATAAGACTTGTCATCGAATCCCCGTCAGCATTTACCGGTACAGCACGGCATATCTCCATCATCTCATGCCATCCTCCCAGTTTTATCAGTCCTATCACAAGAACAGCCAGTGAACCTACAAGCAAGCACGGGAGTTTGCAAAACCGAGGTCCATAATACCGCTTTCATACCACCCAGTGTTGTATAAATACCGGTGAGAACAACCAGTCCTACTGCACTTATCCAGAAAAAATCTATACCGAACATCGATTCAATACCAAAAACCTGCTTGAAAACAATACCACCGGCATATACTGTAACTGCCACTTTTGTAAACACATAGCTTACAAGTGAAATTATTGACAGATACGCTTCTGGATCCTTTATTGTAACGCTTTTCAAGAAACTCCGGCATTGTAAATACACCGCTCCTTTCATAGAATGGGACAAAGAACCATCCAAGTATAAGGATAAGCCAGCCGTGCATCTCCCAGTGGGCCATTGCCATTCCGCTTGATGCACCGGCTCCTGCCAGTCCAACAAGATGTTCAGAACCGATATTGGATGCAAAGATTGATGATCCTATTGCCAGCCAGGTTGCATCGCGTCCGGCAAGAAAATAGTCAGTCGAGGTTTCATCTTTCTGTCTGACTACCCATATAATTATTCCTACCAGGCCGAGACAAAAGATTCCAAGTACAATCCAGTCTAATGTTCCCATAATAACAAGTTTTTATAAGTATTGAAATTAATGTTTGAAATATGAGTATGAAAATTACAAACAGCAGGTAAATGAAAACCGGCGATGTGGATTTAAATAAAATCTTCAGTCCGCCATAAACAAATCTACAAATTATATTTTAAATGTACATATTACACTTAAAAATAAATCAAAATTAATGCTAAGACGATATGGATTGCGCAAGCACTCAAGCAAAGTATTGCTTTAATTCGTGTTACTGCCATGAGAACTTTGCGAACTTTGCGTTATAAACCTTTGCAAACTTTGCGGAAGAATCTTAACAGGTTTCAACACACCAAGTCAGTATTTACAATTCTCCATTATCTGACGTCTATGCTTCAGAGTTGTATTATTTCCACTCCTCAAGCGAGGACTTAATAAAATCGATGATTTTCTGGTTTTCTTCCTTCCCGTTTCCTTTTATACTGAAAGGTTCACCAAATCTGATATGAATCGGTTTATGTATGTCAATCGGACCAAGTTCCTTAATCCAGGTTTGCCATTACCCCAGAAATCAGTCCTGATTGCAACAGGTACCACCTGAACACCGGCCTTTCTTGCAAGCTTAACTCCCAGCGAGTTGAACTCTTCAGGTTTGAAATCAAGGCTGCTGCGTGCTCTGGGGGAAAATAATTATTGAGATTCCCTTGCTCAGCTTTTCAGCACCTTCGTTCATTACTGCCTCAAAATCCTTTCGGGGATCTGTACGTCCTACAACAATAGGGTTCCTGGATCTCATCACATCACCGAAAAGCGGATGTTTGACAAGACTCTCTTTCACAACAAATGTGACCTTCACGCAATGGTTGAATAATACATGGAAAGATCATTGTTTCGAGAGTACTCATATGATTGCTTATAAACAAAACAGGGCCTTCCGACTTTGTTATGTTTTCCATGCCCTGTTATATGAAATTTCCCTCCTGTCTTTTCTATGAACCTGAAAATATAAAACGATGAATCGGTCCATGCTTTTGTATCATAGAGCTTCCTTACTGCCTGTTTCCTTGTTCTGAAAACGATATCGACATATTTCCATGTGAAATACAATCGGCTGTTCTGAATAACTTTTCTCTGAATGACAGGTGTTCCTTTTCGGGTGTATGATAGGTATCCGAATCAAAGTATCCTCTCTGCATCTGTAGCAATTTTAAAGTAGTTCCTGTTAAAAGTTCAATTTTCTCCTGACCGGCCTGCATCATTGCATCCCTGTATTTTCTCATCAGTTCCCTGTTCAGATAAAGTGGCGGTTTTGCCCCTTCAGGAAGAAATGATTTATAAGGATGATCTTTTGATTGTTGTTCAAATTCCTTCTGTATACCATCGAGAAGTTTTGGTGTTTGTAAGCAGATCAATTGCAGTTGCAGCGATAACCCTGGCTCCTGTATTCAGTCCTTTCCAGGCTGTCGGACCCCAATTGCAGGTAACCACAGACCAGTGGTGTCCGACGGCTCCGGGAACTTCACCCGGAAAGTTAGACTGTGGCAGTCGGAGCTATCATTGTTACCTCCCCGACATCTGAAGAGCTTCCATCACCATAAGTTGAAGACTGGTCTTTCAAAGGCTGTGATTTTGTAATCATATCCTGTTTCCTTTACTCCCAGCTCCTTTTGCAGTGATTTTGCAAAAAGCTGTTCCTGTTCAGTCCATTCCGGCATCCCTATAAGTTCAATATTCCGCTGGACTGTTTCAGCCATGCCTTTGTTGATAGTGCAGCTGATGGATTGCCGTAAGAACCGTAACAGTATCCAGGGTGGCTCCGGAAGCTATTGCAGCACCTTTTGCACAGTCGAGAACACGTTTATATGTTTCTTCAAGCCGGTCATCGCTGTTTCTTACATAATACCATACTGAAGCTTTATCCGGAACCACATTAGGGGCTTCTCCGCCCTCCTTTATTACATAATGAAGCCTTGCAGTATAAAAGAGATGCTCGCGCAGATAGTTGACAGCCACATTCATCAGTTCAACACCATCCAGTGCGCTTATTCCTGACCATGGGGCGCTGGCAGCATGTGCTGACTTCCCTTTAAAGGAAAAGACAACTGATATCACAGCATTGCCTGCCACACCACAGCTGGTTGACAAACCAGAGGAGGCATGATTATCGATAACAGCATCAACATCTCTGAACACACCATCCCTGACCATGTAGGGTCTGCTTATTAATGTCTCCTCAGCCGGTGAGCCAAAGAATTTTATTGTTCCCTGAAGCTTGTTCTGCTCCATGCTTTTTTTAACGGCAATAGCTGCAGCTATTCCTGCAGTGCCCATCATATTGTGGCCGCAGCCATGACCGGGAGCTCCGGTAACAACCGGAATCTTTAACGGACTGTTTGCTATCTGCGATAAACCGGGCAAGGCATCAAATTCTCCAAGAATTCCGATAACAGGTTTCCCGCTTCCCCATGTGGCAACAAAACAGGTTGGCATTCCTGCCACACCTTTTTCAATTTTGAATCCTTCGTCCTCAAGTGTTTTCATAAGAAGAGCCGATGATTTGAATTCCTGCATCCCCAGTTCAGCAAAATTCCATATGGCATCTGAAATAGCCTCCATACTTTCTTATAACAAGGCTATCGCTCAGATATTCAATAGCATCCTTTTTTGCTTTATAAAGATCCTGTTTTGTATCAGTCTCCTTGATCTTTTTTCTGCGCATAGAGCGAGGATGAAGATATCAGAACAGCGATAAACAGAAACAGATAGTTTCTGTGGAATAAGATTATATTCATGAGTAAAAAAAGTTATTTATCGTCAGGTCCGTCATGTTTACAAATCTAATATTTAAATCTGAACATAGCCCTGCAGATGGAAGTTTAAGAAGGAAAATTTTAATGAAAAGCGGAAATGTTATCAATACATTTTCAGAAGCATTTCCCTGTTTTCCTGATAGAGCTTCATGACTCTCCGGTGACAATCTCAAATGCTTTCTCATGGTGCATGAACTGTTCAACAATAACATCCTTATGTTCAAGCATTTTATAGTCTTCAAAAAACCTTTTAAGTTCAACAAGGGTATGGGGTGGCAGTTCCGAGAGATCGTTTATATAGTTTACAGACATGTCATGCCTGGCAACTGCAATGATTTTATCATCGCGTTCATTTCCATCCACCATCTCCATCGCGCCGATGATCTTTGCTTCAATGATGCACATTGGAGTGACATCTATTGAACAGATCACAAGTATATCAAGCGGATCATGATCATCACAGTAGGTCTGAGGTATAAACCCATAGTTTGCGGGATAATGAACCGAGGAGAAAAGCACCCTGTCGAGACGAAGCAAACCTGAATTCTTGTCCATTTCATACTTGCCCTTTGATCCTTTAGGAATTTCAATAATGCTCTTGACAAATGCCGGAGAATCACTGCCCGGATCAATATCGTGCCATGGATGCATAATTACCGGGTATTAAAATTTCCTCCAATATACAGTCTTTTCAGTCAATATAACATGAAAATGATCAGGAGTTAATAAGCGGAAGGACAAGCAGTGCCAGCGGATAAACCTACAAGTACAACAACAGCAGTCCACCCGATAACGTTTTGCAAGTTTATTGTTAACATAATTCCCCATAATCTTTTTATTGTTTATAAGAAGGATCATGCTGACAAGCACAACCGGAAGAAGGATACCATTCAGGACCTGTGACCAGATCGAGATCTGGATCAGAGGAGCACTCGGTATTAAGTATTATAAGGGCTGAGATAACAAGTATCCCGGTATAAAGTATATAAAACTCCTTTGCTTCATCCCATTTTTTATCAAGACCTGCCTCGAAGCCAAAAGCTTCTGAAATATAAAAGGCAGTTGCAAGCGGTAATATTGTGGCAGAAAAGACTGATGCTATAAAGAGACCGAATGCAAAGACCTGGGATGCGAGCCTTCCTGCAAGCGGCTTCAGGGCCAGGGCAGCATCCTTGGCTTCGTTAATCTGTATTCCGTTAGGATGAAGTGTTGATCCGCATGCTACCATTATAAAAAATGCAACAACAACAGTAACCACACAACCAACAGCAATATCGATAAGCGTATATCTGAAATTTTTCATCTTAAGCCCTTTCTCTATAACTGTCGACTGCATATAAAACTGCATCCACGGAGCGATGGTTGTTCCTACAAGGGCAATTATCATGGCAAGGCTCTGTGTGTTCTTCTCAAACTGCGGATGAATTATGGCTGTTCCGATCTCACCCCATTCAGGTTTGCTCATTAAGTGCAGAGACCACATAAGTGAGCAGGGAAACGCTGAAGATCAAAAATATACGTTCTGCGATCTTGTATGTTCCCTTCACAACAAGGAACCATACAAGAACTGCAGTAACAGGTACTGAGATATACTTGCTGACACCAAAAATCTCCATACTTCCGGCAACTCCTGCAAATTCAGTTGTTGTATTTCCGATATTTGAAAAAAGCAATCCGACAAAGATGAAGAAGGTGATCTTCATACCGGCATTTTCACGTATAAGGTCTGACAAGACCTTTCCCGGTTACAATACCCATTCTTGCGTTCATCTCCTGGATAACAAGCAGCACTATAAATGACGGGATAAGTGTCCAGATAAGACCATATCCGTACATTGCTCCTGCAACAGAGTAGGTAGTAATCCCGCCTGCATCATTATCAACGCTTCCTGTTATGATTCCAGGTCCCAGTATGGCAAAAAACACTGCCAGCCTCCTGAAAAAATTGGATCCTCTGAGTTTTGTTCTGAACATCTTACAGAATTTTCCCTGAATTGTTATCTTTTCTTTGTCCTTCTTTTATTGATAAGATCCTCAACAACATCATCAACTACAACCATTCCCTGAAGCTGGTTGCTGCTGTCAACAACCGGAACTGCAAGAAGATTATATTTTGAGATCAATTCTGCAATATCATCTACTTTCTGGTTGTCATACAAGAAACAGCGGATCTGACTCCATTATGTCGCTTACAAGCGTATTTGGCTGTGCAACAACAAGATCGCGCAGGTCAAATGTTCCGATTAATTCATCATTCGTTTCTGTCACAAACAGGTTATAGAGCTCAGCCGGTTCAGGCTTTTTCAGACGGAGTTCTGCAATAACATCCTCAACAGTAATTTCAGGACGGAATGATAAAATATCAGTAGTCATAAGACTTCCTACAGAGTTATCGGGATATTCAAGAAGTTCCCTGACCTCCTGTGATGATTCGGTATCCATCTCTTTAAGAAGCAGTTCTGCCTTTTCATCTTCAAGTTCATCAAGAATATCTGCCACTTCATCAGCCGGCATTTTTTCAAGAACATCTGCTGCTTTATTTACAGGAAGATTTTCAACAATATGTACCTGGGCATGTGTTTCAAGTTCTTCCAGAACATCAGCAGCCTTCTCTTCATCAAGAGCAGAGAATACTGACATACTCGATTTTTTACCCAGGTCTTCAAGAATATCAGCAATGTCAGAAGGGTGAAGGGTATGAAGCTTTGAATAGCTTTTTGAAAGTCTTATATTAAGATTTGAATGATCAATTGCCTGTACATCATCCCAGAGTATGAATTTTGCAGGTATGTTTATTTTGAAAAGAGAAAGCAAGCCTTTTAATCGGCTGCGCAATTCCTATTCTTCGCAGAAGACCTTCAATACCAATATCAACAGCTACGGCAAAAGTTCCGGCCGGAAGAGTGGCAAGTCTTACATCATTAACCCTTACAAGCTTGCGTCCGTTCATATCAACTATCTGCTTGTCCAGGATGTTTTCCACAAGCAGCAATCCGTTTTCAACCTCTTCATTGCTCAGTTCAATGAGCTCGGTACAGGTCACACTTATCATTTCCCTTGCCTTAACAACCCTGAAGGTTTTGAAGGAATAGAATCTTACATCTTTCCTGATCCTGAGCCTTACTCCGGTAACCAGCTGCTGATTAGGGTCATTCTGGCCTGAAGGAACTGCATTGACAAGTAAATCCTTTATTACACCAATAGCATCCCCATCGGCGCCAAAGGCCTCTTTACCAATAATTCCGCTTAAATAAAATGTTGTGAGTGATACCATAGTCACCTCCTTGTTTTTCTGATACAGGAGGAAATGACCAGTTCGACCGGTTACCCTTCTATACCAGGTTCTAGATTAAAATATTCGCAGGGCCGTCGTCCATTAAAATATCAAAATTGATTTCGGGCGTAAAAGTAAATTTCATATTAATACTTTCCAAATAAAATTTTACCATTTTATGAAACTAAACAAAATTTAAACTTGCAAAAGGACACCGGAATATCATACAGATGGCTAAAGTCTAAGCCATGTTATTATCAAGACTTTGATCTCTTCATACTGAATTGCTTTATATTATAAAGGGTATTACTGCTTTTCTGTCTGGCAGGATAATCAGGGAAATTTGACTTTATACCATTTATGAGAAGCCATTCCCCTTGGAAAAAGATTTGCAACTGTAAATATAAAAAAAGCGAAGCCCGGCAGCGACCAGGTCATTATTGCCCATCCGCCCCATTCAATGATCTCTCCGAAATAATGAGGGCATGAAATATAATTGAAGAGCCAGCCTTCCGGCAAAACATACTCGTTCCTGTTTCCATTCCTCAAGATGCCGAAGCTTTGCATCAGCTGTTTTGTTTATAATAAATCCGGCTATAAATATTACTGATACCTGAAATGAATTGCCATGATCCCAGCCATGACAAATCATATGACATCAGATGAAAAACTCCATATCCATTGATAAACCCATTGAAACAATTAAAAATAAATGCCATTCAAACAAGAATGACCGGATATGATTTATTGCTGCCCGATTGAGTAAAAGGATAAATGAATGTCCTGTGAATATAATGGGAAAGCCAGAGGCAAATAAAAATTATCTGAGGCAGACTCTTCTGACGGAGCACTGATGAAAAAAATAGATCATCAGTACGGGAGATGGAGCTTCCATTATCATCCATGCCCATTTTGATTTAAGAGATGGCCCCCATCCTTTTCTGAGAAATTTGCCATATGGGGCTGAAATATAGAATAAAAGTAGAAAAACAACTCACGGCCAGACCTAAAATCAATATTACTGAGAAATTATATAGAGTATTCATCATCAAAATAATTAATGTTCAACTATTTCGTGTCAATCAGTCTGTGATTCCAATAAATCATTACTGCGAGATTATAAATATATATTTTTAATACCGGTATAACATAGTAATTCTTGACGGTTAAAATAACTCTAAAAAAACCGGATTTCTAGCTTTTGTGTTCAATTTTACTTATTTTTGGGTGTTAAACCAATATACTACTCTGACTAGTGGGAATATTAAAAGATACTCTTTCAAATTATGATGCCCCGCAGAAAGCTATTCAGGCAGGCATCTATCCCTATTTCAGGGAAATACAATCTGACCAGGATACTGAAGTACTGATTAACGGCAAAAAGGTTTTGATGTTTGGATCGAACAGTTACCTCGGGCTCACAAATCATCCGAAAGTCAAGGAAGCAGCCAAGGCTGCAATTGACAAATATGGTACTGGTTGTGCAGGATCAAGATTTCTGAACGGCACACTCGATCTGCATATCAAGCTGGAAGAGAAACTTGCCCAGGCTTGTCGGCAAGGAGGGAGCACTTATGCTACAGCACAGGTTTCCAGGTAAACCTGGGAGTTGTTTCGCTTCTGGCCGGACGAAATGATTATCTTCTTCTGGATGAGCTCGATCATGCTTCAATTATTGAAGGAAGCAGGCTTTCATTTTCCAAGGTCCTCAAGTTTGCCCATAATGACATGGATGCACTTGAATGCAAACTAAAGGTATGCAATAAGGAAAGGATAAAGCTGATTGTGGTTGATGGCATCTTTTCGATGGAAGGTGATATATAAATTTGCCTGAAATAGTCAGGCTTGGCTGAAAAGTATGATGCATCAGTAATGGTTGATGATGCTCATTCCCTGGGTGTTATCGGAAAAAACGGATCAGGAACTGCATCTCATTTCGGACTGACTGATAAAGTCGATCTTATAATGGGTACCTTCTCCAAATCATTTGCATCTCTTGGAGGATTTATTGCTGCCGATAAAGAGGTAATCAATTATATTAAACATAATTCAAGATCTCTTATTTTCAGCGCAAGCATGACTCCTGCCTCTGCTGCATCAGTTCTTGCATCAATTGAGATTATGGAAAATGAACCTGAAAGGATAAAGCATCTCTGGGATATTACAGCATATGCCCTTAACGGATTCAAATCAGCAGGTTTTGATACAGGAAAATCAGAAACACCTATTATTCCATTATTTATTCGCGACGATATAAAAGCACTTCAGCTCACCCAGGATCTGCTTGCAGATGGTGTTTTTGTGAATCCGGTTGTATCACCTGCTGTTCCGAAAGAGGATTGCCTTATCAGATATTCACTTATGGCAACACATACAAAGGAACAGGTTGAGATCTCAATCGAAAAAATATCCAAAGCTGCAAAAGCACTGGGAATTCTGAACTAAAATCATTTCAAAACGTAAAAGTTTCACAGAGGGTCACAGAGATACATAGAGATACATCCTCTGTGGATCTCTGTGGATTCTCTGTAACATGTAACCAAAAAGATTTCAAATGAAAAAAGTAATTCTCATTACAGGTATTTCTTCGGGATTTGGAAAACAGACCGCCAGGCTACTTGCAGAAAATGGTCATAAAGTATATGGAACAGTCAGAAAAAAGGCATGTGTCAGATACTCCTGTTCAATATCTTAAAATGGATCTGACAGATATAGATTCAATTAAGATCAGCTGTTTCAACTGTACTGAAAAAGAGGGAAGAATTGATGTTCTTATAAATAATGCCGGAATGCATACAGGCGGACCAATTGAAACAACACCAATTGAGACTATAAAACTCCAGATGGATACTAATTTTATCGGAATGGTTAATGTAATCAGGGAAGTTTTACCTGCAATGAGAAAACAGGGAGGCGGAACAATAATCAATTTCAGTTCAATAGGAGGATTAATGGGTTTGCCATTTCAGGCATTTTATTCTGCAAGCAAATTTGCCATTGAGGGTTTTAGTGAAGCTCTGAGAATGGAAGTAAAACAGTTTAATATCAATGTTGTCCTGATAAATCCCGGTGATTTCAGAACAAGCAACTCTTCCAACCGAAGGAATTTTCTGGCACCAACAGATGAACATGATCCTTATCATGAACAATTTTTAAAAACACTTGCAATAATTGAAAATGATGAAGGCAATGGATGGGAACCGGAAGTACTTGCAAAGAAGATAGTTAAAATAGTGAATGCAAAAATCCACAGCAGAGATATATTATCGGATCATTTGAACAGAAACTGGCAGTATTATTAAAATATATCCTTCCCAGAAAATGGTTCAGAATGATTATCCAGGACCATTATAAGGTCAAATAAAAGTACCTTGTAATCTGACAGGAAACTTTTACCACTTATCTGTCGCCTCTTATTATTGTTGCCAGCCTGTTTTGCAACTGGCTGATCTCCTTTTTTTCATTCTGACTGTATAAAATCAGGATTTTGCCTTTTGGAAAAGAGAAATTGATTGACAAAGTTTCTTCTTATTATATATCAGATTCAAAAGGGAGCTGTACTGTTCCAGGTATTGCTGTGACATTATTTTCAGGAAATGTCATTTTAATTTACTATCTGTAAAATGTTTTCAGGAAAAAATTATTGACCTTTGGTAAAACTAAATAACACCTGTATGAAGCTATCATTTTTCATTTTAGTCGTTGCCTGTACCATTTTGTTTGCAGGATGCAGAGATCGTCAGTCCAGGACTTACTATCTATGACCTCAGATGTGAAAATCTTACCGAACCTCAGGAATCGGAACAACTACTCCCGGATTAAGCTGGAAGACTTAAATCAGAAAGAAACGGGACCATCACAGAAAGCCTGTCAGATTCTGGCAGCCAGCAAAAGTGATCTTTTAAATGAAGAAAATGCAGATCTCTGGAATTCAGGTAAAATCAGTGTCCTCATCAAGTGTTCTGGTTTCTTATGGCGGCAATGCCCTGAAGTCACGATTCAGTATGTTACTGGAAGGTAAGGATCTGGGATGAAAATGACCGTATGTCAGAATGGAGCCCAACAGCAGGATTCAGCGTCGGATTACTTGAAAAATCTGACTGGAATGCATCTTTTATCGGTCTGCCCGGTAAAGAGAACAATACTGTAAGTCCTCAGCTGAGAAAAACTTTCGATATTAAAAACAAAGGCGAAAAGATTTTCCTTCATGTCAATTCCCTTGGATATCATGAGGTATTTCTGAATGGTGAAAAAGTCGGGGATAAAGTTCTCACTCCTGCAGTTTCACAGTTTAACAAACGTTCGCATGTGATAACCTATGATATTACCCAGCTTGTAAAGGAGGGAAGGAATGATATTATACTCTGGCTGGGACATGGCTGGTACAGCAAAGGTCTGCCAGGGGTTGACAATGACAGACCGCTTGTAAGAGCTCAGGCAGAAGCAATTGAATAACGGTAAATGGGAAACAATAGTCCGGACCGATTCAACTGGACAGGCAGAAACAGCGGATATTCCTGCATCGGCACATGGAGATCAGGTGATTATGGCGGTGAAAAGGTTGATGCCTCACTTCTTCTTCCCGATCTCACTGCATCTTCAATCGATGCAGCTTCATGGAGTCCTGTTTTTACTGCTGAAGATAACGGATATGAGGCATCTCCCCAGACAACAGAATTGAACAGTATTACAGATATTATAAAAGCTGATACTGTAATTCCTTTCGGAGATGGAAAATGGCTGATAGATATGGGTAAGACACTTACCGGATGGGTTGAAATAAGGTTTCCTGCCCTGAATGCCGGGACAGGAACTTACAATGGAATACTCCGACCATTTTGAGAAAGACGGAAATCTTAAAGATCAGGGACAGGAAGACATGTATATAGCCTCAGGAAAAGAGGGAGAATTTTTTCACAATAAGTTCAACTATCATGGATTCAGGTATATATTAATCTCCAATCTAAAATCAAAACCTTTGAAAGAGAGATATTACTGCTTACCTCATACATACCGGTTACAGGCTTGCATCCACTTTCGAATGTTCTGATCCTGATCTGAACAAAATTCACAATATGATCTTTTATACACTCAGGTGTCTTAGTCTGGGAGGAGATCTTGTCGATTGTCCTCAGATAGAGACGTCTTGGTTATGGAGGAGATGGAAATGCATCCACTCTAACTGCACAGACTATGTTCGATCTGGCACCACTGTATTCCAACTGGCTTCAGGCATGGGCCGACTGTAGTCCGTGACGACGGAGGAATGCCGCATACAGCTCCGAATCCATATCCTGCAGGTGGCGGACCATACTGGTGCGGTTTCATAATAACTGCATCATGGAAAACATATGTGAATTATGGTGATATCCGGTTTCTTGAAAAGTATTATCCGGTAATGCAGAAATGGCTCGGATATGTGGAGAAATATTCACCCAACGGATTGCTTGAACCATGGCCTGAAACAGATTACAGGGCATGGTATCTTGGCGACTGGGCTGTTCCTGAAGGGACTGATCAGACCAGACAAGTCTTCAGTAGCACTTGTCAACAACTGTTTTATATCGGTTTGCTATGAAACAATGCAAAAAATTGCAGGAGTGCTTGGGGAAAGATAGCTGATGCTGAAAAATACAGGACATAAAAAGGAACAGATCAGGAATCTGATCCAGAGTCAGTTATTTAATCCTGCAAGCAAATATTTACGGAAGCGGATCTCAGATAGACCTTACATATCCTCTTCTTGCCGGTGTTGTTCCTGATTCTCTTGTCAGTAACAGTCAGGAAAAATCTCTTGAATGAAATTGAGATCAATCATACCGGTCATATTGCCTGCGGCCTTGTGGGGATTCCTGTATTTACAGAATGGGCTGTTAAAAATCAGGAAGTCAGATCTTATGTATTCAATTCTGAAAAAGAAAGATTATCCCGGCTATCTTTATATGCTTGACAATGGCGCTACAACAACCTGGGAACACTGGAACGGTGCAAGAAGCAGGATACATAACTGCTACAATGGTATCGGTTCATGGTTTTACCAGGCTCTGGGAGGTATACTGCCTGATGAGAATTTCCCGGGATACAGACATTTAATAATTAGATCCACAGGTACCATCAGGCATTACCTGGGCAAATGCTTCAAAGGAGACACCTTATGGAACTGTTTCAGTTAACTGGAAAATTGAGGAAGGGATACTTCAGAATGGATTTGAAAATCCCGGTTGGAAGTACTGCCAAGGTTATAATTCCTGAAAGATTCAGAAAATTATAAACTTAACGGAAAAAGTCACAAAGGTGAAGGACCTTTCGTTGAGGTTGAAAGCGGGAAATACAACTTTGAGTGGAAGCTCCAGAAATAGTAATTTTACCTGTTCGATTTTCTTACACAGAGGATCACTTCATTAACTGTCCTTTAACTGAAGTAATATCATCAATTGGTAACTCTTCAAATTTGTAATTTTAGCCAATCATTAAAGAGATATTACTCAATGTCAGAGCTGGAGAAATATTTTTCGAACAGGTTCCGCAGGAATATTATAGGTATTGACACTGAGATTGAAACTCCCTACGGATCAAAAAAACTCATCTATGCTGACTGGATAGCAAGCGGACGGCTATACAGTCCGATCGAGAGGAAGATCTCCGAAGAGATAGGTCCGATGGTAGGCAATACCCATTCCGAATCAACTGCCACAGGCAAGGCGATGACTGCAGTTTATCATCAGGCTCAGAAGATAGTAAAGAATCATGTAAATGCCGATGAGAATGATGTTCTGATTTTTACAGGAACAGGGATGACTTCGGCAATAGTGAAGCTTCAGAGAATAATCGGACTTAAAGTTCCTGAACAGGCTAAAAAATATCTGTGCTATCTCAATGTTCAACAATGTGAAATGCAGTGATACTTTCAAACACAAACAGACCAGTTGTTTTTTTAACACATACTGAACATCATTCAAACCACACATCATGGCTTGAGACACTTGCCGATGTTGTTGTTCTTGAACCATCACCTGATCTGACAGTAAATCCTGATACCCTCAGGAAAGAGATTGAAAAGTACAGGGACCGTCCTTTGCTCATCGGATCTTTTTCAGCCTGTTCAAATGTAACCGGTTATTTTCCTCCCTATTATGAACTTGCCAGGATAATGCATGAATATAACGGTTATTGTTTTGTGGATTTTGCTGCCTCAGCTCCCTATGTGGATATTGATATGCATCCTGCGGATAAGATGGAGCAGCTTGATGCAATTTTTTTCTCCCCTCATAAATTTCTTGGCGGACCCGGCAGTCCGGGTGTTCTTATATTCAGCAAAGAGCTTTATAAGAATGAAATCCCCGATACTCCGGGCGGAGGAACAGTAAAATGGACAAACAGGTGGGGAGGATACAGCTATATCAGCGATATTGAAGTAAAGGAAGATGGAGGTACACCGGGATTTCTCCAGGGAATCAAGGCAGCCCTTGCAGTCTCGCTCAAGGAAGAGATGTCTTCATTAAAAATTCTGAAAGGGAAAAAGAACTTATTGAAATAACTTTCAGAGAGTTATCAAAAATCAAGAAGCTTCGTATCCTGGCTGATGGGATCAAAGAGAGGCTGGGAGTTTTTTCTTTCTATGTCAACAATATACACCATAACCTCATTACAAGGATTCTTAATGACAGATTCGGGATCCAGATGAGAGGCGGGTGTTCCTGTGCCGGAACATATGGTCATTTCCTGCTTAATGTGGACTTCAATCTCTCAAAAGAGATTACTGATAAAATAGATGCAGGAGATCTTTCAATGAAACCCGGATGGATAAGGCTTTCGCTTCATCCGACGATGACCGATGAGGAATTACTGTACTATAACTGATGCAATAAAACAGACAGTTGAGAATATTGATGAATGGAAGAAAGATTATCTCATATGACATGCATACCAATGAATTCCATCATCATGAGTTTCCTGGAAGATCTGGTATCAGATTACTCATCCTGGTTTAATATGAGTCTTTGATCCACTAAACCGGTATTGAATAAGTGCCCTTGATATTAATCATATATTTTAAAACGTATGTGAAGATATTAATAATAAACTTAAATCAGGAAATATGGGACAGAAAGGAAGATCAATAGTAAAGATGGATGTTGATGAGCTGATCGGCTTATTGAATAAAGCATTGTCTGATGAATGGCTTGCCTATTATCAGTACTGGATCGGAGCCAAAGTGGTTAAAGGTCCGATGAAGGATGCGGTCATTGCAGAGCTTAACCTGCATGCAACCGAAGAACTCGGTCATGCGGAATTGATCTCGACAAGGATCATTCAGCTTGGAGGAACGCCTGTTTTATCACCTGCAGAATGGCTTAAAATTACAAATTGCGGTTACGATATTCCGGAAGATCCGTATGTTGAAGAGATCCTGAATCAGAACATAAAAGGCGAGCAGTGCGCTATAAAGGTTTATAGCGGAATGCTTGATATTACACGTGAAGGAGACCCTGTTACCTATAATATTATCCTTCAGATCTTATCCCAGGAGGTTGAACATGAAGAAGATCTCTCGGCCTTAAAAGAAGATCTGGAACTGATGCTTGAAAGAAGATAATAAAATTCTTCCCTGATAAAATTGTCCGGAACCGGTTAATTAATTGCAGCCGCAATTATGATTCCATTACCATGTTCATGATTCTGATCGTGACCACAGCTATGTGCGTGATCATGTGTGTCATGTGCATGTTCATGTCTGATCATGGCATGTCCGTGGATATCATGATTATGCCGTGATCGTGTCATGATGCTGCAACTGCTGCCAGTATCTTCTACAATCCGGAGATAAACAGCTTCACTACTTCCGTGGCATTTCCGGAGCAGCCTCTTATTACCTCTATTCCGTTCACTTTTAAGGTTATTAACAGCTCCGTCACCTATTCCTCCGGCCAGCATTACTGTAACACCATCCGTTGAAAGCACTGATCCAATGTCGGATTTGCATCCGCATCCCTACAGGTGACTCAACGCCTGACATCAGTTATCTCGTTCCTTCTGAAATTGTAAATACACCATATGATTCGCAATGACCGAAATGGCCATCTATCTGGTTTTCACTGGTAACTGGTACTGCTATTTTCATAATTTATGTATGAGATGATATTATATTAAAAACTGGTGGCTTTGCAATTGATTTCTTCACCTTGCAAAGCTCTGCAACATTTATTACTGAATCCCTGTATTTGTCAGGAAAATCGGAGGGCAGCTTGATATCGATAGTGATATCCACAGGCAAACCTGTCTCCTTGTCAAATTCAGTTGTTCTGTATTATCCTTGATATTATCCGTTGGGATCTTCCGGTTATCACAAAAGGATTTTACATAGATTCCTGCGCATGTTCCGATAGATGCAAGAAAAAGGTCAAAAGGAGCAGGTGCCGAATTGCTCCCTCCATTGTCCAAAGGCTGATCTGTTCTGATAACGTGGCCATGCGTATATGCTGCTACCACTTTACCTCCCTCGAAATATTAATTTCCATATTTCAAATTTGTACGATAGGGTTATAGTTTACTTTAACAAATGAACAGATAATTGTTTAATCACGCTCTGCTGTAAGAAGAAATATGCCGATATTGTTTTGTTTCAGTTTCTGAAATTTCCTTGTCAATTATAAAACATGACTTGTGTGAAATATTTCTGAACTGGTTCTTCCTCAGTATTTCTGAAAGTTTGTCAGGATCAAATCCTTTATGACCATTGAATCCATCACCATGAAATGATCCGTCCTCTTCATACAGATCGGCTATTGCAAGATAGCCGCCAGTGTTTAACAACTTGCCGAATTTTCTGATGATAGCATCAATATCTGCAACATGATGAAGCACCATCTGTGTCAATATAAAATCGAACTTTCCGTCATTATAGTCATTATGTTCAAGATCGAAGTTAAGAACATTAAGGTTTGCCACCTTTGTTGCTTTGATTTTTTCCTTAATAATCCTGCACCATTTCAGAGGAGTTGTCCATCAGAGTAATCTCTTTCAGATGATCCCTGAGAAGAAAACTTGCTATACCTGTACCTGCACCGTATTCCAGTGGCTGTCATATTGCCTGTTCAGTGGTATGGTTTTCCTGATCTCTTCCACAATGGCTTCAGAACGTTCCCAGTGCATCGGATTCTTGTCCCATTCTGCTGCTTTAATATCGAATTCGTTCATAACAACTTATAAAATTAACTCAATGTAATAAAATAACCGCAAAGATTTAATATATCTACATTTTAACTTTGCGGTTAAATAATTCTGACAATCAATCTCTTCTACTCTTTTTTACTGGTTTTCCAGCCCAGAGCCCAATAGATCGGGCAGAAACTCACAAGGCTTGTAAGTGCAAGAATTATTCCGACAACGAGAAGAATAATACCGGTTGCTGCCTGAAATAACATTTGTAAAGAAGAGAATTGCCACTACAACAGCAAAAGCGATCCTGAGTACCCGATCAATAGTTTCCCAAATTCTTTTTCATAATAAATCTTTGTTTAAATTAATATTAAATTAAAGTCTAATTCAATTCCTTGGCAATTGCCATTGCCGCAATTGTACCATCGGCAACAGCTGTAGTTATCTGACGGTATTTCTTGCTTATCACATCACCGACCGCAAATACTCCGTGTATGCTTGTCCGCATATCCTCATCGGTTTTGATATAACCCCATTTATCAAGTTCCAGCTTATCCCTGAAAAGGTCGATATTTGGTTTCATCCCAATAAAAATAAAGACTCCGTCACTTACAGCTTTTGTCTTTTCCCTGGTTTTAACATTTTCTATTTCAGTAACCATTTTTTCACCCTCTCTTGATGAATGCCCTTGGTTCAGTGTCAAAAAGAACTGAGATTTTTGGATTATTAAATGCTTTTTCCTGTGCCTGCTTGTTTGCAGTCAGCTTATCGAACTGATGGACAATTGTAAGTTTGGTTGCGAAACGGGTTAAATACTCCGATTCCTCAACTGCTGAATTGCCTCCTCCAATAACAACAACTTCCTTTCCGTCCATGTACTTTCCATCGCAGGTTGCACAGTAAGAGATCCCCTTCCCTTTAAGTTCTTTCTCCCCGGGTGCTCCTGTAAGATTTGGTGTTGTACCGGTAGCTATTACAATTTTCTTTGCCCTTACAGTTTCATATTCATCAATAACCACCTCCTTTTTGTCAAGGTCAACTCTTGTAATGTCAACAGCAACTTTATAAACAGTACCGCAAAGCTTTGTCTGTTCGCTCATATTGTGCGAAAGCATATAACCTGCCTGAGGTTCAATAAAACCAGGATAATTTGAGACTTCATGGGTAGTTGAAACATGTCCGCCCGGAAGAGAAATGTCAATAAGCACTGTATTTATCTTTGCCTGACACAGGTATAGTCCTGCTGTCAGTCCACCCGGTCCTGCACCCAGAATAATGACATCGTACTCTGAAACCGATGGTTTGATCTGTGATTTGATCTGTGCAACCTTCTCAGCCGGTAACATGCTGTCGAGATTCCGGATAATATCACTTCTTTTTATACCGCCGGTAAGCCTGCCTGCAACCTCTTTCCCATTCTCAAAAAAAAGAAGTGTCGGAGAAGATTTTACAGCTAATTTTTCAGCCAGTTCACGGTTCTTCTGCCGGAATATTTTAATGAATTTTATATCCTTGCCATAAAGTCCGGAAAGATCTTCAAATTTTGAAGCAAGAGCTTCACAGGGAGGACATTCAGATGAGTAAAAATCAAGAATAACCTTGTCTGACTGCAATACTTCACTTTCAAATTCGGATTCATTAATTTCTTTCATTTATATATAAATAAAATACTTCAGGAATATATTTTTTAAGATCAGGTAGGCAGAGAAGCCTAATTCGAGCAACTCTTTTACAGGCCGGCAATCTGTTGAGCATATATTTCCTGTCCTGTTTTTTGCAACAGAACCGCAACCGCCTCCGCATGAGAGCTGGACAGGACACTCCCTGCACTCATGGTATTGCAGTTATATCACGCTTTTCCCACTGTTCAACAAGATCATTTTTCAGGGATACTTCAGGATAAAATGTCCCAAGCAACTCGTCAGCCTTACCCACAGTTGCGGTACAGGAATAGATCTGACCCGTATAATCAAATGCCCATTCGGTCTTGCAGGCCGGACATGCATCAAACAATGGATCAGGAAGCTCGCCCTGTTCAGAGATGAATTTTGAAATTGAATATGCCGGTTTATAAAATTCAACTATGTGCGGATGATTTTTTAATAAGTTCATAAATACTCACATAAAGGGATATTCTGTCGAACAGTTTATCGAGGTGCCGACTGGCAATGGTGCAGTTCATAATTCCGCCCGATCTGTGTCTTGAAATATCTGCTTTTTGTCCATCCTTTATCAATTGCAAACTGAGCCAGATCAGGAAGATTGTCAATATTCTCCTTATCGATGACCATCCTCAGATTTATGTCAATCTTGTTTGCAAGGGCTGCATCAATGCCTCTTACGATCCTGTCAAATGTACCATCACCTCCCTTAAGAAAACGACGGCTGTTATGAATGTCTGCTGTACCGTCGAGAGTTACCTGCACTTCCCTGATTTTTCCCTTTGTCCAGGATTTCAGCATAATCCTCAAGAGAGTAGCCATTCGTTACAAAACTCAGTTCCAGACCGGCACTCACTGATTTCTCAATAAAATAACTTATCAGCTCTTTCTGCCTCGGGCTTCCAAGAAGCGGCTCTCCTCCAAAAACCGTAATATACTTTTTGCGGCCTGCAAATTCTTTCAGTACATAGCTGAAAAAAGCATCGATTATCTCATTTGAAAGCTCCACTGCCAGGATTATTGTACTGGTCCTGGTAACAATATGAGCAGGCAAAATTACAGCTGTAGTTTGTTACAAAGAAGATCTGAATCTCATCCTTGTCGCGCGAATCAAGGAAGCTGAGGTATTTGCTTCTGAACAGACTGTTCTCGGCAGCCTCATCTGCAAGATATCCCTTTTCAGAGAGTTCATCTTTGAAATCCGTGATCCTGCAATTCCCCTCCGTTCCTTAAGATCTCCAGTTTTTCTGCATCAGCAGCATTCAGGATATCTGCATTTCCGGAGAGAGGATTTACTATAAAATAGTTTTCCGAATCTCTGATTTTTGAAAAGATATTATGCTTTGAATACCTCATTTCCTTAATTAATAATAATGTAAAGGACAGTTAGTTAAAAAGCTGCCCGAAACAGTTCAGAATAAATGGTTTGTGAAATTAATCGTGGCAGCCAACCACTGTTCTTGGATGTTTTTGCACAGCATTGTGCAACTTTTACTTCAGCTCTCTTCTCTTTTTTTCTGATTACGCTTTTCATCTCTTTTAATGTTACTTTACTAATAAAACTTCATTTATCGCTTTAACTAAACTTTCTTTCGGAATTGCTCCCATCGACATCTGCGGTTTTCCCTGTGCCGGGATAAAAAACAGGGTTGGCAAACCGGATATTCCGAGACTCTGCGACAGAATTTTCTCCTTATCCGTATCTACCTTATATACAATTATTTTACCTGCATATTCCTTAGCCACTTCTTCAACAAGCGGTGAAAGCTGACGGCATGGTCCGCACCAGTCTGCATAAAAATCTATAATGGCAGGCTTTGATCCTTCATACTTCCATTCCTTGTTCACTTCATAGTTGAATACCATCTTTTTAAAGGCTTCATTTGTAAGCTGAACAACAGCAGTATTGCCTGTCTTTTCAGCTATCTGATCCATTTCTGTTTTCCGATTTGCAAGTAATAAAGAAAACAGAAGAAATTATCAATGATAACAACATTTTCCTTTTCATAATTATATGATTTTTACAATGTTATTAAACTTAAATTCATTTCACTGACTGGCTTCTTCCCATAGATCGTCCAGCTTGAAACCATTATTTTACCTTTCTCATATGGGGCAGACTCTTCAATCACCTTTACCGATTCGAATCCGGCATTGTTCAGATGACCAAGATACTCTTCCCTTGTTACCGATCCTGCCCAGCATTCGGAAATGGCAACAGGATCGTTTCTGAATTCTTCCGGTACAGGTGTTCAGAGAATAGATATCGCTCACAACAAATCGCCCTCCTGTTTTAAGTATCCTGAAGATCTCATTCCATACAGCCTGTTTATCATCAGAATGATTTATCGTGCAGTTTGAAATTACAAGATCTGCTTTATTATCAGGAAGCTTTATTTTTTCAAGCGGACTCTGAATGAACTCTACATTTTTGATTCCCAGTCTTTCAGCTGTACTTACAGCTTTTCTGATCATTCCTTCCGAGATATCAATGCCAAATACAAATCCATCCTTCCCAACAGTTTCAGCCAGTCTCATTACATCTGTTCCGCGTCCGCTTCCAAGGTCAACACACACTTCTCCTTCCGCAGCCTGAGAATAATTAATAGCTCCTCCGCATGAAAGGCAACAGCTTGTATTCAGCCAGTTCACTGTATCTTTTATTTATTTCTGTGTAACTCATCGATATTAATTATTAATGTCGTTTAAGCTGAAGAAATATTTTAACACTTTCCGCCAAAACAGGAACATGGACTGCTTGTCACAAAGAATCCAAGAAATCCTCCGAATGCAATTGAACTGAATGCGTCACTTGTTATATTCCATGTCATGTGTACTGCTTTCTACAAAATGGAAATAAAGATATCCGGCCAGAACACCTGCAAAAATTCCAAGGAATGGTTTCCAGAAATACCATGTTGTAAAAAACTCTTTCACACTTTTTGGTCTTGTCGTTACTTTGCAACTGCTTTCCATCTTTTCTTTTTAATTTCGATGCAAAGATACAGACAAAATTTATAAATCGCAATAGTATCACCTGAATCTTTTTAGTATCACCAAAATATTTTTTATCTTTGCAGAATAAATCCTCTGAGTAATGAGCGCAATTTTCAAAGCAGAATTAGATGATAAAAGACTTGAAGAACTGTTTCAAAGTGAAGAAAAGTGCTATGAATTTCTTGCTGAGCTGAAATGGAGTGATGGTTACAGATGCAGGAAATGCGGTAATACAAATTATTGTCCCGGTAAAACACCCTATTCAAGACGATGCACAAAATGCAAAACAGAAGAATCTCAGCTGCCGGAACAATTTTTCATAATTGCAAATTCCCTATCAGCAAGGCATTTTATATTGCTTATAATGTTTGCAAGGGAAAGGAAGATATATCAACTTATGAATTTGCACGCCGTTTATCACTTCGCCAGATGACCTGCTGGAATTTCAAGACAAAGATCCGGAATGCTCTTCAGCAGATGGATTCCCTGACTGACATCGAAAAATCGTCAATTCAAAAGATCCTCACTTAATACTATCTGCAATCAATCAGCGGGATCTGCAGGGAATTTGTTTAAGAATTTCCTGCATGATTTCGCTGATTTATCCAGATTGATAAGAGTGATTTAAAAAGAGATGATTCTGTCAGACGACGGTTTTTGCTATTTCAAAAGTCTCATCTGAAGCTTCTTTCATTACCCTGGCAATATTGGCAGGTAATCCTGAAGCCATTTCTCCTGCATTTATAAGGCTAACATAAGTCAGTCCGTCTTCCTTTTCATATACAGAGATACGGCATGGCATCATAACTGAAATTATCCGTTCATCATTGAGTTCAAGCATCTGACCTGAATACTGAGGTTTACAAATTTCAATTACCTTGACAGGTCTCACATCTTTTCCTGATTTTGCCAGTGATTGCTGCAGGTCATGAACTGCAGGCACTTTCCATTCTCTTTTTTCAGCATCGGCAACAAGCATTTCAACGGTTTTATCAAAGCCAAACCGGCTCTTTTGCTCCAATACAATCTGATTGTTCTTTCATTGAGTT
Source organism: uncultured Bacteroidales bacterium (assembly GCA_963818295.1). Classification (GTDB taxonomy): domain Bacteria; phylum Bacteroidota; class Bacteroidia; order Bacteroidales; family VadinHA17; genus LD21. The sequence continues at coordinate 58,555 of CAWFRW010000013.1, forward strand.
AGATTTTAACCGATATACATATTTATCAGTTGTTCAAGAAGTTCCTGTTTGCCGCTTCTTGTCTCAGGTTCTCCCAGGCTCTGAGGCAATATCCCTGAGGTTTTCAAGGGTAAGTTTGCCCTCTTCAAATTCTTTGCCTGCACCTTTATCAAATGATTCATACCTTGTCTTTCTGAATTTAAGATAATTACTCTCCTTCAGCACTTTATCAGCAATCAGAAGTGCATCTGTGCAAAAGTATCCATCCCGCTTATATGGGCAATAAAAATATCCTCATTATCGGTTGAATTACGTCGTACCTTTGCATCAAAATTTATCCCTCCGTTTGTAAATCCTCCTGCCTGAAGAATAACCATCATAGCCTCGGTGATCTCATAAATATTTGTCGGAAACTCATCTGTATCCCATCCGTTCTGATAATCTCCCTTATTGGCATCTATGCTTCCAAGCAGTCCTGCATCTGCAGCAACCTGCAGTTCATGCTGGAATGTATGTCCTGCAAGTGTGGCATGGTTGACCTCAATATTCAGCTTAAAATCCTTATCCAGTCCGTGCTGCCTAAGAAAACCAATTATTGTGGCAACATCATAATCATACTGGTGCTTCGATGGTTCCATCGGTTTTGGTTCGACAAGGAATGTACCCTTGAATCCGATCTTTCTGCCATAGTCACGGGCCATTGAAAGCATCCTTCCCATATGTTCCAGTTCCCTTTTCATATTTGTATTATGGAGGCTCATATATCCTTCTCTTCCACCCCAGAATACATAATTTTCACCACCAAGGGCAACAGTTGCAGCAATTGCATTCTTCAGCTGGACAGCTGCATTTGCAACTACAGTAAAATCAGGATTGGTTGCTGCACCGTTCATATATCGGGGATTTGAAAAGAGATTTGCAGTGCCCCAGAGAAGCTTCACTCCGGTCTGTTCCTGCATCTTTTTCATAGAGGGAACTATCTTTTCAAGCTTCTTCTCAATTTCAAATACAGTTCCATCACCAACGATATCTGTATCATGGAAACAATAATATCCGGCGCCGATCTTTGTAATAAATTCAAAAGCAGCATCCAGCCTCTGTTTGATCTTGTCATCACTGGCTGCATCCTTCCATGGATAGAACCTTGTAGCATTTCCAAACGGATCTGATCCATCGCCGCAGAATGAATGCCAGTAAGCAATTGCAAAACGAAGATGATCCTTCATCTTTTTGCCGTTGACAACTTCTTCCGGGTTATACCATCTGAAGGCCAGCGGATTTTTTGAATTCTTTGCCTTCATATTCAATCTTCCCAATACCGGGATATGCCTCTTTATTTCCTTTGTAGATCATATTTGGATATTTTTAATTTTTGTTTTTGCCAATTACTTCAGATACAAATTTCTTAATCATTTTCTGAATAGCATAGCGTACAAACCATATTTTTATAATGATTTTACAATAGTTTCCCATTTCCGGTATGCTTCTTCCATAATTCCGGATCGTGTCAGTATCAGGTTCTGTTATTCCGACAGTGACGAGTCCCCTGAATGCTTCCTTTTCAGATTTGTAATACCCGCATCCGATTCCTGCACCTCTTGCAGCGCCAATTGATCCGTCAGTATTGTAAAGATGAATTTCAGTCCCGGTAATGTCAGATAATGTTTCGCGGAAAATCCTGCTCAGAAACATATTTGCCTCTCCTGCTCTGATAATCTTTGGATTAATACCGGTCTCCTTCATTATATCAAGTCCATACCTGAATGAGAAAGCTATTCCTTCCTGAGCAGCCCTGAACAGATGGGCATTTGTGTGAGTGTTGAAATTCAGTCCTGATATCCTGGCTCCCGGATCCTTATTGCCAAGTACTCTTTCAGCTCCGTTACCGAAAGGGAGTATTGAGAGTCCGTCCGATCCCGGCGGCTACTTTTTCAGCCAGAGCATTCATTTCATTGTATGATAAACCCGGTAGCGCTGTATTTCCTTAGCCAGGAATTAAGAATTCCTGTACCGTTTATGCATAACAGCACTCCCAGTCGTGGATCTGATTTACTATGGTTCACATGCAAAAATGTATTAACCCTTGATAGCGGATCAAACTTCTTCTTATCTGTCACACCATAAATAACACCTGATGTTCCTGCAGTTGCTGCAACTTCACCCGGATTCAGTACATTGAGTGAAAGTGCATTATTGGGCTGATCACCTGCTCTGTATGATACCGGGATACCTTCCGGCAGTCCCAGTTCAGAAGCAACTGATTTTAATAAGTTTCCCCTTAACTGAAAATGATGAATCGGATTCAGGCAATAATGCCTGAGCTGAAACCATAATAATTCAATTAATTCAACTGAAACCTGATCTTCATGAAAATCCCAGAAAATACCTTCGGAAAGACCTGTAATATGAGGTGCTTAATTCACCTGTAAGCCTCAGGGCAATATAATCGCCGGGAAGCATGATTTTATCTATCCTGTCAAAAAGATCCGGTTCATTCTCCTTTACCCAGGCAAGTTTTGAAGCAGTAAAATTCCCGGGGGAATTAAGCAGATGTGAAAGGCAAAAATCCTTACCAAGTGATTTCATTGCTTTTTCACCATAACCGACAGCCCTGCTGTCGCACCAGATAATTGAAGGACGCAGCACCTTATCATTTCTGTCAACTGTAACAAGACCATGCATCTGGTAGGAAATCCCGATTGCACCTATCTCATTTTTCTTCTGTCCAAGCTGGCTGGTGCAGTCGCTGATGGCTGATTTAAGGTTTGTCCACCAGATTTCAGTATCCTGTTCAGCCCATCCTGGTTTCAGTGCAATTATCTTCATTTCATCAGAAGGGTAAAATGCTGTTGCCAGACATTTGCCTGATTCACCGTCAATAACTGAAGCCTTCACAGAAGAGCTTCCCAGATCAATTCCAAGTAATAACATAATGAAGTATTTATTGATTGTTTCTCTGTGTACCTCTGTGATTCCTCTGTGTCTCTCTGTGTAACTCTGAAAAAGTTACACAGAGTTCACAGAGGAGTCACAGAGATGCACAGAGGTTAAATATAAGCTTTTTATGCCTGCATGGCTGAACCGTTTTGTGAAAATTTATTGTAATTTCCCATCTGTATAAAACGGTTGTCTAAGGTTATCATGATTCATATAAAGATAATCATTTATTTTCGTAAATCTGCCACTTCAAATTCACTTAAGATGGAAAGATCAAAAAAATCAATTACAAGAAGAAAATTTATTGACACAATCAGTAAAAGCCTCCCTGATATCATCATTTGCAATGAATGGATTTCCAACAATTATTCCATCAGGGATACTGGGAAAAAATTCACCAGGCAATAAGATCAATATCGGGCAGATCGGTTTTGGCCGGATTGCAATGACTCATGATCTGAATGAAACACTTAAGTATGATGTTGCCAGGGTAGTTGCAGTAGCAGATCTTGATTCAAACAGAGCTAGCCAAAGGAAAACAGTTCATTGAGAAGTTACTATGCCAAGAAAACCGGTAAATCAGGTTATATGGATGTAAAGGTCTATGAGGATTACAGGCAGATGCTTCAGAATCCGGATATTGATGCAGTGATCATCTCCACACCTGATCACTGGCATGCACAGCCAGCTATTGAAGCTGCCCTGGCCGGAAAGGATATTTATCTTCAGAAACCAACATCTCTTACAATCAGGGAAGGAAGAATGCTGAGCGATGTGGTAAAAAGGAAGAAAGTGATCCTGCAGGTAGGTACCCAGCAGAGGTCGATGCCTCAGTTCAGGATTGCTGCAGAGCTTGTCAGAAACGGCAGGATAGGGAAGCTTCAGACTGTAAGGATTGGTCTTGCCCGGAGATCCGTCAGGCCCTGAAGCACCTGAAATGCCTGTACCAAAAAACCTTAATTATGATATGTGGCTTGGATCAACACCGCAGGTATATTATACTGAAATGCGTGTTCATCCGCAGAACAGTATTACTGACAGGCCGGGCTGGCTGCGTTGCGAACAATTCGGTGCAGGAATGATAACAGGATGGGGACAGCACCATTTCGATTCTGCTGCCTGGGGAATGGATACCGAGCTTACAGGTCCGTATGTAATCGAAGCAGTTGCACAGTTCCCAAAATCAGGACTCTGGGATGTGCATGGCGATTTTATGGCAAAAGCTGAATATAAAAACGGAATAACAATGCTTACAAGCGGAGGTTATCCGAATGGAGTGCGATATGAAGGAACTGAAGGCTGGATCTTTGTAACGAGGGGAAACTATACAGCTTCTCCGAGCGATCCTGTTGCCAAAATCAGATAATGCTGAAGGCACTTGACGCGAGTGATCCAAAAATTCTTACACAGTGTAATTAAAGAAAATGAAATCCATCTCTATATAAGTGATGAACAACATGGTAACTGGCTCGATTGCATAAAATCACGCAAAGAACCAATATCTCCTGTTGAAATAGGTCACCGGGCATGCTACTGTTTGTCTGCTTACACATATTGCCATGAAGCTTGGAAGGAAACTTAACTGGGATCCTGACAAGGAAGTATTTGTCAATGATGAATGAAGCTAATTCAATGCTCTCACGCACCCAGCGTTCTCCTTACGGAACTGATTATATTAAAATTTGATTTCATATCTTTGTATATAATGAAAAAACTATTTTTTATCATATTGTTTCTTGCCGGCCTTATTGTAACCAATTCCGCTGTCATGCTGCAAAGATTATTGCAGAGAAAGTCGGATCAAAAATCAATGTCACAATCGATGACAAATATTTCACCAGCTATATTTTTTCAGATGATGAAAAGTATCCCTTTTTCTATCCTGTAAACGGACCTGTTTCAGGTGGTTCAGTAACTTCAATGCGAAACGGTGAATATCCTCATCACAGCTCTCTCTTTTTCGGATGCGACCAGGTTAATGGAGGAAACTACTGGCAGGAGGGACTGGAAAGGGGAAGGATAATCTCTGTGAATGCTGAAATAGTCAAACAGGGAGGTGATACTGTAATTATAACAGATGAATGTATCTGGAGCCGGCCGGAAGCAATATCACCGGTTAGGGATACAAGGAATTTCATTATTACTGCTCCTGATGCAACCTACCAGTCAGATAGATGTTGAGATAAGAATGGAGATGCTGACTGATGTAACTATAATGAAGACAAACCATTCACTTTTCAGTGTAAGAATGGCAGCAGACCTGTCTGTGCTAAACGGAGGAACAATGATAAATGCCGAAGGGCTTAAAAATGAGAAAAAGACATTCGGAAAACCATCTCCATGGATGGATTATTATGGTAAACGCGGCGATGTGAACAGAAGGTCTGGCAATTTTTCAGCATCCTTCCAATCCATGGTATCCCTCACCATGGTTCACACGCGATTACGGATTTATGTCTCCAACACCAATGTACTGGCCTGAAAACGGAACAAGTACCTTTCTGAAAAAAGGAACAGTCTTAAATCTTCGCTACAGGGTTCTTGTTCATTCCGGAGATAATAACGAGGCAAAGATTGCAGAAGCCTTACGACAAGATACAAAAACGAATAAAATAACAGGATTTCTACTTCATGAGACTATCTTTCTCTCACTTTCACGGTAGGCACAATCCTTCATATCACACAATCTGCAGGTGTAAGGATTATATCTGACACTTTTCTCCAATTCCTATTATGCCGCTTACTGATTTCACAGGATCCATCAGGGCTGAATCTGTCAGTCTTATCCCGCAGAAATTATCAGGAACAAGCTGAAATAATTTATGCTGCTCAGCAACATCCCACCCGCAATATCCGGGACTATAACGGTTTGTAATCTTTTTCCCGGCAGATGCAACTGATTTTTCAAGTTCACTCTGCATCAATATCAGCTGCTGCATCAACAACCATACTTCCGACAATATCATAAATATATCCTGTCAGAGGATCACCTTCCGACATAGCTTTTCTGGTCCTGATGCTTCAATCTCTTCACCTGCGGTGCACAGAAAAACAGCGATTGAATCTGATTTCTTCAGCTGTCCAAAGACGATTTTATGTATCTGAAAATTTATATCTATTGACACTTAAGGGATTTGTCAGCATCAACAAATTCAATATTGTCATAAATCTTATATTCAGCTCTTATATTACGGAAATAATTCTGGCTCTTCCAATATTTCTTCAACAACAGCATTGACAATACTCACGGTCATCACCCTCTTCATAGCCCAAGTACTTTCTCAATCTGGAGCAGATCGATATTAAGATCCTTAAAATCAAATTGAAATGTTGAATGTGTCATAATTAAAATAATATAATTCAGGAATTCTGGACTGAGTCTGATATATCAGTTGATATTATGCCAGTCACAGTCCGCTTTCTTTCACAAGCCTCTCAACTATTGACTTCCCAGCCCAGGGTCATAATATGAATTCCATTTACTCCCTGTTTCCTTTTTATTTTATCAATAAATTCAAGGGCAATCTGAACACCCTCTTCCGGAGCTGATTCTCCGGCTTTTTCCATTCTCTTCAGGATATCTTCAGGTAACCTGACACCCGGAACTTTTGTGTGAAGATATTCTGCAACCTTATAGCTCTTCAAAGGAGCAAGTCCAATCAGAATAGATACTTTATCCAGTACATTTCTTTTATAAAGCTCTTCGAGCCATGGATCGAGTCTGTCAGCTTCAAAAACAAGGTTTGTCTGGAAGAACTGTGCACCGGCATTTACTTTCTTCTGATCTTTTATTGCCTGCAGAACCGGATCTGAAGCAAAAGGGGAGGTGGCTGCCCCAAGGAAAAGCTTCGGAGGTTCCTTCATCCTTCTGCCATCAAGATAGATGCCTTCATCTCTCATTCTTCTGAGGATCCATAGCATCTGAACAGAGTCAATATCAACAAAATTCATTGAACTTGTCGGTGATGGACCAATTCTGGGATTATCGCCTGATATGCAAAGCACATTTCTGATACCCATATCATTAAGTCCGACAACATCACCCTGCAGTCCGCATCTTGTTGTATCGCGTGAAGCTATCTGCAAAATTGGTTCCGCTCCCATTTTAAGGGCTACATTGCAGCAGGCCATGCTTGACATTTTTGGACGTGCTGAGGAGGAATCAGTAAAATTAATTGCAGTCAACATATGGTTTTACAAGTTCAATATCTCTTTTAAGCTTGCCTGTAGCTGTTCCTACGGGCGGTGTAACCTCTGTTGCAACAACAAATTCTCCGTTCTCTCAAACGCTTTTCAAGTTCGGATACAGGCTCTGCATGATGAAGGATGGTAATCTGAATCACCTTTCCACCAGTCAGGCTGGCGTACTGGTTTTAAAGACACTATCCCAGACCTCAGCTTTTTCTTCTTTATCTCTGGAAAATATACCTTTTATGAATTTCCCTGTACCGACTTTTCTTATCTGTCTGACAACATCACCCCAGGTCTCGGTTCCCACCTTATCCCAGTCGAGTGGAGGCAATATCTCAAGAAGAGTTTCTGTCTCTGCCGGTCTTCTGTGCTCTTTTATAGATAGCATACCAGACACATTTGCGTGTCTCATCGACATAGCAGTTTTTTTCAGGAGTAACTCCGCCGCACGGTCCGTTTCTCATCCCTTTGGGACATTCCATTGGACATATGAATGCTGTTTCCTGAAGCAGGCAGTTACCGCACATGCGGCAGCCCAAATAACGGTCCCTTGACAAGAAGTTCTGTTTTTGCTAAAAGCCGTCGGCTGAATTTTTCCCGTTTAAAAGGATAAAAGGCTGGTTGCCATCTGCGGGCGGGTTTAATACCAGACATATATTTATATGATACATAGATAATAAGATCTAGTATTTAAAGTTCACTTGACTGAGAAATTTCCACAAATCTGATTGCATAATCATCTCTCCCGAGAATCAGGTCGGATGCTCTGACTATTGCTGCAATTTTTTCAGGATTGGCAATCGGACATGTAAGTCCGTTCATTATTGAAAGAGCCATATAAGCTGAATTCAGTACCTCCCTGTTTGGCAATCCGAAAGAGATGTTGCTTGCACCCTGAGTAATATTAAGTCCAAGTTTCTGACGGACAAGCCTTATAGTTTCAAGTGATACCACACATGCACGAGGATCGGCACTCACTGCCATTGCCAGAGGATCAATAACAACATCTTCTTCTTTTATCCCGATCCTGACAGCCCTGTTCCAGTATCTTTTCTGCAATAGACAATCTTTTCTCCGGATCATGTGTAATACCATCATCATCCATTGTCAGCCCAATAATTGCAGCTCCATACTCTTTTGCAATCGGAAGAAGTGCATTCATTGATTTCTCCTCTCCGTTGACGGAGTTTATAAGACATTTTCCTCCTGCTACCTTTAATGCAGCTTCAATTGCTTTTGGATTTGGGGAATCAAGACAGAGCGGAATATCAAATTTATTCCTTATTGCCAGAACAGTCTCAGGCAGTAACTTAACATCATCAACTCCCGGGAAATCCAACATTGACATCAAGTACATCGGCAGCATGCCTTAATCTGACTTTCAGCCAGTTCCAGAACATATTCAAAATCTCCTGCCTGTAATGTTGATACAAGCTTCTTTCTCCTTGTAGGATTTATGCATTCCCCAATAATTATTACAGGGCCATTTGTATCAATAACGACTTCCCTGGTAATTCCCACGAAGTATTGTCTTCATTATTTAACAGTTATTCAGCTAGGCAACAAGTGTCTTTAAGATAATTGACTGCTCCCTGAGGATCAGGTGAATAAAAATCAGCTCCGATCTTCTCACAATATTCATATGTAACAGGAGCACCTCCAATCAGTATCTTTGAAGATGCATGTTTTTCCTTTATGGCTGAAACAGTTTTTTTCATATTCTCCATTGTTGTGGTAAGCAAGGCTGACAAACCAACAACTGCACCGGGATGTTTCATCCAGTGCCTTCAGAAATTTTTCAGTACTTACATCAACTCCCAGATCGATCACTTCCCATCCGCCACCTTCAATCATCATTGCAACAAGGTTTTTTCCTATATCATGAAGGTCACCTGCAACTGTTCCAACAATAAATTTCCCTTTTCTTTTTGTTTCGCCTGACTGAAAAAATGGTTTAAGATGCACCATTGCACTGTTCATCGCTTTTGCAGCCATCAGCATCTGAGGCACATATATCTCTTTCCTGGTGAACTTCTCACCAACCCTTGCCATTGCCGGAACCAGTGCGTTTTCAAGAATCTCATCAGGTCTTACACCTTCTTCAAGGGCTCTCTTGGCCAATTCATCAGCACCATCCTGATCTTTCATGTTCGGTGGATAGGGAGATACTTTATTAATCTTCCCAAATTCAACACAATGTGCGATTTTTTCAAGAATATCATTCATAATTTTATCTGTTTAAAAAGAGTTTTAAAGAAATTAAGGCATTTACCTTATTTATTCTCAAATTAAATCAATTTATTTTGTTTGCAGCCAAAATTATATAAATATTTGTGTCAAGCCTTCTCTTGCAAATATATTTTTTTTCATTATTATCGATTTCTCCGGGAAATAACCAAACCGGATTCCGAAAAGTTACTTGTTAATTATTCTGTATTTCATACGTTACTCCAGTTATCTATCTCTAACGTTAAAAATCGCTAAAATTTTGACAGGATGTCAGCCCCAATGCTCACCCGCCTTATAAAAGAGTAATGCTGAGACTAATGCCAGCTTCAGGCGAGAGGAGTTAAAGACAATTGCATATCTCTATGGAGGACAGGGAACAATTAATGTTTCCATCCTGGTCGTCCGACAGCAAACAGATCGCATTTGTGAGCAATTCCGGGAAATAACAGCCACTCGTTTTATGAGGATTTTATCTATTCTAGCAGGAAAATACTTCCTTAGCTGCATGAATTTTTACCAGCCTGTCGCACAGATCTTTCAATCCTTCTTTAGTATCTCCGCCCGGCTGTTCAACTGTCGTCCAGCCATGGTACCCGATATCATCAAGTGATTTCATGACTGCCGGCCAGTTAACATCGCCTTCAAGCAACTTTACTCCAAATCCGGCTCCTTTGCCCTGTTTATCGGCTATTTTACGGCTGAACTCCTTGATGTGAACTTTTGCAAGCCGTTTGTCCAAGGATTTTTATCCATTGTTCAGGCCATCCGTAAACCAGAACATTGCCGCAGTCAAAATAGGATCCGACATAGGGGCTTTTAAACTGGTCAACATATGATGCAGCCTCCATAGGACTGATAAGGAAATTGTTCCACACATTTTCCAGTGCTATTTTAACTTTAAGCTTTTCAGCCATCGGGATAACTTTTCTGATCTCTTCCACACACCTGTTCCAGCACTGATCATATGGTCACCGTATCAGTCACTTTTCCGGGAACCAACAATATGGTGTCTGCACCGTATATACTGGCATCCTCAAGTGTAACTTTAAGAGCCTCAACTCCAAGCTCACGGATTTTCGGATCAGGATCTGAGAGAGGATATTTCCAGTGCAGTTCACCGCACACGCTCGGAATAATCAGACCAGTTGCATCACGGGCTGCAAGAACCTCTTTTCTGTCAAGATGACTCATTGGCTCAACGCCATCAAAACCAGCCTCTTTGGCAGCCTGGAATTTCTCCATTATTGTCTTGCCTACTCCTATGCTTCCCCACATTATTCCCTTTTTCAGGGTCCTGGATGCTGGAGAAATAATATGTTGAAATACCCGGCAAAGATGCTGTTGATATCATTGCTGATGCCATTATGGCACTTTTTGAAAACTGTCTCCTGTTCATATTAACGATCTTTAATAATTTAACTTTCCCGAACTGTTTTAGAATTAAATTTCCGGTGCAGCTCCTATGACAGGAATCGTCTCAGGTATTCCGGGAACAGGTCCGAATGCATAAGTCTTTGGACCAAGATAGAGATCGGAATTCATCACCTCCTCCCAGGTAACATCTTTTCCTGTATATGCCGACATACGTGCCATGATGGTTATAAGTGTTGAGTTTACCTGTGCTTCTGCATCATTAACAATATTTCCTGTGCGGATCCCTGTTACAAGGTTTATATGTTCCTGAACATAAGGATCCTTCACTTTCCATGTCTGGTCAGTTGCACCTTCCTCAGGATAAGGATATTTCCATATCTCCTCCCCTTTCAGGTTATAAAGTGTTCCTTTGGCATCAGCAAAGCCATCGGTGCAGGTTATCAGCTGTTTTGTCTGAGTTGCTGCATCCGGTAATCTGACGTGCAGCACAATGTGTCTGCATGCCATTGTCATAAACATATTCAACACTGAAAAAGTCATACTGGTCGCCTGTCACCCTTCGTTGCCGTCCGCCCCAGCCAATTGCCTTAACAGGATTTTTTCCGATATACCAGTTCATGACATCTATTTCATGTATGAACTGTTCGACAATATGATCACCTGACAGCCAGCAGAAGTTGGCCCAGTTGCGCAGCATGTACTCCATATCAGACCATCCCGGCTGTCTTTTTATAACCCAGAGTGAACCTCCGTTACGGATTATATGAGCACTGACAATCTCACCTATTTCTCCGCTTGCCACTCTTCTCTGTGTTTCCATGAAATCTTTCTGCTTCCTGCGGATAGTGCCGCTTACAATACAGAGTCCGCTCTGTTTTGCTCTTTCGGAAGAGACCAGTACTGATCTTGCACCAACCGGATCAACTGCACATGGTTTTTCCATAAAGATATGCTTGCCGGCTTTTACAGCTGCCTCAACATGCTGAGGACGAAAATGAGGCGGAGTGCAGAGCAATACTATATCAACTCCTGAATCGATCACTTTTTCATAGTTGTCAAATCCGAGAAAACATTTTTCATCAGCAATTTCAACATTTTTCTGTGTTTTAAGTTCAGCCCTGCATTTATCAAGACGATCCTGGAACACATCTCCAAGGGCAACAATCTGAAGATTGGGACCTGCATCAAGAAAATTGATTGCAGCACCGGTTCCCCTTCCGCCGCAGCCTATCAGACCGGCCTTCAGAACTTTGCCATCCGGAGCCTGATTAAGCAATTCCGGAAGTTTTATCTCCTTTTTCTTTGAATTTCCCCTGGAGCAGGAGGTAATAAGTTGAGCAGCACCTATTGTCCCAATTGCAGCCAGCGCTGAATTTGACAGGAATCTGCGACGGCTCTGGTCTGTTTTGTTTGTCATAATGAGATTTATTTAAAAGAATGTCGGATAAAAGAATAATGATATGCTATAAAAATATAAAAAAGAGTTTGATTCAGCGGCTTATTTAACAATATTTTACCTTTCACATCACTGGTGCACTCATAGAAATGATAACCAATATGGAAAAAATTTATTATCTTTAATTACCGGAAAGATGCCATCAGGAATGCGTTCGCGACTATATGCAGTTATTTCAGTACTCCTTTTTGCGATCCTCTATTGCTATACTGCAATCGGAGTGTTTATTGTATTGATCTTTGCAACTGCTTAAAATGAAACAGCCAATGTACAGTTATAATGCAAGGATATGGGCAAAATCGATATTCTTCATTATGGGCAAAAAATTCAAGGTACATGGAATTGAAAATATCAGAAAGGATGAAAAATATATCCTTGTTGCCAATCATGCAAGTCTTTTTGATATTGTTGCAATAATGTCATTTTATCCGGGATATTCATGGTTCGGACATGAACGTCTTCTGAAGGTCCCTCTTTTCAGCAGGATCCTGAAAATGACAGATTATGTGCCTTTCAAGGAACCAAATTACAAAAATACCAGAGAGATGATGGAAGCAGCTTGTCAAGAAATCAAAACAGCAGACAGTCGCAATCTTTCCTGAAGGGACAAGGACTCTTAACGGAGAAATAAATAGCTTTCTACAGGGGATTCATTTACCTCTACAGAACGAGAGATCTTGAGATTTTGCCTGTAACATTGAACGGGTTTTATGATCTGAAACCAAAAAACAGGGCGTATATCAATTTCGATTCAAAACTTGATGTCATATTCATAAACCAATTAAAAGAGAAGATCTTGAAAAACAGATGTGACCTTGAAATTATTGAAACAGTAAAAGGAATTATTGAATCAGCATATCAATAAATGAATTTCAAGAATCCTTTGAGCTTTATATGAAATACTTTGTGTTCCTTTGTGTATAATAAATCTAATCGATTAGTATGGCAGATAAATGGGTCTTTATTGTAAATCCTGTTGCAGGAAACGGGTCTGCAAAATCACAGCTGCCAAAGCTGGAGGAGATGATCAGGAAAAACAACATCGATGCTGAGATTGTTTTCACGGAAAAAAAAGGACATGCCACAGAATTGTCAGACACCTTACTTGCGACAAGAGGATTCAAATATATAATAGGAGTTGGAGGCGATGGAACAATAAATGAAATTGCCAGACCTTAATCGGCAGATCTGATAGCTAGTTACAGGTACTAATACCTGCCGGAACAGGAAACGATTTCATCCAGATCCTTGGCTTCCCGAATCGTTTTGGTGAGAAGGAATGGGATATGTTCTTTGAAAGGAATACAATCTCAATGGATGTAGGGAGTGTAAACGGAATGATCTTCCTGAATGGGATGGGACTCGGATTTGATGCACAGGTAGCTGCTGAGAATTATACCGAGGAGGGAAAAGTAAAGGAAGGTGGCAAAAACAAATATATCTGGCATATTATAAAAACACTCCTCTTTTTCAGGGAAAAGAGAATGACAGTCATAACCGGAAACGGAAGTCAGGAAACAGACTGTTTTATTAATACAATAGCAATAGGCAGAAGGTTTGCAGGAGGATTTCTGCTTACTCCGAAGGCTATTGCAAATGACGGATTGCTTGATGTATGTTCGATAAAAAAACTCTCTCTCCCGGAGAGATTTCAGATATTTATTAAAAGTACCTGAAGGAAAGCATATTAATGACAGAAGGGTTAATTATTACCAGACACCGGGATTAAAGCTTGAATTTCGCTGAAGTGGTTCCTTTTCATGTTGATGGCGAATTATATTTTTCTGATAAATTTGATGTGAGCCTGATTCCATCAGGGCTTAAATATAATCTATAATCCTGATGGACCCCATTTTTTCAGAAGATAAGAATAGCGCAATAAAGATATGTTGCTTTTTTTGATCTCGACAGGACAATAATCAGAGAAATCAGCGGAAAGGCTATTGTAAGAATGGCCTGGAAAAAAGGTCTAATATCACTGGTCTGACCTGTTCAAGGCTTTTTACGTTTACTTCCTGTTTAAGTCAGGCTCAGGGATCCCGAAAGATAATTGATGATATGGTCTGGATGGGTAAAGGGTATGCATGAAGCTGATTTGGACAGAACTTTGCCTGCAGGTCTTCAGTGATGTTTTATTGCCATCTGTATTCAGGGAAGCAAGGACTGAAATAAATTTCCATAAAGAGAATGGATGCAAAGGTGATAATCCTCTCATCAGCGATGAATCCAATCTGCAGTGCGATGTCGGAAAGTCTTGGGATGGATGGCTATATCTGTTCCTCGCTTGAGGTCTAGAGACGGATATCTGACCGGACGACCTGTCGGCAGATTCTGTTATGGTGAAGAAAAGCTTAACAGGTTGATCGGATATTGCATCTGCCAATAATACTGAATCCATCAGTACTTATGGTATTATAGCGATTCAATATCCGATCTTCCTGTGCTAAGCGCTGTCGGCAATCCGGTTTGCATCAATCCCGACAGAGAGCTTAAGAAAGAGGCATCTGAAAAGAGGCTGGAAAATTCTCTTATGGCAAAATTAATTTACCTCAAGCTTCTGCCATTCGGGAAGTTTCGGAAATTTTGCATGAGGTTCAGTCTGATACCAGAAGCAGGTTGATGAAATATCTGACTGTTGTTTCAGGTATCTTCCTCCCTGATGCCAGCCAAGATCCTGAATTGTAATTTTCAGGTCTGATTCAAAACGAACAGGATCCATTATATGCCATCGGTAAAGTCCAAACCGCTGCATGACATTATAGTGCCCATCACCCCTTATTACCTGGTGCAATCCTGAATAAGGAGTACAGAATTCAGTATATTCACTTTCTTCACTCCGGCTGCATTTTTCTTATTTGTATCAAAATCATATGAACCGCAGAAATAATCCTCCGTACCGGTTCCGCAGATTGTCGGAAATTTGGTAGTCACCATCCATAAAGAATTTTATTTCACCTTCTCCCCACCATCCATTATTATTTACTCCCCATGCCATGTAAACACCAACATATTGACCTTTCCCCTTAATCCCATCATTTATTGTATAAACAGATGTCTCATTCGGATTTGATCTGCGGAACTGTGCATGAAAATAACCTGCATCAGATGGTACTTCTGTTAGTGTATAATCAACCTGGTAATAAAGTGTCATTGGATCTGCATCGTTAATATTTTCCATCGTGATCCTGCATTTTTTCCGGAATGGCATTACCCAGTAACAATTAAATGCACTTCCGGGATTTACACAGATAGCTGAAGAAACAAGAGGAGAATATTGATTCCATCCCATTCCAAAGAAATCACCTACAGGACATTCAACCGATGGTTCAGTCTCATCATCCCAGTAAATCCGAATAATCGAAAATCTCCAGTTTCCGGTTGGTGTCATCCAGATATGCTGAATGGCACCCGGACCTTCAATCACAGCCATTGTAAATGTTTCACCCGGTTTTATTCTTACATACGGATTTACTTTCCATCCCTGACCAAGATCACGGGCTGCATTAAAGGCATTGGCAGTATTGGATTTGTCCTTGTCTGCAGGATCTGCCATCCCTGCTTTTCCCTTTTCACCTGAAAAATTCTCAGGACTTATTGACCTTGTTTTTGCATCGGATAACCTGTAAAGATTGCCCATATTCATATCCAGCCCGTTAAATTTATTCTGGGCTGATAAAACAAAAGGAATAAGAAGAATAATGAATGTAAGTGCCGCAATTTTTTTCATTTTGGTTTATTTAAGGTTTTATACTGCAAGATAACTCTAAAAATACAAAACTTAAATAAATCCAGGGATAAACCTTAATCCTTAAAAAACGTTGAGCAACAGGAAGCGTTTTTAAATCCCTCGTGTACGTTTGTGATGAACTTTGTGCCCTTGTGTTTAAATATTGATTTTATAACACTAAGTTGCACTCAGAGTTCACAAAAGGAATGTTACAATAACTGCTGCAATCAGAATATATATCTCACTGACAGACCAAAATCAGCCCAGAATCCTGAATATCCGATCAGGTTAAGAGCAGGTTTCACGTCAAGTCCGAGATTTATAGGAGCTTCGGTGAAAGAGTATTCAATGCCAATTATCCCGTCAATACCAAGTACATTATAAGTTGACCCCGGTTCTCCCCATTCAACATAATCACCATTGTAAAATCCAAGATGGGCGCCGAAACCGTAAAACCATTGCAGATGGTCAGTGTCAAATGCCTGAGCATGTATTTCATATAATCCGGTTATATCGAAACCGTGCCATCTTGTTAACAGCAAGCCTTCAAGGGCACTCCTTTCATTCAGAAAATGCTTTATTGTAAAACCTGTTCCGGTTCCCACTCTTAAACCAAGACCTGTCTTATAATCCTGTGCATTTGAGAGCATTACCACCGCCCCGGTCAAAATAATCGTCAGAATAAACCTCCTCATAAACTATATCTTTAAATTTTTCGCGCAAATTTAACTACTTACAGGTTATAAACGAAGAGATATGGTCTATTCGTATAGGATTGTAAAAAAAGTTCTTTACGTACCTTTGCAAGGAACTTTTATCACTTTGGTTTAAAATAAATAATATCCAAATGAAAAAAAATCATTTCAGGATCTTGAGGCTGCTACTGATTACTTCGCAAATCTGCCCTCTTTCCTTTGGACAGGTTCCTGTGGAGTTCAACTCACGAACCAGCAAGATCAAAATCGGTGATAAGAATGGAAATCTGATCCTTAAGATTGATTGTAACAACAGGTGCGTCATTGACTATGTTGAAACTCTTGGACAGACAGTTGTTTCAAATAAGGCAGGGGTTTTCAGCTCTATAAAGAAGAATGGAAAACTATACTCTACAGGATCTGGTATACAATCTCCTGAAGTAAAAACAGACGGAGAAACGGTAATCATTGAAAAAATAAGATTTGGCGAAAGAGGGAATGAGGTTTCAGAGAAGTGGATTTTTCAACCAGCTTCAGATTACATTGACTGGACTATTGAAAGGACTTATCCGGGAAACATGACTCTCGAAGATACCGGATTCCCGGAATGGTCTTTCAACAGTATGGAAACCTGGACAGGTGCATTGCTTGGGACCGGAGGTGTTGCCTGGTGCAGGTTTTTTGACAATCCCGATGCCTCTCTTGGAAATCATACAGGCACAGTCACATTCTGGAATCATGAAAATAAGGCTTGCCTGAGTATTGATCCCTCTCAGCCTTTCGGGCAGCATGTGGCCGTCAGATTCAGTCGCCAGCCCGATGAACAGGTTCACGCTTAATTATTCGGTGACCGAAGATGAATTGAGGACAAAACATTTTCTCTCAAGGTTTATTATTGACCGGCAGGATATCTGGGATTCATTCGATGCTATGGGCACAACAAGTATTACATACAGGCTCAGGGCCATGAACTATGATGTTGCCTATTTCAGGGGAGACTTCAAGGGAGTGAACGTGAATCTGTGCGAAGCGTGCTGAATACAATTGCAAGGGTCGGGGTCATTGATGAGAAACTGATGGGTTCAAACAACTGGCATCTCGATATGGGATTCGTCTGCCTTCACGAGCACTGGGTCGCACAGATGGGACTTGCAATTGATGATCAGGATTACCTTGACAACTACAGGAAAACTCTTGATTATTTTCGCGACAATGCAATCTCTCCGATGGCAATGTCAAAGACCGATGGGCATACAGGATATGGGACGCGGAACCAGGGACATTCGAAAACGGTTTTTACGGGTGCCAGTGGGGTGATCTGCTGGATGCCAATACAGATTATGTGATCAATGTTTCCGAACTCTTCATGATAAATGGTGATTCAGACTGGGTCAGAAGCCATAAAGATCAGTGCGAAAAGGCGCTTGGATTCCTTCTGAAAAGAGATTCAGACAAGAACGGACTCATTGAAGTATTTGCTGCCTCTCATACTCAAAAGAAGGGAAGCGACTGGATAGATGTTATCTGGGCATCATGGGAAAATGCTTTCATAAATGCAAAACTCTATTATGCTTTAACACAGTGGGCAGATATTGAGGAAATCTCAGGCGACTTCAATTATCGGAATATTACAGGGACTTTGCTGAAAAATGTAAATCCCGTTTCAATCAACCGGTTACAAACGGAGGTTTCTGGAACCCTGAAAATAAATGGTATGTCTACTGGAGGGACAAGGATGGAAGCGTCCATGGAGACAATCTTGTTACACCGGTTAATTTTATGGCGATTGCTTACGGAATATGCGATGACAGGACAAGGAAGGAAGCAGTTTTAAGCAGGATCGAGAGCCTTATGCAGAAAGAAAAGCTTTTCATGTGGCCGATAAGCTTCTTTCCGTACCAGCCTGATGAAGGCGCTAAAGATAATTATCCATTCCCAAATTATGAAAATGGAGACATATTTCTGGCATGGGGTGAAGTTGGCATCCGTGCATACCAGGATTATGATCCTTCAATACCTGTGAAATATATTAAAAATGTTCTCGGGCAATATGAAAAGGACGGACTGGCTTTCCAGAGATACAAACGCATTAGCCAGGAAGGAGCAGGAAATGATATTCTTGCCAATAATTGTCTGCCAGTTGTCGGATTATACCGGGACATCTATGGAATTCAGCCGCAGTTCAACCGTTTATATCTTGAGCCACACCTGACAGATGAACTGAATGGTACTCAAATCAGATACCACCTGAGAAACCAGGATTATTCGATTCAACTCTCAATGAATGATTATTCAGTCAAGACGAACGATTTCACTATCAGTTCTTCAGCAAATTTCGGCATTAACGCTGAAGACAACAGGCTTTCATACTTCAATGGTAAAAATAGTTCTCCGTCAATGACGCTGACAAGGAACATCCAATCCGGGATCATGATCAGCATCTTAAAATGGAATGCAGGTAATAAAGAATCAATAAGCTGGAAGGCAGTTGCACAAACTGAATCTCTGATGACAGATTATGATATCTTCAGCCTGAAAGCCGGAAAAAACTACCAGATCACTCAGAAATGGGAAAATTTACAGATCTGAAAAGAGTGATCCCAATGGAACGATTCACTTCAGAAGCAAAAATGATGCACACATTGAGGATCTTTTTGAGATCAGAGAGAATGAATAAAATTAACTCTGGTTGACTATGAATAGATCTCGCTGAATTAATAAGATCCATTGATCTGAAATTGTAATATTTATGTTTTTATTTATAATCATGATAAATAGCATGCCTTTGTTAACAAATTAACAACATTTATAATATTACTTTTGGCCGTGATCTTAATGCAGATTATTTTTGCTGGCTTGAAGGGGATTAAGGGAAATTCTTCAAACAATTTTTTAATTCAGAAATGCTTTAATACAAGCACAAAAGAGCGAAAATTTGTGATGAAGGTTCATGCCGGATCATTTAAGGTTTCATCAAACTTTTAAAAAACAAAATATGAAAAAGATTATTTATCTGATTATTGTGGGAATGTTTTTGATCATCATGAATTCTTGTGACAAGAGTTCAGATACGGGAGTGACTTTAGAAACAAAAAGTGCAACAATTTCATTAGGTGCCGGATATGCAAACGAGATCTATTTCAGACTTAGCGACGGTCTTACCACTTCGGTGCCGAGGAATAACTGGGATATCGCTTTCTCAGTTTCGCCGCGTGAAGCTGCTATCCTTGCAAACTCGACCTTGGGAGTTGTTCTTAAGGCTTACCCTGTCGCATCCGGATGGAACTGGTCCGATCCTGTTGACACAACCGGTTTTTACAGCTGGACACCGCTCTACAATTCCGACACAACCTGGACAGAAGGAGCTTTTAACATGAATGCTACAGTACATCCCAATTATGGATGGGGTGAGTATGACATGAACACTCATAACCTGACAGGTGTAGCTCTCTACATTATCAAAACCAGGGCAGGATCCTTCAAAAAGATATGGATAGAAAATAAATTATCAGCCCAGCAGAAATATACATTCCAATATGCCGATCTGGATGGGTCCAATGAAAAAACTGTAAATCTCAACCTCGCAGAAAGCACAAAGAATTTTGTCGCATACTCCATTGATACAGATGAACAGGTAGACAGGGAACCGGATGCAGACAAGTGGGATATTGTATTTACAAAATGGCTGGATGCCAGTCAAGGTTACTATCCTGTTACCGGCGTTCTTCAGAATATCGGTATCACAGCGCAGATAAGTGAAGATACTGACCCTGTTTCAAAAGTATTTCCGTCAACAGGCTTCCTGAAAGAAATCAATACAATAGGATATAATTGGAAGGATTATGATTTTGAAGCGGGTAAGTACGCAATTAAAGAAGATTCCTGTGTCTTTTTTGTAAAAGATCTTAACGAAGCAGTTTACAGGATCAGGTTCAAGACCTTCGAGGGTTCCACAACAGGAAACCTCTCTTTCGATGTTTCAATATTAAAATAATTATACGGTAATATTTGAGGATTATCAATGGTTCAAAACAATTTAACCGCAAGGCATGTCGCTCTGATTAAAAGTATGCGACTAAGTTCCCAAAGTAAACTTTCAGATTTGAGAATCTTTGCGATCTTTGCGTAATCCCGATTCATCGGGATGCAGCCTTTGCGGTTAAAGAATTTATCAGACCAACTGATAAATTCGGTAACGGATCTATTAACAAGTATTCAATTAATGACAGTACTGAGAATTTATAAAAAATTCCTTTGTAGAAAATGTGTCCTCATATTTGCTTTATTCTCTGCAATGATACCCGGATTGTATTCCCAGTCATCGCAGGTTAAATTAATCGATTCAAAAAGCAGTCAGCCAGTTTCATACGCAACGGTTCTATTTATTGATCTTGGAACAAAGACAGAATATTTCAGGGTTTCTGACGAAAAAGGGAACGTTGTCAATCCCTGCAAGAACAGTGCAGTGATCAAGATTTCCTGTATTGGTTATACAGCTTTGACGGATACACTCGCATCAGGAAAATCATACGATCTCTCCCTGATGCCAACGGTTTTTTCGCTTGATGAAGTTGTAGTAACCGGAAGTTTCAGACCTCAGCGTGCCGACAAATCAATTTACAACATTAAGGTTGTAGGGCAGAAGTTCCCGCCAGCTTTCAAATGCAAGGCCAAGAAATGATAAGTTAAACAGTATCCTTAATATCGTTCGAGCTAACTATGTCGATTCAGTGGATCGTAATATCCTGGTTGAAACTGCTATACCTGCTATATTGAAAAAGCTTGATCCGCATTCTATTTATATTCCCGCCAAGGATCTTGCCCGTTCGAATGAACCTTTACAGGGCAACTTTGAAGGAATAGGGATTTCTTTCAGCATGCTTACGGATACTATTTTAATAATAAGTACAATACCAGGTGGCCCCTCAGAAAAACTTGGCCTGCTTCCGGGAGATAAAATTCTGTATGTTAATGATTCACTCGTTGCAGGGAAACATATGCCCGATGAGAGAGTTATGGGTATGCTAAAAGGACCACGAGGAACTGTTGTAAAGATAAAAGTTCTCCGAAGTGGCCAGAAAGAACTTCTTCCATTTGAAATAACCAGGGATAAAATTCCAATTTATAGTGTTGATGTCAATTATATGGTAGATGATCATATAGGGTACTTAAAGATCAACACATTTGCCATGACAACATTTGATGAGTTCATGAAAGGACTCAGGGAATTAAAAGATCATGGAATGACCAGCCTCATTCTCGATCTCCGGGGTAATTCGGGAGGAATTATGGAAGCTGCTATACAAATTGCGAACCAGTTCCTTAAGACCGGGCAGTTAATCGTTTACACGAAAGGACGGGCGTCACCAAGAAGTGAGGCGCATGCAACCGGGAAAGGAGAATTTGAGAATGGCAACCTTGTTGTTCTCATAGATGAGTGGAGCGCATCGGCAAGTGAGATTTTGGCCGGAGCCCTTCAGGATAATGACAGGGGAACAATTATTGGCCGCCGCTCTTTCGGGAAGGGGTTGGTTCAGGAACCAATTCCGTTCTCAGATGGTTCAGGTATGAGGCTTACAATAGCTAGGTATTACACTCCTACCGGCAGATCAATTCAAAAACCATATAAAGATGGATTTGAAAAATACTACGACGACATAAGTGAAAGGTATACTCATGGTGAATTTGAAGTATCGGACAGCATACATTTTTCTGATTCTCTGAAATTTACTACTCCGGGAGGAAAAGTTGTTTATGGAGGAGGAGGCATTATGCCCGATAAATTTGTTCCTGTTGACACTTCTGGTTTGTCTCCGTACTTTCTTAAAACTCGATCGCTCATCTACAGGTTTGCACTAAAATATACCGAAACTAACAGGGAGGTTCTGAAAAAATATACCGAAACCGGAGAAATGGAAAAATATCTTGACAGACAGGCACTTCTCGATCAGTTTGTACAGTTTGCTGCCAGAAATGGTATAAAGAAAGATCCAATAGGATTAAAGATTTCCGGAAGTATAATCCATACTCAGCTAAAAGCATATATTGCTCGTAATATCCTGGATAATAAAGGATTTTATCCTATTTGGGAGGAGATAGATACAACTCTTAAATATGCGATTGAGTTTCTGAAGAAATAAGAAATTAGCCCTCCGTTAGGTGGGATGGGGGGAAGAAGTCATGAGTGAAAAGTGGGGTTTGGGGCCTCAGGAAATACTATTTACAAAATTACTGACAACTTTGACTGCAAGTCTTTCTTCTTCAATAAAACCCATATGTCCAGAGTTTTTTAGGACAACAACCCGTGCATTTGAAGGCAGATTCACCATTGTCTGAATAAACTCATACGGGATGTAATTATCCATTGACCCCAATATCCAGAGGCAGGGAACTATACCCTTCTCCATTAAAGATAACCTCGATGGACGTATCATCATTCCGTTCAAAACCGCAATAATCCCATCACCAGGAATTTGTGAAGCTATATCTTTTGATCTCTGCAAGGCACCAGAAAAAGTCTCGAGGTTTGATGCTGCAAACATTCTGGTTACATTGTCGGGATACATAAGGTTCTTTTTCCCCATCTTCACAATTTCAATCTCGCGTCTTCTTTTCTCAAGAGCTGCAGGAGTATCAGGAAAAGGTTGAGAATGAAAGAGACAATACCCTGAAAGATTATCGGGGGAAATTTCGAGGAATGCCAGTGCGACATAACCTCCTAATGAATGTCCGGTAAGGAATATTTTGTTTAATCCCAGAGATATTATAAGCTCCTTAACTGCCTGTGCCATAAATTCCATGGTATGAACTTCTCCATAGATATCAGACAATCCCGAACCAGGCAGATCCACCGAAATAACACGGAATTCCGATCCAAGTTTCTCTGCAAATCCACTCCAGACTTCAGACGATTCGAGATAGCCATGAAGGAGAACAATGGCTTTGCCATTTCCCGAATCGGAATAATGGATTTTCTTCCCTTTGTATCGAAAAAACATTTTAAGAAAATAATTTAGTACTGTAAAGGTAACCAATTCCCATATACTGGTAAATATCTAAGTTGATCAGAGAGATTTGTGATAATTAGCATATAATTGTAAATCTGATTTAATAGATTTAACTTTGATAAACGTCCTTTCATAAGAATAAGATAAACTCTAAATACTTCATATCCAATGAGTAAAATTCTATTTTCCTCACTTACCAAAAAATTTACAATGGCATTAGCGGGCTTGTTCTTACTTACCTTCTTACCGCTTCATCTATTTATCAACTTCATGTTGCTTAAAAATGAACCTGGACCATTTAACGCTGCGGCTCATTTCATGGCAACTTTCCCGCTTATTAAAATAATGGAAGTTGTTTTGTTCGGAACAATACTTATACATATTTCATTTGGCGTGCTCCTTCAGATTCAGAACTGGATTGCCCGTCCGATAGGTTATTCAAGCGGAAATAAATCTGAAATATCATTTTTCTCAAAGTTTATGATCTGGACAGGCGCCGTAATTTTTACTTTTCTTATTCTTCATTTCTTCAATTTTTATTTTATAAAGCTGGGAATAGTTAAAGGTAATTCTGAAGATTTCTATTCTTTAGCTCACAACTTGTTTAAAGTACCAGCTTATAATTATATATATTT
The DNA here is from genome assembly GCA_963818295.1 of uncultured Bacteroidales bacterium. Taxonomy (GTDB): domain Bacteria; phylum Bacteroidota; class Bacteroidia; order Bacteroidales; family VadinHA17; genus LD21. Next base: position 82,785 of record CAWFRW010000013.1, read on the forward strand.
AACCTGTTTTGCTCTGCTTGGCTTTCATCTTTATCATGCTTTCTCTTCTGCTTTCCAGACTGTTGGGCTTAATCACAGGATTTGGACCCCTGTTGTAAAGATTATTGCATTGGTGTATGCTATAATAATTCCGGCAGGTTTTGCTTTTATTTCAATCAGTTTGTGGCTTTTCAGATAGATCCAAAAGGAAAATATTATTACCATGGAAAAACTAAATTCAAAGATACCCGATGGTCCTCTCGCAATGAAATGGACCCGGTACAAATCTGCAGTTAAACTTGTAAACCCAGCCAACAAGAAAAAGCTTGAAATAATTGTAATTGGTACTGGTCTGTCGGGGGCAGGAGCCTCTTCTGCTCTAGGAGAACTCGGATACAGTGTAAAAACTTTCTGTTACCAGGATTCACCCCGGAGGGCTCATTCCGTTGCAGCCCAGGGTGGCATAAATGCAGCGAAAAACTATCAGAGCGATGGAGACAGCACTTACAGGCTATTTTACGATATGATAAAGGGAGGCGACTTCAGGGCACGCGAAGCGAATGTTTACAGAGCCGCTGAGGTAAGCAATCAGGTAATTGATCATTATACTGCACTAGGTGTACCTTTTGCGCGTGATTATGGTGGGACACTCGATACTCGATCTTTTGGTGGTGTCCAGGTATCAAGAACATTCTATTCAAAGGGTCAAACCGGGCAACAATGTCTGCTTGGTGCATACTCATCCCTCAACAGGCAGATAAAGAAAGGTAATGTTACTATGTATCCCAGGAGAGAGATGCTCGACATAGTATTGATCGATGGCAAAGCACGTGGAATCATTGCACGAAACCTTATAACCGGAGAAATCGAAAGACATGCGGCTCATGCAGTCGTACTTGCAACTGGTGGATATGGCACCATTTATTATCTTTCAACCCTGGCTGTAAATTCTAATGCATCGGCTGCATGGAAGGCTTATAAAAAAGGTGCCTTTTTTGCAAATCCGAGTTTTATCCAGATACATCCGACATGCGTGCCACAGTTAAATGAATTCCAGGCAAAGCTGACACTTATGTCAGAATCGCTGCGAAATGACGGACGGGTTTGGGTTCCAAAGACCAAAGGAGATTCCAGACTGCCAAATCAGATACCTGAGGATGAAAGGGATTATTTTCTCGAAAGAAGATATCCGGCATTTGGTAACCTCGTGCCAAGAGATGTAGCTTCAAGAGCAGCGAAAGAAAGGTGCGATGCAGGTTATGGCATTGGGGAAACCGGACTCGCTGTAAATCTTGATTTCAGAGATGCAATTAAAAAACAAGGGAAAAATGCGATTGAAAATAAATATGGCAATCTTTTCGATATGTATAAAACCATTACAGGTATTGATTCATATGAAGAACCTATGCGTATCTATCCTGCAGGGCATTATACAATGGGCGGATTATGGGTTGACTATGAGCTGATGACAACTGTTCCCGGACTCTATGCTGTGGGTGAATCTAACTTCTCCGATCATGGAGCCAACCGGTTAGGAGCAAGCTCCCTTATGCAGGCTTCAGGTGATGGATACTTTATCCTTCCTAATACTATTAGCAATTACCTTGCTGATGAGATACGTGTTCCTAAAATCTTAACTGATAAACCTGAATTTGCTGAGACTGAAAAAGCCGTTATTGAAAGACTTGAAAAATTTCTTTTGATAAAAGGGAAACAAACTGCCTCATCTTTCCATAAACGATTAGGCAAAATTATGTGGGATTATTGCGGTATGGTCAGGAATGAAGAAGGTCTCAAAAAGGCTCTTATGTTGATCAAGGAGCTTAAGGAAGAATTCTGGAGTGATCTGCATGTTCCGGGCCATTACACCGGACTTAACCAGGAACTCGAAAAAGCCGGGAGGGTTGCTGATTATTTCGAACTTAGCGAACTTCTTGTAAATGACGCCCTTAACAGAAAGGAATCGTGTGGGGCTCATTTCAGGGAGGAATATCAGACGCCCGATGGAGAAGCACTAAGAAACGATGAAGAATACGCATATGTTGCTGCCTGGGAATACGGCGGAGAAGGGAAACCTCATATACTTCATAAGGAAGAACTTAAGTTTGAGGACGTGGAACTAAAAGTCAGGAGTTATAAATAATGGTACGCGGTACGCGGTTTGCGGTACACGGGAAAAAAGAGAGTAGGCGTTTTCCGCACACCTCACACTGCATACCGCATACCCGTTAATTAGACATAGATTCTTTCGAATAATATATTATTTTAAAATCGAGAAGCAAATGAAGTTAACACTGAAAATATGGCGTCAGAAAGATGCAAAAGCCAAAGGTAACTTTGTGACTTATACAATGGATGATGTTTCTCCCAGGATGGCATTCCTTGAGATGCTTGACGCACTAAATAAGAAGCTAATTGAAGGGGGCGGCGATCCAGTGGCATTTGATCATGATTGCCGTGAAGGCATATGCGGATCGTGCGGAATGTATATCAACGGGCATCCTCATGGACCTGTTCCAGCAATTACCACCTGTCATCTGTCGATGAGATACTTTAAAGACGGAGATACTATCTGGATAGAACCCTGGAGAGCAAAACCTTTCCCCGTTATCAAAGATCTGATTGTTGACAGAAGTGCTTTTGACAAGATACAGATAGCCGGTGGCTTTATCTCGGTAAATACAGGCGCCGCGACTGAAGCAAACTCTATTCTTGTTCAAAAGACAAAATCGGATAATGCCTTTGACTCTGCGATATGTATAGGATGTGGAGCATGCGTTGCAGCCTGCAAAAATGCTTCAGCAATGCTTTTCGTTTCGGCCAAAATATCGCAGTTCGCTCTTTTGCCACAAGGTCGGATCGAAGCAAAAGAAAGGGTTAGAGCAATGGTTGAAAAAATGGATGAAGTGGGATTCGGGAACTGTTCAAATACAGGCGCGTGTGAAGCGGAATGCCCTAAAGAAATCAAACTGGCAAATATTGCAAGGTTGAACAGGGAATTCTATAAGGCTTTTTGAATCTGAATAAATAACTCCCTGATAGATAAATCATAAAGAATAATCACCAAATTGAAGCATGATTTACTCATTCTGCACAGAAAATATTGTCATACTATCTACTTCAAGAGCTGAAAGAATTCCATAGCCTATTTCTGTTTTGTAGACACAGCCGGTATCAATTGGTATTACACTGGATTTTCCTCTGATAAGCTCTTTTATGATTGTAAGTGTTTTTGGTCGGTGACCGTGTATAATAATCTTATCCGAAAGAAAAGGATGTTGATACGATGTTCTGCATTCCCAAACCATGCCATGTCTGTCATCAAAAGGATCTATTGCAAAATCATCGAAACCAGCATGGACAAAAATCACTTTGTCAATAATCCTGTAATATTCAAGAGATTTAAAAAAATCAAGGTATTTTTTATCTATTTCTTTTATGTTCTGAATTCCAAAACTATTTAAGGTTGACTTACCACTGTTCATTAACCATAATGGAAGAATTTCAGGATTATAAAAAGAATCTAAAAGCATTACTTCATGATTTCCTGCAAGTGGGGAGACATTGAACCCCGCTTTTTTAAGATCGACAATAAAATCAATAACTTCTTTGCTCTCTTCTCCACGATCAATATAATCGCCAAGCAAAATCAGTCTGTCTGACTTTGTCAGTTTAATAGTATTCACAACAAGCTCATAAAATGGCTTAAAACAACCATGTATATCGCTTATGGCAAATAATCGTCCCATGATTTCGTTATGTGCTCTGTGGTTCTCTGTGTCTTCTCTGTCCTCTCCGTGTAACAATTTATTAAGAACTATCACAGAGGTTCACAGAGTAGACACAGAGTTATGCTTAGACTTACGAACAGACCGATTCTACATCATTTACAGTTTTTGGAATTGGCTTTCCGAGCAGTTTATGTCCTTTTTCGGTTATTAGTACATTATCCTCAATACGAATTCCTCCTATAGACATGTAGGCTTCAATTTTATTATAATTGATAAACTCTTTGAATTTCCCTTCAGCTTTCCATTTTTCAATAAGCTCTGGAATGAAGTAGCATCCTGGTTCCACAGTAAATACATGTCCTGGTATATAAGGCAGAGCGAATCTCAGAAATGCAGTACCAAATTGTTCGCTCCGTTTTACTTCATCATTGTATCCTATAAAGTTTTCTCCCAGGGCTTCCATATCGTGCACATCAAGACCAAGCATATGACCAAGCCCGTGAGGCATAAAAAGTGCGTGAGCTCCTGCAGCAACAGCCTCGTCAACATCGCCTTTCATTAATCCTAAGTTCTTCATCTCCGCCGTTATGATTTTACAGGCCATGAAATGAAGGTCGCGGTTGGAAATACCAGGTTTTGTAGCTTTGATCGCCTCAGTATTGGCTTTAAGGACAATTTCATAAATCTCCTTTTGCTGCTGGTTGAATTTCCCCCCTACCGGGGTTGTCCGTGTTATGTCGGATGCGTAATGAGTATTTGTTTCCGCACCAGCATCAGTTACCATCATCTTCCCTTTAGTGAGTACGTTCCCATGAGAATGATTATGGAGAGTCTGTCCGTTAATGCTTAAAATTATCGGGAACGATGTGCCTCCTCCCTTTGAGAGTGCTATACCTTCAATGGTTCCGAAAATATCCTGTTCCCTTACACCCTGTTTACACATTTTCATAGCTGTTACATGCATATCGAATGCAATATCCACAGCTTTTTCTATCTCATCGATCTCGACTTTTTCTTTAATTGAACGCATCGAAATCACAGCTTTTATCAATTCAATGGAAGCTAGTGTTTTCATCTGGCATGGGTTCTCCTTTAGCAACTTGGCCAGAGTCATTTTTGTTTCACCGCGATACGGAGGAAGAAAATGAATTTTTCTCTTTTTAGCCAGAGCATCACCAAGTACTTTCTCCAGATTGTTCAATGGAGCAGAATCGTTTATACCGCATTTCAAAGCAAGCTCTTTCACGCTTGTTTGTGGTCCCATCCAAATGATATCATCCATGTCGTAATCATTCCCGAAAATTTTATCCTTGCCAGAATCTAAATCCATTAATCCTATAAATCCTGGAAGATCGAGGCCAAAGAAATACAGGAAATCGCTATCCTGCCTGTAATGATAGGTATTATCGGGATAATTCATTGGTGCTTCGGCATTGCCAATAAAAAGAGCAACACCTGTTTTTACTTTTTTATGGAGTTCTTCTCTCCGTCTGATATATACTTCACTTTTAAACATTGTTCTGATTTTAATGATTATTCGGAAATTACTAAATTACTACTCATATGACTATATTCCTATATTGTCAATAGAATATTTCTTCGAATAATTCCTCGAAAGGGAACATTTTCAAGTTGTTTTCGTATTAAATTATATGTGAAATGTTTTCAATAATGTAATTATTTAATTCAGGTGCTCAAAAAAATAAGATTCACTGTATTTTTATGCGAATAGCCTTGGTTTTTAGCAAAAGATTGTTATATTCGCAAGTACCTTGATAATTAATTAATACTTTCTTCCGAAGATGCCTTACAGAAGATTACCTAACACCGATACTGCCAGAATAAAGGCGATGAAAATTGCACTGGAAATAGGGAAAGACCTCCCTCCAAGCAGACTTTCATTTTCATCTAAAACTATAGTTCGTCTTCAGAAGTTTCTGCCATTATTTGAGCATAACAGCCAGCTCTACCGTCAGGCATTAGCTTCACAAAACAAAAAGAGCAAGGACTATGGTGAAACTTTAAAAAAGGCCCGGATATATCTTACTCACTTTGTAAGAGTAATGAATATGGCTATAATCAGGGGAGATCTTCCGGCCGAAACCAGGGCTTTTTACGGACTCGCAACTGATGAATCAACAGTTCCTTCATTTAATGCCGAAAATGAAATGATGAGCTGGGGAAGAAGGATTATTGAAGGTGAAGAATTCAGGATTAAAAAGGGAGGAAGCCCGATAACGAATCCAACAATTGCTGTTGTAAAAGTCAGATTTGAAAATTTCATTGAATCATGGACTTATCAGAACACTCTCGTCAAAAAGACGGCCGATTATACTGAAAAGAACATAAAATTGCGTGCAGAAGCAGATGAATTGATTCTTGAGTTATGGAATGAGATTGAAAAATGTCATAGCAATCTTCCTGAAGATATAAGAAAAGCAAAGAATGAGGAATACGGACTGGTCTATTTCTACAGGAAAGGAGAATTGGATAAGATTAATGCCGTTGAAAACCGGGTTCAGACCTGGTCTTGAAATTTCTGATCTGTGTAAATCAGCGCTATCCCTTGGAAATATATGATTTTCTAAAATAAAATAGTACTGACAGATCTATCACTATTGGCAAAGGCAAGAGGATAGCCTGATGCCACAAAGGTACATCAGAAGGTGTATTTAATTTCTCCAAACCTTGTACATATACCAGAATTACAGGTACACTATTGTTAACAAAGTGTGCAATCATTGGTAGCCAGAGGTTTCCGCTCCAGAAAAAAAGATACCCAAATACCAGACCAAGTATAAACCTGGGAATGAACCCAAAAAACTGGAAATGAATAGCACTGAATAAAACCGCAGTTACCCAAATAGCTATATGACCTGATCTGAAAAGATTATAAAAGATCTTTTGAAATACCCCTCTGAAAATGAGCTCCTCAGCTACGGCAGTAGTCAGACCAAATGTTAAAAGATTAAACATCATTGTCCCAAAGGTTTTTGAAACTATCAGTAAATCGGTAGTTGAATCAGCATCTTTTTCCATATTAGTCATCCATTGCTCAATACCTGGAAGCCAGCCGGGAAGGTGCATTGAAGAATTTATTTGCCCTGTAAAACTGGTGACAGGGAATATGCAAAAGGTCAAAACAACAACCAGACCACATTCTTTCAAGTGAGGTACTTTAAAATCAGGAAAAGTTCCTGCGGATTCTGAATTCATCAGTTTGAGTATGATAATTGCAGGAATTGTGAATACTGCAATATCCTGGACAATTAAAAAATATCTGAGGAGATTAATATCGCGTACTGCAAAGGAGGCAACCGGTTTTGTGAGCGTTGAGAAATCGCCACCCGCAAAAAATATTCCAACAAGATTAAGAATGGTTGACAGTATCCCCCCAACTCCAAGAATTATCAATAATGATACAAAAAACTGAAATACAGGCTTTTCTGAATACAGTTTAAATCTTCCTTTGTTGTCTTTCATTTTTGTAATTTTGCAGCACATAAATATAAACAAATATGTGCGTGTAGGTACCTTGCTTGCAACGTACGTACAATAATTAATTGTCGTGAATTAAAATTTCAAGAACCTTGAAAATAGGCAATATACTTCTGGGTGAGTATCCTTTATTTCTGGCTCCGATGGAGGACATTACTGATCCGTCTTTCAGGATGATCTGTAAAATAAATGGCGCTGACTTCATGTACACGGAATTTGTTTCTTCAGATGGACTCATCCGCGACGGTCAGAAAAGCGTTAAGAAACTAGATATTTATGATTTTGAAAGACCAATAGGCATCCAGCTATACGGACACTTAATTGAGTCAATGGTTGAGGCTGCCATTATAGCAGAACAGGCTAAACCTGAACTGATCGATATTAATTTCGGATGTCCAGTGAAAAAAATTGCCAATCGCGGAGCCGGAGCAGGGATGCTCAGAAATATACCATTAATGATTGAAATGACAGAAGCAATCATTAAAGCGGTAAAGGTGCCTGTAACAGTAAAGACCAGGCTGGGCTGGGATGATGATAATAAGAATATTGTTGATATTGCAGAAAGATTACAGGATGTCGGGATCGCGGCATTAACCATACATGGAAGGACCAGGTCTCAGCTATATAAAGGGAATGCAGAATGGGATCTTATCGGTAAAGTGAAGAATAATCCCACGATGAAAATACCTATTATCGGAAATGGAGATATTGACGGGCCAGTAAGGGCAAAAGAGATGTTTGACAAATATGGAGTAGATGGTATAATGATAGGCCGGGCTACAGTCGGCAGACCCTGGATCTTTCGAGATATAAAGCATTATCTCAACTGTGGCGAACTTCTGCCTGAACCTTCTGTAAATGAAAAAGCTGATCTTGCTCTTCTTCATCTCGATAAATCATTGGAATTCAAAGAGGGGAAAAGAGCTATATTTGAGATGCGCCGGCATCTTTCAAACTATTTTAAAGGGTTGCCACATTTTAAAGAAACACGGCTTAAGTTGCTTACCGCCTTGGAGGTCGATGAGATAAAAAATATCATAGAAGAGATCAGGGTTAGATGGGGCGACTTCAGATCGGATGATAAGACATCGATATATAATATTTGAACAAGGGTTTACCCCCCTTAAGGGGGGCAGGGGGGCAAAAAACTTTGCGCCTTACCCTGAGCCTGACGAGGCGTGCGGTTAACGGATTTCACCTTTTTCAACAGCCACATTGGGAGGATTAGGTAACAGAGCAGAAGAAGAGCCCTCAGGTTGAGGTAAAATTTCAGCAGAAGGACCAGTCGGAAGAGGCAGCTTAACTACTATTTTCTCAAAAATCAGTGAAAATTTTTCCCATTTAAAAATTACTTTCAAAATTAAAATGAAGGCAATTCCAATAACTACTAATCCAATAAATTCAATCCAGGGATGAATAGTAACCTGTTCATAGAGCGCAGGTGTCTGCAAAGCGGATGACGAGTTAGTTACCATAATACACAGAAAAATATTGTTTGCAGTATGTGCACCCATTGCAGCTTCAATCCCATCGTCAAATAAAGTAATAACTCCAAATATTAGTCCGAAGGCTATATACTGTGGTATCATTGTGAAAAATCCAAATTCCTTTACTTCAGGATTAAAAGAATGCATAAGACCAAAAAGCAGTGAGGTCATTACCAGTGGAAACCATCTGTTTTTTGCCATAGCTGCAAACCCCTGCATAAGGTAACCTCTGAAAAGAAGTTCCTCAAAGGCAGACTGAAAGGGAATGAACAACATAGATACAACTGAAAGAATAAGAAGCGAAGCAGTCTTATTATTAATTGAGAAATTGGCAGGATCAATTCTTAGGTAGAAAAACAAATAAAGTGCAGAAAGAAACAACCATACTCCAGCTGAGATAAAAAACCTGTTCCACCTTATCTTTCCTGTCCCATTGATAGTCACTTTTAACGTCCGGCTATTTAAAGGTTTTAAGAGAAGAATAAAAGCTAATAGTCCCATCATAAATGGAAACAACATCATTACAAAACCTACATTCGGGTTGACACCTAAGATACTTAAGTCGTTAGGATTGGCAGCAAGCTGCGAATACACTTCCGGATTTGAACCAGATTTATTAAAGACTGCAATAAGCAATGGTATAGCCCCTATTGTATTCGACACTATAAGGACCAATGCAAACATCAGGATATATCTCCAAAAGGAATTCTTGCCGGTAAAAGTTGATTCAAGATGATTCATAAAAGAAAGTTGTTTTTAAAATTCAGAACTTGTCCTTTTCGGGTAATCGATAGAATAATGAAGTCCAACACTTTCATGCCTGTTCTGTGCCATTTTGATTATGATGTACCCGACGTTTATGAGGTTTCTTAGTTCACAAATTTTTTGGGAAATAAGTGATTTTTTATAAAGCTGTTCTGTTTCTTCGTACAATATATCAAGACGTACCATAGCCCTTTCAAGCCTGATATCCGATCGTACAATACCTACATAATTACTCATGATCATCTGGACTTCTTTAGTACTCTGTGTAATGAGTACCATTTCCTCGAGATGGGTGGTACCTTTATAGTCCCATTCAGGGATTTTTTCTTCAAATGTAAGATCGCCAATTCTCGATCCTGAATGAATTGCTGCCCTGTGAGCATAAACTGCAGCTTCTATCAGTGAATTTGATGCAAGCCGGTTTGCACCATGCAAGCCGGTTGATGATGCTTCGCCTAAGGCATAGAGTCTGTCAATATTACTCTGTCCGTCGATATCAACTTTAATACCACCACATGAATAATGTGCACAGGGAACAACCGGTATCATATCCTTGGTAAAATCAATACCCCTTTCAAGACAATGCTGGTACACATTTGGAAAGTGGTCCTTAAGTCCTTCAGGATTAAGATGAGTGCAATCGAGCCAGGCGTGATCATCGCCCCATATCTTCATCTCATTATCGATAGCCCTTGCTACAATATCCCGCGGGGCAAGTGATCCTCTGCTGTCGTACCTGTTCATAAACCTTTCTCCCGAAAGATTCTTCAGAACTGCACCGTAACCGCGCAATGCTTCAGTAATCAGGAAAGAAGGTTTTTTCTCCGGATCGTATAATGATGTAGGATGAAACTGGATAAACTCCATATTTTCAATTGTTCCTTTTGCCCTGTATACCATTGCAACACCGTCACCGGTGGCTATTTCCGGATTTGTAGTCGTAAGATACACGTTGCCTATTCCTCCGGTTGCCACAATGGTTACCTTTGAAAGGAGTGTTATAACCTGCTTATTAATGAGATCGGCAACATAGGCTCCGTAGCACTTAATATCAGGATAATTTCTTTTAACCACTTCTCCCAGGTGATGCTGAGTAAGTATCTCAATTGCAAAATGATGCTCAAGTATTTCAATATTCGGTTCATTCTTCACCCGCTCCATCAAAGTCATTTGAATACTCTCGCCGGTTTTATCTTTATGATGAAGTATCCTGTACTCGGTATGTCCTCCTTCTTTTGCGAGATCGTAAGTTCCGTCTTCCTTTTTATCGAAGGAAACACCCAGGTTGATGAGATCATTTATACGGTCAGGTGCTTCCAGAACAACCATCCTTACGACCTCTTCATTACAGATTCCTCCTCCGGCAATCAGTGTATCATTTATATGTTTTTCAAAATTATCCGGTTCACTGAATACAGCAGCAATTCCACCCTGGGCATATCTGGTGTTTGTATCTTCAAGATTAGCCTTTGTAACAACTGTAACTTTCCCAAATTTCGCAGCCTTCAGTGCAAAAGAAAGACCTGCAATGCCTGAACCTATTACCAGAAAATCAGTTCGCTTTTTCATAATATCAATACTCAAAAGAAGGTGCAAAGATACAAATAGATTCATTGAATTTCCTCCAACTTAACTTTGAAATCCGCCTCTCCCCAACCTCCCGCTTTGCGGGAGAGGGGCTAAATATCTGTAAAGATTCTTGTTTCCCCCTTCTCCCGCTTCGCGGGAAAGGGGCAAGGGGGAAGAGGCAATAAAAACAGAAAGGTTCAAATTATATGGTTATAGCATACCCTGGAATAGACCGGATCAAAGAAATTGTAAAAGAGAACATTTTCAATTACTTTTGTCTCCCGCTAAAGTAAAATAAAACAATTATGGCTCAGGAAGATAATTTTAAAAAGCTGGTTGCTCATTGTAAGGAGTATGGATATGTTTTTCCATCGAGTGAGATCTACGACGGATTAAGTGCAGTATATGACTATGGTCAGTATGGCGTTGAACTTAAAAACAACATCAAGAAATACTGGTGGGACAGCATGGTTCTTCTCAATGATAATGTTGTAGGACTCGATTCCGCTATATTCATGCACCCGACAATCTGGAAAGCTTCAGGCCATGTTGATGCATTTAATGATCCGCTTATAGATAATAAAGATTCAAAGAAAAGGTATCGTGCCGATGTTCTTATTGAGGAGCACCTGTCCAAGATTGAAGAAAAAATAACCAAAGAAGTAGATAAAGCGAAAGAACGGTTTGGTGATGCATTCGATGAAAAAAAGTTCAGGGAAACAAACCCGAGAGTTGTTGCAAACCAGCTAAAGATAGATGAATTGAATGCACGGTTTTCAAAAGCTCTTAATGAAACAAATCTTGTTGAACTGAAACAGATAATCATCGATAATGAGATTGTATGCCCGATATCCGGTACACGCAACTGGACAGATGTCAGGCAATTCAACCTGATGTTCTCTACCGAGATGGGATCAACATCTGAAGGTGCCAATAAGATTTATCTTCGTCCCGAAACAGCCCAGGGAATTTTCGTCAATTTCCTGAATGTACAGAAAACAGGAAGAATGAAAATCCCTTTCGGTATCGCACAGATTGGAAAGGCTTTCCGAAATGAAATAGTTGCCCGTCAGTTCATATTCAGGATGCGTGAATTTGAACAGATGGAGATGCAGTTCTTTGTACAACCTGGTACTGAACTAGAGTGGTTCAAAAAATGGAAAACAACCAGGATGAACTGGCATCAGGCTCTTGGATTCGGAAGCGAGAATTATCGATTTCACGACCATGTTAAACTTGCACATTATGCAAATGCCGCTACTGACATTGAATATAAATTTCCTTTCGGATTCAAAGAGGTTGAAGGAATACATTCAAGAACTGATTATGATCTGAAACAACACCAGGAATACAGCGGTAAAAAGATGCAGTATTTCGATCCTGAAAAAGGTGAGTCATATGTGCCTTATGTTATTGAGACATCTATCGGTGTCGACAGGATGTTTCTCCAGGTTATTTCTGCTGCATATGTGGAAGAGGAATTGAAAAAAGAAGACGGCAGCACAGATACACGGGTAGTGCTTAGATTACCTTCATTCCTCGCTCCGGTTAAGCTGGCAGTTATGCCACTTGTTAAAAAAGATGGTCTGCCCGAAATTGCCGAAAAAATTGTGCATGACCTTAAATTTGACTTCAACTGTCAGTATGACGATAAAGATTCGATAGGCAGAAGATACAGACGACAGGATGCAATCGGTACCCCATATTGCATAACCATCGATCATGATACACTTAATGACAATTCAGTAACTATCCGGAACCGCGATTCGATGGAACAGTACAGGGTAGAAATCAGTCGATTGCCTGAGATCATTAAAGAAAATGTCAGCATGAAAAAACTACTTGAAAAGCTTGGAGCATGAAAAGCTTTCTTGTCAATTTCGTCAGAAAGGCAAAGGGACTTGCTTTGTTATTGAAAATCCATTTCATACTGAATCCTTTTTCAGGAATCTTTATGTACATGGCTTACCTGGCAAAATTTTCAGGCTGGGTAGCTAAAAACAAAGCAGGCGCATTTTATAGTGATTTTTATTCCTACAGATTTAAATATGGTAAAAGGATCCTTTTATATGAATGGATCAATGAAAAATACCTTAGGGATATCGAGGTAAGCTATTTGGAATTTGGTGTTGCAGGTGGACATTCATTCCAGTGGTGGATCGAAAATCAGAAGCATCAGGAAAGCAGATTTTTTGGTTTTGATACCTTTACCGGACTTCCGGAAGACTGGAACGTTTTTAAAAAGGGTTCTATGTCGGCTGATGGTAAATTACCTGAACTTGCTGACTCGCGATGTGCATTTAAAAAAGGACTTTTCCAGGAAACCTTACCATCTTTCCTGAAGGATTATACCTTTGGTAAAAGAAATGTGATACATATGGATGCTGACTTATATACTTCCACATTGTATGTGCTAACCTCACTGGCTCCTTACCTGTGCAAGGGAGATATCATAATTTTTGATGAGTTTGGTGTGCCTCTTCATGAATTCAGGGCATTTATGGATTTTACAAAATCATATTACCTGGATTATAAACTGATTGCTGCCAGCAATAATTTCTATCAGGCGGCATTCATAGTGAATTAGATCTATACTTATGCCAGCGATGCGGGTCCCTGTTTTAATCATTACCTATTACTGGCCTCCAAGCGGAGGAGCCGGAGTGCAAAGGTGGCTCAAATTCTCAAAATACCTGCCTGAATTTGGCTGGGACCCAATTATTCTTACTGTTGACCAGGCATCTGCAACATACCCGGTCACAGATAATTCTCTTGCAGAGGACTTGCCCTCTTCAGTAAAAGTTTTTACTACCCCTGCCACAAATTATTTTAACATTTATAAGAAGGACAAATCGAGAATCCCTTCTGCAGGGTTTGCAAATAATGTGGATAACACATTTAAAGGAAAGTTCTTTCGTTTTGTCAGAGGCAATTTTTTCATTCCCGATCCAAGAAGAGGCTGGAATAAATATGCTTTTAAAAAAGCCTGTGAATTGATTGAAAAAGAAGGGATCAGACATGTAATTACAACAAGTCCTCCACATTCGACACAACTTATCGGACTGAAGATTAAAAAAAGATATCCGGCTTTAATGTGGATTGCAGATCTCAGGGATCCCTGGACTGACATATACTATTATAAACAGTTCTATCCTACTATCGTTTCAAAAGCAATTGATCATAGATTTGAAAAAAGTGTGCTGCAGAGAGCTGACAAAATAATAACTGTCGGAGAATCGCTGAAAAAACTATTTTCAACGAAAGCATCTGGCATAGAAAGGAAAACCGAAGTAATAACAAATGGATACGATGAAAGCGATTTTATAAATGTCCCCAAAATTATTCCTGAAAGATTCACAATTACATATGTCGGAACGCTTTCAGATATTTATCCCATTGAGGGTCTGATACCTGCTCTAAAAATCTTTCAGTCAGAAGGTAAAGATTTTATTCTTCGGTTTGTTGGTACTGTTTCAGAAAAAACTAAAAAAATGCTTGAGAATGAGATTCCGGATAATTGTCTGGATTTCTTACCATACGCAGCTCATAATGTGGCTGTTAAGCACATGTACAGTTCTTCGCTCCTTCTGTTAATAATCCCTTTGCATCAATCTGCTAAAAGCATAATTACAGGTAAGATATTCGAATACATGGCTTCCGGGAAACCTGTTCTTTGTCTTGGACCTGTCGACGGAGATGCAGCTTTGATAATTAAAACATGCGGTGCAGGTAAAACATTTTCATATTATGATACCGTTAATATATCTGAATTTGTGAAGGATACAGAAAAACATCCCGGAGTATCAGATATAAAAGCGATTCAGAATTATTCCCGCATTAACCTTGGAAAACGACTTTCTGAAGTATTAAACTTAAATGAAAATGCCGGGTGAGATGAAGATCCTGATGATTCTGGAATCGGAATTTCCTCCTGATGTAAGAGTGGAGAATGAGATGCTCGCACTTACAGAAGCAGGGCATGAGGTGCACATCGCCTGCTCTACCAGAAAAAACCTTCCGGAAAAAGATCATTTTGGGAAGATTATTATTCATCGTAAAAGGATGAGTTCCTTTATTTACAAAAGTAGTGTAGGATGTTTGAAATTTCCTTTCTATTTCAATTTCTGGAGGAGTTTTCTATTCGCAATTTGTGCAGAAGAGAAGTTTGAAGTCGTTCAGATAAACGATCTTCCTCTGAGTATAATCGGAGTTGAGATAAAAAAGAAATTTAACACTCATCTTGTTATTGATCTTCATGAAAACTGGCCGGCGCTTTTAAAAACTGCGGTTCATACACAAACTTTCCCCGGCAGATTGCTCTCGTCAAATAAACAATGGGTTGAGTATGAAAAAAGAATGCTGCCCCAGGCAGATAAAATAATTACTATTATCGAAGAAGCCAGGGAAAGGGTAATCGGTTTAGGTATAGATCCCGATAAAATCAGTATCGTTTCAAATACTTTCAATTATGAGAACCTGAAAATCAGAGAAGGGGTAAAAAACAAGGACTTCTTTACAATCTTCTATGGCGGGGCGATTAACAGGCACCGAGGTTTGCAGCTTGTTTTGGAAGCTGTAAGGATGTGTGTATTAAAGAACATGCAAATCAGGTTGTGGATTGTTGGAGATGGGAGTTTCAGAAGAGATCTTGAAACAATTGCAAAGGAACTTAATATCGGTCAGTTTGTTCAGTTCTGGGGGCACAAACCATTTGATGAAATGCTTGAGCTACTTACAGATTCTGACGCAGCTCTTATTCCCCATATCAGGAATGATAACAATGATGCATCAAGTCCTAACAAACTTTATCAGTACATGTATCTGAATATTCCAATCATTTCTTCGGATTGTACGTCACTGAATAGAATAATAAACGAAACACAAACAGGGTTTATTTATAAACATGATTCTCCGGAGGAACTCTTTTTACTCATCGAGAAGATGTATAATAATAGGAATATTCTTGAAAATATGTCCGGAAACGGAAGAAAAGCAGTTTTGGAAAAGTATAACTGGAATATTGATAAGATTAGATTAATTAACGCATACAAGGATTTAACCTGAAAAACACCTGGCTCTTATTGTGTCGAGAAGATAACTGAATTATCTGAATAAAATGGAAACTCTTGTTTTGCTAACATCACAATATCCTTTCGGAATTGGTGAATCATTTATTGGCTCTGAGTACCCTTTCCTCTCACAATCTTTTAAAAGAATTATAATCATTTCACAGAATGTGACCAGGGAAAGAACAGGAATTACTTCAGATAATACAGTAATATACAGATATAATCCTTCAACATCAGTATCAGGATTTCTTTATCTACCAATCCTTACATTTTCAAATTTTCGGATTATTGCGAACCTGATAAAAGGGGAGATCAGCTTCAGAAAAATTTCAGGAAACAGAATTACTATTAGGAACTTCACAATCCTGTTAAAGAAAACAATCAAAGTTCTGGAGTTAAGGAATTTCATCAGAAGAACATTGTCGAAGGAATCGATTAGTGAATCAATTGTTTTTTATTCATACTGGCTTAAGACGGGAGCCCATGCTATTGCATTGCTTGACTATAAGAACAGCATTAAAATTGCCCGGGCACATGGCAGCGATATTTACGAAGAAAGAACTATGACCGGTTATTTGCCGCTGTTAAAATTCTCTGGCCTTAATCTCAATGCAATTTTTTTTGCATCAAAAGATGGAAAAGAATATTTTAAGCAGAAAACAAAAGTAAGTAACCCGAATCTTATTGTTTCATATCTGGGTGTTACAAAACCTGACTTTATAATTTCAAAAGCCAAAAATTCAAATAGATACACGATTGTGTCGTGTTCGAACATGATACCTTTGAAAAGAATTGATTTTATAATTTCTGCACTTACTATTGTAAATTCAGACAGAGAGATTGAATGGCTTCATTTCGGCGATGGGATACTAAGAAACGATTTGGAAGGAGCCGCTCTTTCAAAACTGGGTTCTGCAGATGGAATAAAATACAGGTTTATGGGATATTTTCCGAATGAGAAACTGAAAAAATTTTATTCTTCAAATCGGGTAGATCTTTTCATCAACACCAGTTCAACGGAAGGACTGCCTGTTAGTATTATGGAGGCTCAGAGTTTTGGAATACCTGTAATCGCGACTGATGTTGGTGGTGTGAGTGAAGTGGTAACTGCCGGGACAGGTTCTCTGATACCAGTTAATTTTCTACCAGGTGATCTGGCTCAGCTCATTGAGCAATATCTAAACTTATCGGAACAACAATATGATCTGATAAGGGAAAATGCTATTAAAAACTGGGAATCAAAATTTAATGCAGCATCGAATTATAGAGATTTTATACAGAAGGTTAGTAGTATCTTTGCCTCAGGTAATGATCTGACTCAACCATTTTAACATGAAGATAGAACCAGAAGTTTTAAAATATCTCAGAGGAGAAGCTTTTAAAACCAGCCTTTTTGTTGATATAGGAAAATCAAAAAATAAAATTGTTTCCAGGGAAGCTGCCATAACCGATCTGATTAAAAATAAAAATGTTATTCATATCGGATGTTCAGATCATATTCCGGTTATTAAGCAGAAGATCAGCAATAATACCTGGCTCCATAAGTTAATTACAGATAATGCAAAAAACTGTGTAGGAATTGATATCGACAAAGAGAGTATTGAATTTATCAGAAAAGAAACAGAATATCAGAATGTATTTCAGGGAGACATTCTCTCTGATAATTTTGAGGCCTTAAATGGTAAGAAATGGGATTATGTAGTGTTCGGTGAGATTGTTGAACATCTTGATAATCCGGTGAATTTCCTGAAAGTATTCAAAGAAAGATATTGTGACAGAGTAGAAAAATTCATAATCACTGTACCTAGTATTTATAATATTCATCAGTTTAAAAATATGATGAATTATATTGAAATCATTAATTCAGATCACCGGTTCTGGTTTACTCCATATACAATATCCAAGGTACTGGTTTCAGCAGGTTATAATCCCGAAAAAATCACTTATGCCAATCTGCAGAGTTTAAATATCAGGGAATTAATAATCAGAAAAATAAAGAGGATCACTGGTTTAAATACCGGATATCCTTTTTATTATTTTAATACTATGATAATTACAGGCAACATAAACTGAATTTCTATTTTCGGAAGATGCTTAAGTCGATCAAAATATCATTTAAAGACACAATCATTTACGGACTGGGCAACGTAGCTGTTAAGATTGTAGGATTGTTGCTTATTCCAGTATTTACAGACCTAAAGTACTTCACCATTGACCAGTTCGGGATAATGGGGATACTCGACATATCAGCAGTGGTTCTGACTGCTGTACTTGCATCCGCTCTTCCTCAGAGTCTTACACGCTGGTTCTGGGATAAGGAACACAAAGAGAATCAGAAAGGAATTTTCTTCATGTCAGTATCAGCCCAGGCTCTGGTTTCATTGGCTTTTTGCATTGTTCTCATTCCTCTTTCGGGATTTGTTTTCATTACTGATATTTAATAAGCCTGACTATTCCACTGTAATAACCTATTTGATTATTGCCTCAGGTATTCAGGCGATTAATAATATCATCAACACACTGATGAGACTTCAGTCAAAATCTGTCCTGTACTCTGCAACCAACATATTCAAACTGATATCTGTACTTAACCCTAACCTTATACTTTATCCTCTCAAGGAATATGGGACTTGAAGGCATTTATCTTGCTCAGGTGATTGGAAATGCGCTGGTTGTGCTGTTTCTGACTGCGTTATACCATCAGAAACTCCAGAGTGTTCTTTGACTTTACGATTTTCAGGTCGATGAACGCTTATGGATTCCCATTACTACTGGCAAATATCTCGGCAGCCCTTCTGACTGTAATTGACAGGTTTTCTCTTAAATCGCTTACCCTGCTTAAATATGTTGCATTGTATACTTTTGCCTTTAAAATAACAAGTGTTTTAAAGCTTGTAGTTGTCGATTCGATCAAACTGGCAATCGGACCAATGCTGATAAAGCGGATGGATTCACCTGACAATAAAAGATTTTATTCAAAAGCTCTTCTTTATACCTCTTTCGTCGTTATGTTTGCGATAATTGGTATTTCACTGTTTTCTTTTGAAATCATTAAAGTTATTGCAAGCTCAAAACAGTATTGGGATGCTGTTATTGTAATACCATTACTGTCACTTTCATATTTCTTTGTCAATATGAAGGAGATCACTGTTTACGGATTGCATATTGCGAAAAAAACCTCAATAATAGGTACAATTGTAGTATTCTCAACAATCCTAAGTCTTGCTCTTAACTTTTTATTGATCCCGATATGGAGTATTACTGGTGCTGCTATCGCAACACTTCTTACCCAGTTTATTTACTGGTATGCATGCTATTATTATTCCCAGAAAGTATTCTATATACCATATGAAATCAGGAAAATCTCAGTTATGTTGGTTATTGGAGCTGCATTATCTTTCTCCAGTTTACTTATAAACGGAATGGATCTTCTGCCAAGGATAGTTATCAAAACAGGTTGCCTGGTCAGCTTCCCGTTTATCCTTTATCTGTTCAAATTCTACGAACCTGTTGAATTACAGGCAATAAGAGGTTTTATTGTCAAATGGTCGAAAATTAAAAACCTCAGAAACAATCTGAATT
The DNA here is from genome assembly GCA_963818295.1 of uncultured Bacteroidales bacterium. Lineage (GTDB taxonomy): Bacteria > Bacteroidota > Bacteroidia > Bacteroidales > VadinHA17 > LD21. The sequence continues at coordinate 102,465 of CAWFRW010000013.1, forward strand.
CTCTTAAGGGAATAACGGATGAGTTATAGAGATGTTTTCAGAATGGGCATCGTACTTTGCGGTTAGAATAGGCAGATTAATTATACTAATTACATATTTTTGTCTTTCTTCAGGTCAGAAACATTAAACACTTCAAAATGCAAATAAAAGATAAATTCAAACCCATCCTGCCACATCTGATAGCAGTAGTAATTTTTATAGTGGTTTCTTTTGCATATTTTTATCCTGTTCTCGAAGGCAAAGTACTGAAAGCCAACGATTCAACTGTTTCGAAAATAAATTCAAAGGAGATTCAGGATTTTCGTGACAAGAATCGGACGGGAGCCATTATGGACCAATTCCATTTTCAGCGGAATGCCTGCATATCTTATTTCAACTAAATATCCTGGAAACCTTATCAAATATGCTGACACTATTTTTCAGGATCGTTTAAAATGCCTGTTTCGGTTTTATTTCTTTCAATGCTTGGATTTTATATTCTGCTTCTTGCTTTCTGGAGTTAATCCATGGCTGGCAATAACCGGAGCAATCGCATACGGGTTCTCTTCATTTCTTCTTTCAGGTCCTGGTGGCCGGGCACAATACACAGGCAATTGCATTGGCTTATATGGCCCCAATGATAGGAGGTATTTACTACACATACAGGCATGATGCCATTAAAGGGAGCACTGTTTACAGCTTTTTTTCTGGCTCTCGAAATTCAGGCAAATCATCCACAGATCACATATTATGCTTGATCTGCTTCTGATATTCGGAATTGTTGAATTTATCTATTCCTGGAAAAACAATTCAGTGATTAAATTCCTAAAAACATCTGCATTACTGATAATTCCTTTTGTAATTGCTATCGGTATTAACTTTGCCAGTCTTTACACAACATACGAGTATGGTAAGTATTCGACAAGGGGAAAATCTGATCTTACCGTGGAGAATAACGAATACTACATCGGGACTAGACAAGGACTATATTACAACATGGAGTTATGGTATTGATGAGACATTCAATCTGCTTATACCCAATTATAAAGGTGGTTCAAGCAAACCTTTCGACCGTAATTCGGAACAGTTAAAGCTTTAAAACTGAACAACAATAAGGATGCTGCATGCAAGTTTTCATAAGTACTGGGGAACACAACCGGGTACCGATGGTCCTCATTATGTGGGAGCCATAGTATTCTTTCTTTTTGTTCTGGGATTAATTCTTATCAAAGGACCTGAAAAATGGTGGCTTCTTGCTGCCACAATGTTGTCAATTATGCTTGCCTGGGGAAAGAATTTTATGCCCTTATCGAACCTTTTTATTGATTTTTTCCCGGGATATAATAAATTCAGGGCTGTGACAATGACTCTTGTTATTGCTGAGTTCTGTATTCCACTTCTTGGATTTCTTGCTCTCAGGGATATTTTCAACGGAACTACAACCAAAAAAGATATTATTAAAGGTCTAAAAATTGCTGCTGGAATAACCGGAGGATTTCTTGTTCTTGTACTTATTATTCCGGGCATTTCAGGTTCATTTCCTCGGACCAGTATGAATCCGATCTTCCTTCATGGATTAAGAGTGGCATTGATAACCGACAGGAAAGGCTCTTCTCAGAAGTGATTCTTTCAGATCATTGATATTTATATTGCTTTCTGCCGGAGTGATTCTTGCTTTATTTATGAGAAGGTGAAAAAGGAGTATGCTATCCTTTTAATTGCATTACTTATTGTCTTTGATCTCTGGACTGTTGATAAGAGATATCTTGATGCTGACCACTTTGAAAGACCTTCAGTCATTCAAAAATTCTTTACACCCACAGCAGCAGATGCATTTATTCTAAAAGATCATTCACATACACAGGGTACTCAATCTTGCGACTTCTCCATTCAATGATAATTCACCAACATCATTTTTTCATAAATCAATTGGCGGATATCACGGTGCTAAAATGGAGAGATACCAGGAACTTATTGATTCATGCATTTATCCTGAACTTGGAGCTGTTCAGCGCTGTGGCCCAAAAAGCCAAATCAATTGAAGAACTTCAGGGAGCATTGGACAACATCCCTTTCCCTGCACTTAATATGCTTAATACCAAATATGTAATTTATAATCCCGATGCAGCCTCCTCTTATCAATCAAAATGCTCTTGGAAATGCATGGTTTGTCGAAAAACCAGTTATTGTTGAAAATGCGAATAAAGAGATTTCGTCAATAAACTTATTTAATCCTGCAAAGGAAGCAATCATTAACAGGGTATTTAAGGATCAGATTAACTAAATCTGCTTATCCTGTTATGGAAAATGAAAAGATTACACTTATTTCTTATCAGCCCGATGAATTAATCTATAAATACTCAGCCGTTGAGGAGAAACTTGCAGTCTTTTCAGAAATTTATTACCCCGCAGGATGGAAATGCTTTATTGATGGAAAAGAGAGTAAGTATTTCCGTACTGACTGGATACTCAGAGGTGTAATAGCCCCGGCTGGGGATCATGAAATAAAATTCATTTTCAGACCTGCTTCTTATTATACCGGTAATAAAGTTTCACTGGCAAGCTCAGTGTTGCTTATATTACTTTTTGCCGGCTATTTCTTTGCTAAAATTAACAGGAAAGTGAAATCAGAATAGTATATGGTACATCATACCATATGCCCTCTTTGTTCTTCTGACAAAACAGGATTATTGCTTAATTGCATTGATTATTTTGTTAGCCGGAAGGATTTTCCCGTATTTATGTGTTCTGAATGCGGCTTCAATTTTACTCAGGATTATCCCGAAGAGTCAGAGATAGGAGCATTTTATGAGTCGGAAGATTATATTTCGCATAGCGACACTTCGAAAGGTCTTTCTAACAAACTCTATCAGACTGCCAGAACTATTATGCTCGGCAGGAAAAAAGTACTTGTTGAAAAGATCACCAGACTTAACAAAGGGAAGATTCTTGACATTGGCAGCGGAACCGGTTATTTTGCCTCAGTAATGAAGAAGGGAGGATGGCTGGTAAATGGAATCGAAATTAATGAGAAAGCGCGTGATTTCTCTAAATCCCACTTTGGTTTGGAAGTCAATACCCCGAATAGAATATCTATGTATGAGTCAGGCAGTTTTGATTGCATAACTCTATGGCATGTGCTCGAGCATTTCCACGATCCTTTAAAGTATTTTTCTGAAGTATACCGGTTACTGAAGCCTGGTGCAGTTTGTATGGTAGCATTACCAAATTGCAGTTCATATGATGCAAACCATTACAAGCAATTCTGGGCTGCATGGGATGTCCCAAGGCATTTATGGCATTTTCAATCCTTACACATTCAGAATCTTCTCAGAAAAAACTGGATTCAATTTGGAAAATCTTAAAATCCTGCCCCTGGATGTTTTTACATCTCACTATTAAGTGAAAAATACAAGGGTTCATACTCTGGCATTCTTAAAAGCAATGTCAAAGGCATTTATATTCGCTCTAAGGTCATTTTTTAACAGAAACAGAAGCAGTTCAATAATTTACATTCTCCGAAAACCATAGGCACTTTATGCACTCCTAACTTCACTCACTTCTTTCTAATAACGATCAAGCCAGCGATATTTTCTGGAATTGTCTCCGAATTTAAGTGCTACTGTTATCTCATGAGTTCCATATGTAACTCTCTGAATTTCCTGCAGAGTGAAATCAAATGCATATCCGAAAAACATATTTTGATATTTCACACCAACATTTGCTATTATAGCTCCGCTAGTACGATATGCCAAACCGGCCCAGAAACCCTGATTGTATATGGCTGTTACTCCAATATCAGCCTGTGGTTTAAGCTGTTCAGACATTTTTAAAAGAAAAGCTGGCTGAATTATAAGATCATTTCCACGACTGAAATCATATGATCCGAAAAGATAATATTGCCTGCTCATAGAGAAATTCTTATAAGCCTGACCTCCTATTTTGGCAGAAGCCTCAGAGAGCTGATCGGCAGAGAAACCCAGGCTATATTTTGCATTAAGCAGGTAGACACCAAAGGAGACGTCGGGAACAAAGACACCTCTGCGGAGATTATTGTTTAGCCAGGGTTCATTAGGGTCTTCAAAATTTATCTGATTTTCATCTATCTTGTAATAATATCCTGTAAATGCAAGTCCAAAGGAAAGCTGAGTACTCTTTTGTAACCATGTATGATATGCATAAGAAACCTGGAATCCGGTTCTCTGAATTAATCCATTTTTGTCACTGAATATATATCCTCCAAATCCAACTCTTCCCATCTGATTTCGGTCTGAAAATCTCCTTATTTATTCTGGTCTGTTTCAATATATAGCTCTCTCTTGAGCATCCTGGTCTGCCAGCTGACTGAAAATGTTCTTGGCGCTCCGGAGTAACCAACCCATTGTTCCCTGGCAGTCAGGCTTATACTTGTATATCCATCACTGCCTGCTACTGCAGGATTAATCAGGTACTTATTATAGAGGTACTGACTGAATAATGGCAGCTGCTGGCCCAAAGCTATGATTGGCAAACAATAATAAAAATAATATGAAAGCAGTTTTTCTCACAAAAATTTCAATATATTCAAATTTCATCTAACAATCGTCACATTACCAATAAGTGGTTTTGATCCATTATGCAAATCAATTATATAATGGTATGAGTCAATCGGGAGTTCCGATCCATTGCTCTTCCCATCCCATGGTTTCGGATATCCCTTCTCTGATCTCCAGATCGGTTCTCCCCATCTGTTAAAGATCTTTACTTCCATTGATGGATAAAGTTCCTTCAAACCAATATTCCATTCATCATTTATAAGGTCACCGTTAGGCGATATTGCATTAGGAATTATAAGACATGTTTCATTCAAAGGATTCAACTTCACTGAATCCTTTACTGAACACCCATTCATATCAGTAACAATAACTTTATAAAACCCTGCAGGAATATTTGTAAGGTTCCTGTTTGTTGAATTATCTTGCCATCTGTATGAATAGTCAGTCCCTCGTACACCCCCTGACACATCTGCCAATATTACACCATCAGGTTTATCAGTGCAGAATGGTGGAGCTAAATTGAATACAAGTTTCATGGAATCTGGCACTGAGAGAGTTACAGTGGCACTGGCATGGCAATTATTTGCATCTGTAATTATAACACTGTAATTACCTGCAGCAAGATGCGATCTGGTGTTCCCAAAGATTCCATCGGCCCACAAATATTCTACAGTTTTTACCTGATTTACCGGTTCGACATTAATATAACCAGAGCTATCGCCGGCGCAATTAAGATTGAAACCTCCTGCAATGCTTGAAGGTAAATTGAATGTCATTCCCAATTTGCCGGGTTCCGAAAGATTAAATATTTCTGAAGCTTTGCATTCATTTACATCAACTATCAATAACTGGTATTGACCTGCCCGAAGATTAGTAACATTTTTCGTGGACGATGAAAATCCACCTGGCCCTGTCCATGTGTAAACAAAAGGAGCCTGGCCTGTAGTTGGATCGACATTGATGTAACCATTTGCCAGTCCGTTACAGCTTATATTATATCCGTTGTAATCTGAAAGGTTTTTAGTATAGTCCAGCGTGGGGGGAAGTTCAATTTTTGCCGAGTCAGTTTTGATACAACCATTGAAATCTGTGACAGTTACTTTGTAAGTACCTTGTGTTAATCCCGAAAGATCTTTGGTTGTAAAACCGTTTGACCATAAATATGAATACGGTGCTATGCCACCTGATACTGAAAGAATGATGGTTCCATTATTAAAGCCCGGGGATTTACATGTAATATTTGTAGAGTTTATTTGCGTAATAAAAACAGTTGGCTGCGACAATGCAATATCTTTCGTAGCGACACAATGATTGGAGTCGGACACTACCAGATGATAGTTGCCGGCGGTTAGCGAAGTCTGATCTTTTAATCCGTTAATTATTCCTGATCCGTCAGTTGTGCTCCACTTATATTTATAATTTCCGATGCTCCCTCCTGTTACAGTAATATTAATCCATCCGGTATTGGCACCATAACAATTTATATTATAGGCGCCATCTGCTGAAATTGACCTAACCGGAGTATTTATAGTAAGGGCAGTTGGCTCTGTAAGTGTAAAAACAGGTGAAGGCGTAAGAATACATCCATTCAGGTCAATAACCGAACAGGTATAAACTCCGGCCCTCAGGCCTGATATATCCTTTGTGGTCGCCCCATTTGACCACAGATATACATAATGTCCCGATCCTCCTGTTATATTCATTGAGATCGATCCATCATTGCCTCCGTTGCAGGAGATATTGAAGATGCCATCAGGTGATGTTGATACACTGGAACCTGCTAATTGCATACCATCAGGTTCAGTGATTACGACCGTAGCTATAGTGATACAACCTAATACATCCTTAATTTCAAGATAGTAGGTGCCGGCAATAAGGTTATCTATCCGATTAGTATTAACCGGACCTGGAATATTACCATCAGTTGTATACCATCTGTAAGTAAAACCTCCACGCCCTCCCGAAATACTCTGAACCCATGCAGATCCGTCATTATAGCCTTTACAGGAAATATTAAAACCTCCGTCCTTCGATGACTTCTGAATATTTACAGCAACCGGCGGAGGTACCCTGAAAACAATCCGGTAAATATTCACACACTTGTTTACATCCTGGATTACGAGAGTATAACTACCAGCTCCAAGATTATTATAACGTCTGAATGTTGACGGATCTAATGGATTAATATTATCGGTGAATATACCTTTATATAAGGTATCGATATCATTTTTTACAACTGAATATTTATATGGGGGGGTAATCCCTCCTGTGACAAATACCGTGATTGCGCCATCAGTCGAACCAATACAGCTTATATTATAAGTGCCTGGAGGAATCACGTCAGGGGAAATAAATGCCCGTGCTGTAACAGGAACTATACTGATTGAGTCTTTTTGAAAGCATCCAATATTATCTGTTACTCTTAGTACATACTTGCCACTTGAAAGATTGGCAATCGCAAGTGAATCAGTTTTGTGATATCCTACTGGTCCGGTCCATTCAACCTGATATGGATTAGCTCCTTTAGAAATCACAGCTGCCAATGCTGCAAGACCTGCACCTCCGGAACAAGTCAGTGGCTTTTTAACCACAATATTCTGCAGAGGACGTGCATGCACCTTTACTTCACTCCAAACTCTCTTCCCAGGTACACAAATAGCATTGTCAACTTTTGGTATAACATTATAATAGACAGACTGTATGGTATCGGAATTATTCTGGTAGGTGTAATTGATTCTATAACCCGGCGGCAGGTTTGTTGCAGGAGAGATATTTCCAACAATTATACCAGGCCCCCCAGTCACATTCACAGTATAATCAAATATTATACCCCCTGAAGTCATAACCGTAGGTGAATTGAGTACAATATTGGTATTTACAGATCCTCTTAGTACTCCTGTAGAACAAAGAACAGGTATGTTATTTGCAAGCACGGCTCTGGGTGTCGGGTTAATAGTACTTGATACACTCTGAGCCACACCTGAAGAACATCCGGGAACAGGGTTTACAGGGACTATCCTGTAAGTTACAATCTGATATGTATCTGATCCATTTTTTAATCTGTCAGCAATAACATGGTTATTTGGCAATCCGGAAAGTGAACTGTTATATCCAGTCACAGAACCCGACGAGATTACAGTGTAATCAAATGTTATAAGACCTGTTGTAAATATACTGGGACTCTGAAGCCTTATACTATTAACTGTACTATCGCATTGAGTTGTATTTGCTGGTACAGGGAAAATCCTTGGTGTTGGATTTACTGTTATAACTATTATCTTATCCGGATCACTTGTTGAACATGTCGGACTGATAGGCGTTACCCTGTAAGTAACTGTTTGATAAGTATCAGTAGGATTATGCAGCACATCCGCTATAACCGAATTATTAGGCAACCCTGCAACGGGTGTGGTAAATCCTGTTACCCCACCGGTAGCTGCAACAGTATAATTAAAGGTGATAACTCTACCGCCACTAAAAATTGTTGGACTGTATAATACGACATTTGTCAGACCGTCATTACATATTGTTTGTGACAAGGTGATCGGATCTATCTGGAGTGTTGGTTCAACCGTAATAATTATTGTTTTACTCGGTCCTGCAACGCAACCTGTTGGGCTAATTGGAACTATTGTGTAAGTTACTGTCTGCGATGTATTAGTTGGGTTATGAAGAATATCAGATATAACAAAATTACTCGGTAACCCTAACACAGGTGTGGAAAATCCAGATACTCCACCTGTAGCTACTACCGTATAATTAAAGGTAATAACTCCGCTAGTAAAAGTACTGGGACTGGTTAACACAATACTTGTTCTTCCATCATTACAGATTGTATATCCGGAACCGGGTATCAGGACAACCTGTGGTGTTGGGTTGACAATAATCTGGAATATTTTATTTGGTCCGTCGCACGTTTTACCTCCATTACTGAAATGCGGTGTAACAGTGATTGTTGCCACTAGAGGTGAATTGCCGGTATTTGTAGTTACAAACGACGGAATATTACCACTGCCACTTGCTGCTAATCCAATACTGATATTACTATTTATCCAGGTATAAGTTGTAACTCCTCCGGTACCTGTGGTGGTAAATGTCACTGCTGTTGTGCTCGCTCCATTACATACAACCTGACTCACAGGTTGATCTACTTCTGCTGTCGGATTGACTGTTATCGTAAAAGTCTTTGTTGGTCCGTCGCACATCGTACCTCCGTTGCTGAAGTGCGGGGTAACAACAATTGTTGCTACTGCTGGGGAGTTACCTGGATTGGTGGCTACAAAAGATGATATGTTGCCATTGCCGCTCGCGGCTAATCCGATACTGATATTGCTGTTTATCCAGGTATAGGTAGTAACTCCTCCGGTATTGACTGTCGCAAAAGTGACAGTTGTTGTGTTATCTCCATTACATACAACCTGGTTTACAGGAAGATCTACCTCTGCTGTCGGATTAACTGTTATCGTAAAAGTCTTGGTTGGTCCGTCGCACATCGTACCTCCATTGCTGAAGTGAGGGGTAACAACGATTGTTGCTACTACTGGTGATGTACCAGGGTTGGTAGCTACAAAGGATGCAATATTACCACTTCCTGTTGCTGATAATCCTATTGTTGGCTGATCATTTGTCCAGGTATAAGTTGTAACTCCTCCGGTACCCGTTGTGGTAAAGGTAACAGCTGATGTGTTCTCTCCATTACATACAACCTGGTTTACAGGAAGATCTACCTCTGCTGTCGGATTGACTGTTATCGTAAAGGTCCTGGTTGGTCCGTCGCACATCGTACCTCCATTGCTGAAGTGAGGGGTAACAACGATTGTTGCTACTACCGGTGATGTACCCGGGTTGGTAGCTACGAAAGATGATATATTACCATTGCCGCTTGCGGCCAGACCTATACTTATATCACTATTTGTCCAGGAGTAGGTTGTAACTCCCCCGGTATTGACTGTCGCAAAAGTGACAGTTGTTGTGTTATCTCCATTACATACAACCTGGTTTACAGGAAGATCTACCTCTGCTGTCGGATTAACTGTTATCGTAAAAGTCTTTGTTGGTCCGTCACACATCTTGCCTCCATTGCTGAAGTGAGGGGTAACAACGATTGTTGCTACTACTGGTGATGTACCCGGGTTGGTAGCTACAAAGGATGCAATATTACCACTTCCTGTTGCTGATAATCCTATTGTTGGCTGATCATTTGTCCAGGTATAAGTTGTAACTCCTCCGGTACCCGTTGTGGTAAAGGTAACAGCTGATGTGTTCTCTCCATTACATACAACCTGGTTTACAGGAAGATCTACCTCTGCTGTCGGATTGACTGTTATCGTAAAGGTCCTGGTTGGTCCGTCGCACATCGTACCTCCATTGCTGAAGTGAGGGGTAACAACGATTGTTGCTATTACCGGTGATGTACCCGGGTTGGTAGCTACGAAAGATGATATATTACCATTGCCGCTTGCGGCCAGACCTATACTTATATCACTATTTGTCCAGGAGTAGGTTGTAACTCCTCCGGTATTGACTGTCGCAAAAGCGACAGTTGTTGTGTTATCTCCATTACATACAACCTGGTTTACAGGAAGATCTACCTCTGCTGTCGGATTAACTGTTATCGTAAAAGTCTTTGTTGGTCCGTCACACATCTTGCCTCCATTGCTGAAGTGAGGGGTAACAACGATTGTTGCTACTACTGGTGATGTACCCGGGTTGATGGCTACAAAGGAGGGGATATCTCCATTGCCGTTTGCTGCCAGACCAATACTAGTTGTACTGTTTGTCCAGGTATAAGTTGTAACTCCTCCGGTACCCGTTGTGGTAAAGGTAACAGCTGATGTGTTATCTCCATTACATACAACCTGGTTTACAGGAAGATCTACCTCTGCTGTCGGATTAACTGTTATCGTAAAAGTCTTTGTTGGTCCGTCGCACATCGTACCTCCATTGCTGAAGTGAGGGGTAACAACGATTGTTGCTACTACTGGTGATGTACCAGGGTTGGTAGCTACAAAGGATGCAATATTACCACTTCCTGTTGCTGATAATCCTATTGTTGGCTGATCATTTGTCCAGGTATAAGTTGTAACTCCTCCGGTACCCGTTGTGGTAAAGGTAACAGCTGATGTGTTCTCTCCATTACATACAACCTGGTTTACAGGAAGATCTACCTCTGCTGTCGGATTGACTGTTATCGTAAAAGTCTTGGTTGGTCCGTCGCACATCGTACCTCCATTGCTGAAGTGAGGGGTAACAACGATTGTTGCTACTACCGGTGATGTACCCGGGTTGGTAGCTACGAAAGATGATATATTACCATTGCCGCTTGCGGCCAGACCTATACTTATATCACTATTTGTCCAGGAGTAGGTTGTAACTCCCCCGGTATTGACTGTCGCAAAAGTGACAGTTGTTGTGTTATCTCCATTACATACAACCTGGTTTACAGGAAGATCTACCTCTGCTGTCGGATTAACTGTTATCGTAAAAGTCTTTGTTGGTCCGTCGCACATCGTACCTCCATTGCTGAAGTGAGGGGTAACAACGATTGTTGCTACTACTGGTGATGTACCAGGGTTGGTAGCTACAAAGGATGCAATATTACCACTTCCTGTTGCTGATAATCCTATTGTTGGCTGATCATTTGTCCAGGTATAAGTCGTAACTCCTCCGGTACCCGTTGTGGTAAAGGTAACAGCTGATGTGTTCTCTCCATTACATACGACCTGGTTTACAGGAAGATCTACCTCTGCTGTCGGATTGACTGTTATCGTAAAGGTCCTGGTTGGTCCGTCGCACATCGTACCTCCATTGCTGAAGTGAGGGGTAACAACGATTGTTGCTATTACCGGTGATGTACCCGGGTTGGTGGCTACGAAAGATGATATATTACCATTGCCGCTTGCGGCCAGACCTATACTTATATCACTATTTGTCCAGGAGTAGGTTGTAACTCCTCCGGTATTGACTGTCGCAAAAGCGACAGTTGTTGTGTTATCTCCATTACATACAACCTGGTTTACAGGAAGATCTACCTCTGCTGTCGGATTAACTGTTATCGTAAAAGTCTTTGTTGGTCCGTCACACATCTTGCCTCCATTGCTGAAGTGAGGGGTAACAACGATTGTTGCTACTACTGGTGATGTACCCGGGTTGATGGCTACAAAGGAGGGGATATCTCCATTGCCGTTTGCTGCCAGACCAATACTAGTTGTACTGTTTGTCCAGGTATAAGTTGTAACTCCTCCGGTACCCGTTGTGGTAAAGGTAACAGCTGATGTGTTATCTCCATTACATACAACCTGGTTTACAGGAAGATCTACCTCTGCTGTCGGATTAACTGTTATCGTAAAAGTCTTTGTTGGTCCGTCGCACATCGTACCTCCATTGCTGAAGTGAGGGGTAACAACGATTGTTGCTACTACTGGTGATGTACCAGGGTTGGTAGCTACAAAGGATGCAATATTACCACTTCCTGTTGCTGATAATCCTATTGTTGGCTGATCATTTGTCCAGGTATAAGTCGTAACTCCTCCGGTACCCGTTGTGGTAAAGGTAACAGCTGATGTGTTCTCTCCATTACATACAACCTGGTTTACAGGAAGATCTACCTCTGCTGTCGGATTGACTGTTATCGTAAAGGTCCTGGTTGGTCCGTCGCACATCGTACCTCCATTGCTGAAGTGAGGGGTAACAACGATTGTTGCTACTACCGGTGATGTACCCGGGTTGGTAGCTACGAAAGATGATATATTACCATTGCCGCTTGCGGCCAGACCTATACTTATATCACTATTTGTCCAGGAGTAGGTTGTAACTCCCCCGGTATTGACTGTCGCAAAAGTGACAGTTGTTGTGTTATCTCCATTACATACAACCTGGTTTACAGGAAGATCTACCTCTGCTGTCGGATTAACTGTTATCGTAAAAGTCTTTGTTGGTCCGTCGCACATCGTACCTCCATTGCTGAAGTGAGGGGTAACAACGATTGTTGCTACTACTGGTGATGTACCAGGGTTGGTAGCTACAAAGGATGCAATATTACCACTTCCTGTTGCCGATAATCCTATTGTTGGCTGATCATTTGTCCAGGTATAAGTCGTAACTCCTCCGGTACCCGTTGTGGTAAAGGTAACAGCTGATGTGTTCTCTCCATTACATACAACCTGGTTTACAGGAAGATCTACCTCTGCTGTCGGATTGACTGTTATCGTAAAAGTCTTTGTTGGTCCGTCGCACATCGTACTTCCATTGCTGAAGTGAGGGGTAACAACGATTGTTGCTACTACCGGTGATGTACCCGGGTTGGTAGCTACGAAAGATGATATATTACCATTGCCGCTTGCGGCCAGACCTATACTTATATCACTATTTGTCCAGGAGTAGGTTGTAACTCCTCCGGTATTAACTGTCGCAAAAGCGACAGTTGTTGTGTTATCTCCATTACATACAACCTGGTTTACAGGAAGATCTACCTCTGCTGTCGGATTAACTGTTATCGTAAAAGTCTTTGTTGGTCCGTCACACATCTTGCCTCCATTGCTGAAGTGAGGGGTAACAACGATTGTTGCTACTACTGGTGATGTACCCGGGTTGATGGCTACAAAGGAGGGGATATCTCCATTGCCGTTTGCTGCCAGACCAATACTAGTTGTACTGTTTGTCCAGGTATAAGTTGTAACTCCTCCGGTATTGATTGTCGCAAAGGTGACAGTTGTTGTGTTATCTCCATTACATACAACCTGGTTTACAGGAAGATCTACCTCTGCTGTCGGATTAACTGTTATCGTAAAAGTCTTTGTTGGTCCGTCGCACATCGTACCTCCATTGCTGAAGTGAGGGGTAACAACGATTGTTGCTACTACTGGTGATGTACCAGGGTTGGTAGCTACAAAGGATGCAATATTACCACTTCCTGTTGCTGATAATCCTATTGTTGGCTGATCATTTGTCCAGGTATAAGTTGTAACTCCTCCGGTACCTGTTGTGGTAAAGGTAACAGCTGATGTGTTCTCTCCATTACATACAACCTGGTTTACAGGAAGATCTACCTCTGCTGTCGGATTGACTGTTATCGTAAAAGTCCTGGTTGGTCCGTCGCACATCGTACCTCCATTGCTGAAGTGAGGGGTAACAACGATTGTTGCTACTACCGGTGATGTACCCGGGTTGGTAGCTACGAAAGATGATATATTACCATTGCCGCTTGCGGCCAGACCTATACTTATATCACTATTTGTCCAGGAGTAGGTTGTAACTCCCCCGGTATTGACTGTCGCAAAAGTGACAGTTGTTGTGTTATCTCCATTACATACAACCTGGTTTACAGGAAGATCTACCTCTGCTGTCGGATTAACTGTAACAATTAGATTAAATGGAGTGCCAGTGCATCCATTAACAATAGGGGTTATAATGTAAACAACATCTATAGGATTTACTGTATTATTAATAAGTGTCTCGGTGATAGTGGCTGTACTGCCCGAGCCTGCCGTATTACTTATACCTCCTACTACTGCTCGTGTCCATGCAAACGTGGCAGTGCTGCTTGAGCTGGTAGCTGTATATGTATTCGGGACATTATTGCACCAGCTGGCTGTTGCTGAACTAGTGATAACTGACGTAGGATTGACCGTAACAGCCAGATCAAATGTAGTGCCTGCACATCCGTTGACTGATGGCGTGATTAGATAATGTACTATTACCGGTTCTGTCGTGGTATTGATAAGCGTCTCGGTGATAGTGCCTGTACTGCCCGAGCCTGCCATATTACTTATACCTCCTACTACTGCTCGTGTCCATGCAAACGTGGCAGTGCTGCTTGAGCTGGTAGCTGTATATGTATTCGGGATATTATTGCACCAGTTGGCTGTTGCTGAACTAGTGATAACTGACGTAGGATTGACCATAACGGACAGGTCAAATGTAGTGCCTGCACATCCGTTAACTGATGGCGTGATTAGATAATGTACTATTACCGGTTCTGTCGTGGTATTGATAAGCGTCTCGGTGATAGTGCCTGTACTGCCCGAGCCTGCCGTATTACTTATACCTCCTACTACTGCTCGTGTCCATGCAAAGGTGGCAGTGCTGCTTGAGCTGGTAGCGGTATATGTATTCGGGACATTATTGCACCAGCTGGCTGTTGCTGACACTAGTGATAACTGACGTAGGATTGACCGTAACAGCCAGATCAAATGTAGTGCCTGCACATCCGTTGACTGATGGCGTGATCAGATAATGTACTATTACCGGTTCTGTCGTGGTATTGATAAGCGTCTCGGTGATAGTGCCTGTACTGCCCGAGCCTGCAAGGTTGCTGATGCCTCCTACTACTGCTCGTGTCCATGCAAACGTGGCAGTGCTGCTTGAGCTGGTAGCGGTATATGTATTCGGGATATTATTGCACCAGTTGGCTGTTGCTGAACTAGTGATAACTGACGTAGGATTGACCGTAACAGCCAGATCAAATGTAGTGCCTGCACATCCGTTGACTGATGGCGTGATCAGATAATGTACTATTACCGGTTCTGTCGTGGTATTGATAAGCGTCTCGGTGATAGTGCCTGTACTGCCCGAGCCTGCAAGGTTGCTGATGCCTCCTACTACTGCTCGTGTCCATGCAAACGTGGCAGTGCTGCTTGAGCTGGTAGCGGTATATGTATTCGGGATATTATTGCACCAGTTGGCTGTTGCTGAACTAGTGATAACTGACGTAGGATTGACCGTAACAGCCAGATCAAATGTAGTGCCTGCACATCCGTTGACTGATGGCGTGATCAGATAATGTACTATTACCGGTTCTGTCGTGGTATTGATAAGCGTCTCGGTGATAGTGCCTGTACTGCCCGAGCCTGCAAGGTTGCTGATGCCTCCTACTACTGCTCGTGTCCATGCAAACGTGGCAGTGCTGCTTGAGCTGGTAGCGGTATATGTATTCGGGATATTATTGCACCAGTTGGCTGTTGCTGAACTAGTGATAACTGACGTAGGATTGACCGTAACAGCCAGATCAAATGTAGTGCCTGCACATCCGTTGACTGATGGCGTGATCAGATAATGTACTATTACCGGTTCTGTCGTGGTATTGATAAGCGTCTCGGTGATAGTGCCTGTACTGCCCGAGCCTGCAAGGTTGCTGATGCCTCCTACTACTGCTCGTGTCCATGCAAACGTGGCAGTGCTGCTTGAGCTGGTAGCGGTATATGTATTCGGGATATTATTGCACCAGTTGGCTGTTGCTGAACTAGTGATAACTGACGTAGGATTGACCGTAACAGCCAGATCAAATGTAGTGCCTGCACATCCGTTGACTGATGGCGTGATCAGATAATGTACTATTACCGGTTCTGTCGTGGTATTGATAAGCGTCTCGGTGATAGTGCCTGTACTGCCCGAGCCTGCAAGGTTGCTGATGCCTCCTACTACTGCTCGTGTCCATGCAAACGTGGCAGTGCTGCTTGAGCTGGTAGCGGTATATGTATTCGGGATATTATTGCACCAGTTGGCTGTTGCTGAACTAGTGATAACTGACGTAGGATTGACCGTAACAGCCAGATCAAATGTAGTGCCTGCACATCCGTTGACTGATGGCGTGATCAGATAATGTACTATTACCGGTTCTGTCGTGGTATTGATAAGCGTCTCGGTGATAGTGCCTGTACTGCCCGAGCCTGCAAGGTTGCTGATGCCTCCTACTACTGCTCGTGTCCATGCAAACGTGGCAGTGCTGCTTGAGCTGGTAGCGGTATATGTATTCGGGACATTATTGCACCAGTTGGCTGTTGCTGAACTAGTGATAACTGACGTAGGATTGACCGTAACAGCCAGATCAAATGTAGTGCCTGCACATCCGTTGACTGATGGCGTGATCAGATAATGTACTATTACCGGTTCTGTCGTGGTATTGATAAGCGTCTCGGTGATAGTGCCTGTACTGCCCGAGCCTGCAAGGTTGCTGATGCCTCCTACTACTGCTCGTGTCCATGCAAACGTGGCAGTGCTGCTTGAGCTGGTAGCGGTATATGTATTCGGGATATTATTGCACCAGTTGGCTGTTGCTGAACTAGTGATAACTGACGTAGGATTGACCGTAACAGCCAGATCAAATGTAGTGCCTGCACATCCGTTGACTGATGGCGTGATCAGATAATGTACTATTACCGGTTCTGTCGTGGTATTGATAAGCGTCTCGGTGATAGTGCCTGTACTGCCCGAGCCTGCAAGGTTGCTGATGCCTCCTACTACTGCTCGTGTCCATGCAAACGTGGCAGTGCTGCTTGAGCTGGTAGCGGTATATGTATTCGGGATATTATTGCACCAGTTGGCTGTTGCTGAACTAGTGATAACTGACGTAGGATTGACCGTAACAGCCAGATCAAATGTAGTGCCTGCACATCCGTTGACTGATGGCGTGATCAGATAATGTACTATTACCGGTTCTGTCGTGGTATTGATAAGCGTCTCGGTGATAGTGCCTGTACTGCCCGAGCCTGCAAGGTTGCTGATGCCTCCTACTACTGCTCGTGTCCATGCAAACGTGGCAGTGCTGCTTGAGCTGGTAGCGGTATATGTATTCGGGATATTATTGCACCAGTTGGCTGTTGCTGAACTAGTGATAACTGACGTAGGATTGACCGTAACAGCCAGATCAAATGTAGTGCCTGCACATCCGTTGACTGATGGCGTGATCAGATAATGTACTATTACCGGTTCTGTCGTGGTATTGATAAGCGTCTC
>CAWFRW010000014.1:0-11292 GCA_963818295.1 uncultured Bacteroidales bacterium
ACTTCCCTTTCTCACATTAAGTAACACCACATCAGCATCTGCTCCCTCACTAAGCTGGCCAAGATCAGGTCTCTTTACAGAATTTGCCGAATTCCATGTGGCACGGAAAATTATATCCTGGATTGTCATGCCCATATTCAAAAATTTTGACATTATATCCAGCATGTTTTTCATTCCTGAGTTCATGCTGAAACGGTGAAGATCCGAACCGAAGGAATTGGGCAATAATCCCTGTTTGAGAGCCGGAACTGCTACCGCAAAATGAAACATTCCCCCGCCATGCCCGACATCGAACCTTATCCCTTTCTTCTGTGCGTCAAGAACACAAGGCCTGAGCCGGCCATTTTCATCAAGGATACAGGTCCTGTCAACAGCTGTGCAATAGGTATGTGAATAAATATCTCCGGGCCTCATTCGTTCAAGCAGCCCTTCAAGAGGCAGCAGAGGAAGATGACATTCAAGAAACAAAGGCACATTGGCTATACGACCGGCATCAAGCGCCCTGTCCATCGGTGTCCATTCGCTGCCCCTGTAATGTCCTATTTTCACGCCCACAATTATATCCGGATATTGCTGAATAACAAGCGCTGTCATATGTGGATCCATATCATTAATATCCTCTTCGGAAGGAAAACCAGTCATTCCTGATCCGGCTATGTTCAAAAAGGCAAGAATACGTGTCTGCGATCTGTCTATAACCTGTTTTTTGAAGAGGGGAAAATTGCGCCAGCCGGATGTTCCTGCATCCACCACAGTTGTTATTCCTGCCTTGAAGGTTATGTCATCAGGTGACAAACTTGAAAAACCATCAGCAAAACCATCCCTGCTTCCAACAAAAACATGAGTATGCAGGTCAATCAGACCCGGTGTAACATACAAACCTTCAGCATTAACAACCTTTTTTGCACCTGAGACAGGAATATCCTTTGCTACTTTGAGAATTTTTCCGTTTGCAATTGCAACATCCATCTCAGAATCAATATTATTCTTTGGATCTATAAGATGACCTCCCTTTAGAAGGATATCTATCTCCTGGGCCTGCACAGAGCCTGTAAGGGAAACTATAAATAACCCGGCAGCCAGAAAACCGGCGACTGTTGTATAAATATTATGAACACAACAACAGGCAGATGAGAAAGGTTTTGACATGGCAAATTGTATTTATGGGTGTAACTGTTGGTCTTCTGAAAAGTATAAATAATGTACGCGTAAGTTTATTATCATTGTTTTGCATCCCATGCAGGAGCGCCCAATCCATTCAGATTCCAGACAATTTTCCCTGCACGGATTGTCAGCTCAGCTTCAAGTTTCTGGGTTCCTTTAAGTTTTTTACCCCTTACATCAAGAAATCCAAAATCACCTTTCCGGAGACTGAAGACTGCGACATCCGCTACGCTTCCAACGCTTAAATTACCCAGGTCAGTCCTTTTGATAACGTTGGCAGGTTTCCATGTGGCGCGCAGTATAACATCCTGTACTGATAATCCCATTGCCATAAACTTTGAAAGCAGGTTTGTCATATCCTTCATACCGCTGTTCATGCTACCGGTATGCAGATCCGAACTTATGACATCCGCAATGAATCCCTGCCGGATAGATGGAACTGCCTGCGCAAAATGAAATGCGCCGCCTCCATGTCCCACATCAAATATTATTCCCCGTTTCTGCGCTTCAAAAATGAACGGTTTCACTTTTCCATTCTCATCGACCGGCACCTCTCTGTCCTGTGGTGCATTTGCATAGGTATGTGTCCAGATATCACCCGGCCTGAGATGTTTCATAAAAAGCGCTTCAATAGATAAAGGAGGATGATGTTCTCCCAGATCTACCATTACAGGTACATTAGCCAGTGTACCGGCCGCAACCGCACTATCCACCTGAGTGAAGTCAGGTCCCCAGTAATGTGCCGACTTTACGCCAACAATTATATCAGGATACAACTTTGTAATCATATAGGATGTCATCACAGGATTCATGTCAGTCACATCCTGTTCCTCAAACCTTCCATACATTCCTGCACCAACAATATTAAGGAATGCAAGAACTCTTGTCTGTGCCCTGTCGATTGTCTGCTCCTTGAAAGTACGGAAATTTCTCCATCCGGATGATCCTGCATCAACAACAGTTGTAACACCTGCCCTGAAAGTAAAACCGTCAGGTGCAAGAGCATCCCATCCGTTTGCTATATATGAACCTTTGTCGGTACCATAAAAGGCATGAACATGCATATCTATAAGCCCCGGAGTAACATACAATCCGCTTGCATCAATTACATTCTTAACATTTACCGGAGAGATTTCAGGAGCGACCCCGGTAATCCTGCCATCAGTTATTGCTATATCCATCTTTGAATCAATCCCGTTCTTAGGATCTATTACATGTCCGCCCTTAAGTAAAATGTCTGTCATCTTCACCTGTGCAATTACGGCAGATTCAAAACAGACTGATAAAAGCAGAAATAAAATCATTGATCCTGCCCTGACACACTTCTTGTTCTTAATTGATAACATAGCTGGTTTATTGTTTTTTATTTTATAATCATTAATGATCTCTTCAATTCTTCAAATATCCTTTGCGCTGGTGCTTGTAAAAGTACAAAAATTCATAACCTTAAGATTCATCCCAAATTGTAAATAATGTTAAAATTAGCCGGAAGACCGAAGCCGGAAGACCGAAGCTCTAGTTACCCTTCCGACTTCCGACTTCCGGCTTAAAACCATATTTAACAATTATTAGCTTTTATTACTGTGATATGCCCGAACAATTCTGTCAGATTTTATACTTTTACTGTGAAAATTAAAAAGAAAGAATATGAAGAAGGAAAACTTTTACAAGTGTACAGTATTGGCAGTCTTTACGGTGGTTTTTGCCGTATTTACAGGGGGAGTGGCCTCCGGTCAGGCTAACAATGCTGTTAAAACCGGTTTACAGGCTAAAAACTATTATGCTGTTCTTGTTGATGGCGCAAATTCAAAATGGTTTCTTACCGAGCTTGGAATTGTAAGTTTTTCGGGCGATAAATGGGCTCTGCATAATGAAAACAGTAAAATAGGATCAGCAAACCTGAAGGACTTTGCATTCCGTTCAGATCCCGGAAGTTCAGAATTCTGGGTTGTTTCCCCAACAGGGGCAACCGTTGCATCTCTTCCATTTGATGCTAAGACTGAAGCCAAGACATTCATTGAAGGCGATGGTTCAATCCTGAGCTCCAATGTTGTAAAGGTAACCTTTGGAAACGGATCGCTCCGCTGGTTTGGAACTGATAAGGGGATTTCAGCATTCAGCGGAAATAAGTGGCTGGATCTTACTTATGATGATACTTATCCTTATGCAATGTTCAAGGAATACCCTATCACATCGATTGCCACCAATCCTGCAGGCGATTCACTCTATGTAGCAACTGACGGCGCCGGCGTTGCAAGGCTTTTTCATAATGATGTTGACGGCATTTCAGGCGCTTCGGTATATGCGCAGTGGGGACCGATTATTATACCTTCCGATAAGGTTTTCAGCATTTATATTGCACCCGACGGAACAAAATGGTTCGGAACTGACCAGGGAGTGGCGACTCATAAGGGAAGCAACACCCTTGAAAACTGGACAGTTTATACAACTGCCGAAGGCCTTGTGAATAATTTTGTCCAGGCTATTACAGCTGATAAGCAGGGCAATCTCTGGTTCGGGACCAAAGGTGGAGGTATTTCTGTTTTTGACGGTACAAAATGGACAACATATACAACTGCAAACGGACTCAGCAGTAATACAATACTCTGCCTTGCAGTTGACAATGACGGTGTTGTGTGGATAGGAACTGATGATGGGGTAAGCTCTTTTAAGGGAGGTAACTTTGTGTCTTATAAATAATTTTCACAATTCTGAATATCAAGATTTTTAAAACTTGTCTGCTATGAATAAATTATCAAGAAGACAATTCCTTGGCAAAACGACCATTGGGATTGGTTCAGCCGTTCTCATGTCTCAGATCCCGTTTGACCTGAGTGCAAAGAATGCCGCTGGTACAGTTAAACTGCCTGTCGGTTTTCAGGTATGGACGGTGAAGGATATGCTTGTCAAAGATTTTGCGGGGACTCTCAAAATGGTTGCCGGGCTGGGTTACCAAAGCGTAGAGATGTGTTCTCCTCCGGGATATGAATCGTCAGGTTTTGGTCCTCTCATGAAACTGAAGGCTAAAGAGATGAAAAAGATCATTAATGATGCCGGACTGATTTTCACGAGTACTCATTATGGCTTTGATGAACTAAAGAACCATCTTGATGAACGAATAGCTTTTGCCTCCGAGTCAGGACAGAAACAGATGATATTATCGAGTCCGGGACTACCTGAAAAAGCAACTCTCAGCGACTGGCTCAAGGCTGCAGATGAATTGAACAAAATAGGTGAAAAGACAAAAAAAGCCGGAATTCAGACCGGTTACCATAATCATCATACTGAATTTGCAAAAATCGACGACACAATCATTTATGATGCACTTATGAAGGAGCTTGATCCGGAATATGTAAAAATGCAATTCCAGGTAGCTGTAATAAGCATAGGATATAAGGCTGCCACCTATTTCAATAAATACCCGGGCAGATTTATTTCTGCTCATCTTGCTGACTGGTCCGCAGCAGATAAGAAAGAAGCGCCAATAGGGAAAGGGATTGTCGACTGGAAGGAATTTTTCGCAGCCGTTGAGACAGGAGGTGTGAAAAACATTTTTGTTGAAATGGGGTTGGATACATTTAAAGAAAGTGCAACATACATTCACAGCCTCTGATTATTACAGGATACTTGATCTGCCTTCTGACTCCACTGTCGAAACGATTAAGAAGGCATACAGAAAAAAAGCAAGACTCTTCCATCCGGATATAAATCATTCTCCGGATGCAAAGGATCAGTTTATTTCTGTAACCGAAGCCTATGAATTTCTGCTTGCTTATCACGAGAAGATTAAATCTGATGAGCAGGCATATATTCAGGCAATGGAAGATTGGAGAAAATACCGCCGGCACAAATCACATAAGCGTGCTGCTGCATACGCAAGAACACCTTACAGAACATTTAAAAACACAAGATTTTACAGGACAACCAGAATATTTGACGGGACAACTATTCTGTTCAGCTTCGGAATTTCAATAATGGTGCTGATCTATACAATATACGGCTATATATTCAGAATCAGACACCCTGTACCCGGCCTGGATAAGCCATCAGTATTCACTTTCATTATGCTGCTTTTACTGGGATTGACATTTTTCACTATCTCCTTCATATATCTGAGGGCCTATCAGGATACTCATAAAAAAAGCAGAAAAAAATCATAGTCAGCTGGCATGGTTTTTGAGTTTAAAAAGTTATTAACCTGACTAATTTTCTATTACCCAACCGACATCCCGTCATAAATGATTTGCAAAATGAAAAACAGATCCCTTAGAACCTCCTTTTTCCTTTCGTTAGTCATTACTTTGTTTTTCTCTTCATGCAACAAGACTACCGATGATAACCTGCCAAAGGAACCTGTTCCGATAAACATTACAGCGGAGCAGCAATCGTTAATAAGTTCAGAAAATACTTTTGCCTTCGATTTATTTAAAAGAATTCTTGAGAATACTTCTGAATCTGAAAATATAATAATCTCCCCTCTAAGCATATCAGCCGCTCTTTCAATGACGCTTAACGGGGCCTCCGGATCAACCCGCGATGCTATGCTGGAAGCATTGAGGGTAAGCGACTTAACGCCTGAAATCATAAACAATTCATATAAAGATCTTTCGGAAGCCCTTCTTAAAGTTGACAAAAGAGTACTGATATCGATCGCCAATTCAGTCTGGGCTGAGAAAAATTTCGAAGTCAAGGTCCCGTTTAAAGATATCCTGACCGAATATTACAATGCGGAGTCCAGGTCATTTGACATTACAGATCCCGAAGCATATCTGGCAGTAAACGGATGGATTGAGGATAATACTAACGGCCTTATAAAAGATATGCTAAGCGGTTTTGAAGACAATACTGTAATGCTTCTTGTGAATGCAATTTACTTCAAGGGCAAATGGAAATCCGAGTTCGATAAGGGAAAAACTGTTGAGAAAACATTTTACAAGAGCGATGGCTCAACAAGTGAAGTACCTATGATGAAACAGGTTTCCGATTACAAGCTGTATTCAGGCGAAGGATTTGTACTCGCAGAATTTCCTTACGGGCAGGGTAATTTTGTAATGGATGTTATATTGCCTGATACCCAAAACGGAATCAACACCCTTACTCCTCTTCTGAATGAAGGAAGCTTCAACGGATTACTGACTCAGATGAATGAAACAGAAACAGATCTTACATTCCCCCGTTTTAAATTTGGCTTCAAAAATGAGCTTAACGGCATTCTTACAGATATGGGCATGGGAATTGCTTTTACAGACAATGCCGATTTTTCAAATATCTCGGATCTGAGCCTTCTGATAAGCATGGTATTACACCAGGCTTTCATTGAAACAAATGAAGAAGGGACAGAAGCTGCGGCTGCAACAGTTGTGGAGATAAAAAATACATCTGCTCCTCCGCCCCCGGTTATATTGAATATTGACCATTCATTTCTTTATATTATAAGGGAGACAACAACAAATTCAATTCTTTTTATGGGAAAAGTGGCTGATCCTCTGGCAAACTGACAGAATCTGTAATTATTTCTCAGCCGGGTAAACTTTTTGATCTCCGTTTTTGTTTAAGACAGTGTCTAAATGATTAATTCAAATGAACCTGTTGTTTGCATTTTCTCTGGCGACCATTTTAATTTTTGATATGCCGGATAAGAAAATATTCAGCAATTGAAGACACTCTAAAGTCTGAACCTGAATCACCTGAACAGAAGCCATTATTTAGTTTTGGTGTAATTTCCGATGTACAGTATGCTGACATCAGTCCCGCCGGAAACAGATATTACCGGTCCTCGCTTGAAAAGCTTGAGGATGCAGTCTCTGAGTTCAGGCATGATTCGGTTAATTTCATTGTTAACCTCGGTGATCTGATTGAAAGCAATTATGAATCATATAAACCTGTAATTAATACTCTTAATTCATCAGGAATAAAAACCTACCATATTACAGGCAATCATGATTATTCAGTCGATTCAAGATATCTGAGCCGCCTGCCTGTATTTACAGAATCGAGGGAGGGCTATTATTCAATTATCTATAAAAAATACCGCCTGATTTTCATGAACGGAAATGAAATCAGCACTTATGCCCATGCAGAAAAGACAATGATCAGGCAGGCGTCTGAATACATTGCGAACCTTAAAAAAAGCGGTGCTATAAATGCAATTGAATGGAACGGCGGAATAAGCCGCAAACAGCTTGACTGGCTTACCGGCCAGCTTGCCGATGCGGCTGAGAATTCTGAAAAAGTCATCCTTTTATGCCATTTCCCGATAGCTCCTGACAATATTCACAACCTGCTGAATTATAAAGAAGTGAGTGATATTATCTCAAAATACAACAACATCATTGCCTGGTTCAGCGGACATAATCATGACGGGAGTTATGCAGTAAATAATAATGTGCATTTTGTTACTTTTAAGGGAATGGTTGAAACCAAAAAAAGCAACAGCTTTGCAGTTATAGAAGCTTACAGGAATAAAATAACAATAAGGGGCTTTGGCAGAGAGAAATCACTTGTTTTACTTTTTAAATCCATTAAGCATTAATCTTCAGCAAGATTAAGAGAATTCAAAAACCGGGATGAAATCCGTTCAGTTCAGGTTGACAAGGTGTTTAAAAGCTGATTACCTGATCATGATAAAATTCACAGGAACATCAAGTATCGAAGCAAAATATTCTCCCCGCTCAAGAATATCTTCATCACCGTCTTCATAATACCAGTTGATTATGAACTTCTTATGCTGCAGGTGTTACATGGGTGATTTTCTGTAGCAGCGAAATTATAATTTTAGCACTTGCACTGTTAAAATATTCAAGCGCCATATCGACATTTGTAATATTTGCGGGAGAATTCATATAGGATGAAATCCACTCCTCAACAGGGGCAAAAAAAGCTGCTGCATTTTCATGGATTGACCTTCCACTGATCTGAATCATTCCGTCGGGATTTAGAACTATTTCAGGAGTATTCCTTGTCGGGGCAAACTTAAGCACCTCCATGTCAAATATTTTGTTACAAGTTAATAATTTTCTCCTTTGTACCAGATAATTGTTGTAAGGTAAAATTTTTAAACTTTTGTACACACCCACGAACTCACCCCCGGCCCCTCTCTGCTCTGCAAAGAGTGGTGCCTGTGGTAGATTATTTTTGAATATAAAAAATATTTATTTATTATCTGAAACCCGGATGAAAGAAGTCTCCGGTTTTTTTATTATTAACATGTACTTTTTAAACACGGAGTTACACGGAGTTGGCACGGAGTTTCACGGAGTAACACGAACTCACCCCCTGTCTCCCTCATCCCTCATTCCTCATTCCTCATCCCTCATCCCTCGTCCCATTAATACCTGGCCAGAGGAATTATGTCGTGACCGGAAAATTCACCGCGCAGATATTTATAATAAGCTGTTATACCAATCATTGCAGCATTATCCGTTGTGTAACTGAATTCAGGGATAAAGAGATTCCATTTTCTTTTTGCAGCTTCTGCCTTCATGCCTTCTCTTAATCCTGAGTTGGCCGAAACACCACCTGCAATACCTATTTCCGTAATACCTGTCTGGGCTGAAGCCTTTACAAGTTTTGAAACAAGAATGTTTACAATAACATTCTGAAGCGATGCGCACAGATCGGCTTTATTATTCTCGATGAAATCAGGATCCTCCTTCAGCCTGTCGCGAAGGAAATAGAGAAAACTTGTCTTCAATCCGCTGAAGCTGAAATCAAGACCTCTGACAACCGGTTTTGCAAACGTGAATGCATTCCTGTTTCCCTGAGCTGCCAGTTTATCTATCAGCGGACCGGCCGGATAGGGAAATCCCATCACTTTTCCGCATTTGTCAAATGCCTCGCCTGCAGCATCATCAATAGTATTTCCAATCATCTCCATTTCAAGATGACTTTTCATGATTATGATTCTTGTATGACCGCCGGAGACAAGCAGGCAAAGGAATGGAAATGACGGGATCCTGTTTTCATCACCTTTTGAAAGAATGAAATGAGCCATCACATGAGCCTGAAGATGATTTACTTCTATCAGAGGAACATCCCGGGCAAGGGCAAATCCCTTCGCAAACGAGGTGCCCACAAGAAGAGACCCCAGTAATCCTGGACCCCTTGTAAAGGCAACCGCATTTATTTCATCAAGTTCAATACCTGCTTTTTTAACTGCCTGTTGGGTAACCGGAACAATATTGGCCTGATGTGCCCTCGAAGCCAGTTCCGGAACAACTCCGCCATATGACATATGAATATCCTGATTCGCTATCAGATTCGAAAGCACATAGCCATCCCTGACAACGGCCACAGATGTATCATCACATGAAGATTCTATCGCAAGGATTGTAACTGTCATAAATGCTTTTTTTTTCGGTATATTTTAGGTTATTTTGACCATCGATTTTTTAGTAAATACCAATGGCCAAAAATATTAAAAAATCATTTAAGTATTTTATAATAGTTATCGGGGTTTTTATAATGCTCCCCGCTACCCTCTATCCCCTTTTGCAGATTTCAGCCTTACAGACTTTCCTTGTTAACAGGATCACAAGTCACATTTCAAAAGGAATCAACACCTCAATATCAATTGGCAAAATTGAATACAGATTTTTCAACAAACTGGCTATCAATGATATTCTTATCAAAGACCAGCATAATGACACACTCTTATACACCCGGGAAGTAATTGCAGGCATCAGAAGGTTCGATCTGGAGCGAAATATGCTCAGGCTTGGACGGGTAACAATTATCAAGCCTGTCGTGGCTCTCATTACTGATTCTGCAGGAATAATGAACCTTAACTGGTATCTCGATATGCTCAAAAAACAGGAGGATACCTTAAAAAAAAGACCACTCAGTTTTTCTGTTGAACAGATTGATCTGTCTAATGCCAGATTTTCTCTTATAAATCACAGGGCAGCCAGGGGAAAATCGGTGGTTGATTTTTCAGATCTGAAGCTCTCTGAAATATATGCTACAATTGAGGATCTTAAAATCCAAAACGATACAACCTCCTTTTCAGTATTTAGTCTTGGCCTGAAAGAGTCACATGGTTTTACAATACAGAGAATGGATGCTTCAGTGAGTCTGGCAAAAAAGAATATTATGCTGAGCTCTCTCTTCCTGACAAGCGACAGCAGTGTCCTTAATATCCCCTTATTTGCCATGCGGACTGACAGTTCGGGGTCATTCAGCAATTTCACAACAGATGTGAGACTGAATGCAGTGCTCGATAAATCGCTAATAAGCACGTCAGATCTTCTGTATTTCATGCCATTTGCAGAGGGCATAAATGAATCTGTATGGCTTTCGGGAAAAGTCCTTGGAACTGTATCAGAACTGAGAGGCAGGGATATCAGTCTGTCATACAGAAACAGCACCTCACTGGATTGTGATTTTGATTTTTCAGGACTGCCAAATATTGAGAATACGTTTATATATGTGGGCGTCAACGATCTGAAAACAAATGCTACTGATATCGAAAAGTTCAGGTTAAAAGGGAAAAGCGCCTTTGTTATCCCACAGGCAACATATAAGCTAGGGAATATCTCATTCAATGGAAGCTTTACAGGATTTACAACAGATTTTGTTACATATGGCGAAATAAGAACAAGTCAGGGAAATATCAGGACAGATATCTCACTCCGTCCTGATAAATCAAGGAAATACAAGATAAAAGGCCTTATAAAGGGAAGCGATATAAATCTTGGAGAATTGACAGGAAAAACTGATCTGCTGGGAAAACTAAGCTTCAGTACATCGGTCGACGGCTATGCATTCTCGTTCAAGAAGTTTGCGGCTAACCTCACCGGGAAAATTGACTCAGTTGAAATTAAAAAGTATAAATACAGGAACATTTCTCTTAACGGGATCTTTTACTGAAAAAACATGGGATGGAAGCATAAATATCTCGGATAGTAATATTAAAATGGACCTTCTTGGAACATTTGATTTCAGCAATAAGCTTCCTGAATTTGATTTTACACTGAATCTCGCCAGGGCTGACCTCTTCAGGCTCAATTTCAGCAAAACAGATACCTCTGCTGCCGCTACCATGCTGCTGACAGCAAATTTCAGGGGAAACAGCATCGATAACATTGACGGTGAGATAAAGATCCTGAATTCTAATTTTGTGAAAGCAGG